>CAVULE010000001.1:0-620122 GCA_963742315.1 uncultured Verrucomicrobiae bacterium
GTCGGAACTTTTTTCAGCAGCGGCGCGAATGAACGCTCCGCGATTCGCTACACCATCAAGGGACTTCAGATTGAAAACAAACTTGGTCTGCTGGGTTGGAGTAAAGGCCGTGTTATTGAGCAAACGCTCCGTGTCTTTGGCGCTGGCTCCCATGTTGCGAAGAGCCGAACGGTTGATAGCCTTGAGTTCGGCCGGGGATTTTTGAGACAGCAAGTCGCCGATCGCACTGCTCATATTCGTCATCGGTCAGGGTCGCGCCTACCGGGCCGCTGATCGGGAATGTCGCCGCCGAAAAGGTGAAACCGCCCGCCCACGACGCCCAGGCAACGTCACCCAGCTCTTTTTGGAGGACGCTATTCGTGCTGTAGGGGTCGATTCCCATGCTAACCGCAATTTTACTCTTGGCTTTAGTGTAGCCGATCATTTGCTCCATCTTGTTGCCATCCGTGTTCTTCTGCGTCTCTCCTTTGGCGACGTGCTTGATCGTCTGCTCGGTGCGCCCCATGAATTTCATGAGCCCCTTCGATGCGCTCGAAACTGCGTTAACTGGATCCTTCACCACGTTCTTGGCGGCGTTGTAGGGCCCCTTCGCCGCCGTGACCAGCGATTGCTCGAATTGATCCGTCCGTGAAACATCTTTGAGTTTGGCAATCATGTAAATCTCTTTGACTCGTTGAAGCAGCATTTCGTTCCCATCGGCTTGAAAGACGCCGAACTCTGAGTCGATGGTGAATTGATTCATACCCGAGGAAGTCGGGACCGGTTCGCGCACGGTATAATTCGGTCCTTTGAGAATTTCCGGTTTGAGAATCTCGCTGGCTTTAAGCTCAGGAAGCTCTTCGAAGTCGGAGGCAGCTGTAACCGTGGCTGAAGGTTCGGGGCTTTGAGCCGGACAGGTAATCGCGGCGCTTATGACAAGGGCAACCGTCAGGATTTTCAGATGCACACAGGGTAAACCGTTGACGGAGGGACGAGCTTGGGGCTGTTGCCCAAAGAATGTTCGGGAACCTATCACTACGGTGTGGAGATGTGATCCTCGGCAACAAAGCATACGAAGGTTGTCATCCTGAGCGGAGTCGAAGGACCTCTCCGACTTGGGTGACGTGCTCCGCAGTTGTTAGGTCTCTCGACTTCGCTCGGGATGACATAGCTATACTGAGGCTGCTGCAAACGTTAAAAGAGCACAGATTTGATCCAGGGCTTTGAGTTTTTTTGGCAACACGCGCGACAAATTCCTATCCATCAGCCGGGAGGACCTTCGTGGCTTCCGTAATACGCCTGAAACTCAGCGGGCTCGAGATAACCGTCATGGTTCGTGTCTGCTTCCTTCATGATCTGATTCGCGACGCCATGCTCACGGCCATAGGTGATCGCTTCCTGTTTTGTAACGACTCCATCCCCATTTAGATCGCGCTTCTTAAACGCGGCTACTCGTGCGGGATCACCACCAGTCCACTCCTGTTCCGTCATGCGCCCGTCATGATTCGTATCGCGCGAATCAAAGATCTGGTTCACGATGTATACATTAAGTTCATCCCGTGAAACCTTTCCGTCGTGATTGGTATCGGCTCGATCAAATTCCGCCGCGGTACTATTCGTCCCGGTCTTGGTTGTTGAGCATCCGCTGAACGAGAAAAGCGACAGAGTCACCGCGGAGATCGCAAAGAAACAATGGACGGGACGGCGAGCGCACCGATTTTCGAATTTTGGCATATCCAAATAAGGCACAAACCTATTGCGGTGAAGAGGAATCAGAATCCGATGACTGCGCCTCTTCCGGCCAATCATCGTCGGTAGGTTTCCATGTCTTATCCGGATTATATCGCTCCACGCTTTGAAACAGCTTGAGCGTATCGGGTCCGAGATCTTTTTCGTAAACGACGCCGTCAGGCCCGACCATGAATGTCTTTACTCCGGTAACCCGATATTGCGCCGGCGCTGCGGCCAGGGCAAACCCGCTAATCATCGCTCCATTGACCACGAAATCCATCTCTCCCATGGGCGCAGCCGGCCCCTGCCCTTTCAGCACTTTGAAGTAGTATCCGTGAAATGGTTCACTTTTGTTCGAGTAACCTTGTTCCAGCACTCTAGCGATCCCTTCGCCAACCGGACCCGCCCAAGTTCCGTCCGCGTTCTGCCAGGCGAGGCCGTCCTGCTTTCCAGGGGTGCTGATAATCCGCTGCGCGTATTGATTTGCCTTCCCATCATGTTTTTCCTCCGCGTACTTGTGCTGCGCTTCCACGAACCCGCGGCAGATCGCAATCGCGTCCAGCTCGTTGGTTCCAATCCGGCGGTTTAAGATTTCCTGCCGTCCGCTCTTCGTGTCGAAAACCCATTTGCCCTTCTTCTTCACGATCGGAATCGGAACCGGGAAATCATCGTTGCCTACAGTTAAAATGGCCCGGTTGGGATTCTTGGCGTCTGTGTTGATCGCCGTTTTTTCCTTGGCCTTGGCGGCGAACGCCATCGCTTTGTTCTTGTCCTGGACGGGATCTTCAGAAGCGACGAGATCGGTGCTGTCCGGTCCGAGAATTTCCTTCAGGGCGTTAACATCAAATGACTCAGCTGCTTGAACCAGGCTGTCAGCCGCTTCTTTTGGTGTGTTGAATTGTTTTTGATTAGGCTGCGCTCCAGCCGCGGTATCCGATTTCGGCTGCGGCGCCGCTATTAAACCGGCACAGACAAAACTGGAAGCCGCTAGCACTGACGCAAGGAACTGAAGTTTTAATGAGTTCATAGTTTTTGATCTAATTTTTTTCGTTCATCGCGTTTAGCGTCCGCGTCCTCCGCCGCCTTTTTTGCCGCCGCCTTTTTGGCCGCCGCCACCGCCGCCGCCTCCACGACCACCCCCACCTCCCATGCTGCTGCCACCGCGATTGCTGGCCGCTTTGGCAGATGACCCGCTTCCTCCGCCGAAAGCGCCTCCGCCGCCACCGCCCTTTGAAGGTTGATGACCGCCGATACTGTTAGCGCCACCGCCTCCGCCGGGCTTCGAGGCCGGCTTGGTGCTGGCTCCGCCACCGCCAGCTTTTGCTCCGGCTGCTGCCCCCGCACCCCGGGTTTTCCGGCGCCACCCGCCCCACCGGGCTTTCCGGCACCACCTGCGCTGCCGGCACCGCCGGCCTTGCCAACACCACCGGCGCCGCCCGCACCACCGGGCTTTCCGACACCACCGGCGCCTCCCGGCCCGCCGGCTCCGCCGGCTTTTCCAACACCACCAACGCCACCCGCGCCGCCCGCACCACCTGGCTTTCCGACACCACCCGCACCACCTGCGCCGCCCGCACCGCCTGGTCCTCTGGCGGTTCCACCGTACTTGTTAGCGGTTGCCTTATTTCCGTATGGCGCATTTCCGCGATGCTGCGGGTTGTGCTGCCAGTTCTTGTTCGCGCTGTTGATGTTGTTCTTCTTGTTGTAGTTGTTTACGTACTTGTTGTTGACGTTCACGTCCACGTCCCCGTTGTTCCAGCCGCAGTTGTAGCCCCAACCTCCACCCCAGGCCGCGCCGAGGGCGAGTCCCGTTCCGAATGTCAACGCCGCACCCGCGACGTATCCCGGATAAGTGACCGGCGGATACGGATACGCAGGAGCACCGTAAACAGTCGCGGGGTCATACGACGGTACGTAAACCGTGTTGGGATCAGCGGGCTGAATCACAATCGCTTGCTGACCGCCGTCGATCGACTCCGTCTCAACTTTCTGCTGCGCGCTTGTCTTTAACGCTCCGGTGCCCTGAGCTTTCGCTCGCATGCGCTGGATTGCGGCCATCACGTCAGCCTGCTGCGCCAGGAAAGCGTTTCCAAGATCCGACGTCCACTGAATGTTGCCTGCGAGCGTTTCCACGACATCCGGGAATGGAGCCAAACCCTGAATGCTCGGGTCCCACGGCTGCTTGGCCACGGCATCAGCGAGCGCCTGATCTTTTAGACCCGTGTTCTTCTTCGTCCACTGCTGGAGCTGGATCAGTTCGACCGGGTATGTTGAAGCAACCAGGGCTTGGCTTAAAAGTGGGTCAGGATAAAGCGCGATGGGCGCCACGAGAGAGTCCAGTTCGGCGTCGGGAATTTTCGGAGCGGCCTCTTGCGCTGGCGCTGCCGCATCGGGCTGCGGGGCTGGTGGAGTTTGGGCCAACGTTTCTCTTGAGGTCGACGCGACCAAAGCAACGCAGAGGATCGCGACCACGGAATAAGCCGATCTGTTAGGCAGTGATAACTGGGAACGTAGTGAATTCATATTTTCGCCTTCGCTTTGAGATTCACGTGAATTTTGTACAATCCCCACTTGGTTTGATATTGGACCTTAGACCTACGTGATCGAAAGAACGGGAAGGGGAATCGCCGATGATTGAGCAACGAGATTTAGCCGTTAGGCCGATCGCCGGGGCCCGTGACCAGCGCCACCCTTGCCGGAGAAGTTAAATGGATTCAGACCCACGCTTAGCTCGTCGCCTACAGATTCAGCGACTCAGCCAATCGAAACTGCATCTTCCTACCGGACGGCACGGTGTATGCGGCACGCGAGACGGAGGTACCGCGTCGCGATTGGTAAGTAGTGCTGTCCAAATGGTAGGCACCGGTCGTTTTGATCGGGACCGCGCGCCCGCCGAACTGCACGCTGGTGAGATTGACGGTGAGTTGCTGTGTACTAGTCGTCGTTCGCTTCGCAGTCTGCACTTTGCCCGACAGCTTAGTACCGGCGGGCAGGACCACTTTTCCATTTGCAGTGACGTTGTTCTCGAGTTCCGCGGTGAAAGGCGTGCCGGGCTGATCGATCGCAGAGATCGCCTGGAGCGTCCGCACGACCAGAGTAGTGCCGGCGGGAATGGTTGCCGCGTAGGACTGCCCGAGAATGATCCAAACGAAAGACACGATCGTAGCTAGATAAAAGGTTTTCGTTTTCATTAGCTCAATTTGAGGACAAACGACGTGAAAGCAATTAGACTTTAGACCTACGCCGCGGGCGCCGCTCGAGGGGTTGCCCTTATTGGCACAGTCGCAATCCAGTTAGCTTTTGCCTGCGGGGGCCATTCTTCCGGCGTTATTTCAAGAGCGTGACTTTCCCCGTGTGCAGGTCGTAAACCCCTCCGACGATCTTGATCTTGCCCGATGATTCCAGCTCTATACGAGCTTCGTCCAATTAAAGCCGGTGGAAGAAAGCTCTCGCTGTGCGGCGAATACAAATCAACCAAACACACCGTATGTCATATGAATCCAAGAGTTTTACATTTTCGTGACAGACGGAAGATACTATTGACTCCAGCGGTCGACGTGCTCTCTACTTGCAAGCCGAGGTTAGTCAGCACGCAACGAACCATGAAAACCAGAATAATTAACTCAAGCCTGATTCTCATCTTGGCCGCCTGGGGCGTCATTTTCTTTACCGGTTGCGCCAGCATGGAAACAAATAAGACCACATCGTTACTTTCCCAAGCCGGCTTCCGTATGCACACTCCACAGACCGCAAAGGAGAAGGAGCTCTACGCCGCGTTTCCGAGCAACAAACTCGAGCGGGGCACAGTGAAGGGCAAAGCCTTTTACGTCTATAAAGACGAGAAAGCCGGCGTGGAGTATGTGGGCGGAGAACGGGAACATCAACGGTATCATCAGCTCTGTATGCAGCAGCACGTCGCGGAGGCACCGGAAGAGCAGATGAATGACTTCTTCACCCGGAGTTGGTCCAGGCAGTTGGGCCAGGATTACAGCGGGTGACCGCTCCAGTGCTCTCGCTCGATAGTAGCGTAAACCGCCGCAGCCAATGGCAATTACGCTAATCGCAATCCGCACGCGATTGTTACATTTTCGTGACAGATGAAAGACACTATTGACGCCAGCAGTCGACGCGCTCTCTACTTGCGAGGTCCGCAAGCCAGCAACGTCGCAATCGAGCTCATGAAAACCAGAATAACTAACTCAAGCCTGATTCTCATCTTGGCCGCCTGCGGCATCATTTTCTTTGCTGGCTGCGCCAGCACGGAAACGGCCAATACAGACAAGACCAAATCGTTCCTCTCCACAAGCCGGCTTCCGTGTGCGGACTCCACAGACCGCAAAGCAAAAGGAGCTCTACGCAGCGCTTCCGAGCAACAAACTCGAGTCTGGCACAGTGAAGGGCAAAGTCTTTTACGTCTTTAAAGACGACAAAGCCGGCGTGGCCTATGTCGGCGGAGAACCGGAGCATCAACGGTATCAGCAGCTATGTACGCAACAGCACGTCGCGCAGGCAGCAGGAAGAGGAGATGACGCACCCCTTCGTCCAGAATTGGTCCAACCAATGGGGGCCGGTCCGCGAGCCATGGTAAGCTGCTGAAGGAAGTATTCGTCGAAGGCCGGCTATCTTGCGATCTCAACAGAGACGCAAAAAAAATCTCGCGACAACAAAACAGTCACCGTGTAATGGTCTCGGGGGACTTATGAAAAATCTTCTTCCGCTGGTGTTTGCTGTAGTGCTCGGTGTTGCCTGCTTTGTTCCGGCGTCAGCTTCGGCTTATTATTACCATGGACGGTATTATCCATATTACTATCGAGGCCATTACTACCCATATTACTACCGAGGGCATTACTATCCATATCGCTATCGCGGGCACTACTATCGGCACCGGACCTGGGTTGTCGGCGTCAACGGGCGTGCAGGGTATTATCGCTATTGGTAAACGGGTATTATGCGCACCGCCCTTACCATTCTCTGAAATCGACCGGGAGCGCTCGCGCCCACGGTCATCGCGTCCCTTTGCCGCCCGCTATTCCGATGAAGGTCCTATTCGATGTTTCAAATTTCCTCTGTTGCGATGCTATTTCGAAGAGCGCGGCAAGAGCAACAAAGAACGTCCCGACTTGAGCGATCTTCCAAGTCATGGATTCTTAATATCCATTGTCTAGGAACCAATACCGCTCCGATAATTGGACGTTGGTACTACGATTTAGTCCTACGGCTGACGGATTAGTCGCGCCGTGGCCCCTGCGATGCGGTGATCCGGGGAATGCCGTTCCTCTAGTGATTATCCTATTTGAGCAACGCCTCGAGCGGCACGCCGAGCCATTTGGCCGCGTCGGCGCGATCTGTGAATAGGGCCACGCGGAGCGGCGAATAGTCCGTTAGCATGGCGTGCAGTTTGGCATAATGCACGGTATCAGAGCTCGTCACGTAGAAGGCGGATTTCACGGCGGGCTTGCGCTTGGCCGAGAGACGTCGGCCAAGCGCAACGTGAAAGACAAAGTTAAAATTGAGATCAACCGTATCGAGTGCCGATACGTCCGAGAATCGGTTGAGCGGTTTACTATTTCGCTTTTCTACGGCCTAATGAACCGACCATTTCGTTGACCGTTGATTCATCCATGATGCCGCGCGGCTTCCAAACGAGGAGGGACAAATCCTTGCTGAATAGAACGTGAGCCGGAAGTTTCACATTACGCCAGCCTGAAACTTGAGTTCATTCGACTATATAGAATGTTGCTCCTGCTGAAAATAGGACCTTCGTCTGACAGGGTGGCGACAGCGGTATCAAAGTTTCCGGCGCGCCAATGTGCAACGCCTTGGAAGATCTCGGCACGTGGAAGCCAGCGCGGCCCTCGGGGTCTGAACAGCCGGTTCTCTCTTCTCGGGTTTTGCGGCCCCTGAACGCATAGGACTAAAGTCCAATACACGTCATTCGGCAACACTGGTAAAATGTTGTTGATTACGTCACCCGACGTCTCAACGCACTTCCAGCTGGATCTAACAAACCGGTCGGGGGGCCTTAACCTCGCTGAGGCACCGCTTAGCGCGATCTCCAGATCCAGGCCGGAGCCCCGAGTCTACCGCAGCGAGGTCGCCGTTTTAAGCGCCTCGTAGCGAGGGCTCCTCGTTCCTGCGCTAGATTTGGAGCGGTTAACCCTAAATAAGAAAGCCGTTTATGAAATTCGTCAGTGCCAACAAACCAATTTGCGTCCCGCACCAAATCCCCACCTACACCGCGCTCCTGCAACAGATTCACCACCCGCCACTGCGGACACGGGATGTAACTTCTCGACGCCATCCGTTCCTTCCCACGCTTATCAAGCAAATTGCCGCCATTGTCGCAGTAATGACCTTCCTGTTTGGGCTATGGTTCGGGGTCTCAATGTATCAGACACCGCGGCCAAGCTACCCCTACTACGACACGCAAAAGCCGGCGCCGCCATGGAGCGAGCCCACGCCACTTGAAGGCAATCGCGACAGAGGAGGAGAGGACAGATGAACATTCCAGATCAGCCAATGGCCGCGCCTCACCAAATCCACACCTATACCGCGCTCCGGCACCAGATTCACGACGACTTACGGATCCAACATCCCGAACGGGTCCAGTCAAATGGCGAATCCCCCATGTGTGATTCTTACGAGGCGCGTCTTATGGAAACTGCTCGACTCTTTCACGCGAACGGGATCCGACGAATCTGTCGCTGCGGTTCATCGCGTCCTTGAAGAGGGACTAAACCGCACCGACACTGCGGTGATGTAATGCCTCCGGTGGACCTTGCTCGGTTGTCCGGCACCGCAGCAGTTTCACGAGTTGGAAACAAGTGGCTTCTGCTTTTCTGGTAGTGGTATGCTACCCAGTTCCACGCGCGCGAGACAGAACAACCGAGGGCCCTATGCCCGCTTTACCCGCAATTCGATAACAGCTGGAAAGCAAAAGATTTCAAGCTGGTCAAAGTCATCCCAAAGCCTTATCCGGACACAGTATGAACCGGAGTGGCAAAGCCATCATGAAAATCAAATTGTCATTCCTACCGTTCTGCCCGTCAATTCTCTGACCACCTACGGCGCCGATTGATGAATTCCGTACCTATGAGCGTGCTGCCTCTGCTCGCGGCGATGCAGATGAACCGAATCTGAATATTTTATGGACGAAATTCTTTCGTTTATTTTCCGAAACCAATGGCTGGTCTTGATAATCATCGGGCTGGTTCTGGTCGCGCTAGCTGAGGTCGGGTTCCGCGCAGGCCGCGGCTCTTTGTAAAAAAAGATGAACCGCGCAAGGGCCAGATCGGCGCGATCCAGGGTGCCGTGCTAGGGATGCTCGCGCTGCTGCTCGGTTTCACTTTTTCGATGGCCGTGACCCGCTATGAAACTCGCCGCGAGCTCGTGCTGCGGGAAGCGAATGCCATTGGCACGACTTATCTCCGCGCATCATTTCTGCCGGAGACAAACGCCAAGGCGATCGAGGATTTGCTGCGCCATTACGTCGATGCGCGGTTAAGTTTCTACACCGCTGGCAGCGATTCCGCCAAAATTACCCTCGCCCAAAGTGAAACGGCCAGACTGCAGCGTGAACTATGGTCACACACCATCGACGCCGCAAAGGAAGCGCCATCGCCGATCACTGCGACATTTATCAACGCGCTCAACGAAACGATCGATCTCGATGTCACCCGCTTGAACGCGCTGCGATCGCGCGTGCCGGGTGCGGTCTGGTTGCTCCTCGTGATCGTGGCCGGCGCGGGTTGTTATACAAGCGGCTACCGGGCCGGTGCCAACGGTGCGCGCACCGGTTTTTCCGCCTGGATGCTGCCGTTGCTTATCGCGGTGGTCATCACCATCATCGCGGATTTCGATCGGCCGCGCCGCGGCCTGATCGGCATCAGCCAGCAGCCCTTGCTCGATCTCAAGGAATCTTTAGAAACGAAGCAGCCATGAAAGGCGGTGGGGACTTGCCTTTGCGCGCCTAACGAGAAGTGGGCCTCACACGACCCGCGGGCAAACCGAATTAGGCTCGGAGAAAGTCTTCGGCAAAGGCTTCTGAGGCGCGCGGTGGGCTCTGACAACCTGTTCATGTCCGAGCCCGGCTTTCCCGTTCTTCTTTGCCGGGAAAATCTCACCTTCAAGAGCATCCCGGCGGCAAGGCTAGCCTGGGCATCCCTTCAGCAGAAACGACACAAATCGGTAGCTTTGTTGGACTGCAGTCTCCGAAACATACGCGGCGCTGCCAGTTCGGTAAAAGGAAGCGATCGTGCCCGCCGGATGTGCATTGCAGCAAATTCGTTCTTTGACCGAACGTCGATCAGCTGAATCGGCTCACGATTAACCGACCAACTTCTCCAGCTCGGGACAGTCTATCATTTTCACACGATTAATCGGGCGAATCTACGTATTGAGCAGGTTGGACCTTAGTCCAATGTTATCGACGGCGAATTGCATATTGGACGTTAGTCTTACATACCGCGCCCTACCATGATGGGACGAAAGTCCAATAGCGGGCCGAATGAGCTCCGCGGCAAACTTCGCGCAAGAGATCGGAATTTTATGAACCGCCTACCTGGTTTAGACCGCCAACGACTCCCGTTTCGTCAACTAATCGCTGCGGGAGGCGTGGTTGCACTGGCAATTAATTCCTCGAGCGTTAGGGTAGCAATCACCACCTCCGCAACCGGACTCAACTTAATGCATTGTAATTCGCAAACCCTGCAACCAACATGAAAACTACGCTCCCGAAACTCCTTGTCGCGGCAGTCTGCATTGCCGCGCCCTTCCCTCCAGGCAGTATGCTCGCGCAGGCGCCACCGGGGCAGCCACAACTGGCTGCACCGACTGCGCCGTTGCTCTCGCCCGATCAGTTGCAGAATCTGGTCGGTCGCATCGCACTTTACCCGGACGATTTGCTGGGACTGATGTTGCCCGCGGCAACCACGCCGCTCGATATCGTGAAAGGTCAGCACTTTCTCGAAAAGTATAAGCAAGATAAGAACCTCAAGCCCGACCCGTCGCTGTCGCAACCAGTGCTCAATCTGCTGGCCTATCCGGAGGTGGTCAGCTTTATGAATGACGACCTCGATTGGACCCAGGCGCTCGGAGAGGCGGTGATCGCGCAGCAGCCGGATGTTCTCCAGGCAATTCAGATTTTCCGGCGCAAAGCGCAAGACGCCGGCAATCTGAAGACCGACGACAAGCAGGTCGTGGTTGATCAGCCGGATGCGGTGAAGATCGTTCCCGCCAAGCAGGAGGTAGTCTATGTTCCGCAATACCAGCCTTCAGCCGCGGTCGTGCAGCAAGCCGGTGCCAGCCGTCACCTATTCGTCGACGGCCTATCCGAACTACTATGTTCCTGGCGCAGCGGCCGCGGCGGCGACGACTGGTTATGTCGCTGGCGCCGCGACAGCCTACGGGCTGAACTGGGCCAACGGTGCGGTCTATAGCGCACCTGTACGCGTCTCAGTCTGCTTACAATCAGCAGCAGAGGCAGAACTACGCGAGTCAGTCGCAACAAAGCTGGCAAAACTATTCTAGTTCAGCACAAACCCAGCGACAAAATTCAGCTTCTCAAAATCAAAGCGCGCGGCAGCAGACATCTACTACCAATCAGGCGCAACGCCAGCAGTCCGCCGGTGGCGCCCAATCTCAGGCGGCAGCAAATCAGACGCAGCGCCAGCAGTCCTTCAGCGGCGCCCAATCTCAGTCGGCGGGAAACCAGGCGCAACGCCAGCAATCCGCCGGTGGTTTGCAATCTCAGGCGACTGCTAACCAGGCGCAACGCCAGGGCGCGGCCGGCGCGCAGCAAGGACAACGTCAAGCACCGGAGGGCGCGCAACATTGGCAGGGTGGCGGTGGCGCAGGTCGCGAAGGTGGACAAAGTCCGGGTGCTGCTAGATCCGCTTCGGCCGGACAGTTTGGTGGGCGCCAGTCTGGCGGAGCACACGAGGGTGGCGCATTCGGCGGCATGTCGTCGGGCTCTCGATCGCAAAGCTTCAGCCAGCGCGGCGGACAGAGTATGTCGAGCATGAGTCACAGCGGCGGCGGACGACGTAGATAGACAGGAACTGAATCAATTTATTCGATCATGAAAACACTTCTTATTTCTCTCAGCCTGACGGTTGCTCTTCTATCCTCCACGGCCCGCGCGCAGGAAAACCCAGCGGCAACACAGCGCGCCTTCGAGACGCCAGAGGAGGCGGCCAAGGCGTTCGTCGCTGCCCTTAAGACCGGCGAGACTGCGCCCTTAGTCGAAATCTTCGGTACCGAACACCGCGACCTCATCGGTACGGTTGATGCCGCGCGCGACCGCGAACTGCGCGGGCGTCTTGCCAAGATGGCCGAGGATCGCCAGCGCTTGCGCGCCAACGACGACGGTTCGGTGACATTGGTCGTTGGGTATGAAGCCTGGCCCTTCCCAATCCCACTGGTCAAGACGGACACCGGCTGGCACTTCGACACTAACGCCGGGTTCGAAGAAGTGCTCAAGCGGCGCATCGGTGAAAACGAACTCACGGCCATCGCCACCTTGCGAGCCTATGTGGCAGCACAACGACATTACGCCGCGCAGCCGCGCGATGGCACGGAAGTGCGGCAGTTCGCGCAAAAGCTCCAAAGCGCGCCGGGTAAAAAGGACGGTCTGTACTGGGCGGCCAATACCGGCGAAGAACCAAGTCCCGGCGGTCCTGAAATCAAGGACTCGAAGACGCCGTATGCCGGTTACTATTTCAAAATCCTCACCGCTCAAGGCGCGGCGGCTCCCGGAGGCAAATACAACTACATCATCAACGGCCACCTGATTGGCGGGTTCGCGATGATCGCGTGGCCCGCTGATTATGGGAAAACGGGCGTGATGACGTTTCTGGTAAATCATTATGGCGACGTCTATCAAAAAGACCTTGGCCCGAAGACGGCCGAACTGGCCGCTGGGATGAATAGCTACAATCCCGACTCAAGTTGGACGAAGGAGACCGACTAGCCACATTTCAAAGCATGGATCGCGTCAGCCCCGACTAGGCTGGAGCCCTACTAACAGTGCCTGGCCGGAAGGCGAAGAAGCGTCCGCTACGGAATAGGGATTTAGCGTAAGTATTGATTACTCGGATACCACAAAGCTCCGGTGATTACTGACTACTCAAGAGCAACATGCCGAATTCGACTAATCGCGCTTGGCGCGACCGTCGCCCTTCTCGCAGCGTGCGCAACGACGCCCCAACGGAAGGAGACGCAATATGCTCCGGCAGCGGATAGCCTAAGGGAGGCGCGGTCGGTGCAAGTTCCAGTCGAAAAACGAGCGGCCGATTACCTGCACGCGGCGGCCATCACAACTCCGATGCTTGGCTCAGGAACGCAGGAGACACCGGCCTTGGACGCTTACAACACCGCTGCCGCGGAGCTGACAATTTTGCTACGTTCTAGTGAAGGAGGTCGATTGTGGAACCAGCCGTTGACGGTTACTTCGAATAACGAGACCTACCATTTGCATCTACAACCTGCCGGCCCAGCTGTTTGGCCGCCGGATTATTTCAACTCATTTCAACTGGCCAGCTCAATTAAGCATTCACTGGTAAGGAAGGAGACAGCTCAACAAGGAGTTGGGGGCGCGCTGGTCGGAGTTCGGAACACGACTCCGCGTGAAAATTTTGCTTCGCTAAAGGGAATTAGCGCTCCAGTAACAGCTACTCTCGATTTCAGGGGAAAGGACGTTACCCTTGCCCTGCGGCGCCCTGCTAAACAACCGACTGCATTAGTAGAAGGCAAGGTCCGCCCGCTCGCCGCCGATTTTTCAGCACCAATCAGCTATTACTCGCCCCCATCTAATCTCACGCTCGTTGAATTAATGGCTGCGCTGCGATCCAGTCGTTACATTGATAAGACGGGCTTGTATTTCCTTCAGCCCTACGATCCGGACCGAATTCCGCTCGTTTTTGTACACGGTCTGGTGTCAAGTCCGTTTACGTGGGTGGAGACGATCAACGGACTGGAAGCAGATCCGGAGATACGGAAACGGTACCAATTCTGGGTCTTCGCCTATCCTACCGGAACACCCATTCTTTATTCCGCGCTGCGCTTGCGCGAGGAGTTGGCCAAAGTAGACAAACTACATCCGAATCATCTTCCCTATGTTGTGGTTGGCCACAGCATGGGTGGAATACTTACTCACGCTCAGGTAGTAACAGTGACTCCAGAGATGTGGGAAAAAGCCGTCGGCGAACCGGCAAAGAAGATTCTTGCCCGCAATTCCAACAATAGCCTTATTCACGCGCTTATCTTTAAGGCGAATCCACGCATAAAACGCGTCGTCTTTATTTGTACTCCGCATCGCGGAAGTGAGATGGCCAGCGGCGGAATCGGCCGACTCGCGATTAGCTTGATCTCCCTGCCGGTCAATGTGGCCACGGTGTTGAACGATGCCGTAACGCAAGCGGAGTTGACACGAATTACGGGCAGCAAACGTTTACCGAATAGCGTGTACGGTTTACAGCCAAACAATCCGACATTCAAAGTGCTAAACAGCGTTCCAATGACCGTTCCTTATCATTCGATTATCGGCGATCGCGGCAAAGGCGACTCGCCAAACAGCACAGATGGAGTAGTGCCGTATTGGAGCTCGCATCTTGATGGTGCACGATCTGAGGTAATCGTTCCCGGCCCGCACGGGTCCACCGGGCTGCCGCAAACGATTGCCGAGCTCGACCGGATTCTGCGTTTACATGTGGGCCTCAACAGCGCTGCAAAACCAGCCGTCGCTCAGGCAAACCACTAACGCGCCTCGGGTTGAAGTATTGTTTCCAATGGACAGGAGCTGATTTGCGCGCTCGGTACACGAACTCATATAGTCCTTCGCCAAGACCCACAGAAATTATTTCAATGTAGCAAACCAAAACGTAAATCCCGAGAGAAAAGGACAATCGAAAAACCAATGAAAACGATGAACCGGAAGTTTGGAGTAGTGACAGCATTTGTTCTCGCCCTTGCAGCCGTGGCGAATGCACAAGTGACAAAGGAGCAACAATCGGCGCTCACGCCGGACAAGGTCCTTACCGATCTGATGGACGGTAACGCCCGCTACGCAGCCGGCAAGATTAGCAACCCGGAGATTAAGAAAAGGATAACGAACTCCGCTGATGGCCAGTATCCGAAGGCCGTCGTGTTATCCTGTCTTGATTCGAGGGTTCCAGTCGAGCTGGTATTTGATCAACGAATTGGAGACATCTTTGTCGGTCGGGTGGCGGGGAATATAGAAGACGAGGACCAGCTCGGTTCCATGGAGTTCGCGACCAAGCTGGAGGGCGCCAAACTTGTGTTCGTACTGGGTCACAGTGCGTGCGGTGCGGTGAAGGGGGCATGCGACGAGGCGAAGCTTGGCAACCTAACGGCTTTGCTCGCCAAAATCAGGCCGGCGGTGGACGCGGTGCAAGGATTCAAACCGGAGGAACGCACGTCTAAAAACAAGGAGTTCGTAGAAAAGGTTGTTGAAGAAAATGTGCGGCAGACAATCACTGACATTCGCAAAGACAGCCCAGTCCTGGCGGAGCTTGAAACATCGGGCAAAATCAAAATCGTTGGAGGGATTTACGACCTGCACACCGGCAAAGTCACACTTTTGAAATAAGCCAAAGCGAAGAGTTTAAACGCGTGGCCTAACGAGTACGCGACAGTGGAAGCGGTAATTATGCTCCGGCCGCGACGCCATTGGGCCGGCCTATTGGACTTTGGTCCCATGTAGTCACTCATCGCTATATCTTCCGGTGTTTGCCTCGCTCCGCTGAGCGCCCTTCCCAGTCGCGCCAGTTCCCTGTACATAACAGAACAACGCAAACAAACCGACGATCAGAACGAGATAGCGGGAGGGAGGTATTTGCAATTCGGGCCTTGGCATGATGAAGGCGAAGCAAAAAACGGCGCCGGCGAAGACGAAGGAAACGCTGCCGACAAATAGAATGACGTGGCCAAGAAATGCATTGTGGAACTGAGGCAGCGGCGGATTAAATCGATGGCGCATCCAATAACCGGCCTGCATCAGTCCGATTGATGACAGCGACCAGATCAGCCTTTCCGGTCGCACTTCATGTCCGGCCGGATCGGCTAAGACCTGTCGGTAAAGCGGAATGGCATACCAAAGAAGGATGGTCGCTCCGATCGTTTGTATGGCGAAGAAAAAGAAGTAACGCGAGGCATCGGCGCGGCGTCCCGGTGCGCGGCCGCCCCGACGCTGCCTTCGGATTGTCGGGTCTTATCATTTACGTCCCAGTAGCGTGCCATACGATCGAGATACATGGTTGATGATTAACTCACGCGACAACAACGGTTTTGACGGAGTCATTTGGCGAGGTGGTTCAGGACATTAATCATCGGCTCGCTGGGAATCCGGATCAGGCCACTAAGAGGATGGTCGAGTTCCAGAATTAGGAAAACGGCGCCGGCCACCGAAAACGCGGCTGCGACAAATGCGAGAGTGGTCGTGGCGTTAGGCGGCGCGATCAGGCCGAAACCAAAGAAGATGACTACCAGCCAGGAGACCAGTCCGATCAAAAGCTGCCTCGAAATGGACGGAAGCGCCTGCGCTTGCAACAGCGACCGAAGCTCGGCCAGGTCCACCATAACGGTCGCTGCCTGCGCCTTGAGCGCGCGTTGCGCGTCGTCGTTCGGAGAGAGACGGAGAACGGCGAAATAAAGGGCGTCACCCGCCTGCTCGTTGGGAGCCGCTTGGGCAGACCTGCCTCTCTCTTCTGGCCACATGCGCGCGACCGCATCGGCAACGACGTCGCGACACTGGACGCGCGCCCCAGCCGCTTCAGGTCCGTAAGCGGCCAGGACCCGGTCGAGGAACGCGACCTTGGCCGCCATCTGACTCACTTCACTTCGCACGGTGTCGTAGGTGCCCTTGGCCGAGCTGATGAGCAACCCCAGGAGCAGTGCGGTCATCGTCGCGACAAGACCCATGGCCAGTTTCACGGCGTCCTTGGACTCCGCGCTGAGATGGTCCTGTGGAAGGTAGCGACGCACACGCCTTCCGAGAATCGCGATGCCGACGAGGCCATGAACAAAATGATAGAGGCGGAAGTGGTAATCATTAGTGAATAGTTAGTGGAGCGCAGACGTTGACATGACCATTGTTCCGAGCAGTAATCGCCGTCACAATCGTAAACATTGTTCTACTTGGCCATCGATGTCTCGGACGATTTGTGCTTCGACGTTGCAGCCGATTTCGGTGGACCACCGAATGTCCAGGAACCGCCGAAGACGATGGAGCGTCCCTCCGGTCGAGCCGCGGCCGAATACTCGTCGTAGTACTTAAAAAAGAACAGCAGATCCCACTTGGTAAAAATGAGATTGGCTTGACCACCGATGCCGTGCACGGAGTAATGAGGAACCCTGCTCGCCGGCACGGAAAATCTACCTAGCAAGAAATTGCCGCTGTTGTCTGTAACCTCCCACTGGTCGTATCCGACGAGGCCTATTTGGGCCAGTATGCTTTGATCTTTGTTCAACGGCAGCGCCTGTCCGATTCCCCACTCCATCGTGAAGGCTTGTCCTGGCGTGATACTGCTCGTCCGGCCGACAGGGAACCCGGCAGCCTCTCTGCTGCCGTGGATTTCCCAGTCAGTGGCGAGATTTACCGTCGTTCCGTGGTCCTTCGTAACATAGAGGGTAGTGCCCGTTGTGATATTGTGACCCCAATATCCTGAACCTACGTTGTCGCTGGCCCCGGGAGAATATCGCCCTGTCGGAGCAGTGAAAGCGTAGCCGGCATTGAAATCGACTCGGTCGCCCAGGTGCCAACCGAAATTGATCGGTTCCACATAGATGTCGGCAAAACCTGATCCGCCGCCACCACCGCTGAGGTTCGTCCCACTGATGTCGGCGACCAGCTCGCCGGTGGCGTAGCTCAGAGTAATGTAGGGCATGAAGTATCCGCCGAGGATCTCCTGCGATGGAACGTAATAGATGATGTTCTCATCGAGCCAGAACGAGTAGGTTCCGGTAACATGTGGAAACGGGTTGCCGCTGGCGTTATTCAACTGGTCGGCGGAGTAGTTCACCGCCAGGTTCGCATAAGTAAACCCCGGATCCGGAATCACACCGGCGTTTAGGCCGAACTGGCCCGGCACCCATTGTCCCTTTTGTTGTGCGAGCGCCGGCAAGGAACATAGTAGTGAGAGACAAACGAAGCTTAAGCTTCTGGCTGTCGTTCTCATGTTGTTCTCATAATCTGATCGGTCAGTGGGGTATCTGAGAACTCGTTACTTGTAACCCTTGAAGTCCTCACCGGTCTTGATATTGGGGTATTGCTGAATGCTGCGCGTGTATTCGCCAATGATCTTGAAGTCCGGCGCCAGTACCCAGCCAACCGTGAAATCCGAGTAAATCAAGTTGTTGTCCTCGTGCGGATCGCTGCTCAGGTCGTAGATCATGGGGAACTGCGGCTTGATGTACGGCTTTTCAATAGAAACAGGTGCTTCCGTGTAGCGGAAGATGGTCTTGTAAATTTTCCACTTGATCGACATCAGTTCGCCGTCAGCGCCGAAGAACATGTAGTTGTCACGACCCGTCGTGGCGCCCTTCCCAACCATGAAGGGCGATGCATCGACACCGTCAATGGGACGGTCCTTAGGCAGCAGATTCGAGGCACCCGCCAATCCGGCGAACGTGGGGAGCCAATCCACGTCCGCAAGTATTTCATTGGTGACAATGCCCGCCGGGACCTTGCCTGGCCAGCGGATCATCGCGGGCACTCGCATGCTTCCTTCGAAGGGAGTATTAAAGAAATCGCCGCGCCACGGCCCGTTGGTACTTCCTCCGACTTGCGGAAGAACCCCGCCGCTCGCGTTATCGCTGCTGAGGACGATGATTGTGTTGTTCTCGACACCCGCCTCCTTGATGGCGTCGAGGATCTGACCGACACGAAAGTCCATCTCGGCGATGACGTCGGCGAACACCCCGCCGCGCTGAGTGGACTTACCGGCAAAATTCGGATTTGCGATGACGGGGAAGTGCACTTCGGAGTAGCCTATGTAAACAAAGAACGGCTTTTTCGCCGCTGCGTTGCGCTTGATGAACTCGACGGTCTTCGGGATGATATACTTCTCGTCCACGATTGGCCGCACGTTGAGGTCGAGGGGCATTACCGGCTTCGATTGCTCGCCCTTCTTTCCTTCCCACAGCATGGGTGCGGGGAGACCGCTCTCCTCGAACAGCGGCCATTGGGTGTAGCCCGCCTCGTCCCATGAGTCCTTGACACCCCACCACTCGTCGAAGCCCTGGTCGTTCGGCAGCCGGCCTTGCGTGTTACCCAAGTGCCACTTGCCGTATAACGCGGTGGCATAGCCCGAGTCGGAGAGAAGTTTGGCGATAGTGTATTCCCACGGCGCCATCCCGGCTAGCCCCTGTCCCGGCAAAGGGACTGTGTAAGTTCCCGAGCGAACCGAATACCGCCCAGTGAGGATGGCGGAACGCGTCGGCGTACACTGCGCCTCGACGTTGTAGTTGTTGAAGCGGATGCCTTCGCTCGCCAACTTATCGATCCGTGGCGTAGCTGTCGTCCCACCATAGACGCCAAAAGCTCCCCAACCGACATTGTCTACCAGGATGAAAACGATGTTAGGCTTCTCGGCAGCGATGGCGGTGTGGGTTAGGAGTGCCAGAATGGCGAGGCAAGTGAGTTTGAATTTCATGGTTGCGTATTTCTCATTGTTGCTCGGTCGTTAGGTCACGCGTTCCTTCTCCTAAGAAATTTTAGAGCTAAGTTGAAGACATTAATTGTCATCGCCAGCCTGTGAACTAGATCACTCCTTCTTTATCGCCGCTAATTTCTGCTTCTTCCACCGCGTTTTTGGCTGCCGTATTTGATCTCGTGCTTGCCCCGTCATTAACCGTCTACCCGACAGTACTGTGCCCGTTCGACTTTTAAGTAATTGTAATCGCTGTTTCCGCTCGTAGTTACTTAGCGGGAGTGCCGAGGTATTTCACCTGCGCTTGCTCAATCGTGCCGTTGAACTTGAACGGCGCCTGGTCGTAATACTCCACGCTGACCGGCGAGCCGAGGTCGATGCCAAAATCGAGACAGTCATTGGCGGTGAAGAGTAATGGTGCGCTAACCGGAACTGTGCCGGAGGCGACCTCCTTGCCGTTGACTTTCATCACAACTTTGAGCGGACCGGCAGGCTTCGGCTGGATATAAGTGGTTTCGACTTCGATTTTCACTTTCCCAGTCGGCAGCTTGTCCTTCGCCTTGATGTGCGTGCGCACGATCTCGAATAGGTTGTATTCGTAAGACAGCACACCGTCTTTCACGTAACAGGCCAGGCCGCCAGAAAAACCGCCGAGGGCGTAAATCACGCCGTTAGCATTAGCAGGAATGTCGGCGTCAACTGTGACAACGTTAGGCTTGTTACCTAGCGCCGGTGCGGTGAACTCCGGAATTCGCGTGATGCCGCCAGGGAACGTCCATGATGTGTAAGGCGGAGTCAGTCGCAGCTCGGGGTGCAAGATGGGAACCCACATTCCGCCGCCGATGGGCAACCCCTTATTTCTTGTAAATTCAGTCAGAAAGATGTCCTTCATCTCTGCCAGCTTGTCCGGCATCTTCGCGGCCAAGTCTTCCGCCTGGGACCAATCACTATCGAGGTTGTAAAGCTCCCATTTGTCCTTGTCCGGCGTCCAGTCCTTGATGCCCGGTGGCAATCCGGGAATCCAGGGAATGCGGGGGCCGACTGCCGACGCTATCCAGCCATCATGATAAATGCTGCGGCTGCCCATGACTTCGAAATATTGGGTGTGCTTCATCTCCGGCGCCTTCGCGTTGTTGAATGTGCTGGTAAAGCTGACGCCGTCCATTGGGTCTTGGGAAATGCCATTGACGACGCGGGGAGGCGTAATACCTAAGAGATCGTAGATGGTTGGAGCGACATCATTCACGTGCAGGAATTGCGATCGCGGCGTGGTATCGGGTTTGATCTTTGCCGGCCAGCGAACGGCCATGGGATTGCGTGTGCCGCCGAAATGCGACGCGATCAACTTGGTGTATTGATAAGGCGCGCCGCCAGCCCAGGCCCAGCCGGCGTGATACATCGGGTCGGTCTTAGGCCCACCGAGCGCCTCGAGGCCGCCCAACGAATCGAGCGCCTGCATGTGCTGCTTTATCGTTGTTGGAATGCCATTCTGCGCTAGTAGCTCGCTGATGGTGCCGTTCTGGCCTTCAGCGGAAGCGCCGTTATCGCCCCAGATATAAAGGATCAGCGTGTTCTTACCGTAGCCCAGCCCGTCAATTGTATCGACGACTCGTCCGATTTGCGCATCGACATGTTCGCAGAATCCGGCGTACACCTCCATTAACCGCCGTTGAAATGGTTTCTCGTCGTCGGGAATCGAGTCCCACGAAGCCAGCGAAGCGGCTCGCGGCGTTAGTTTCGCATCCTGCGGAATCCAACCCATGTCCTTGGCGCGTTTGAAAACGCGTTCCTGATACTTGTCCCAGCCGTCATCGAACTTACCCTTGTATTTGTCCGCCCATTCCTTGGGAACATGATGCGGACCATGCGCAGCGCCGCTGGCCCAATACATCAAGAACGGTTTGTCCGGCGCGAGGGACTTATGCTGCCTCAGCCAGGAGATCGCGTCGTCTGCGAGATCCTCGCTTAAATGATAGTAATTGTGCCCGCCGGAAGTGTGCGGGTGCTGAACATAGGATGTGTTCCTAACGAGTTGTGGCTCCCATTGTGATGCTTCGCCACCGAGAAACCCGTAGAAGTACTCGAAGCCATAGCCAGTGGGCCAGTGATCGTATGGGCCGGCGGCAGTGGATTCCAGCGCGGGCGTATTGTGCCACTTGCCCCAAGCAGCGGTCGCATAGCCGTAGTTCCTCAGCACTTCCGCGACCGTCGCACTGCTCTTCGGCATGGTGCCAGTGTAGCCATCCCAATCATTCGCCAGCTCTGCGATCTGTCCGCTGGCCACGCGGTGATGGTTGCGTCCGGTCAACAAGGCCGCGCGTGTCGGCGAACACATCGCGGTGGTATGAAAGCGGTTGTAGGAGATGCCTTCCTTGGCGATACGCGACAAGGTTGGTGTGTGGATCTCCCCGCCGTAGGTATCCGTTTGTGCAGGCCCGACATCATCAATCAGGAAAATCAGAATGTTTGGCGCATCCTTCGGCAGATGACTTACCGGTGGTAGCGGACTATAAGTGGACTCCTGCATGGTGCGTTCGGCAGTGCTGCCAGATTTCTTAGGCGGAAATGGCAGCTCCTCCTGCGCTTGTGCGAATAACGGCAACTGGATCGATAAGGCGGTCAACACCGCGATCATTGGCGAACTCTTCTTTAGGATTTCTGATTTCATGGTGCTTGGCTTGGTTAGTGGGTGTGCTGGAGACGGTCGGTTAGTTCATGCAACGAAAGTCAGAGTGCATTGGATCAATCAGAAAGCAGCAACACCGCCGACGGCGTAAACCGGCGCGGATCTGCTGTTGGCGATTTTGCTGCACGAACCGTTGCGGGGTGGCCAAGTGTGATTCCTCCTTCGTGATCGCTATCTGAGCGCTTGATTTCCCGCGCGAAGGCTCCAGCCGATCATCAACAGGCCTGTGGCAGCGATCCAGCTTCCCATAACGCGCACGGCGACGCGCATCCAGAACGCTTTCAGCGTTACCACTACCCCCGCGACCAGCGTGACCACGACGATCACGGCCCCCAGCATGCCGGTTAACATCAATGCAGCGGAGGGGGTCCGGGTTAATCCCGCCCCGATCGAATATCCGTCAAACCCGCCGATGATGGCTGCAAGCGTGATAACGATCGTGGAAGGAAGCTTGCAATCCAACGCCACGAGTGCGCCTGCCACCAGAAAAACGAAGCCGTTTACCCAATCCACGCTCGTTGTTGATGGGAACATCATTCCACCCACGCCGCCGATGAGCCACGCGGCGGGTAACACCGCGAGGATCCAACGGCCCTGATTTGCGCCGCGCATGGCGGCGAGCAAGACGAGCGCGATTATGATGGCGAGATCAGCCGGCGACAGCGCGAGATGGGCGATGCCGTCATAGACTGGACCGAGTCCTGTCGTGACCAGATGCGCTTCGGCGCAAGGACAGATAAAGCAAAGTAGCGCAACTATCCAAACGACCTTGTTACAGCCAGCGCGAGTCCATTGATATTCCACCCTCATGTCAGTGCGGAAAAGAGGAAATAGCTTCCCGCCATTGCAACGGTCGCACCCGCCAGCCGGATGACGACCCGGCCCGTCGTCCATCGGTAGATCAGACCGATGGTGATGCCGACGGCGTGCAGACATCCCGTGGCAATAACAAAGCCGGCGCTATAGAGCAGCCCGCTTTCACCCGGCGGTAATTCCGTCCCATGCGCGTGACCGTGAAAGATTGCGAAAATCCCAACGATGAGTGCCGCGATCCATACGGGCGGGCGTTTTTCGCCCAGTACCATCAGCCCGAGGACCACTGCGGACAGAGCAATGCCGATCTCGACGCCTGGCAGCGGGATGCCGAGCAATCCCATCATTCCTCCGAACGCCATCACCATGGGGAAAGCGACGGGCAGGAGCCACATCGCTGGCGCCCCGAGTTGAGCGCCCCACAGTCCCACCGCGACCATTGCCACGACATGATCCCAGCCCGAAATCGGGTGGTGAAAGCCGCTGACGAAGCCGCCAGCTTCTCCGGTTTGGATGTGCGCCCACGCATTGGATGGAGTGGCGACGACCGCCAGCACGACGAGCCACAGAAGCATTTTTTGCGAAGGAATTTTCGAGGGTTCTGTGCTCATCGAATGCTGCCGAGGAGAATGGCGGTTCGTTGAATCGTCCAAAATGCACCCAGGCTTCCGACGGTGTAGGCCGGTAACGCCACGGCCCAGCGCGGCCATCGAATCTCCAGTTGCCGGTATGACCACGCCATCGCGAGGATATGAAACACAAAGGACACCTGCCCGATCTCAATACCCAGGTTGAAAAACAAAAGTGCCCAGGCAATTTCCCGCTGCGCCAACCCAGCGGCCTGCAGTCCGCTGGCGAAGCCGAACCCGTGGAGCAAGCCGAAGGCAAATGCCACCACCCAGGGATAGCGAAGGGTGAGACTTGTCTGGCCGCGCCACGCACGCACAATTTCCGGACCGAGAAACAAAATGCTCAACGCAATGGCGGCGTTCAGCGGCGGTAGCGGCGCGCTAGCGTAACCAAGCGTGGCCACAGCCAGCGTGATGCTATGCGCGATTGTGAAGGCCGTGATGGTCTTGAACAACATCCAACCGCTGCCAACGATCAAGAGCAACCCGAGCACGAACAGCAGATGATCGACGCCGAAAAGAATGTGCTCGATCCCGAGCAATGCGTAACTGCTGGCTACGGCGAGGAGACCTCGCGACCCGGTGATCTCGACCCATGCTTTCGAGGGCCGCACGACTGTAGTAGATTCGCTCCCGTCGAGTAGCCGCACCCGGACGAGCACATCGGTGATGGTTGCTTGCAATCCGACAAAATCGATCCGCTTCCCGACTAGGCTATCGGTTACCTTGATGATGCGGCGCTCGACCAGTGAGTCCGGTAGTTCGCGAACCGCAGGCTCCGTAACATTGCTTACGCCTTCGGAGAATCTCAATGCGATCGGGAGACGCATTCCGGCGTAGAGCGGTGTGCGCCAGATCACATCGTAACGTCCGGGCGCTGTCTCGTCGATTTCGAGATAGGCCGGACGCGATTCATGCGCCTGCGCGGTTGAGGCGAGAGCGATGATACCAAGAAAGAGATTTAAGAGTAATCGACAGCGCCAGGCCCGATATCGAATTGCCTCGTTCATCGCGTGCCCTGCCAGGAGGTCGTATCGGCGACCGATTGTTGGCCATGCGGGAGGACGATCTCGTAGCGCGCTCTCATAGCCGCGAAGAGTTCGCGCTTGGTTTCTGCGCGTTGCGCCGAGAGCCATTGCGATTTGATTTCCGATATATCAACTTCTTCGAATTCGGGCGTGCGTCCCGGGGTGATCGAATCCACCCAAACAAGATGCCAGCCGAGACCGGACTCGACCGGTCCGTGCCACTCACCGGGCGTTAACTTAAACAACTCTTCGGCAAACTTTGTGCCGAACACATTTGCTACCTGGTCGGACGTGCGTTCACTAAAGTGGTCTTGAAACATGAATGGGTCGCCCAGACTCGTTAGGTCGATAGTATCTGTTGCTTTACCTGGCAGCTTTGCCAGCGCGCTCGCGGCCGCATCACGCGCCTGCGCGCCGCGTTTATCCGGTGAGAAGTAGAGATGCCGGAACGTAATTCGCGAAGGCAGCGAAAACTGTGATCCGTTTTTGGCGTACCATTTCTTTAACTCATCGAGCGACGGATCGCGCAATGCCGATACATCGTCAGATAAGAATTCCATCTTCTGGGCCAAACGACGTTTGACGATCGTGTCATCTCGATCCAGACCGAGCGCCAGTCCTTCACGGTAAAGGATTTCCTGGCGCACCTTGTCCTCCACCAGGTTGCGCATCTCTTCCGGAGTCGGTGGGCGCTGCCACTGCGCAGTCCAGCTTATTTCAAGCTGGCGAATGTCATCGCTAGTCAGCTCAATTCTTCGCGAGGTATCAGAGTTGGTCGCACCTGGATTAAGCCAATGATAGATGGCAAACAGGGCCGCTCCGATCACGAGAAAATGCAGAAGCGGCTCGCGCGCCCAACGCCTAAAGCGACCATAAAGAACTGATATTCCTTTTGTCATATGCGGAATCGTGACTTTCCCTCAGTCTTTAAGTCCGCATCGTTATTCAACTGCTTCAACTTCGTAGTTCGCGTAGCCAAACTCGTTGCTGCGCGCAGCCATATATTTGTCGCCTACTTTGTAGACCATAACTTCGAACGGAGTTCCTGATATCGTCGTTACGATCCGTCCATCCTTGATCTCATAAGCCGCCGGCGATCCTAGTTCACCGCCGTGCAAAACGTCTCCTATCTCTCCGACTTCCGGCTGCTTGCCGTCGATTTTGGTAATCAAGCGGCGCCCATTGTTGCCGTAAAGGATTTCGAATTCCTGGTTAGTGACATGGTTTCGAATCTTGAACGTTTTCCCTACGATCAACGCCTTCAACGCAGCATCATCCAAAGCGGTGGCACCTTGCTGCTTAAGCATCGATACCGTCGTCCCTGCAGCCACTTTCTTAGCGGCATCCTCTGTTGGAGTAAACCAGATGGGCGAGGTCCAAGCTCGCTCCTGCACAGAGGCCGGAACTTCGCTCGGCGGCAAGACGCCCAGTTTCTTTGCGTCGTAGGTTGTCCAGCGCGGAGTTGGGATTTGAATAACACGCGCATAGTAGAACGCGTGCTGACTCGGATCGAATTCAGGATCGGTCCAGCCTTTTTTTAACTCCGTCGCGCCGATCGTATTCTTGTAACTCGCGTTCTTGATGTCAACGGTATTGCCAACTGGCGGTACCTTGCCGGTTTGCGGGTCGGCCTTGCGATCGCCCGACCAGGCGACATCGTAAACCTTTTCAAAAATTTGACCTTGTTTGGTCCAACCTTTGACGATTTGGATTCGATCAAGGTTACCATCGTCAGGGTCCTTTACTGCCCACGCCAAAAACGATGGCGGCTTTCCAGCCTGGTCGGGCGGTAGATCGCCGCCCATAGGAACGCCTTTGGCATAGGCGGTTTTTACCCACTGTTTATCATTCAGCGTGTCAGCGGTGAGATCGTAACCGCCAAAAAACCGCACCTTGATGCGCACTCCGCTGGTGCCGAAGGTTTCCTTGCGTTTCATGGCATCAAAAAGCGAAGCGCGCGTGTTTTCTTCGGCCCACACGCCTCCCAAGCCAGACGTGCTCAGCTGCCGAAATCCAGGCCGAGTTCCTTCTTGCCACTCAGGCGAGTCTTATCGGTCGCGTCCATCATGCCGTGGCCACCGAAATAGTCCGACTGAACATAACCCGAGGCGGTATTATGAGAGTCGCTCGCGCCGACGACGCCCATCTTGTAAGGGTTGTAACCGCGGCCTTCCTGCATCGCCAGACCGTTCTCCCACGCTTCCCGGACGTAACTGCCGTGAATCTTGGGCACGCGCTCCTCTCCGCCGAGCAGGTAAGTAAGAATCTCATAATTTGCGAACTCGTCGTTAGGCGAAAGCTGCGGGGTAGTTTCCGAAGTTCCTTTTAGTTGATGGATTTCCGTTAAAGGCTCGTTGTTTACCCGCTCCTGCGCCCAGGCCGCGTCGATCGGGCGGCCTTTGTTGTCCACCTCGATCGGGAACATGATGCCATCGCTTAGGTTCGCGTTGTGCGAAATGCATAACAGCTCGTTGCCTTGTTTACGCTGCGCATCCATCCAGGCCCACAAGTCTTCGGGATGTTCCGAATCGATTGAACTAAAGGGCACCGTCTGGGACGTGGGTCGAGTCTTTGAAGATAACGTTACGGTGCAAATTCCGGTTATTCGGTGTGGAACTCCATTCATAGGCGACGAAGGTGGTAAACTTTCCCGGCTGGTTGTATTTGTCAGCGATCCGGATGATTTCCTTCCAAACGCTCCCAGCTACCTCCGGAGCTAACGAGTTCCTTAATTGGCTCGTTTTTTAGAAGCGAAGTTCCAATGAAAAGATAGACTTTCTGGATGTCCTCCGGTGTGCGCACTTTCAGTTTTTCAGCGATGGGCAATTTGCTAATGGGAGACGCGGGATCGTTCGCGAGTCGTAAGGTGCCGACATACTCGGCGTGATCGGTCACGCCCATGAAATCCAGAGGCTTGGTGATTTTGACCTCATAGCCCGCCGGATGCTTGATTGGTTGGCCGAGCGCATACTTATACGCATCCTCCGGGCCAGTTAAGGTGATTGCCGAAGGTATAAGCATCGAAGGACCAGCTGGTATGGACGTGTGTCTCGCCAAAGAACACGTCACGCTCGGGATTTGGCGCAGCCAATGCCGCTGAGACGATCGTTAGGGTGAGCGCGGCGCCGAAGGCGCAACAGGCCAGGGTTGTAAGAAGGTGTAGTTTCATGTTTTGACTTTCGTTATTCCTAGGTGCGTAGTCGTCTGACGTATCGTCCTGGTTTGGAACCAAGCGACGCGATCGATTGAAAACGCATTCGGGATGATCTGCAAAACAAAAGCAGCGGCTATTGGACTTTCGTCCTACGATGTCAGGATTTTCCTTACGCGACGGTCAGTTTCGTATCGTGACCTCCCACGGAATTGGCAAAGACCATGGCGAAACGTCCGGCCGTTAGACATGGAGTCCTAATTATTTAAAAATTCACTCCGCCTTGGACGAGTGGGCCGTTCAGCTCTGTCTTGTCAGTAAAACCAAGGGAGAAATAATCGTATTTGAGATAGCGCCAGCCGAGCTGCGTCCAAACCACGGGCTTAGTTGAACTTCGAGGCCGCCCTGCGGTTCTATCATCGAGATGCAATCTACCGCACCGCGAGCAAGGATTGATAAGCAAGCCGGCCGATTAGGTTTGGTCTGTTCATTGTGTTGTCTTGTTACGACTTGTTATTCATCGAGGTTACTTCCTTGTTGCAGAGCCCCCATGCGGATGGAACCATGAGATTGTTTCTGTTTCCTCAAGGGCAAGATTAGTAGTCCACATCCAGCATCTTCTCGACGCTCAGTGCTTCGATACTCCTCTGTGCCTCCTCACTAAGGTTGGAATCGCCTAGCTTGACGGTAACCTTGTCAATCTTACCGGTGAACTTATTATCGCCTTCCTTGTAGTCGTCGGTCACAACTGTGTATAGGTTCTCGCCCACGTCCGTGGTTTCCGCACCAAACGCGTTCGGGTGCGTGTGCTCGATCCGCCCTTGCGCGACCTTTTCGCCGTTGACCGAGATCAAACCCGTCCCGCCCGCGCCGGGCTTACCTCCGTCGTAAGCAAAGTCGAAGCGGAGCGTCACTCGCCCGGCCGGCAGGCGAGCAGGGCCAGCTATCGTGTAAATCTCGCGAGCGAGATAGTTGTAAGCGAACTTGGGCTTGTCGTCCTTGAAGTAGAGGCTCCAGCCGCCCATTTTCCCACCTTGGGCGAGGATTACCCCCTCGGCACCGGCCTCCGGCACTTCGATGTCGGCCGTGATGGCAAAGGAGCGATTCTTGACGTTGATGAAGGCATTCTCGCCCAACCCCTGCATGCCCGGATAGACCGTCAACTCGGTGCGACCTTCCATCAGATCCGGACGGCCAGCCAAAGCGGGGTTGAAACGCTCGAAGGCGCGGTCGTCAAGCGGCAAGACGTGGTACTTTACGGCCTCCTCCAGGAAGACTCCCTTTAGCTTCTCAAGCTTGTCGGGGTATTTCGAGGCTAGGTCATGCGCGCAACTGAAATCTTTGTCTACGTTGTAAAGCTCCCACTTATCGTTCTCGAAAGTAGCCCGCGGCTTTGGCTCCCACGGCGGCCGGTGCACCGTGGTAGCGAACCAGCCATCCTGGTAGATGCCGCGATTACCTGCCATCTCGAAGTATTGGGTGTGTCGGCGCGTCGGCGCTTGGGCATCATTAAAGGTGTAGAGCATGCTCACACCCTGGATGGGTTGCTGGGGGACGCCATGCACGACCCCGGGCTCGGGCAATCCAGCTGCCTCCAATACCGTCGGAGCAATGTCGATGATGTGATGCCACTGCGTGCGCAGACCACCTTTCTCTTTGATGCCTTTGGGCCAATTAACCACCATCGACTGGCAAACGCCGCCGTAGGAGGCGACTTGATGGCCCCAACCAAATGGTGTGGCACCGGCGAAGGCCCAGCCATTGGGATATAAAATATGAGATTTGGGCCCGCCGAATTCGTCCAAATGCTTCAGCGCAATGTCGAGGGGCTCTGGTAACGCGTTGAAGACAGACATTTCATTGAAGGCACCATTGGGGCCGCCCTGGAAAACCGAACCATTGTCGCCCGTGACGTAGAAGATCAGCGTGTTATCCATTGCGCCGAGGTTCTCGATCTCCTTCAGGAACCGTCCGATTTCGTAGTCCGTGATTTCGGCAAACGCGGCATAGATTTCCATGTACCGGGCAAAGACTTTCTTCTCGTCGGCCGTTAACTGGTCCCATTCCTGAATCCCCGGCGGCTTAGGCGCTAACTCGGTACCTGGAGGCACGACGCCTAGCTTGATCTGGCGTTCGAGTGTTTCCTTCCGCACCTGGTCCCAGCCTTGGTCGAACTTGCCCTTGTACCGATCGCGCCAGCTGTCCGGCACCTGGAACGGACCGTGCGTACCAATTGCGGAGTAGTAAACGAAGAATGGCTTGTCAGGCGCGAGCGACCGCTGAGATCGCAACCAGGTGATGGCCTTATCGGTGATGTCGGTGCTGGCGTAGTAGTTCGGATTATGCGGCGGATCCACCCGAGTCATGTTGTCGTAAATGACCGGATGAAAGAGATCCGCCTCGCCGGACATGAAACCATAGAACCTCTCAAAGCCGCTATGCACCGGCCAGCGGTCGAACGGTCCGACAGGGCTGAGTTCCCAAGGCCCCAGCTCGTGACACTTGCCGAACATGGCGGTGTTATAGCCGTTGAGCCGCAGGATCTCGGGCAGCGTCGTGATGCTGCTGGGACGCATCCCGGTGTTCCCCGGGAAAGCCGTGGCAATCTCCCCGATCGTGCCAAAGTTGCAGCTGTGGCTATTGCGGCCAGTAATCAGCGCGATGCGGGAGGGCGAACACAACGGGGGGAGTTTGAGATTGTTGTAGCGAAGTCCAGTCTGCGCCAGGCGGTCCAGCGTCGGCATCTGGATCGGCCCGCCGAAAGTTGATGGGTCACCGAAGCCAAAGTTGTCGAGAAGGATGATCACCACATTGGGCGCACCTTTCGGCGCCTTCACCTCGAACCGCGGCGGCGGTGTGGCCTTGCGGGCATCAAGTTCCGTGATTACTGGTGGCTTTGGCTCCGGAACCGGCAGCACGGTCCGATCGATGCCACTGGAATCAGTTGCGCCGATTGCCGTATCTTGTTGTTCGACCACGCTTGTCAGTGCAACGGCCGCGGCCGTGATCGCGAGCCGAAAGGTCAGCACGAGGTTTCGTGTACGTGTGGTTTTCAGAAGTGTGTTTTTCTTCGGATTACGCTCATCTCTCACCCCCGATGTCGATGTCACACCTTCGGCCCTATCCAATTGCTCAAGGGAAGTAGGCTAAAAATTCACTCCGCCTTGGACGAGTGGGCCGTTCAACTCTGTCTTGTTAGTAAAACCAGCGGAGATATAATCGTATTTGAGGTAGCGCCAGCCGACCTGCGTCCAGAACCATCGGCTAAGTTGAACTTCGAGGCCGCCTTGTATCTGGTAGCTCCAGTCCTCGCTTGATCTCGGCTTTTTCACTAGCGTGCGTCCCTGTCGCTCTAGCTCAAAGGCCGAGCCAGAGTTGGCGTCAAATCCACCGACATCACCTTCCGCGTAAAGCGATGTAGCTTTCCAAATCTTCACTTTCCCACGGGCCCCGACCACGGGATCGACCCAATCGGTCGAACCCGAAAAGTCCAACTTGTTGCGGATTCCCAGTAGTTGACGAAGGATGACCAGACGCGCATCGCCGTTATTGAAAATGCTGAGATCGCCTGCCTGATAGTTATAGCGCGCGCCGGCGAAGAGAGAGAGAGCGCAGCCTTATTGCAATTGATCAATCGATAACCAAGAAATCCTTCTGCAAACCCGGTTTTGAGGTGGAGATTGGCGGTGGTAAAGAGTAAACCAGGTAGCGTAGCAGAAGAACCCACCTCCAGGTACTGGCCATCTCCGAAGAATTCCCACCGTTGATAACGAATGTCAATCGAAAGCACAATGGGAACGTGAGTCAGATGGTTGAAAATCTGGTCGACGCCGACGTCGGATGAGGTAACGACTCCCTTTACTCCACTATCGCCGGACACACCGGCCAACCACCCAGGAACACCGATCCGGATTTCGAGCGTCGGAGGCGTTTCACACCAGGGCTGTGGTGGTGGAGGCGCTTCGGTTTTGTAGTCGTAGCTCTCAGTGCCGGCTAGAGTAATCGAGGCCGAGAGGAAAATGCTCCCGAGGAAGCACCGGGAAACGAATCGATTGGTCAACCGTAATTTATCCATAGCGTTGTAGAAGTTTTGCAGAAGCTAGAAGATCGCAGGCTCAACTGCCATCTCATTCTGCGCATTAGCACGCCGCTGTTTTTCAAGGCGATTCGTAGCTACATTCCTTTACAGACCAAATAGGCCGGTCACTTCGGATGAATCTGCGTGATCTTCGTTCCCTGTAAGCCAATTCCAGCCATCAACCCTTTTTGGCTAAATATAAACGCGTAAACTCCTTTGCGGAGCGTCGTACGCCTTCAAAACGCTTCCTCCGGTTCCTTTACATTGCGCGCGCGATCTTCGAACCGGGTAAATTCTTTCAAAAAGGTGAGGGGAATTTCACCCACCGGCCCGTTGCGTTGTTTGGCAATGATCAGTTCCGCTTCGCCCTCCTTCTCTGCCCGCGCTTCCTCGTCTTCCTCGTAAATCTCAGGACGCACCAGCAAGCCCACTAAATCGGCGTCCTGCTCAATCGATCCGGACTCGCGCAAATCGCTCAGTCGCGGTTTTCCTCCGGAACGCGCTTCGGGTTGCCGATTTAATTGGGCGACGACGATGACGGGAATGTTTAGTTCCTTCGCCAGCGCTTTTAGTCCGGCGGAGATTTCGGAAATCTCGAGCTGCCGGTTTTCCTTGGCCCGGCGCGTGGCCGATCGCAGGAGCTGTAAGTAATCAATCAGGACCAACTCGATGTCTTGCTGCGCCTTCAGGCGACGCGCCTTGGCTCGCAACTCCAGAATTTCCAGCGATGGACTGTCATCGATAAAAATTTTTGCTTCCGCCAGTTTCGAAGCGGCGGCGGTCAGGCTGGGAAAGTCGCGTTCCCCAAGGAAGCCATCGCGCACCCGCTGCAAATTGACGCGCGCGCGGGAGCAGAGCATGCGTTGAACAAGCTGCTGGCTGCTCATCTCCAGGCTGAAGACTGCGACCGGTTTTTTTTGATTCACCGCGACATGTTCCGCCACGTTCATCGCGAGGGCGGTTTTTCCCATGCTCGGCCGGCCGGCAATAACAATCATTTCAGCCGCGTGTAATCCGCTGGTCAGTCGATCCAATTCGATGAAGCCAGTCGATAGCCCGGTAATGCCACCACGCCGCTCCCAAAGTTTTTCGATGGATTCGAGCGCACCCATCACTTGTTCCTTCATGGTCAGGAGCTGGCCCCTGAAACGATCGTCGCCGACCTTGAAAATATTGTGTTCTACCTCATCCAGAAGCGGCCCCACTTCGCCTTGTTCCTCGTAAGCGCGACGTACGCCTTCGGTGCAGGTGATGATGATCTGGCGGAGAACATATTTGTCGCGGACGATCTCAAGGTAGTAATCGATATTCGCTGCTGTCGGGACGAAGGTGAACAGGCTGGTCACGAACGAGGCGCCCCCGATTGTTTCGAGGACATTTTGGTCGCGCAACGTCTGGGTAAAAGTAATGAGATCGATCGCCTGGCCCGCGCTCCATTGTTGCACCAGGACCTGAAAGACCGTTTGATGCGCCGGAATGTAAAAGTATTCCTCTTTGATTTTTTCGACGCATTCCGGGATGACGTCCTGCGGCGCGATCAACATCGAGCCGAGCACGCCCTGCTCGGCTTCGACACTATGAGGCGGGGCGCGGTGAATATCCTGTGCCGAACTCTGAAAAACTCTCCCGCCACTCTGCTGCGCCAAGCCTCGGTCAGCGCCATTTCCCGCTGTCTTACGAGGCTTCTCAGGACTACTTCCCTGAGAGCTCGGCATTTATTTGCGTCTTCGGAATAATCCTCGTTTCGGAGCAGACTCGGCCGATTCGGCCGGTTCCACCGCTTTGGCCTGCTCCTCATGCGCTGATTTAACTTCAAATTTAAGATTCACGGTCACGTCGTGGTGCAACTTGATCGCTACTTCGTGTTCACCGGTGGTCTTGATCGGATGTTCGAGATGAATCTTATGACGATCGATTTCATCGCCGATCTCATTCTTCAATCGCGTCACGATGTCCTGCGCCGTGATCGAACCGAACGCTTTCCCGGTCTCGCCAGTTTCGAGTTTAAACGTCACCCGCAATTTATTGATCCGGCGCGCCAGCTCTTCGGCCTCATTCAACTCGCGGGCTTCGCGTTCGGCCCGTTTCTTTTTCAAATTCTCGAGCTGGCGCAGGCTCGCGGGCGTCACCTCATGGGCCTTGCCGTGAGGCAAAAGATAATTTCTGGCATAACCGCGCCGCACTTGCACAATGTCCGCCTCCGCTCCCAGGCCCGGGACATTGTCAGTCAAAATGATTTCAGTTGAAGGCATGATGAAAACTGCGGATTTTTTTCGAACGCGGGAGCAGGATTATAGGATCGGCAGAGTCGGTGTCAATTGATTCAGCAAATTTCATCGCGGCTGCCGAGAGCTGATCAACAATCAGCGTTCAACTTGAAGCTCCGCGTCTGTCATCCCGAACCGCGCAGACGGTGAGGGACCTCCCGAGCGGTCGGCGATCACGCAAACTGTTTGTGTGATCCATTACCTGGTATGAGGTCCCTCGCTTGCGCTCGGGATGACGGACTTCCCCAGGAGGCGCGACCGGGTGGGAAGATCTTTCCCTTAGATCATTCCGAGCTTCATCCGGCCCGCTTCGCTGATCATATTCTGGTTCCATGGCGGATCCCAAACCAGCTGAACATCCGCTTCGTCCACGCCATCGATCGTCAAAATCTTGCTTTGGGCGTCGTGGGCGATGGCCGGTCCCATTCCGCAACCCGGCGCGGTCAGAGTCATCTTCACATCTACGCGCGTGCTGCCGTCCTCTTTCTTCGTCAGCTTGCAATCGTAAACCAATCCCAGATCGACAATGTTCACCGGAATTTCCGGGTCATAACATTGGCGCAACTGATTCCAAACATCTTCTTCGGAAACCTCGCCATCTTTCGCTCCGTTCGCGGATGCTGTTGGCTGCGATTCGCTCTTCTCTAATCCAAGGGCGTCGCCATCTTTTTCCGTGATCCGGGACAAACCGAAGTTCGTCGCGATGGTGTAACTCCCGCCCAACGATTGCGTGATCACGCCGGGCGTTCCGGCCGGGATCGTGATCTTCGTTCCCGCCGGGATTTGAATCGCTTCGACGTCGCGGCTAGTGCTGAATTCGGTGTTCTCGTACATATTTAATCCTCACGACTACCTTAATTGTGGTCGGCTTCGTTGTCGGTGCAAATTTTACCACCGCATCGCAAATGAATCTGGGTAGCGCACGCGTCTCGCGTGCTGGCAAAGCGTCCCGCTTTCGCGGACTTTTCTCGGGAAGACTGTTTCGGCGAGACGCCGAAACCAACGCGCGAGACGCGCGCGCTACCCAGAGGGAAATCAGAGCTGCGTGGGCTCTTCCAGCAGCTCGATCACGCGCTTCAGTAATCGACCCGCCCCGCCGCCGTCGAGGCTGCGATGATCGAAACTAAGCGTAATTTGCGCCTCGGTCACTGGAATGAATTCTGATTTCGATTCATCCCAGCGCGGTGTTTTTTTGCCGACGCCAAGACCAAGAATCATGGTCTGATCGGGCAGGGGGATCGGCGTGCCCCATTCAACTCCGAAGGTACCGAAGTTCGAGACCGCTGCGATTCCGCCGCTCTGCATCTCTGGGGAAATGCGACGAGCGCGCCCGAGTGAAATTAATTCTTGGTACTTCGTCGTTAGATCAGCGAGCGACGCTTTATCGGCCTTGCGGATGATTGGCACAATGATTCCATCCTGCGCTTCAATTGCGAGACCGATGTCGATCGCGTTCGATTGTAAGACGCGGGCGCCGACCAGTTTCGCGGCCGCGGTGGGACTTTCCGCAAGCGCCAGCGCGAGTGCGCGCAAGGCATAAAGCGCCGGACCAGGCTTTGGGTCGCGCTGTCTACGATCCGTTAGGACAGGATCGAGATTCACCGACGACCCGATCGTCGCCAGTGGCCGGGACCAGCTGCGTCGCATCGCATCCGCGACTCCCGTGCGGATGGCGGAGGCATCGCTCGTGGTCTGCGATTCCATCTGGCGCAAATAATTCTCCAAATCTTTAATCGTGACGCGATTGCCGCTGCCTGTTCCTGCAATACCAGCGAGATCCGCGTTGGTTAATTGCAACTCCGCCATTCGGGCACGAACGCGCGGCGACAAAAACCCTGCCCCTTTTGCGGCAGCGGGAACGGGCAATCCGTCAGTCAGAACTTTAGCTCTGGCGCCATTGCTCTTAGTTTTTTCGGCCTTTACTGTTTCTTCGTTCCGTCCAGGAATCTCCTCGGTCATTTCGCGCTGCACCTCGGGAGCCGGTGCTTGTTTGGCGAATCGGGCCGCATCTTTTTCGCTCGCTTCGATGTAACCGAGCACCGCGCCGATCGGATATGTTTCCTTGACCTGGGCGTCGATCTTGGCGATCTCGCCCGCGCACGGTGTCGTCACGCCCATCACCGCCTTGTTGGTTTCGACTTCGATGATTTCCTGATCGGCGGCAACTTTTTCGCCTGGCTCTACGTTGATCGAGACAATCGTCGCTTCGGCGATCGATTCGCCGAGCTGGGGCATGATGATGGGAACTTGGGGCATGGTAGTCAGGAAAACATTGCTTCTGATTTCATTCGCGTAAGAGTTGCCGCGCTTTCGCGGCAATCACTTTGCTACTCGGCCGGTGCGTTGACCATAGATTTGGATGATAAGGAATGGGAGTATCCTTGGCGTTAACTCGCGCAGGCGCGGCATCGAGCAAATGGAAACCTTCGGTAGAGACGCGCGCGATGACTTCGGCGGTCACGCCACCCCAGGGGAAAGATTCGCCGACCGCCAAGAGCCGGCCGGTTCTGGCGACGGAAGCCAGCACAGTGGCGGTATCGAGTGGTTTCACCGTGCGCAGATCGACTACTTCGATTTCGAATCCCTCTTTCGCAATCTCCTCAGCCGCGCTTAAAGATTCGTGTAACATCGCGCTGTAGCTAACGATTGTTAGATCGCGTCCGGTCCGCGCGATTCGAGCTCTGCCAACTGGCATTCCGTCGTTCGGCAAACTGTCGGCCTTGAGATGGTAGTAAAGGTATTTGTGCTCGCAGTAAACCACCGGGTCATCAATCGCGACCGCGTCGATTAGCATGGTGTAAGCATCTTCCACCGTCGCCGGGGTCATCACGATCAATCCCGGATAGTGCGCATAAAGGGATTCCATCGATTGCGAATGAAACGGCCCGCTCCCCTTGGTGCCGCCGGAGGGCAACCGCACCGTGATTGGAACCGGAATATTAGTGCGCCAGTAATGCGTCCCGGCGTTGTTGAGAATTTGATTCAGAGCGATGCTGGAAAAATCGGCGAACTGCATTTCCACAATTGGGCGCATGCCTTCGAGTGCGGCGCCGATGGCAGTGCCAACCATGGCGTCTTCACTAATCGGCGTGTTTAAGACGCGGCCGGGAAATTCCTTGGCCAGTCCTTTGGTGGCCTTGAACGCGCCACCGAAGCCCCCGCCCACATCCTGCCCGTAAATGAAAACGCGTTTGTCATCGCGCAAAAGCTTCGCCTGCGCTTCGCGGATGGCCTCAAGATAGGTGATGCTCATGGCTAGGATGACTCGCCTTCGCCAATCTCGTCCACCAGATCACGCGTGGAGATCGCGTGCCAATCTTCTTCATCGCCGCTGGGCACGGGTTCTTTTTGCGCAGCGCTGAAAGCGTTTTCGACTTCCTCTGCCACTTCTTCGCGCCAGCGTTTCAGTGTCTCGGAATCGGCCAGCTCGCGCTCCTTGATAAATGCTTCCGTGCGTTTCAGACAATCAATCGCGAATGGCTCCTTGCGAATATCGTCGGTGACGTAACTGAAATCGTCGTGTTCGCCATGACCGGCCAGGCGCAGGATGGAGGCGACGACGAGCTGCGGTGGGCGACCGGCGCGGGCGCGTTTCACGGCCGTGCCGATTACGTCGAGGCATTGCGCCAGGTCGGTGCCGTCCAATTCATAGCCTTCGAAGCCGTAACCGCGGGCGCGATCAACCAGGTTGGAGCAGGCAAACTCGCGATCATTCGGAGTGGAATAGGCGTAATGATTGTTGGTCGCTACCACTACCAGCGGAACGTGCTCGACCGCGGCGATGTTCATTCCTTCATGGGTGGCGCCGGTTTGCATTCCCCCTTCCCCAATTGTCGTTAGCCCTATAAAATTTTTCTCACCCCGTCCGCGCTTTGCCATGAGCGAGCCGACGACCACGGAAACCATCGCGCCCAGATGGCTGATCATCGCCAGCTGGCCGTCGCGTGGTTTGCCGCGGTGAATGTTGCCATCGCGTCCTCGCATCGGTCCCGCGCGCGAACCAAGATAGGTGCGTGCGACATCGACCAGCGGTTCACCAAAGGCCGACCGGCCGGCCTGATCACGAATGAGAGGCGCGAAGATGTCTCCTTTCTGTAGGAAAATTCCGCAAGCGACGCTGACCGCTTCCTGGCCTTTGCCGATGTAGACGCCGCCGGTGATCCGACCGCCGCGATACATGCTGGCAAGTTTTTCTTCGAATGTTCGCGTCAGCAGCATCCAGCGAAAGGCCTCGAGATATTTTTCGGGAGCCGGCGCTTTCGGTTGGGATTTTTGCTTCGGGCGCGCAGTTTGCAGCATCGGACGATTGTAGCCAACATCCGGGCGGCTGCGCAAAAAATTTTCGCCGGGGAATGCGGACGCCCAAGCTGATCTGGGGAACCGCAGGCTGCCAGGTTGCCGTCGCCGTCAGCGTGCCGGCGACAAACGTTGGTCTCAACGATTCGGTTTCGAAAGCTTTTCGGCGAGCGGCACGGAACACAGACCTGGAGATCTATGTTCCGTACCAGCCGAAAGCAGGCTGGAGGTCGCCGCAGCGCGCGTTACCCAGAATCAACGCGCGGCGAGCGAACTGACTCGGGGTGATTCTTCCGCCATCGAAAAATGTCGCTGGGTCGCGCCTTCCAGCGGTGCGCCCGCGCCGTTCGCTTCCGCCTTTCGTGGCGGGGTCATTTTCATTCCTACCAGTTTGCTTACCCCGCGTTCTTCCATCGTCACGCCGTAAAGAATATCGGCCTTGGCGATGGTACGCTTGTTGTGGGTGATGATGATGAACTGGCTTTGCGAGACGAACCGCTCCAGCACCTTGATAAAGCGATTGATGTTGGACTCGTCGAGCGGCGCATCCATTTCATCGAGCACACAAAACGGACTCGGCCGCACCATGTAAATGGCAAACAAAAGTGCGACGGCCGTCATCGTCCGCTCACCTCCGCTCAAAAGCGAGATGCTTTGTAATTGTTTGCCTGGCGGCTTGGCGATGATTTCGATTCCGCAATTGAGTGCATCGTTCTCATCCATTAATTGCAGATCGGCGCGGCCGCCCCCGAAAAGCTCGGCAAACATCTCGCGGAAATTTGCTCGCACCTGCGCGAATGTTTCGGCGAAGAGTTCCCTTGTCGTCGAATTGATCCGCGCAATAACATCGAGTAATTCGCGCCGTGAATTGGTCAGATCGGTGTTCTGCGTCTCGAGAAAACGGTAACGCTCTTCCAGTTCGTCGTATTCCTGGACAGCCTCGAGATTTACCGGGCCCATGTTTTCGAGCTGACGCGTGAGATCGGCAATGAGTTTTTGCTGATTTTCCTCTGTCGGCGCGGCCGCGAGCCGCGGCTCCTTTTCGTGGCGTAATTCATCGCCGCTTCCTCCGACCGCGGCAACAGATTCGGGGCGCACCGCGCGCTTGAGCTGCGCATACAGAACTTTTTCGTGCGCCTGCGTGTCGGGCTCGAACAGGCGCAAATCGATCCGGTAACGTTCCATCACATGCTCGGCCAGATGCTCGAGCTGAAGCTGCAATTGCGTCTGCCGCACGGAATGCGTTCCGCGTTTCTCCTGTAATTCGCTTAAACGATCACGTACCGCTCGCAGATTGGCTTCATCGGAGTTGATTGTTTCCAACTGGCTGGCGCGTTCGGCCACCAATTTCCAAATCTCCGCTTCGCGCCGCGTGCATTCCTGTCTCTGATGTTCGATTGCATTCCTCGCCGCGTCGTCTTCCGCTGCCTGCGCGACCAATCGCGCTTCGTAATTTTCAATATCGGCCCGTCGCGTCGCCATCAATTCCGCCAGCTCGATTTGGCGCGCCAGCATGGGTGCGCACTGCGCCAGCAAATTCTGATGTTTCTGCTCATGTGTCGCCGCGGCGATGCGCAACTCCGCCAGAAGCGCACTTGCATCTTCTTCTTGGCGCAATGCTTCGTTTCGTTGCGCTTCCAAAAGCGCAATCTCGCCGCGGTCGCCGGCGATTTTTTTTTCGAGCTGTGCGCTTTGTTCCTCGAGTTGCTGAATCTGTGCGTCTGCCGATGCGATTTGGCGCTCGAGGGTTGAGCGTTCGAATTCGAGCGACTCCAGTTCGCGCTCCGCGGAATGCTGTTCGCGTTCCAGTTCCGAAATTTTCGAGATTGATGCGGTTTGCGTGACTTGCGCTTCCTGATGTAAGGCGACTGCCTTCTCCAGCGCCGTCGTGCCACCGGCGATTTGTGACTCCGCCGTAACCCGCCGCTGCTCAACCGCGGCCTGTTCGCGTTTCAAATCGATCAGCTCCTTCGCGATCGCGTCGATCCGCGCTTTGCGCTCAAGCAACGAATCCGTCCGCACCTTTCCACTCCCGCCGAAGAGAATTCCTTGGTGTGAGATGTACTCGCCGCGCAAGGTGGCGGCTGCGATCTCGGAATTTTTCGCGATCGCATTTAACGCTTCCTCTAGATTTTCAAACAACGCGACGTTATGGAGCAAGCCCTTCACCAACGCCTCAAGCGCAGCGGGGGTCCGCACTTTATCAGCGGCCCAACCGATCGCATTTTGCGGCAAATCTTTGGAAGCTGGACGTTCGCGATGGTCGATTCGCTCGAGAACAAGTGCGGCCTGACCCAGCTGTTGTTGATTCAAATAAGAAACGATTTCCGCTGCGCGCGCGTTATCGCGCAAAACCAGCGCATGAAGATTTCGGCCCAGCGCAGCTTCAATTGCCGGGACAAATTCATGCGAAACGTCGAGTTGGGCCGCCAGTGCGCCGGCAAATTCAAATTCGTTACTCTTCAACAACGCTTGCGAACCTTGTGCCAGTCCCTCGCCTTCCTCATTGAGTTGACGTAAAACTTCGTGACGGGATTCTTTCTCGGCGATCGCGCGGTCGATTGCGGCTAGTTTTCTCTCGACTTCGGCTAGCGCGCTCTGGTTCTGGCGTAGCGTTTCCTCCTGCGAACGGACACGCGCGAAAAGTTGCTCAACCGTTTGTCGTTCCGCTTCGGTCGCGGCGCGCGCCTCTGTGACTTTGGCGTGTAATGTTTTGTGGCCGGTGCCGGCTGCCACAATCCTGGCACGGCGCGTCTCCGCATCGCGGTTGGTCGCATCGCGCCGTTCGCGTAATTCGCGCAAATCTTCCGCGATTGCGGCCAATCGTAATTCATCTTTCGACAAACTCATTTGGACGTCGCGCAGTTTCTGATCCGAGGCGTGAAAAACTTCGCGCCGCCTGCTGGCGTCCGCCGTCAAGTGCTCGAGTTGTTGGTTCTTTTGCTCAAGCAATCGGCCCGTCTCCTCCACCAATGCGTTGGCGGATTCGATCTCCGCGTTTTGTTCATGCAATTTTATTTCGGCCGATTCGATCTCGCGGCGGCTGCGATCGATCCATTGCTGCAACTCCACGGCATGTTTTTCGTTGAACTCGATCCGGTGACGAAGGGATGCGATCTCATTTTCGAGCTGCTGCACCTTGGCCCGCGCGCCCGTAATCTTTTCGTCCGCGGCGTCGAGTCCGCGGCGCGCAGCGGCCAAGCGGGCTTCGCCATCATTAATCTGATCGCGCGTCGTTTGCTCGGCTTCCGAAACCCGCGCGATCTCGCCGGTGCATTCGCTGAGTTCCTGCTCGAGGCTCTGCAGTTTGCGGTGTGAGAAATGAGTATCGAGCACTTGCAGGTCTGCATGCAGCGCCTGATATCGCCGCGCCTTGCCGGCCTGCCGTTGCAGCGAACCAATCTGGCGCTTCACTTCCTTAATGATGTCGCCGATGCGCAACAGATTTGCTTCCGTCGCCTCCAACTTGCGGAGCGCTTCTTTCTTTTGTGTTTTGTATTTGGTGATTCCGGCTGCTTCTTCAAAAACGCTGCGTCGATCTTCCGGACGCGAACTCAGGATCAGGTCGATCTTGCCCTGCTCCATGATGGAGTAGGCAGCGCGCCCGACGCCGGTGTCAGCGAACAAGCTGTGGATGTCCTTTAGGCGGCATCCGGTTTTGTTTAAGAAATATTCGGAATTGCCATCGCGATAAATTCGTCGCGTTACCCGCACCTCGTGCCACTCGACTCCAAGCTCCTCCCCGCACTCGGTGAAGTTCAGCGAAACTTCAGCAAAACCGAGCGGCTTGCGTGAGTCGGCGCCGTTGAAAATGACGTCGGCCATCTCGCCGCCCCGAAGCGATTTGGCGGATTGTTCGCCTAAAACCCAGCGGACGGCGTCGCAAACATTGGATTTCCCGCAGCCGTTGGGGCCGACAATGGCAGTCACACCTTCGTGAAAATTAAAGATTGTTTTATCGGCGAACGACTTGAAGCCGAAGAGCTCGAGCGATTGAAGATGCATTAAAATGGCGGGCGGCGCTAAGGCGCCTGGTTGTGGTGAATATAATCGCAAGAACGCGCTCGCAAGGCAAATCTACACAATTCGGGGTGGATGGCTCCTGCCCAACTACCATATTTTGGGGTGGAAGGCCCTGCCGGCGCGTTCGAAGTGAAGCCGCCTCTTTGCGACCCTAATTCCAGGACGGGTCTCAGGTCGACCGCAGCTTGGCTCGCAAGAAATAAAAAACCGACGCCACTGCGAGCACAATTCCATTTACTTCAAATTCCCATGCGGTTGCGTGCGTGAGAATCCAGATGATGGCGACAATCGCGAGTGCGGGCACGATTTTCATTCCAGGAAAGTTGAAGGGCTGTGCGCCGTCGGCGCGAACGTCGCGTTGCACCAAAAACCAGCACGCGGCGCAGCAGAGCAGATACATTAGGAGAACGGCGACGTTGGAAAGCACGGCCAGTTTCTCGAACGTGCCGGTGATGGACAGGGTGAAGGCGAGTACGGCGTACGTGATGATAGCGACGTCGGGCGAGCGATAGCGCGGATGAACGTGCGCGAACCACTTTGGCAGCGCGCCGTCGCGGCCGAAGGCGAAGATCATGCGCGGCGAACTGAGGATGTCACTGGTGACGAAGCCGAACGCGGAGATGGTCGCGCCTGCGAGCAAAATGGTGCGCCCGATGTTGCCCAGAAATAGCGCGGCCGCTTCGGCGAGGGGCGCGTCTTTGTGGTTGGCAAGATCGACACCGAGCGTTCCCTGCGCCACGAGCTGGATGAGAATGTAGATGATGGTGGTGATTACGAGCGCGAGATACGCCGAGCGCGGAACGGTGCGCGCTGGATTTTTCACTTCGCCGCTCGGAATCAACGCTACTTCGATTCCTACAAAGGCGAAGATCAACAAGATTACACTGTCGCCTAACGCTTTACTGCCGGGCCAACCGGGCCAGCTGAGATTTTGCGGATTAATGAAAAAGATTCCGACGCCAATGAACAGAAGTAACGGAAGAAGTTTCGCGACCGTGATCGTCGTGACTGCGCCCGCGCCTTCGCGCACACCACGAATGTTGATGAACACTAGGACGCCATAAACCGTAAGCATCACAACGATGCGCATCAGCGGTCCGCCGAGAAATGGAATGACGAGGGCGATTGAATTTGCGAGTACATTTACCACGCCGGCAACCGCGCCAAGCGCCGTCAGAAAATAAAGCATGCCGGCGAGAAACCCGACGTATTTGCCGAATGCGACCTCGACGTAGGCGTAGAGTCCGCCTGTGAGCGAGACACGACTCCCCGCGATGGCGAAACAGGTGACGAACAAAACCATCGCGATTGCGCAGCAAATAAATGCCAGCGGCGCAGCCGGCCCGAGTCCTGCCGCGACCGTCGCGGGAATCACGAAAATTCCAGCACCGATGGTCGAGCTGACAATGTTCGCGGTGAGAGCGGGAATTCCGATGCCGCGGACAAGTTGATGATCGACCTGCTCCGCTCGTTCGATCGACAGTGTCTCCTCAGTCATTGGCGGGCATGGTGCGTCATTCGCGCGCGCGAAACAAGGCCGACAATCGTAGCAAACCCATCCGGATGACCGGCGAGATGCCCGCCGGCGGACATAGCCATGATCGCTGTGCTCCTACTGAGGCTATGATCTGCCCTGGACCTTCTCCAACGCAGCTTGCGCGGCCTGAAGTTCTGAAGTGCGCGCGTGCACCGAATCTTCCAGAGCGGCGCGCCGATTATCGAGCAGCTGATGAATGCGGCGGGTCTCAAGCAGATTCCGAATGCGCAGCAGCACTTCGATGTGATCTAGAGGCTTGTTTAGAAAATCGGTTGCACCACAATGCAGCGCTCGGCGTTTAGTGTCCTCGTTGACGTCCGCCGTGAGGACGATGATTGGCAAGTAAACCTCGCTTCGGTCGGCACGCAGGGATTCGAGAACAGCAAAACCATCGAGATGTGGCATGAACAAATCGAGCAGAATCAGGTCCGGATCGAACTCGTCGCAAAGTTCCAACACCCGGCGGGAATCAGTTGTTGACTTAAGGTGGGTGTACCCTTGTTCCCCGAGTATGTCTTCCAGGAGAGCGACGTTCGCAGGCTCGTCGTCAACGATGAGGATCTTCATTTTCGTGTAGGCGGCGAGGTCGCCTTTCCAGTTGGTAGTGTCCATGTGCAATTGTTCGGTTTCCTTTATATCGTTCCTGCAGTTACTTTCTCTATTCCATTCGGTTTCTGAATCAGCGTCTTTGAGTCGGTCGACGGCCAGGCCGATTCTTCGATTACTCGGGAAAATTTGGTGACATCAAGTGGTTTGGTCAGGTAATCGCGAGCGCCGGCTGTCATGAACTGTTGAATCTGCCGCGCGGTCGCGTCAGCACTAATGATAATGACCGGGATGTCTCGCGTCGTTACTTCGCCGCGCAATTGCGAAAAGACGTCCCATCCGTTCAAGTCAGGCAGATGTATGTCCAGCAGAATGAGATCGGGTGAATGTTTGCGTGCCAGATCCAAACCGAGCCGGCCCTGCATTGCGCTCAGCAGCTCGATCTGCGGTTGCTGGCGAAGAATTTCCTGAACGAGATTGAGATTGGAAAGATTGTCCTCGATGTAGAGGATGGTGCGCTTGCCGGCAGCGAGGTTCTGGTCCAGCGCGGGTTCATCCTCACTGTGTTCCGGCTCTGCGGTTGAAGGCGGTTCGGCTCGAGGAAGATCGACCCAAAAAGTGCTGCCGCGTCCAATTGCGCTGCTGGCGCCGATACCGCCCCCCATCGCATGCATAATGCGGGCAGAGAGAGCAAGGCCAAGACCAGTTCCCTCTACCGCAGATTGTTCTGCTCCCAGGCGGTCAAAGGGCGTAAATAGCCGTGACAGTTTCTCACTGGCGATACCAGAACCCATGTCGCTAACCACAATCCGCATCGCGCCCTCGCCGGAAGATCGATAAGAGATTGAAACCTTGCCCTTTTTTGGACTGTACTTTACCGCGTTCGAGAATAAGTTGAGCAAAACCTGTTTGAAACGCTGAAGGTCGGCTAAAACATAAACCGGCCGGTCGGTTCGGACAGGTGCTGTAAATTCGATGGCGCGCTCCGCCGCCATTGGTCGCATGATATCGAGCGCTTCATCCAAAACATTAGCGAGATTAACTGGCTCCAAGGACAACTGCATCGCCCCCGCTTCGATTCGGCTGATATCCAGGATTTCATTGATCAAATTTAGGAGGTGACGCCCGGCACCGGTGATATGGCCGGCCCGAGTGCGAAGAGTCCCGGTCGGACTCTGTTTTTCAATGAGCTGGCCGAATCCAAGAATTGCATTTAGGGGGGTCCGCAATTCGTGGCTCATGCGGGAAAGAAATTCGCTTTTGGCCTTGTTTGCTCGCTCTGCCTCTTCCTTGGCGGTATGCAACTCCCGCTCAGCGCGTTTGCGATCAGTGGTATCGCGAATTGCTGCCATCGCCAGAATCCCCTCATCCGTTTCGAGAGGGCTGAGGCTGATCTCGATCGGGAACTCCTTTCCATCCTTGCGCGCGCCCGCCAACTCCAACCCGGCACCCATCGGGCGGCTACGTGGATCCTTGAAAAGGCCCCGCGGATTGCCGGGATGCTTCCCGCGGAAACGTTCAGGCACAAGAATTTCAATCTCTCTTCCAAGCAATTGCTCGCGCTGGTAGCCGAAGATTTTTTCTGCCTGCGAATTCACCAGCACGATCGTTCCCTCGCCGTTGACGATGACAATGGCATCGGGAGCAGATTCGAGCAGCGATTTGAATTTTTGATCGGCCTTGCTGCGCTCGGTAATGTCCTGAGACGTTCCAACAATCCGGACGACCTTTCCGGCGTTGTCGACGACGATCCGGGCCAGGCTATGCAGCAGCCGAATGTCACCGCTCGGCAAAATAATCCGGGCCTCGATCCCGGTCGACGGATTGCCGCGGACCAATTCCTTCAACCATTTCCGTACCCCCTTGCGGTCCTCCTGGTGAACGGAGGCCAGGAAACGATCGTAACTGGCCAGGAATTCGTCCGGCACAAACCCAAATAACCGGTACTGTTCCTCCGAGCAGAACACTTGTTTAGTGACTATGTCCCATTCCCAGCTCCCGACATGGGCAACTCTCTGTGCTTCCGCTAAACGCGACTCGCTAGACTTGAGACCGTCTTCCGCTTGTTTGCGTCTGGTGATGTCGCGCAAGATTCCGGTGTAAAATTGGCCCTGGTTCGTTTTCCATGAGGAAAGAGTGAGTTCGATCGGAAATTCGGCGCCATCTTTTCTCAGGCCCTCGAGCTCAACCGATTTACCGACCACGCGTGTTTCCCCGCCGGCTTTGAGGCGTGAGATCGTATCGCGGTGCAGGCCGTGATAGCGCTGTGGGATAATGGTGTTGAGTGGCTTACCGATTGCCTCGCTTTCATTATAGCCAAAAATCGCTTCGGCTCCGGGATTCCAAAAAACGATGTTTCCACTGTCATCTGCCGAGACGATCGCGTCGCCGATGGAGTGGGTCACAGAACGAAGTTTCGCTTCCGAAACGCGCAGTCCATTTTCAGCGACGGAGCGTTCAGCGATCTCGCGATGTAGCATCGCGTTAGCCGCGACCAGCTCGTGCGTCCGTTCCGCGACCAAAACCTCGTCGTGTTGGCGATGTCCCGTGACAACCAGGAGAAAAGCGCCAAGTAGTCCGGTGAAGAGAAGGCCGACGGCGAGCACGCTCCAAGACTGCCAGGAGTGATGGGCCCGCAAATATTCAGGCGAGAGGGAAGATTCCAATGACCATTTCCGTCCAGCCATTTCTATGTTCGTTTTTATTTGCAAGACCGCCGGCTTCGCGCGTTCGGGTGAATTCTGGAAAAGAGTCTGCGTTGTCGAGCCCGCGCCCTGATCGAGAAATCGCAGTTGGAGGCCCTTTTGGTCGACGTCTTTGAGTGATTGAGCTATCACATCCGCGATTCGAAAAACCGCGGCGACGTAACCTTCTAACCGATGCTGCCGCTCTTCAACCGTATTGTGAGAAAAGCCGTTGGTGTAGATTGGCAGATAGACCACGAAGCCAAGAGCCATGTCCTTGTCCTGAATGAGTTGAGTTTGTTTAGTGGCGCGGGCTTCTCCCTTATCTCTGGCCCATTCGAATGCTTCGCGTCGAACCGGATCGGACGCGATATCGAATCCAAGAGATCTCTCGTTTCCAAGCAGGGGTTCGATGTAACGGATGACAACGTATTCATTACGCGCGGTTACCGGAATCAGTTTTTGTTGTGCATCGCGCTCGTTCAGCTGAAAAGTTGCCAACCCATCGCGGTGGGCCGCTTCGACAAAGGCCGATACTTTAGACCGGGGAACCCGTGCATCCCAAGAAAGCCATTGGATTCCGGGATGATCGGAGATGTCTCTCGTCACAAACGAGTGGAAACTGCCCTGGCTCACTGAGGGTGAGCTTGCAAAAAAATTCTGTATCGAGCGCAGGACATCGAGATAACCATCAAAATCGCCTTGGAGTTTTTGGGTGAGATTCCCGATCCGCTGCTCGAACTCCATCTTGATCCGCCCTTGTTCCCATCGGTTGGTCTGGAAAAACAGAGCCACCACCACGGTAAGGGTGAAGGCCATCGGTACGGTAATGGAAAGCTTGCGGCGCCAGTCCGCGGTGCGAAAGGTCCAGATCAAAACCAGCGGGGCGAAGATCAGCGTTCCGATTGAGTCGCCCACGTACCACGTGATCCAGTTCGTTAAGAAATCGCCGGAAGAGACAAGGCGCGCTAACCAAAGGGTCATTAGCGCGATCGTAGGGGTGATGAGGCAGCTCGCCGACGCCGCCAGCGAAAAACGGAAGACCTCCTTCTCAGTGGCCAGTGCTGTTGGCAGACCGACGAAACGGCGCACCAGGAATGCCCCCGTTAGGGCTTGCAGGGCTGCGCCTCCGGCGATAAAGGCCGGGACCGCCACCGATCTTATGATCGCGCTAAAGGTTGCGGTATCGAGGGACGTCCAAAAATTGACGAGAAAAGATCCGATGATGACGCCTGGCCAGGCGTTATTGCCAAACAGAAGGAGGCAGCCGAGTGCGAGGCCGGCCGCTGGCCAGACCGCGGTCGCATACCCGGGAGGTATAGCGAGAAAAAGCGCTAACTTGCCTGTTACGAAGTAAATCGTCGCGGTGACCGCGATGCAGCCAAGTAATCGGATAGTGGAAAGAGGGTCTGGGGGCGCAGGGGCGGTATGAGATTGGTCCGTGATGCGACCGGGAGACATCGAATCGTCTGCGCGCAGAAGATATGCCACGCGACAAAGCTTTCAGAGTTTTCGGATGTCGACGCGATTCGTTCCGAGGTTCAATAACCTGCGGCCTGACCATCCTTGCGCGATTCGCTTGCCCCGACGTAAACGCGCTGGCCGTCATGCAGCTCTACTTTGATGGCTTGGTAGCCACCGTAGCCACCTACGTCAAAGCGCACCTCGTGACCGCGTTTTTCCAGTTCGCGGACGATCTCATATGGGATTCCGCTCTCGACTTCAACGTAGCCACCTTTTTCCATTTTTTCGCCGGTCGGTTCATTATCTCCCTCATGCTGCCAGCGTGAAGCGTCGCCCGCTTCCTGCGCATTCAAACCAAAATCAATCTGATTGGTCAGGACCTGAACGTGTCCTTGCGGTTGCATCCCGCCTCCCATCACCCCGAACGCTTCCCACGGTTTTCCATCCTTCATCACGAATCCCGGAATGATGGTGTGAAACGGACGTTTGCCTGGCGCGTAGACGTTGGCATGGCCGGGCTCCATCGAGAAAAGCTCGCCACGATCTTGAAACATGAAGCCGAGTCCCGGGACAACGATCCCGCAGCCCATGCCGCGATAGTTACTCTGAATGAGCGATACCATATTACCCTCATCATCCGCCGTGCACATGTAAATGGTGTCGCCGTCGTCGACCGGGGAGCGTTTTGGCGTCGCGGCAGAATCTTGTAGCGGCTCCCGTGTCGCCTGCGATTCGGCCCCGTTGGCAGGCGGTACGCCTGCCTCTACAGCCTTGGCCGCGTGCCCGGGATCGATCAACTTTCGCCGTTCGCCTGCGTATTCCTTCGAAAGTAGACCGGCCAGCGGAATTTTCGCGAACTCGGGGTCGGCATAGAATTTGGCGCGATCCGCCCATGCAATCTTTTTCGCTTCGATCATGGCGTGCAGCGTTTCCGCTGAATTGCGCCCCATCGATTTGAGATCGAAACCTTCCAAAATGTTTAAGATCTGGAGAGTGGCGATGCCCTGTCCATTCGGCGGTAGCTCAAACACATCGTAGCCGCGGTAGTTCGTCGACACTGGATCGACCCATGTCGAAGTGTGCTTCTCAAAATCTGGTTTGCGTAGAAAGCCGCCGTTTTCCCGCATGAACTTGTCGATCTTGTCGGCGATTTCGCCCTTGTAAAAAGCATCACGGCCTTTTTCTCCGATCAATCGCAATGTTGTTGCCAGCGCGGGATTTTTGAAGATGTCTCCTTTTGCCGGCGTCCGCCCCTTACCATCGAGAGTATACGTTTGGAGGAACGCGCCGGGCAGATCTTTGTAAACTTCCGGTCCAAAGTGCCAATAAAAGGCAATCAGCTCGGTCACCGGAAAGCCTTCTTCGGCATATTTCACGGCCGGCGCGAGGTCGTCACTGAACTTGAGTTTGCCGAATTTGTTATGCAATTCGCTCCATGCATCCACTGTTCCGGGCACACTGATCGGTAGCATGCCGCGCGGCGGAATCGTTTTGCGATGCAACTTGTCGAGCTCCGCTTTCATTTGTTCATAGCTCAAACCGAGCGGAGAGCGGCCGCTGCCATTGATGCCGTAGAGTTTGTTTTCTTTCGCGCTGTAAACGATGGCAAAAAGGTCGCCGCCGATACCGTTTGAAACCGGTTCCATCAAGCCAAGGGTGGCGTTGGCCGCGATCGCAGCATCGACCGCGTTACCGCCGCGCTTCAAGATGTCGAGCCCGACTTGCGTGGCTGCGGGCACGCTCGTGCAAACCATTCCGTGCCGGGCCAAAACTTCCGAGCGCGTGGCAAAGGGTTTTCCGGTGATGCGATCGATTTGGCCGAACGAAATCCCGAAGCACGCAATCACGAGGAGACAAACGACAGCGGAACGGAGCGATACGACCATGTGTTCATGCTAGCACTGCTGTCATTCCGAGCGAATGCGAAGGACTTCTCGATAGTCAATGCACACACCGGTTCGAATAAAGTGCGATCAACTGTGAGTCTTTCCGGATAGGGATCACGCCGTTACTTTTAAAGGTTTTGCCGCGGGAGTCTCTCCCACCTTCGCATAACCCTACGGCGAGGGGAGAGGACGCCCCTTGGGATGACAAACGCTTTTGCGTCGCTACCGTCCACCCATGCGCGCAAGTCATCTCGAAGATTTTTATCAGTTCCTCCGCTTTCCCAGCATCTCGACCGACGATCAATACACGGAAAAGGTAACTGAGTGCGGGCATTGGCTGGTGGAAAAACTGACCAAAGTCGGTTTGTCCGCCAAACTTTGTCCCACCCCTGGGCATCCGGTGGTTTGGGCGCACAACAAACAAAAAGCAGGCCGCCGCACCGTTTTGATCTACGGTCATTACGACGTCCAGCCGCCCGATCCAGTGCGGCTCTGGGATTCACCGCCATTCGAACCGGTTTTGAAAAATGGGTACGTCTTCGCCCGCGGCGCGACCGACAACAAAGGTCAGATCCTTTCACACATTCTCGGAGTGCAGGAGCAAATCGAGGCGACCGGTGATCTCCCGGTCAATTTGCATTTTGTCATCGAAGGAGAGGAAGAGATTGGCAGCGGCAACCTCGGCAACTTTCTTTCACAGAACCGGGCTGCGTTGAAGCCGGAAGTCGTGGTCGTTTCCGATACCGGGATGATTTCGCGCGGTGTTCCGACGATGAGCTACGGGTTGCGCGGTGTGGCATCGTTGGAATTGAAAATCACCGGTCCCAAAATGGATTTACACTCGGGAGTTTACGGCGGCGCGGTCGCGAATCCGCTCACGGCCATGGCTCGCTTGCTCGCCACTTTGCATGACGCGAATGGGCACATTGCCATCCCGGGTTTTTATGATGACGTGTTGCCGTTGGAAGATTGGGAGCGTGAAATGTGGCGCAAAATTCCAGTGAACATCGATGAAGAAATCCTGAAAGAGGCCGGCGTCCCGGAATTATTTGGCGAGAAAGGTTTTTCAACGATGGAGCGGATTTGGGCGCGCCCGACAGCGGAGATCAATGGATTTGGCGGCGGTTACCAGGGGCAGGGGACCAAGACGGTAATTGGACGCGAAGCGATGGCCAAGCTCACTTTCCGTCTCGTCCCGAACCAAGACGGCGACAAGATCATCGCGTTGGTGCACGAACATCTGCAAAAAAATTGCCCGCCCGGGGTAAAACTCGACATGGCTGCTGGCCACGCGGGTCCCTGGTATCTGACCGATCCGCATTCGAAATATGGTGAGGCAGCGCAGCGGGCGCTCAAGAAAGCGTTCGAACGCGATCCGGTCCTGATTCGCGAAGGCGGGAGCATTCCGATCGTGTCGGATTTCCGTAACATTCTTGGTGCGGAAACGCTCCTCCTCGGACTCGCTTTGCCTGACTGCCGCGCGCACTCGCCGAACGAGAATTTTCCGCTGGAAAACCTCGATGCCGGAATCCGGATCAATAAAGCAGTGCTGAAGGAAATCGACGCTTGAATGTTACCTCGAACGAAGCGCAGCGGAGTCGATGGATCCCGGCCCACTATCCTTAAGCTCTCGACGTTTCTGGCGTCGGTTCTAATCCTATCGGCCACAATTTCACCGCCATTAGCCGCGGAAGAATCCGTCGGTGAAAAAATCAAAAAAGTTTTTTCCACGCCGACGCCAACTCCTACTCCGCACAAACGGAAAAAATCTACGACCGCAAAAAAAGAATCGGCGCCGCCTTCGCCGACTTCGTCGCCCAAAAAGAAATCCGTCTCTCCATCGCCAAGCGCGTCTCCGTCGCCGAAGGCAAAAAAGAAATCTTCGCCAAAGCCGGAGCCGAGCGAAACGCCATCGCCATCGCCATCGCCAACACCGACCCCTTCTCTTTCGTCAACCGCCACGGCAACTCCTGAAAAAGGAAAGCGTGGCGCGCCCAACGCGACGTTGTCACCGGAAGCGATCACTGGTTTCGAGAATTATCCGCCAAAAGTGCAGCAACTTCTCAATTCGGCACTCGACCTCACGACACGCAATCTGGATTACAAATACGGCTCAGCCGATCCAGATAACGGCGGGATGGATTGCTCAGGCTTTGTCTATTTCGTGCTCAAACAAAACGGCGTGGAGGGCGTGCCGCGCGACTCCAGCGAGCAATACATCTGGGTGCGACGAGCTGGGAAATTCGAGCCGGTGGTGAGTCGGAAAGAGGATTCCTTTGAACTCGATAATCTAAAACCGGGCGACTTGCTCTTCTGGACCGGTACTTATGCGATTCAGCGTGATCCGCCGATCACGCACGCCATGATCTACCTTGGACGCGAGAAGAAAACGGGTGCCCGCGTCATGGTGGGTGCGAGTGACGGCCGGACTTATCAGAGTCAGCAGCGATTCGGCGTGAGCGTGTTCGATTTCAAAATGCCACGCGCGGACAAGGATGAGGCTGAAGATGGTAAGGTGCACCCCCGATTCGTTGGCTACGCACACATTCCGGGATTGCGCGACTGAAACTACGCGGCGAAGGCGGATCGAGCAGTCCTCTCCTCGATGCTAGAGCATGGCGCCGGAAGCCGCCGCAATCATTTTAACATCGGCCGCGGAGCGGTCGATCCACCTGGCCGCGCTCAAGAGATATGTAGCGCGTCGGATCGGGAATTCCGGCTTCGCGAAAACCTTTCGCGCGTAACAAACAGGAATCGCACTCGCCACAGGCTCTGCCGTCTGGCGTCGGGTCGTAACAACTATGGGTTAACGAGAATTGGACGCCAAGTTCGAGCGCTTTCCGAATGATCTGTGCCTTCGTCATCTCAATCAAGGGCGCATGAATCCGATAGCGGACGCCGTTTACTCCCGCTTTTGTCGCCACCCGCGCCAATTTTTCAAATTGAGCGATGAATTCCGGCCGGCAATCAGGGTATCCGCTGTAATCCAGCGCGTTCACCCCGATGAAAATGTCATGCGCACCTATTACCTCAGCCCAGGCCAAAGCGTAGCTGAGGAAGATTGTGTTTCGCGCCGGCACGTAGGTGACTGGAATTCCGCCTCCCATCTCGTCTGCGCCGCGATTTTTCGGAACTTCGGTCGCGTCGGTTAGGGCCGACCCGCCAAACCCGCGCAAATCGATCTCGATCACTCGATGCTCGCTGACGCCCAAGGATTTGGCGACTTGTTCGGCAGAGTCGATCTCAATCTCGTGACGCTGTCCGTAGCGAAAGGAGAGCGCGAAAACTGCATAGCCTTCCTCTTTCGCGATCGCCAGCGTCGTTGCCGAGTCGACACCGCCGCTCAGCAAAACAACTGCGGGTTTCATCTCCTGCCGGTAGGTCGACGCGCTGCGGAGCCATCGCTCTTCGCTGGCCCGACAGAGTTTCCCCCTACCGAGCGATCAGGAAAACTCGCCCGCACCGTCAGCGCGATCCCGCCGCGAGCGGAGAAGGAGGCGGTAATGTTTGCTTCACGTGGTAGGCAGGCTCGAACAAGGTCATCAAGAATGCGGTTCGCCACCGCCTCGTTGAACCCGCGTTCATTGCGAAATGAGGCAAGGTAAAGTTTTAGCGATTTGCTTTCTACGCAAAGTTTCCCCGGGATGTAATCGATCTCGATTTTGGCAAAATCTGCCTGTCCGGTTACCGGACAAAGGGAAGTAAAATCTGACGTTTCAAAATGAATTCGGTAATTGCGTCGCGCCGGGTTTGGGAAAGTTTCCAAAGTCGCCTCCACGGGTGAGGCGGGAATGCGTGCCTCACTCCGCCCGAGCAGAGTTAAGTGCGCTGATTTCGCTTTTTTTGCCACGCGCGATTATCGTGCGAAATCAGTGGCGTTCAAACCTTGAGAATCGCATGACACAGACCCGAATCGGCATTGCCAATCCCGCGGTTATCGACTTGTTCGGCGTCGATCAAAAAACCGGCGAAGTCTTGCTGGTGATGAACGAACCCAGGCCGTGGGATGGCAGTCATCGGCAGCTGCACGAAATGCAGGAAAAATTCAATGCTTACGCGTCATTTATTCTCGACGGTGAAATGACAGAAGCGCATCCGGAACTTGCCGGTCGGACCGCGCGGATCCAATTGCGCTGCGAGTACATGCCGGGCAAAGAGGCGTTGGCATTGTTGCAAGCGATCCACGACCAGCTCGAACTACAAGCGATTAGAGTGGAAGTTGTGGTGGCCGAGCGTAGCTGCGACGATCAATGTGGCTGTCATCCCGAACCAATGTGAGGGATCTCTTGATTGATGATTGCTTACACAAGTTTGGAAAGAGTGTGACCAACCGTGAGGTCCCTCGCCGTCTCTGCGGCTCGGGATGACGAGGCGGTAGCTTAAAGGTGACGCGGCGGGATCCCTCGACTTCGTTCGGGATGACCGGTTCAATATTTCAGAAACGATGTCACCGGTGTTGGAGCGAGCTTCTCGCGCCCGTGCAGAAACTCCAGCTCGATCAGAAAGATCGCTTCGATTAAATCGCCGCCAACTTTTTTGATCAGGGTCGCAGCGGACGCGCTGGTGCCACCGGTGGCGAGCAAATCGTCGATCAATACAACTTTTTCGCCGTGCTCGATCGCGTCGATGTGCAACTCCATTTCGGCTTCGCCGTACTCGAGCGAATACCTCGCGCTTTCGGTCCGATAGGGGAGCCGCCCTTTTTTGCGCAACGGCACAAAGCCGATGCCAAGCTCGTAGGCAACGGCAGAACCAAAAAGAAACCCACGCGCGTCGATGCCGACGATTTTATCAATTCGCTTGTTGCGCAATTGGTGCAGAAAAATATCAACCGAGGCGCGGAATAACGCGCCATCTTTCAGAATTGGGGTGATATCCTTAAAAATAATTCCGGTTTTTGGAAAATCGGGCACGTCGCGCACGGCTGCGTGTAGTTTAGAAAGCGTCTCTTCAGCCATCGCCGGGCCGATGCTAGCGCCTCGCACAGAAAGGTCAAACGCCGTGCGGTTGGTTGCGAAGCGGAGCGCACGCTTTACTCTGCTGCACGATGGATCGACAGCTCCTGATTCTCGCGACGGTTTGCTATCTGGCGGCGGTAATCAGAACCGTTATTTCGTTTCGTGCTCGCATCTTTCGACGGAGCCGATTTGTTTTCCTAACAATCGCGCTTGGTTTCGTTTTGCAGACTGCATTTCTTTCCGTTCGCGGACACGCTCTGGGGAGTTGTCCGATTACGAATTTATTTGAAGTGCTCGTCTTTCTGGCCTGGTCAATCGCCCTTATCTACCTGTTGATTGGAACAACCTACCGCCTCTCACTTATGGGCGCCTTTACGGCCCCGCTCGTTGTTCTACTGCAACTCGCCGCTTTGCTCTTACCGATAGATACCCCGCGCGCTTTCCCGATCGCTCCAAATCCTTGGTTGGAATTTCATGCTTCTATTTCGATCATCGCCTACGGGGCATTCGCACTCGCTTGCGTCGCGGGCGCCATGTATCTGGTGCAGGAACGGCAGCTCAAGACCCACCAGTTGCGGTCAATCTTCTATCATTTGCCTCCGTTGCCTAATCTCTTTTCGGCAATGACGCGGCTGCTTTGGTTCGGCTTTATTCTCTATAGCGTGGGGTTAATCAGCGGATTTTTTGTCGGCGAGCCACTGCCGTGGACCAAGATCGCTTTGGCGATTGCCATTTGGATTTTGTACGGCGCGATTTTGCAGGGCCGGTATTTACGCTGGATGGCGCCGCGGCGGATTGCCACGCTATGTGTGGTCGCATTCGCCGTCGCGTTGTCACTTTTGTGGAGCATCGAGTTTGTCGGTCATCGCGCATGAACTTTTTTTGCTTTGGTCTTAACCATCACACTGCGCCGATCGAAGCACGTGAGCGCTTTGCTGGTCACGCCCGATCGCCAGCCGTGCTGCGTGACCTCGGCTGCAGCGAAGTGCTGTTGCTCACGACTTGTAATCGGGTGGAAATTTACGCCGCAGCGGGTGCAAATATCGCGAACGAAGAAATCGCAGAATCTTTGCGCATCAATGACGAACCGAGCTCAAAAAACGATTTGGAGGCATTTTATCGCAAGGAAAATGCGGAATGCGCGCGGCATCTTTTTCGTGTTGCGGCGGGACTTGATTCCATGGTGGTGGGCGAAACCGAAATCCTCGGCCAGGCCAAGCGCGCTTATGCTGAGGCGCGTGCGAGTGGAAATGCCGGGCCGTTGCTTCATCGACTGTGTCAGCGAGCTTTTCGGGCGGCAAAACACGTGCGCTCGAAGACGCAGATTACGCGTGGGCCGGTTTCGGTGGGTTCGGTGGCAGTCGATTTGGCGGAGAAGATTTTTGGTGATTTGCGAGGGCGAAAAATTTTGGTGTTGGGGGCTGGGGAAACGAGCGCCAAAACTTTGCGTGCGCTCGCTTCTCGCGGGGTTTCAGATCTACGCGTAAGCAATCGGACACCGGCACGCGCGGAGGAGCTGGCAAACGAGTTGGAAGGAATTGCGGTGCCGTTTGCGACCTGGCTCGAACAGTGTCGCGAAATCGATATTCTAATTTCATCGACTGCGGCCGAAACGCACCTCCTGACTCCGCCGTTGCTTGTTCCGATTTTGCGCGACCGAGCCGATCGCCCACTTTTTATCATCGATATCGCTGTCCCGCGGGACGTTTCTCCCGAAGTGAACGAATTCGACGGTGTTTATCTCTACGACATTGATTCCTTGCAAGAGATTGCCAGCGAATCACACGAGCTTCGCCGGCAGCAAATCGCCGCCGCCGAAGTGATCATCGACGAACACGTCGCGGATTTTCAAAAACATTTGGGATTGTCTCAGTCCGGGACGCGACCAACAAAAGAGTGCCCGACGCGTGTCAGCGGAGAATTGCGGGCCTCTGAACTGTAGCGACGCTTCGTGAGCGTCGAAGAGTCACCAAGGTCTGGCGTTCAGGAAACACCGCGACAGGAAATAGTTCTCGGCACTCGCGGGAGTGAATTGGCATTGGCGCAAACCCGAATGGTTGAGGAAGCGCTGGCTCGGACCCGGCCATTGGTCAAGGTGGCGACCGAAATCATTCGCACGACAGGCGACCCTGAGCACGTTGCACCGAGCGAATTGGACCGAAGAGAAGGGCGCAAAGGAATTTTCACGGCTGAGCTGGAGCGGGCGCTGATGGAAAAGCGCATTGATGTCGCGGTGCACAGCGCGAAGGATTTGCCCAGCGAAATGGATAACGCACTTACGATCACTGCGGTTTTGCCCCGTGGTGCGGCGGAAGATTTGTTGCTGCGGAAAAGCACAGCACATGCGCCGGTCGCAACGATTGCGACGGGAAGTGTGCGGCGACAAAGGCAAACGCGTTGGAGTAATCCCGCCGCACGCGTCGTAGGGCTACGCGGAAATGTGCCAACCCGTTTGCGCAAATTCATCGAAAGCGATTGGGACGCGATTATTCTGGCGCGCGCCGGCCTGGAGCGGCTCGGATTCTTGCCACCGGGGTTTGAATTTGAAGGCCAGAAGCTTTTTGCTGAAATACTGTCGCCAGAAAATTTTTTGTCGGCTGGCGGTCAGGGCATTATCGCTTTGCAAACACGCGCAGCCGATTGGGTCGCGCGCGAAATCATGTCATCGATTGATGACATGGAAACGCATCTTTGTTTACGAGCGGAGCGGGCGTTTTTGCGGTTATTGCAGGGAGATTGCGATCTGCCGGTGGGCGTGCACGCTCGATTTATAAAGGGGGAAATGGCATTGCGCGTCCAACTATTTGGCGATGCACTGGCGCCAAGGACGGCGAGCGGGCGAGGAAGCGATCCGGAGAAACTGGCGGGCGAAGTTTTTAGAAAGCTCGAGCGTGAGCAAAAGTAGGAGTCAAGAAGGAAAATGTTTTCTGGTCGGAGCGGGTCCGGGCGATCTGGGACTGGTTACGCTGCGTGCGAAAGAGTTGCTCGAACGCGCGGACGTAATTGTTTATGACGCGCTGGTCAATCCGGAAATGCTGGACTGGGCCCCGGTTGACGCCGAAATCATTTTCGCTGGAAAGCGTGCTGGCGAGAAAACGTTTTCGCAGGATGAAATCAACGCGCTCCTAATCGAAAAATCACGTCTCGGAAAAAATGTCGTGCGACTGAAGGGAGGCGATCCATTTACTTTCGGACGCGGGGGCGAAGAAGCGGAAGCGCTAGCCGCGGCTGGAATTGATTTCGAAGTTGTCCCTGGAATTACGTCCGCCATCGCGGCGCCTGCGTATGCCGGAATTCCCGTAACTCATCGCGACCAGAATTCGCACGTCACTTTTTTCACCGGTCATGAGGATCCGACGAAGGGCGAAAGCGCGATTGACTTCGATGCACTGGCGAAACTGGGCGGCACCCAAGTGATGTTAATGGGGATGGATCGACTGGCTGCGATCACCCGCGAAATGCTGTCGCACGGTGGCCGAACGAGCCTACCGGTGGCGCTCGTCCGTCTCGGCACGGTGGGACAGCAAAAAACGATTGTTGGTACTCTGGAAAATATCGCAGAGCGAGCGAGCGCAGCGGGCTTCGAAGCGCCGGTCGTCGCGATTTTCGGCGATGTTGTTTCCTTGCGGAAAAATTTAAACTGGTTCGAAAACCGTCCGCTTTTCGGTAAGCGAATCGTGGTCACGCGCACCCGTAAACAGGCAAGCGGGTTGAGTTCACAATTGCGCGCTTTGGGAGCGGACGTCATCCAATTGCCCACCATCAGGATCGAGCCGCCCAGTGATCTTCGCGAGTTTGCCGAGCTAGTGCAGGATGCGCATTCCTATGACTGGATTGTTTTCACCAGCCCAAACGGTGTGGACGCCTTTTTCGAGATTTTTTTCAAACTCTATGATGACGCGCGAGAGATCGGCCCTGCAAAGATCGCGGCCATCGGGCCGGCCACGGCGCAACGGGTGAGGGATTTCCATCTTCACGTCGATTTGCAGCCGAAAGAGTTTGTGGCTGAAGCGGTGGTAACGGAATTTGAGAAGGAGGGTGGGGTTGAAAACCTGAGGATTCTGATTGCCCGGGCAGAGAAGGCGCGGGACTTGCTCCCTAAAAAACTGAGCGGCATGGGTGCGATTGTAGACGAAGCGTTTGCGTATCGAACCGTTCCGGAAACGCGTGACGCGACCGGAGCGCGCCGCCGTTTTTCCACTGAAGGAGCCGATCTCATCACCTTCACCAGCTCATCGACAGTGGAAAATTTTCTCGATCTGAAGCTGCCTTGGCCGGCTGGGATGAAAGTGGCCAGCATCGGCCCAATCACATCGGCAACGGCGCGTGAGCGCGGGCTGAGTGTCGACGTGGAGGCGAAGCAGCACGATATCGCGGGATTAGTCGAGGCGATTCAGAAATTTTACGGCGCCTGATTTATGCCCGACGACTTCGCCAGCACGATGCAGGAACTGAGCGCTGCGGCAACGTTAGCGCGTGAAGAAACGCAGACCAATGACTTCGCTTTGCTTCTGCGCGAATTCCGCGCCGTCAATGAGAACGTGCAAAACTTGGAATCAACTCTAACCCGCCGAGTCGAGCAAATCGCCTCGATCATTCTGCCTGCACATGCTACCGAATCCGCGGCCCAGTTTCAGAAAATCGAAGAAGGCATCGACGCCATCCGCGCGAGCGAATCGGTGAACCATCGCCTGTTCGATTCTTTGCACGAGGAACTTTTGAAATACCGCGACAATTTCCTCTACGAATCATTGCAAAAGCCGTTCGTTCGCGACCTGATCGAGGTATACGACGATCTCACAACTCTGGCGACCCAGTTCAAGACCGCGTCCGAGGGACGGAAATCGGATCGGTTAATGCGCTGGCAGGATAATTTGGGAAACGCAATCCATGGTTTGCTGGAGGTGTTTCACCGTTTGGAAGTGACCGAGGTTGAACCGAAGGAATTCGTCGATCTGGCGATACATCGTGTCGCTAATTACGAGTCGACTGAACGCGCCGAAGATAACGGGCGAATTGTGAAACGGATTAAGCCCGGCTTCATTTGGCGTGGAAACGTCTTACGACCGGAAGAGGTTATCGCGTTGCGTTGTCATGAGCACTGATCACGTCTCTATTTCACTGGCTCCGCTGGCGCCCCAGAAAAACGCTGATAATTCCGAAGGCGGCGCGGCACGAAAGTTGCACCAGCAAGGTGGGGGCGGGTCGGCCCCAGTGACTTCTCCAAAAATGAACCAGCGCAAAGCAGTCGGTATTGATCTAGGCACAACTTTCTCTGCCGTAGCCCATATCGATGCTTACGGTAAGCCGCAAATTGTTCCGAACGCCGAAAGCGAGCGGATCACCCCGTCGGTAATTTTGTTTGACGGCTCAAACGTGATCGTTGGTACGACGGCGAAGAATAATGCCGTGGCCGAGCCGGAGAAAATCGTGGATTTCGTCAAGCGCGAGATGGGCAAACCGAAGGAGCAGTTTCATCGCGAATTTGCCGGCAAAGTTTATTCAGCCGAAGAATGTAGCGCGTTGATTTTAAAGAAGCTCAAACTCGACGCGGAGAAGTATCTCAAACAACCGATCACTGACGCGGTCATCACGGTTCCGGCGTATTTCAACGACGCGGAACGAACTGCGACCATTACGGCCGGCCAGCTCGCCGGATTCAACGTTTTGCAAATCATCAACGAGCCCACCGCCGCTGCGCTTGCCTATGGTCTTGATAAATTGAACGAGGATCAAACCGTCTTCGTCTTCGACCTTGGCGGCGGAACGTTCGACGTCACGATCATGCGCATTCAGGGCCAGCACATCAACATGATCGCGACCAATGGCGATCACCGGCTCGGTGGCAAGGATTGGGACGACACCATCGTCAATCACATGGCGGAAGAATTTGATCGCCAGCATGGAGAAAATCCGCTGCTTGATCTGCAAAGTTACCAGGACCTGCACACCCGGGCGTTATCAGCCAAGATCCAGCTTTCCAGCCGCATGCAAAGCGCGGTCGTTCATCATCACAATGGCAAAAGCGTCAAGCTCGAGATCACACGCAATGAATTCGAGCGCCGCAGCCAGCATCTGGTCGAAAAATGCAAGACCATTTGCGAGATGGTGATGCAGGAAGCAAACATGACCTGGGACGATATCGACAAGATTTTGCTCGTCGGCGGCATGACCCGCATGCCGATGGTTCGCACCCTGGTTTCCCAGTTGACCAAAGCGCCGGTGATTGACGACGTGAATCCCGACGAGGCCGTAGCGAAGGGCGCTTCGATCCAGGCGATTCTTTCCTTGCTTGAAGAAGAGAAAGTCTCGGGCGAACAGGTGCTGCCGACCGACACCCGCGACCAATTTGTTGGGCGCGAAGGCGGTCTGATCCAGGTAACCGATATCACTTCCCACACCCTTGGCGTTGTGCTGTGGGATGAAGTGCACCTCGAAGAATACGTGTTCCCAATGATCCGCAAAATGACGGCGATTCCAGCGCGTGCGCGAAATTCGTTCGGCACCGCCATGTCCAATATGCAGCGTGCCGTTGTCCGGGTGGTGGAAGGCGAAAGCACGTTGCCGGGCGAATGTACGCCGCTCGGGATTTGTGACGTGGAACTTCCGGCATTCTTACCGAAAGGTTCGCCAGTTGAGCTGACTTACGAATATAACCCCAACCAAGTTCTGGAAGTTTCGGTCGAGGCCAGTGGTAACCGCGCCAAGGTTTCCATCGAACGAAACACCGGTCTGGCGCCAAGCGAAGTGGCACAGGCGGCGGCGAATCTGGGATCTCTGCGTGTTGCATGATGGCGTGAAATGCGAAGTTGTTTTTCCAACCCCCCTTCCCGACGATCCCCAAAAGTGGGATGGTTGGAATAAGTATAAATCGACCAATCCCTACGAGCGTCTTTGTCTCGACGCCGAGCAGAATCCGACTAACGAGCTGATCGAAGAACATTGCCGCGAGCTTTTGCGGTGGTGGCAGAAAAAACTGCCGCTAAAAAATCAGCCGAGCAATCCCGTTGCCCAGCTTTTGCGCGCTGGGCTGGACGAATCTTCGCGCTATTTGACGGAAGCGCGCATGGAGCTGCTTGATCCCGAGCGGCGAAAAAAAGTTGATGAAGTTCTGGCCGCCGAGGCAGAGCAACAGGCGATCGCGGAATTTAACAAGGTTCTAGCCTTCTCCATCGCGGATGGCGGGCTTCGGCCGGAAGAGGAGAAAGCTCTCCAGCGTTTTGGTGCGGAGCACGGTCTCTCGGAAGAAAAAGTCCTCGAATTCATCGAAGCGAAATTAAAGGAAACGGGTACAACTCGGATCATTCCCGAGCCGGAAGTAAAGGTGGAAAGCACGGTGGCAGTCGCACCGGGGGACACCAAATCGGAATTCCTACGGGTATTGCAGCTTAGCGGTTTGGATGGCGAATCGATGACTGACGATCAACGCGACGCCTTGATCAACATCGCAGAAAACTCCGGGCTCGATCCGGGGGATGCCGAGGACATGGTGGATGAATACCTTGAAGAAATCGACCGGAAACAAATCGCCGATATCACCAAGGCTAAGGCAAAATCCCCAACCCCGGTTGGTCGGAATGGAACAAGTGCTGTTAAGGGGTCGCCCAAAGTCAAGGTGGTGGAAGAGCCGGCCGCTACTCCCAAGCGCGCGGTCCTTTCGCCCCAACAGGAACGGAAACGATATCCCAATTACAGCAATTCGCTTGGCGGACAGATGTTTCTTATTCCATCAGGAGAATTCATCATGGGTAATCCGTTTCCAGATGCACCTCCAAACGAAACACCGCATTTCCGCGTTACTGTCACCCGTTTTTACATGTCGCGCTTTCCGATAACCAACGCGCATTACGAAGCTTTCGATCCACTTCACAAAAGTAAACGCGCGCCTGCAACCGGAGATCGTCATCCCGTTGTTCATGTCAGCAGTCTGGACGCGATGAAGTTTTGCCAATGGCTTAGCATCCGTGAGCGCAAAAAATATCGGCTGCCGACGGAAGCGGAATGGGAATACGCCGCCAAGGGGACTGACGGACGCAGATATCCCTGGGGCAATTTCGACAAGCGTGGCGATCTCGCCAATTTTGCCGACAAAAATACCTCCTTCGCCTGGAGTGATCGTCAGATCGACGATGGTTATGCGGAGAGTGCGCCGGTGGGATCATTTCCGCGCGGGGCCAGTCCGTTCGGGATTGAGGATATGTCGGGAAATATCTGGGAATGGTGCAGCAATTTCTTTGAGCAATACAAACCGACCCCGAAGACTGATCCGCACGGGCCCCCGAGCGGAACCAAACGCGTTTATCGCGGCGGCAGTTGGAAATCGCGCTTCGCCAGTTTGCGCACGACCACTCGCAGCGCCAACCTCCCGAATTTCTCCTGCAACGATCTGGGTTTCCGGATCGTCTGCGAATGCGAATCCTGAAGGCTTCCGGTCATAAAACGAAAAACGCGGCTCTCCGCCGCGTTCTCGAAATCAATTTGGAACACAGGCGTGAGGCCTGTGCGCCACACAGGGCTCGAGCCCTGTGTTCCGGTCCTTTCCGATCTACCCGTTCGGATTGAACCGAAACTTTGTTCGGCCTCGCTTGGCGTTGGCTTTGGCTTTGCGCCGGCTCTTTTGATTTGGTGTCTCAAACGCGCGCAAGCGCCGCACTTCATCGAGGATGCCTTCCGCGTCCAGCTTGCTTTTCAGCCGCTTGAGCGCGCGATCCACTGGTTCGCCTTTTCGAACAATGACTTCTGGCATCAATTCACCTCGATTCCGAAAAATTCGCCCATTCCAACCCTGGGCAAAGCCAATTTACTCCGGCCGTCCACGCCGCGTCAAATGGTCTGGGAAGGGCCTCTCCAGCCGCCGCACGAAGAGAATTCAAACGCTAAATCTGGGTCATCCACGCAATCCACAATTAGACCCTTGCCCCATGTTAGGTCGAGGCTAGCTCGCGGTCGCCGGCTTGGTTTGCTTGGAAGTGATTTCGCGTTGCAGGCTGGTTTTGCCCCCGCCGCGGGCGCGGGTCCACCACAGCACAATCGGTGAGGCAATGAAGATGGAAGAGTACGTCCCGACGGCCACGCCGATGATAATCGCGAGCGAGAAATCACGCAGGACGGCACCGCCGAAGAGGAATAGACACAGAATCGGGATCAACGTGACGGTGCTGGTCAGGATAGTCCGACTCAGCGTCTGATTGATACTTTCGTTCATGATCTGTTCGATCGAACCTTTGCGCCCGCTCGCCAAACCTTCGCGGATCCGATCGTAGACAACGATAGTATCATTAATTGAATAGCCGGCGATGGTAAGCACAGCGCCAACCATGGTGAGCGTCAGTTCCCGGTGAAGCAGCGAAAACACGCCAACCGTGATCAAGACGTCGTGCAGCAGCGCGACAATCGCGCCCACCGCGAAGGAAAGTTCGAAGCGAAGGGTCACAAAAATCAAGATGCCGAGAATACCGAGCCCGAGCGCAACGAGGGAGCTGCGCGCCAGCTCGCCCCCGACGAGTGCGCCGACTCGTTCCGCGCCTTCGACTTTGAATTGGGCCTCCGGCATCGCGGTCATGATTTGTTTTTCGACCGCGTCGCTGGTGTGCAATGGCGTGCGGACGGTGATGTAGTATTTTCCGCCCTGGTTCGATTCCTGAATTGTTGCATCCGCCAGATTGATTGGTTGCAACGCCTCTCGCACTTTGCCGACATCGATCGCTTGCGGCGAGCTCAGGGTAATCAAATCGCCGCCGCGGAAATCGACGCCGAAGTTCTTTTCACCGCGAAGATAAAACGACGTCGCACCAGCAACGATGAGCGCGAGCGAGCACATGCAGGCGAGAAACCCTTTACCCAGGAAGTTAATATTTTGCGACGAAATGAGGTGCATCATCGAAATCTTTTTCACGCGACCGGTATCAACGAAGAATTCGAAGATGTTGCGTCCAACGATGAGCGCGGTGAAAAGCGACGCCAGAATTCCGAGCGTAAGCGAGATGGCAAACCCCTTGACCGGGCCGCTTGCTTTCCAGAACAAAATGACCGCGGTGATCAACGTAGTTACGTTGGCGTCAAAGATCGAACTGAATGCCTTTTCGTAAGCGGCCTGGACCGCGACCTTAAGCGATTTGCCAAGGGCGAGTTCTTCACGCAAGCGCTCGTAAACCAAAACGCTGGCATCGACCGCGAGGCCGATTGTCAAAATAATTCCGGCAATGCCCGGCAGAGTCAGAACAAAGCGGAACATGGTCAGCGCGCCGAAGAGCAACACGATGTTCACCAGCAGCGCCAGGCACGCGATGATGCCGGGAAAGCGATAATAAACCGCAACGCACACCAGCGTAATAGCCAGACCGACAAGACCGGCCATGATGCTGGCGCGAATCGAATCTGCTCCAAGCGTTGGAGATACGCTGCGTTCTTCTTCGATGCTTACTGGCGTTTGCAGCGGATTCTCCAGAACACTGGCGAGACCGCGCGCCTCTTTTTCGGTGAAATGACCGGTAATCACCGCGTCGCCCCCGTAAATGGCATCGCGAATGACAGGCGCGGATTGGATAATGCCATCCAGGACGATGGCGAACCGATGACCTTTATATTGCTCGGTGATTTGGCCGAATTTTTTCGCGCCCTCGCTATCGAACTTCAACTGTACGGTCCAGCCTTCATTGCCGTAATAAGCATGTGATTCGGTTACGCGATCACCGCCAAGGTCGGCTTTCTTTTTCACCAACAAACGTTCAGTCGTCGCTTTCTCGTTATTATCTTCGGGAGCGTGTTTATAGTTCTCGATTTTGTATTCCGGCGGAACGACCTCGGTGCCATTGTCGATCGCTTTCAGTCGTTGGCCGTCATCCGGATAAACCAGGCGGAATTCGAGCTTGGCTACACGTGAAAGTTGATCGCGCGCCTCCTGGATCTTCGCAGTATCGAGCCCTGGAATCTGCACCAGAATTCGGTCCTGCCCGACCGGGCTGATGATCGGTTCGCCACCGCCGAAATAATCGACGCGTTTGCGGATGACCTCGACGGCTTGATCAAGCAAACCAGGAGTGATTGGCTTGTCCTTGTCGACTTGCTGGAGCTTGATCAGAAATGAGGTGCCGCCCTTGATGTCGAGACCGAGCGCGATGTTTTTCTCCGGCGGCCAGATAGTAGCAATACTGAATGCGACCAGTAGCACCGCCAGCAGGGTAGCGATAAGCCGCTTGCGTAGCCCGTAATCGGTGGCGAAATACCACCCGAAGAGGATCAGAAACAACAGCCCGATGAAAAATGTGAATGCGGGACTCATTCCAGATGCCGATTGTCGATCTTGGCGGTCACTCTCTCACTCCGCTGCCTTCGCGACGCTCGCGATGGCCGATTTTTCCATCTCGATCTTCACGTTATCGGCAACTTTTACGATCACCGTGGAATCTTTCACATTAGCAATGAGACCGTGAATGCCCGAACTCGTTACGACGCGATCCCCGGTTTTGAGCGCACTGATTAATTGCTGCTGTTCCTTTTGCCGCCGCGCCTGCGGGCGAATCCCAATAAAATAGAAGATGATCAAGACAAAGATGAGGGGGACGAAAAGATTGAATCCGCCGCCGGGACTGGCGGCACTACCAGGCGCGGCGGTCTGCGCTTGAGCTAAGAGCGTGAGTAAAATCATCGGGTAGTAGACGGGAGTCGGAGCTTAATCTTACTCGCGCCGCCTGCAATTTTTTAGTTCCAGGACTGAGCCTTGCGACTGTCACCCGCAATTTTTCAGAAGGAAATCGAATCGCTGCGCTCAAATGCACCGCTTACTGGTGGCAAAGCCTTGCCCGGGACGTTGCGGTCGAAAGGCTTCGCGTCCCACTACTCAGGGTGGTCGATCACGACAGCGTAGGATCGACCTCCCGAGCTTTATAATTGCCAACGAAGTTGGACCGGAATTCATTAAAGGTTCCATTTTCAATTTCGGCGCGCCCCCGTCGCATCAGCTCAAGATAGAAATACAGGTTGTGCAGGGTGATCAAGCGCAGCCCGAGAATTTCTTCAGCTTTGATAAGATGACGGATGTAACCGCGCGTGTACTCCTGGCAGGCCGGGCAGGCGCAATCTTGCTCGATTGGATTTTTGTCGCGCGCGAACTCGGCGTTCTTCAGATTGAGCGTGCCAGAACTCGCGAACGCGGTGCCATTGCGCGCCAGCCGGGTCGGCAACACGCAATCGAACATATCCATTCCGCGCGCGATCAGCTCGAGCAACTGCGGCGGCGTACCCAGTCCCATCGCGTAACGGGGTTTGTTTTCCGATAAAAATTGGGCACCCGATTCCACCGCGCGCATCATTTCCTCCTCCGGTTCGCCCACGCTTACGCCACCGATGGCATAGCCATCGAATCCGATCTCAACCAGCACCTGGGCGCTTTGTTTGCGTAGTTCCGGGAACGTCGCACCCTGGACGATGCCGAAAAGGAGAGGATTGGCTGTAGTGGCGGCCGCGCCGGCCGCATTGTTAAGGTTTGCAGGCGACACGCCTGCCTCTACAGCGCGTTTACAGCGCTGCGCCCACCGTGCCGTCAATTCCGCGCTTCGTGCCGCATAATCGTATTCACATGGCCACGGCAGACATTCATCCAGCGTCATGGCAATGTCGCTGCCGAGCGCGGTCTGAATTTGCATCGCGATTTCCGGCGAAATGAAAGCCGGCGTCCCATCGACGTGATTTTGGAAATGCGCGCCCTCCTCCGTGATCTTGCGCAATTTCGCGAGCGAAAAAATCTGGTAACCACCGCTGTCAGTCAGAATTGGCCCATCCCAATTCATAAAGTCATGCAATCCACCGAAGTGCCGAATGACGTCGAGTCCTGGTCGGACAAACAGGTGATAAGTATTCCCGAGAACAATTTGGGTGTTGAGTTCGCGAAGCTCGCGCGAGCTAACGGCTTTGACGCTGCCCTGGGTTCCTACGGGCATGAACGCCGGTGTCTCGATCACGCCGTGTCCAGTTGTAAGCCGCCCAGAGCGCGCTTTTGTGCTTTTATCCGTCGCCCTTACTTCAAACATTGGCGGAACCTTGGAAATGATCGCGCAGCTCGCAAGCAATCAATCGTTTCGGCTGAGGAAAGATTCGCTTTGGCGGCTTTTTTATTGGACTCTGCTTGCGCTCGTTTTTGCCGGGGCGATTTGGCAACGCTTTAAGCTCCCACTCGATCCAATTGCCGATCCCGATACCTGGGGCTATCTCTCGCCCGCTCTCCGAAAATTAACCGGTGCCGAATTTGGCCACACCAACGGACGTAATTTCGTTTATCCTGGCTTTGTCTTCTTGGTTCTCCGCCTTTTTGCGGATTTTCGCGCCATCACCATCGCTCAACATTTCCTCGGACTTTTGGCCGGTGCAGTTTTCTTACTCACCTGGAAGCGTGCCCACATTTTCGTGCCAAATCCGCGGATCGGCCGCGTTGCTCACGATCTGCTGGGATTGGTTGGGGCCGCGATCTTTCTCCTGCAGTGGCAGACGATTGTTTTCGAGAAAGACATCCGGCCCGAAGGCATCTGCGCGTTTGTCGTCAGCCTTACTTTTTATCTGCTAATCCAATTTCTTGCCTGTTTTTTTCTGCAGCAGCGGCGCACGGCCACGGTTGCCTATGCGATTGCGCTTGCCTTTACGGCAATCTTTCTCGCTTCGATCAAACCGAGTTTTGGTCTGGCTTCGCTTTTTGTATTGTCGCCAATCATTGCCTTGTTTTGGCGGAGTGGTTGGTGGTGGCAAAAGGTTTGGTTTTCTCTCGGGTTTGTCTTTTGCGCCGCCGTCCTTTTGTTGCCGGAACACTTTCTCAGTCGCAATGATGAAATGAGCCGGACATTCTTGCCGACCACGCTTTTCGTATTTCATGCCGAGCTTATTCGTGACCAGTTGGCAAACGATTTGGCAAAGAATGTCAGTCTTCCATATCCGCGCGATCGGCTGGAACGCCTCTACCTTGCGCTGCGGACAGAGATCGAAAAATCTCGTACGGCTCGGCAGTACGCCTACCATTCCCTCGGCTTTGACGCTGATTTTCTGATGTACGATCCCAACTCAATCGCGGTCCAAGCCCGTCGCGAATTTCGTGGTGATGTTGCAGCGCTTAGCGCGTTTTACCGGTTTTATTACGGGCGGATTTGGGAAAAACGGCCGCTCCAGGTTCTGGCAAAGGTTGCGCGGCAGATGCAAATTTTCTATCTGCCGTACTGCCGGGCCTATGACCCTAGAATAAGCCGAAAGCTGGGCGGCGACTATCAATATAGTGCCGTTTCTCTCAGTGACCCAATCTGTCGCAAAGTCTGGATGGGTTATCCGCCGGCTGTGGAGTTCATGAACCGGACGGAAGAGCTTGGCCGGCGCGAGTTGCGCTTTCGACAGCCTCTGCTTCTTCCACTAATTCCGATAGCTGTTTTGCTGATGTCGATTAGCTATTCGACCTCGCTTGCCGTAGCTCTCGTTCTTGTCGTGATCGTTGCCCTAACTTCAGGGTGCTGGCGACGACTGCATCTGATCGCGGCCCTGGTCGTGTTCTCGTTCTCATTTAACGCAGCCTGTTGCCTTGAAGTGGCAACCATCCATTCGCTCGAGATTCGCCGTTACATGACCGTGCAAATGTATTCTACTCTGTTGGCGCAGCTTCTCGGCTTGTGGTTTATCCTCGAATTCGTCGTGCAAATGTGGGAATGCCGAAGGCAAGGTGCGGTTCAACCAGCAGGAGCAGGCGATAAACCATAACCCTTGCGCAAGATTGGGCCGCGCTTCGAAATGATGGCGCAGCTCGCCAGCAGGCAATCATTCCGCCCGGGAAAAGATTTGCTTTGGCCGATTTGTTATTGGGCTACGGTCGCATTCATCTTTGCCTGGGCGGTTTGGCAACGCTTTAAGCTTCCGCTCAGTCCAATTGCCGATCCCGATACCTGGGGCTATCTCTCGCCCGCTCTGCGCAAACTGACCGGCACTGAATTTGGTCACACCCAAAGCCGAAATTTTCTGTATCCGGGTTTCCTCTATTTGGTGTTGCGCTGTTTCGGAGATTTTCGGGCGATCGGGGTCGTACAGCATTTACTGGGCCTGGCCGCGGGCGGGTTATTTTTGCTCACCTGGCGACGTCTCCGTGCCTTTGTCCCAGACTCGTTAGTCAATCCTTCGCTTCACGATGCATTTGGGTTGGCCGGCGCCGCGATTTATCTTCTCGCCAGTGATACTATTCGAACTGAGACGCAGCTTCGACCTGAAGGCGTCTGCGCGTTTTTGATCTGTATTAATCTCTATTTTGCGCTTCAGTTCGTTAGCTGCTCGTTCCTTGAGCATCGACGAACCTGCGCATTCGTCTGCGGAAGCGCAACGGTGTTGACTTCACTCTTGCTGGCATCGGCGAAACCGAGCTTTTGGTTCGACGCCATTGTCGTAATGGTGCCGGTCGTTGCCTTCTTTTTCCGACAAGATTGGTGGCGGCAGAAAATCGCCCTCGGCCTCGCTATCGCAGTGACTGCAGCGCTAGTGCTGTGGCCGGAGCGCATCCTCAGTCGCAAGGACGCTGAGAGCCAGACTTTCCTGCCAACAATGCTTTTTGTTATTCACGCCGATCTCATTCGCGATCAAATGGCTGAGGATCTGAAGGAAAACGCCCACCTTCCCTATTCGAGGGAGTGGCTGGAGCGCGTTTATGCCGCATTGAATAGCGAGATCGGCAAATCTCAGACGAACTACCCCGGACATTATCCGTCTCTTAAGTTTAACCCCGAGTATTTGTGGTTCGATCCGAGCTCAATCGCGACGCAATTGAGACGGCAGTTCGGCAGCAACGTCTCTGCGCTTTGCGATTTTTATCGCTTTTATTATTGGCGAACGTGGCAGCGTCGACCGTTTCGCGCTCTCCAAAAAGTTGCGCGTCAATTTTCGATTTATTATTACCCGAATTGCCCGGCTTATGCGCCGATGAAAATTTGGCCGCTAATGGACGTCTATGAACGAGCCGTTACTTCTCTCGACTCGGAAGACTATCGCAAAATTGCGCGATCGCTCCCGGCACTCACGGATTTTATGCAACGGACGAAATCACTGGCAGGGAACGCGCCCGCTACCAAACAACAAGGCCTTCTCCGACACGTACTAACTGATCTCGCGGTCAGCTATCTGTCTTTGCTTTTGCTCGCACTCATTTCAACCGCAATAATTTTTTGGAAACAGGCCCGCTGGCGGCGTTTGAGGTGGTTGGCAGCTTTCGTGTTGTTTGGGTCTGCATACAACGCCGCCAGTTGTCTCGAGGTAGCGATCGTCAATTCGCTTGAAGTTCATCGCTATAGCACTGTGCAAATGTACGCCACGCTTCTGACCCAATTCCTCGCTTTCTGGCTGATCCTTGAGTTCGCTCTCGATATAACGCAGCGGCGGGATGCGTAGCCGCGTATTCATAAAATCTATTCATAGGCGATCGAAGGGATCCCCGGAGTCGCCGATCGCGTGCGGCCAACCCATCCAGACCTTCACCCCGGGTGAGTAATTCGCTCCGATGCAATGCGTGGACCGCCACCATCGTCCGGTCGACTGAATCAAACGATCAGTTGCGATTTGGATCTCCGCAGGAACTTGCCGCCATGGTTCGTGCCAAATGCGAAAGAACCGGCGACACTTCCCGAATTGCGTGAAAGCGGTGTAACGCTCGAGCAAAAATTCGTCGAGCGAACCCGGCGCGCAGATCCCGGGATCATTCGGTTCGAGCGTGGCGCAAAAATGGAACGAGCCTGCACTCGCTTCTATTTTTCCCCGCTGCTCATGCTCGTGATTGCGGTGGTAATCCATTTGCGCGAATCGATATGGCAATCCGAAGCTGCAGGGACCCAGCCACGTTGCCAGCCGGCTCGAAAGCCATTCCTGCATGAAATAAATTCCCGCCTCCGCTTCATGTGTGACGTAGGTGCGAACGTTGAGAAAGTGATGAGTCGAGATTGGTTTGAAGAAGAGCGCGCTTAATGATCCGCCAAATCGTGGACGCATTCCACGCATGGTGAATGCAACGAGGCTGACAAACGCGCTCCCATCATAAAGATCGAGATGGTACGGAATGCAGCGTTGCAATTCCTGCGGATCGGTTTGGTAATGAATGAAGATGACGTTGTCCCAGTCCGCGTAGAAAAGCGGTTCGCCGCGGATCGATAACAAACGCTTTCTCGCGGTCTCGTTTCCATCCAAAACTGCGAGCGTCTCGCTCATGCATTTCTCCAAAACGCGGCCGCGAGATAGACGGTTGCCATAGCGCCATAACCGAGAAAAAGCGCCCAATGAATCACGGTTCGCAGCGCATCGCCCCGCCAATGGTTCGCGCTGTAATGCAGCCACTGCATGGTGGAGCGAATGAGCCAGAACAACCCGATCGCTACCGCGAGCCAAATTGTCAGCGGACTGGAGGCGCGGGCGATTTCATAGGCGAACCGCCAGGTCAGGGCGCCAAAGATCGACAACGTGATGGAAATGAAAACGACATGAAGGCGGAAGACTTCGCGAATAATGAGCGGAGCCCGCTCGAGATCGGGTTTCCATTTCATGATGCGAATCAGAAACAGATTCAGAATTGCGACGGCGAGCTGCGCGAGTGCTACGACGCGCAAGGCAAGTTCGAGCGAGGCGAGATTGAGGAGTGAGGAATTCATTTAGGTCGTTCGGTCAGCTAGCGCCGTCATCCCGAGCGAAGTCGAGGGATCTCGCCATCTGATCTTTAAGCTTTCGCCGCGGGATCCTTCGACTTCGCTCAGGATGACGGGCGTAGTCATTGGCTTGGAAAAATGTTCGTTAGCGCCTCGCGCAAAGTTGGAAATTCGAAATTGAAACGGTTTTCCAGGAAGCGTTTCGGAACGCACCGCTGACTAACGAGAGCTAGACTCGCTTCCGTTCCCATCAACCACGAACCGATGCGGGCGGCGAATTCCGGAACGGGCGGACTCCACGGTCGATGCAGCGCCCGGCGCAATTCGCGCATGAATTCGGCATTGGGGACCGGGTTCGGGGAGCTGGCGTTGAAAGTGCCGGTAAGTTCCTGATTTTCGACGCCCGCCAATACCATGCGCGACAGGTCGGTAATGTGAATCCAACTGATATACTGCCGTCCGCTCCCGACCTGGCCACCGAGGAACCAGCGGGTCAGTCTGCCTAGCACCTCGAGAAAACCGCCGTTGGGACCAAGCACGACACCGAGTCGCAACAAAACTTTGCGCGTCTTGGAGGCGTCGACAGAATCGAATACCGCTTCCCACCTTTGACAAACCTCGGCCACGAAATCGTCGCCGGGCGCAGTCGTCTCGTCGCAAAGGCGTTCGCCTTTATCGCCGTAAATTCCGACACCGGTGAACTGCAGAAATACCTGCGGCGGCTGCCCGCATCGCTCAATTGCCTGGCCCAGCAGGCGCACTGAATCGACGCGGGAATCGATAATCTCGCGTCGATTTTCGGGAGTGTGGCGGCAATTAATGCTGCGACCGTTCAAATTCACCAACGCGGCTGCGCCGTCAACGAACTGAATCCAATCACCCAGCGTTTTACCATCCCAATGCGCCTTACGGACGGCGCCGCGCTGATCCGATTCCGCGCGAGTGAGCACGATCACTTCGTAATTTTTCGAAATCAGAAATGGCGAAAGCGATTGTCCGATGAAACCGCTCCCCCCGGCCAAAACGATGCGTGGTTTCATATCGCCGCCTTTCCGTAAACGAAGACCAGGAATGCGAAGGCAACGGTGAGCGCGTGATAACCGAGCTGGTAAAACCGGTTCGTCAGAAACGGTCGCGGATCAAAAACGGCGAATTGCACAAACAATCGTGCGCACCAGAAAATCGCGATGAAGACGCAGAGTGAGCGCGCCACCGGTTCGCGTGAGGCCATCGCATCGGAATGCAAAAAGGTGAGAGCGGAAAACGCGACGATCACCATCACAATGAACGCGCCGTAAACCCAGAAAAGTTTGCGCAGGAATGGATGGAGGATGGCTAGATTTGTCCGCCAATTCAAAATCCGCGGGGTCAACGCGCTTGCAATCAAAATTGACCACTGAAGCGCTGCGGCAAATTCAAGAAGCGTTTTCATAAAGCTCCGATTGCTTTCATAAACGGCAGAATGACGTTGCGAACGAATGGCGGATGAAAGAGCCAGAACGCCGGGACTGCCACAATGAGAGCGGTGAAGAGTTGGCCAGCCATTCCATGGCGAATCCTCGGCACGCGATGTTGAATGATGACGCCGCAACCTTGCAGTAGGAAATACGCGGTTGGTAGTCCGTAGCCGGTGCGCGCCGGCAGCGAAATCACGAGTTCGTGAATCAAACCAGACGCGAAGAAGGCAACGATGATGCCGAGAATCGGGTCAGTGCTGCGGGCGACGGGCCAGAAGACATTTTCGAATGCGAGTTGATTGAAGGGGCCGTTCCAGCGTCCTCCCCAGAATTCGCCGAGTGACGTCGAATTCAGCGGCGCGTCCATGATTGGTCGCACGTCAAGTCCGTAGGCTCGCCAGGCAATTGCAAGCAGAGGGAAGATTCCAAAATGCAAAACCAGAATCATCCCGATCATTCCAATCCAGCCCGTTAAGCGAGGGTCAGGGGCGAAGCGGGCGAGTCCAAACAAGAGAACGGCTCCGAAAAAAATTTTCGCAGCCGCAACGACGATGCTCCTGCGCTTAGCGGAGAGCGCAGGCATCCTTCCCGCGTGGCTCGGTAAGTTGCCGGACAGTTGCTTGGCTGCACGTGACACCCACCTCGGGTCTCGAGACTCACGCACTTCAGTACGCAAAACTTGACGGTTTAAAGCCGTCAAGTTTTGGCGGTCGGTCGGGCATACAAATTTTTCCGCACCCATTCCCGGCCACAGGAAGAAATAAGCTAGAGCGCGACCAACGCGGAGAGGTTGAATTTGCCTTCGTACGCCCCAGAAGGTGAGCCATTTACAACCCAGAAAAATTGCGCCGGTCATCAGCCACATGAATTGCCACGGCGCCACGTGGTTCCGCGCTAGAACCGCGAGGAGCGGCAAAACCATCAGCGCAATCCAGCCCGGGCATCGTCTCCGCGGCGGCAGATTACATGTAAGGTGATCACAATCTCGACGAGCCGTGATCCAGCGATAGCCTCGATCGAGCAGCTTGTGCATGGGTGGCGATTGCGCAAGCGCAGCAAAGGGCCAGGCCCACCAGATCTGGCGGGCGAGAAAAACCACGGCATCCGCCCCACCGATATTGCGGCCGTCAGCAGTCAAAACCCGCATCTCTTCCAGAGGCGCTCCAGGCTCGAGATCGAGCCGGTCCATAATCCAGTTTGTTTGCAGCGGAAGAAAGAGGAAACCGCGGCGGCGAAATATGCGATCGAATCGAATGGCGGAAGCGGTGCAGGAGCGGCAAGCCCCATCGTATAATATCCAGCCGCGAAACGAATAATTTGTCTGCGGAGCTAGAGTTTCATCTCCGCGCCATGGCGTTTCGTGTGTGACTGTGGGGCAAATGTGGTCGTGTCTCGGCGATCGCTCTTCCTTAGTTTCAGTTATTTCTGTTATCTCAGAATTCATGAGCCAAAAATTTTTGTCATCGTTTTGCCATTCCGAGCAAACGCAGGGTCTTGTCACCCATTTTGGCCAGTTTGAGCAAGGCCGCGGTCGGCAGTTTTCCCAGCTGCAAATAGGCGGTTTCGGTCAACTCGAAAAATTGCAACAGATCGGTCAATCGTTCCCTGGTATAGCGATCGGCTGATTTCGCTTTGCCTGCTTCGGTAATGCATCCTTGTAAAAGCCGGAGAGTCGGATCGATTTCGCGCTTTTTTCGTTCGTGGGTAATGACCCGAAACATCTCGAAAACATCTTTCATCGACTCGAAATGATCGCGCCGGTCGCCGAGGACATGAACAACGCGAACGATTCCCCAGCTTTGCAGTTCATGAAGACTATTGCTGACGTTGGAGCGGGCGATTGCGAGGGTGGTGGCAATCTCCTCCGCCGGCAGTGGGCGTGGAGAAAGAAAAAGGAGGGCATGGATTTGGGCGACGGTGCGATTGATCCCCCAGCGCGTTCCCATTTCGCCCCAATGGAGAATGAACTTTTGGGCAACTGGAGAGAGCGTGTTCCTGTTCATCTGTTATTTCTGTCTAAACAGAAATTAGAGAAAATGCGGTGGGAAGTCAAGTAAATTCGATCCCGCCGAATTGGCCATTCCCGGCCGGGTAGCGCATGAGTCTAACGGGCTGCTTTCAGCGTCACGCCGAACCGGGCTTTAGCAGAGGAAATCCCCGCCAATCGCGGCGGGAATTAAAACGAAAGTTCGCGATTGCGGGGCGGATTGAGACGTGAAAAAATTCTTTGCAGCCTCGGAAAAGGTTCTTATATTGCGCGTCTCCGCATCAGTGGCGTGAGCAGGGGTTCACGGCCTGAGCGGATTTTTTGTCGCCAAAACTTAATCGTTGCGGCGGCCTTTTTTGGACTGGAAATGCCAACGATCAATCAACTTGTGCGGAAAGGACGACGGAAGGTGTCGGTGAAATCGAAATCACCGGCCTTGACCGATTGTCCGCAGCGGCGAGGGGTCTGCGTTCAGGTAATGACGCGGACGCCGAAGAAGCCGAATTCTGCCCTGCGCAAGGTGGCGAAAGTGCGGCTGACCAATGGCCAGGAAGTGATTGCTTACATCCCGGGCGAGGGTCACAATTTGCAGGAACACTCGATCGTGCTGGTGCGCGGTGGCCGGGTGAAGGATTTGCCGGGTGTGCGCTACCATATTGTCCGCGGGACGCTCGATTCCCTCGGGGTTGACGGACGGCGCCGCAGCCGTTCCAAATATGGCGCGAAGCGGCCCAAGGCGGGTGGCGGCGGCGAAGCCAAGGCGAGCGCGCCCAAAGCGGAGGCGAAAAAATAATCATGTCGCGCCGGCGCAAAGTTTACAAAAAGGAAGAGAAGGTGGACTCCCGCTACGGCAGTCCGGCGGTGGCGCGTTTAATCTCCACAGTGATGAAGCGCGGCAAAAAATCGCTGGCGGAACGGATTGTTTACACCGCGATCGATAAATCGCGCGAAGGCTCAGATTCGGTCGATCCGCTCGAAGTTTTAAACAAGGCGCTGGAGAATGTGCGACCTCGCCTGGAAGTGAAATCGCGTCGAGTTGGAGGCGCGACCTATCAAGTGCCAATGGAAGTTGCGCCAGCGCGGCAAATCTCGCTCGCGATGAGGTGGATTGTGCAATACGCCGACAATCGCCGAGGCCAGCCGATGGCCAATTCACTCGCGCAAGAAATCAAGGACGCCGCGGCCGGTCAGGGCAACGCGATCAAAAAACGCGAGGACACGCACAAAATGGCGCAGGCCAACCGGGCTTTCGCGCATTTCCGCTGGTAATTTTATGGCGACGGCGACGATGGAAAAGAAACCAGTTTTGACGAATCCGAATTCGCCGGAACGCAAGTTCCCGCTGGAGCGAACCCGTAACATCGGCATTGCCGCCCACATCGACGCGGGCAAGACCACGATCACCGAGCGCGTCCTCTTTTACACCGGTATGATCCACAAGATGGGTGAGGTGCACGAAGGCACGACCGTGACCGATTGGATGGAGCAGGAGCGCGAGCGTGGGATTACGATTACCTCGGCGGCGACAACGTGCAGTTGGGCGCAACGCAAGGAAGAAGGTGTTTACAAATCTTTCGAAGGAATCAAGCAGCGCATCAACATCATCGACACGCCGGGTCACGTTGACTTTACGGCGGAAGTCGAGCGTTCATTGCGCGTGCTCGACGGCGCGATCGCAGTTTTTGATGGTGTCGCCGGGGTGCAACCGCAATCCGAAACCGTCTGGCGGCAGGCAACGAAGTACAATGTGCCGCGACTGGCATTCATCAACAAGATGGATCGGGTCGGTGCCGACTTTAAGATGTCGGTCGACAGCATTCACAAAAAACTTGGCGCCAATGCCTGGCCGGTCTTGTTGCCGCTCGGCAGAGAAGATCAGCTTAGGGGTCAGCTCGACGTCATTAACAAGAAAGCGATCATTTATTCGGAGAGCGACCAGCTTGGATCGACCTATGAAGTTACTGATGTCCCCAAGGAATATGTCGATGTTGTAAACAAGGCTTATGACGATCTCGTCCAGCAAATTTCGAACCTTGACGACGAAGTCGCCGAGGTCGTAATCCACGAAAAGCCCGTCACGCGGGAGTTGTTAAAGGCCGGCATTCGCCGCCAAACCATCGCCAACAAATTTGTGCCGGTAATCGGCGGTTCGGCCTTGAAGAACATCGGCGTGCAGTACCTGGTCGATGCGGTCGTCGATTATCTGCCAAGCCCGCTCGAGATCCCGCCGGCGAAAGGGATGGATCCGGACACGCGTGAGCCAATGGAAGCGGCGACCGATGATAATGGGAAATTCTGTTCGCTCGCGTTCAAACTGTGGAGCGATCCGTTTGTCGGCAAACTCGTCTTCTTCCGCGTGTATTCTGGCACCCTTTCGAAAGGCGATACTGTTTATAATCCGCGCACGAACAAGCGCGAGCGCATTTCGCGATTGATCCAGATTCAGGCAGACAAACGCGAAGACATCGAAACGTGTTACTCGGGCGACATCGCGGCGATCGTTGGAATCAAAAATATCACCACCGGCGACACGCTTTGCGACGAAGATTATCCAATTCTACTTGAGCCTCCGACTTTTCCAGATCCGGTTATCTCAATGGCGATCGAGCCGAAGACGAAGTTGGATCAGGAAAAAATGGGCTTAGCGTTGCAACGGCTCGCGGAAGAGGATCCAACCTTCCGCGTTTACACCCATGAAGACACCGGCCAGACCATCATTGCAGGCATGGGCGAGCTGCATTTGGAAATCATTCGCGATCGCATGTTCCGCGAATTCAAAGTCGACGCCAATGCTGGCAAACCTCAAATCGCTTATCGAGAAACCATTACGGGCGGCGCGCATGGTGTCGGCAAGTTGATCAAGCAATCCGGCGGTCGTGGTCAGTACGGCCACGTCGAGGTTGATGTGCGTCCGGCATCGCGGGGGAAGGGTTTATTGGTTGAGAACAAGATCGTGGGTGGCGTGATCCCGCGTGAGTACATTCCGGCAGTGAAGAAAGGGATTGAAGAGGCCGTGCTCAACGGCGTGCTCGGTGGTTATCCCGTCATCGATGTTGAAGTCGATATTGTTTACGGCAGCTATCACGACGTCGATTCCAACGAATTGGCTTTCAAAATGGCGGCGATTTTTGCGATGAAAGATGGTTTCAAGCAAGGCAAGCCAATCCTGCTCGAGCCGATCATGAAAGTGGAAAACATCACGCCGGAAGAATATCAGGGCGATATCATCGGCGATCTGAATCGGCGCCGCGCCCGCATCAACAGCATCGAAGCCCGCGGTAATCTGACCATCGTGCACGCAGAGGTACCGCTCGCAGAAATGTTCGGTTACGCTACCGCCATTCGTTCGCTTTCCAAAGGCCGTTCCAGCTATTCCATGGAACCGTCCCATTTCGAGCAGGTGCCGCAGAATTTAGTAAGCGCGATCCTTGATCAAAAGGAGACGAAATGACGAACGGGCAGCGTATTCGCATTCGTTTGAAGGCATTCGATCATCGCATGCTCGATCAATCCGCCGTCGAAATTGTCGAGACCGCGAAACGGACGGGCGCGCGGGTAGCGGGCCCCATTCCGCTCCCGACCTTGATTGAAAAGTTTACCGTCAATCGTTCACCGCACGTGGACAAAAAATCGATGGACCAATTTGAGATTCGCACCCACAAACGTCTGCTCGACATTATCGAGCCAACGGCGAAAACGGTGGATGAATTGAAGAAATTAAATTTGCCTGCGGGCGTGGATATTACGATTAAGATTTAAAACCCTGTCATTCTGAGCAAAGCGAAGAAACTCCAATCATTTGAAGGATTATTTCGTGTATATAATCACGAACAAAAACAAAACCGTGCTCTATACTGGCGTGACCAACGATTTGGAACGCCGCATGGCGGAGCATATTGCCGGTTTGGTGAAGGGCTTCGCGGCACGTTACCGCCTCAACCGGATGTTGTGGTTTGAGCGCTGCGGGGACGTAATTGGCGCAATCGCCCGCGAGAAGCAAATAAAAGGATGGTTGCGGAGCAAGAAGGTTGCGCTAATCAATTCTTTGAATCCGGGATGGAAGAACTTGGCGACAGACTGGTTTCAAAACGTGGCAGCGAGAGATTCTTCGCTGCGCTCAGAATGACAGCTTTAGAAAATGAGCATCGGGTTACTTGGACAAAAAATTGGCATGACCAGCGTCTACGACGCCAATGGCAGGCTACGTCCGGTGACCGTGATCGCGGCGGGCGAGAATGTTGTGGTCCGGCGAATAACGGCGGAGCACGAGGGCTATTCCGCGGTGCAAGTCGGTTTCGGCGCGCAAAAAGAATCGCGGCTGAATAGTTCCGAGATCGGCGCATTCAAGAAAGCAGGGGTCGAGCCGAAAAGATTTTCTCGCGAGTTTCGGCTGGAGACGGATTTGCCGGAAGGCGAGGTGAATTTGAACGTCACGCAATTTCAGGCGGGCGACTTCGTCGATGTGATTGGTCGCTCCAAAGGCAAAGGGTTTCAGGGGGTGATGAAGAAACACAACATGCATGGGCAAGGAGCCGCGCACGGTTCCAAGACGCATCGGCGCAATGGTGCCATCGGCAATCGTTCTACTCCGGGCCGGATTTGGAAAAACATGGGCATGCCCGGGCATCTCGGGGACGAGCGGGTGACGGTGCAAAATTTGCAGGTCATGCAGGTGCGCGAGTCGGAAAAGGTAATTCTCGTTAGCGGCGCGGTGCCCGGATCAAACGGATCCCTTGTGGTGGTGCGCCCCGCGATTAAGAAACCGGCCAAAAAATCATGAGCGCAAAAGTCTTGACCAAGGCTGCGGCGAAGGAGGCCAAGATCGCGCTGGTAGACGGCGGACGGGGGTCGCAGGCGGTGCATGATGTGGTGGTCGCGATGCGGGCGGCGCGGCGGTCCGGCACGGCCAACACTAAAACGAAAGCGGATGTGAATTTGTCCGGAGCCAAACCATGGCGGCAAAAAGGCACTGGTCGTGCGCGCGCCGGTTACAAATCATCGGTCATCTGGCGCGGCGGCGGTGTGGTCTTTGGACCGAAGCCGCGCGATTATTCCAAGAAAGTTTCCAAATCGGTGCGCCGACTCGCGTTCCAGAAGGCGCTGAGCGAGCGGATCAACGCCGGCGACGTGCTGACGATTGGCGAGTTCGCGGTCAAAGAGGCAAAAACCAAAGCCTTCGTGCAGTTGGTCAAAAAACAGACTGATGCCCGCCGCATCCTCATTGTGTCGGATCAATTTGATGAGAACACCTATAGATCGGCGCGCAACGTTAAGCCGGTGAAGCTGGCAACGGCGAGCGATGTGAACACGGAACAATTGCTCGGCTTTGAGAAAATTTTAGTAACAGACGGTGCTCTGGCGAAGTTAGCCGAAAGAACCGCGGCCTCCGGGAAGACTACAACGGGACAAGAATGAACGAGCCATTCGACATTATTGAAACAGCGTCGCTGACGGAAAAGTCGTCGCTCCTGAGCGAGAAGCAGAACAAATATGTCTTTCGTGTCCGGCCGCGAGCTAACAAGATTCAGATTAAGCAGGCAATCGAGAGACTCTTTCAAAAGAAGGTGGTGAACGTGAACACCTGCAATTACGCTGGCAAAAAGAAACGGGAGCGCCGCGCCGACTTCGGTCGCAAACCGCATTGGAAGAAAGCGATCGTCACGCTGAAGGAAGGCGAGAAGATCGATTTGGTCTAACGTTTTATGGCGCTAAAATCCTTCCGCCCACTTACTCCCACGCTGCGATTCAAGTCACTCCCGGCTTTCGACGAAGTTACGAAAACGAGGCCGGCAAAGCGTTTGTTGGAGCCGAAGAAAAAGACCGGCGGCCGCAATCATTTTGGCCGACTGACTTCACGCCATATCGGTGGCGGTCATAAGCAGCATTATCGCAAGGTCGATTTCAAACGGCGCAAACGCGGGGTGGAAGCGGAGGTGCTCGGAATTGAGTACGATCCGAACCGCTCGGCCCGGATCGCTCTTATTAAGTACAGCGATGGCGAACTAAGTTATATCCTGGCACCGGACGGTCTCCGGGTTGGCGCGAGGGTTATGGCGGGGAACGAGGCAGCGCCAGATTTGGGAAACGCACTTCCGTTGTCAGCCATTCCGCTCGGCACCAATATTCACAATATCGAGCTGGCGCCGGGACGCGGCGGCCAGATCGCACGCAGCGCCGGCCAACAGGCGACGTTGAACAACCGCGAAGGCGGTTACGGTTTAGTAAAAATGCCATCGGGTGAGATCCGGCGCATTCATGAGAGCTGTTACGCGACGGTTGGTCAGGTCGGCAACGTCGATCACATGAACGTGTCGAGTGGCAAAGCAGGCAGGACGCGCTGGCAAGGACGGCGTCCGCATGTGCGTGGCATGGCGATGAACCCGATCGATCATCCAATGGGCGGGGGCCAGGGGAAGTCCAAAGGGGGCGGAGGAAGGCATCATCCGGTGAGCCCGTGGGGACAGTTGGCAAAAGGATTTAAGACGCGGACGAAACACAAACCGAGCGATCGGTTCATTTTGGAAAGGAGACGGGGGAAGAAGAAGGTATAATTTGTCATTCTGAGCGAAGCGGAGTCGAAGAATCCCGATGCGAAACCCTACAGCCTCCGCATCGGGATCCCTCGACAGACGCTCGGGATGACAGTCTTGGCACAAATTTGACATTTATGGCTAGATCATTGAAGAAAGGACCCTTCGTCGAATCGCATCTTCTGGAGAAGATCGATAAGATGAATAGCGCCGGCGCGAAGAAACCAATTAAGACCTGGTCGCGGCGTTCGATGGTGACGCCGGATTTTGTCGGCCACACCTTTTTGGTCCACAACGGAAAGATTTTTCAATCTGTTTTCGTGACCGAAAACATGGTTGGTCACAAGCTCGGCGAATTTTCGCCGACGCGTGTGTTTAAGAAACACGGTTCGCACACGGCGAAGGTGACGAAGTAATGGGAATTGCAGATTGAAGATTGCAGATTGCAGATTGAATTGGTCGCGGCGAAGCCGTCACATTTTCAAATCTGAAATCTTAAATCTGAAATCGGCGCTCATTTTATTGGGCTGCGTAACGCTGGCTCGAGGGCTGGCGGCAGAGGGAAATAGTTCTTTGTCAGATTCTAAAAATGAAAGCGGGACAGTGACAGCGGCGGCCCTGCTGACGCAGAAGGAAGAGTTGCGGCGGCAGTTGTCCTTGAGCCAGGAGACTGTGCAAACCCTGACCACTAGTTTGGCCGAATCCAATGCCGAAGCGGAGTTGTTTCGGCGGAAGTTTGCCGACCTGGAATTGCGAATGGAAGCACTGGGGCTGGCGTCGGCGAGCAAGGACCGCGCTAAACTGGAGCAGCGGTTGCTCACGGCAGTAAGCGATTTGCAACTGGCGCAAAAAGAGCGCGACCAATATCGCGACCAAATGATGCAGTTGTCGGAAACGATGCTGCGTTATTTGAAAACCGCGGAAGGTGGCGACCCGCAGGCGCGAATGGATGTAGAAACGCAGTTGCGTTCAATGAACGCGCTGGTGGATAAGGCAGCCAAGGCGCAGCCGCAGAATGGTTCGCTACTCGATGGCAGCGTCATCAGCGTGAAGGAAGAATGGTCATTTGTCGTCGGTAATTTCGGCGCGCGCGAAGGGGTGAAAATCGGAATGCCGCTGCGAGTGAAGCGCGGAGATGACGTGGTTGCGAAGTTGCGGGTGGTCGATGTGCGCGAACGGATTTGCGGTGCGGTCATTCAGGAATCTGGAAAGGAAAAAATTAAGGTTGGAGATCGGCTGGAAGTCGATGCCCGGCCGGATGTGAGTTCGAGGTGACGAGATAAGGTTGAAGGGTTGAAGAGTTAAAGGGTTGAAGCGGATGAGTGAATGCCGCTTAACGCTGCAACTCTTCAACGCTTAATTGAGATAGAAAATGGAAGTTAGAGCGACATATAGGTACGCGAAGATTTCGCCGTTCAAGGCGCGCGAAATTACCCGCGAGATCCAGGGCCTGCCGGTTTCGGCGGCGCTCGATGTCGTTGCCTACAGCCCCAAAAAAGCGGCCGCGCTGATTAACAAAACATTGAAGAGCGCAGTGGCCAACGCCGAGAACAACGCGAATTTGAAAGTAGACGGTTTAGTGGTGAAGGAAGCGATCGTGGGCGAGGGCCCGACGATGAAGCGGATGATGGCGCGCGCCCGCGGAAGCGGCAGCCGGATTTTGAAACGGAGCAGTCACATTCGGATTGTGCTGACGGACGAGATTAAGATTGAAACGCGCGAGACACGGAAGGCTGCGCAAAAAGCGGCGAAGAAAAAAGCGAGCGAGTCGAAGGCGGGAAGCGGAGCGACGGAGGCGAAAACGGAGAAGTCAGGGAAGCGCGCCAAGAAAGGGAAAAAATAAATTTTATGGGACAGAAAGTTAATCCAATTGGATTTCGATTGGGCGTCAACCGCGACTGGCGGTCGCGCTGGTACGCATCCCCGCAGGAGATGCCGGAGTTCTTGCACAGCGATATCCAGATTCGCGATTACGTGAAGAAGAAGCTGCAATACGCCGCGGTTTCGAAAATCGTGATCGAACGGGCGTGGAATTCAATTCGCGTCACCATTTTCACGGCGCGTCCCGGCATCGTTATCGGACGCAAGGGCGCTGAAATCGAAAAGATGACTGAGGAAATTTCGAAAATGGCGCAGGGCAAACAGATCAAGATCGATATTCAGGAGATCAAAACCCCGGAACTGGACGCGCAGTTGGTCGCTGAGAATGTGGCATTGCAAATCGAACGCCGCATCGCCTACCGGCGGGCGATGAAAAAAGCGGTGCAGGTGGCGATGGATTTCGGAGCGCTTGGAATTCGTTTACGCAGTTCAGGCCGATTGAACGGCGCTGAAATTTCGCGTTCGGAATGGTATCGCGAAGGGAAAGTGCCACTGCATACCTTGCGCACCGGAATCGACTACGGATTCGCCGAGGCCAACACCGTTTACGGAAAGATCGGGGTAAAATGTTGGATTTGTAAAAAGGAGGAGGCGCCTGCCGAAACACCGGCGCAAGCGTCTCCACCCCCACCGCCCCCGGAGCCCGCGGCAACTGCACTCTAGGGAGAATTGTTATGCCATTGATGCCCAAACGCGTGAAGTATCGCAAGTCCCAGCGGGGCAGCCGCAAGGGAACAGCATCGCGTAACCTGCGAATTGACTTTGGCGAGTTCGGATTGCAAACCCTCGAGCGCGCCTGGATCACCAACACCCAGATCGAGGCCGCGCGTGTAGCGCTTACCCGCAACATGAAGCGCAAAGGAAAGCTGTGGATTCGGATTTTTCCCGACAAATCGGTCACGGCGCGTCCGCCGGAAACCCGGATGGGCAAAGGCAAAGGTCAGCCGGAGTTTTGGGTGGCAACGGTGCGGCCAGGCAACATTTTGTTTGAGCTAGATGGCGTGCCGGAGTCGGTTGCGCGCGAATCATTGCGATTAGCGGCTGATAAGCTGCCGGTGCGGACGAAGTTTTTGAGTCGCCACCACGTGGCCGCCTAACGAAGTATGAAAATCAAAGAAATTATCGAGATGAGTACGGACGAGCTTCTGACGAAGAAGCGCGATCTGCGGCAGGAGAGTTTGCACCTGCGATTGCAGCAACAGAGTGGACAGCTGGAGCAACCCAGCCGGCTGCGTTTGCTCCGACGCGAGGTGGCCCGGATCGAGACGGTGCTTTCCAAACGGACGAAGGAAACGAAATAATTTTTATGGCAGAAGAACCATCAACCTCGGTGCCACCGCCGCTGCCGACAAGCGGCCCGTCATCTGGTGCCACTGCGCGCGGTTCGCGTAAGACGCGGGTAGGCGAAGTGATTTCGAGTGGGATGAACAAGACAATCGTTGTCCGTACAGTCACCCGCGTGCCGCACCCGAAATTCGGCAAGATCGTTAAGCAACAAAAGAAATTTTACGCTCACGACGAAGAGAACAAAGCGAAGAACGGCGACACCGTTCGCATCATGGAAACGCGGCCCCTGAGCAAATTGAAACGGTGGCGTTTGGTCGAAATCGTCGGGAAGTAAGTTTATGGTGCAGATTCGTTCCAGACTCGACGTGGCTGACAACACCGGCGCCCGCATGGCGACGATGATCGGCGTGATCGGAAAAGCCACGCTTTACGCGCGAATCGGGGACGTGATTACTGCGAACGTAAAAGAAGCAAGCGCGACCGGCACGGTGAAAAAGGGCGAGGTCGTGCGAGCCGTCATTGTGCGCACGAAACAGCCGGTGAAACGCGATGACGGTTCGCTCCTGCGCTTCGATAACAATGCAATTGTCATCATCGATAAGGATTTGAATCCGCGCGGAACTCGTATTTTCGGGCCGGTGGCGCGTGAATTGAGAGAGAAGAATTTTATGAAGATCGTATCGCTGGCGCCGGAGGTACTGTGAATCGAATCAAGTTTCATGTGAAAAAAGGCGACAACGTCGAAGTAGTCTCTGGGAACTTCCGGGGTTCGAGCGGGAAGATTCTGCAGGTGTTGCCAAAGAAGCAGCGGGTGTTGATCGAAGGGGTCCGTATTATTAAGAAGCATCTGCGGAAGTCGCAGGATAACCCGACCGGCAAAATCGCGGAACGCGAAGGGCCGATCCATATTTCCAATGTGCGCTTGATCGAAAAAGAGGAAAAGACACGGAAAGGCGCGAAGAAACAGACCAAGACGAAGCCGGAGAAAGCAAAGAGTTAGAGATTCTTCGACTCAGCTCAGAATGACAAGTGAGTAGATGAAAAACGAATTTTACAAAGATTATAAAGAACGAGTGATGCCGGCTCTGCAACAGCAGCACGGATACAAAAACGTGCATCAAGTCCCGAAAGTGGAAAAGGTGGTGATCAACACTTCGGTGGGGTCACAAGCCGATGTGAAGCAGGCTCTGGACGATGCCAAGACCGAGTTGGCGTTGATCACCGGCCAGCGTGCCGCCGAAACTCGGGCCAAGAAAAGCATTTCAAATTTCAAGTTGCGCAAAGACCAGGCCATCGGCGCCAAGGTGACCTTGCGTGGTGAGCGGATGTACGAATTTCTCGAGCGCCTGATTAAAGCGGCACTGCCGCGGATTCGTGATTTTCGCGGGGTGTCGCCGCGTGGATTTGATGGTCACGGCAACTACACCATGGGCGTTTCCGACCAGTCGATTTTTCCCGAGGTCGAGCTCGATAAAATCAAGCGCAATATCGGATTTGATGTTACTATCGTGACCACCGCTCGCACGAACGCGGAAGCCAAATCGCTGCTCAGCGAAATGGGGATGCCGTTCAGCGACCGCGCGAAAAAGCTCGCCACGGCGAGTCCGTCCGAAGGCGGACCGGCTGGGCAAGCTCAAGCAGCGTAATTATTGAATGAGTACCGTAACTGATCCGATTGCAGATTTGCTGGCGCGCGTGCGCAATGGAGCGCAAGCGCAGAAGCCGGAGTTGTTTGTGCCGTACTCGAAGATCAAGGCGGAGGTTGCGCGAATTTTAAAAGACGAAGGATACATCACAGATTACGAACTGGATCGGAGCGCGGCGCATCCGCGAATCAAGATTACTAATAAACTGGTTAACAGATCGTGTGCGATCAAGGGATTGAGGCGTGTCAGCCGGCCCGGTCTGCGGCGTTATGTTGGTGCGCAGGAAATTCCGCGCGTCCTCGGCGGAATGGGGATCGCCATTCTCTCAACGCCGCGTGGTGTTTTGTCCGGGCGGGAGGCAAAAAAGCAAAACGTCGGCGGGGAATTGCTGGCCTACGTTTGGTAAAATTTTATGTCGCGAATCGGAAATAAATCAATCGCGCTGCCGGACAAGGTGAAAGTGAATGTCGGCAACGATGGGGCGGTGGCGGTGGAAGGCCCGAAAGGCAAATTAAATTGGAAATTGCCGCACAATATTTCGGCCAAAGTGGAGAACAATCATGTCTCACTGGCGCGGGCGGCGGAAACACGAAGCGTAAAAGCATTGCACGGGCTTTCGCGCGCGCTCCTCAACAACATGGTGCGGGGGGTAAGCGAAGGATTTAGCAAGGATCTGGAAATCGAAGGCGTCGGATTCAAAGCGGCGGTGCAAGGCCAGAAACTGAATCTTTCACTCGGATTTTCGCACCCAATTTTGTTTCCGATCCCAAAAGACATTAAAATCGTGGTGACCGAGAACACCAAGCTAACGATTAGTGGGATTGATAAGAAGCTGGTTGGTCAGGTAGCCGCTGATATTCGCAGATATTATCCACCCGAGCCTTACAAAGGAAAGGGCGTGCGCTATGCGGGCGAGCAGATTCGGCGCAAGGAAGGCAAGACGGTGCAGTAAGATGGCGACGAATCGAAAAGCAACCCGCCAGCGTATTCACCAGCGCATCCGGAAGAAAGTGAGTGGAACGGCCGAAAGGCCGCGCCTCGCCGTCCATTTTTCCGCGCACCATGTTTACGCGCAGGTGATTGACGACGATGCGGGCAAGACGCTGGCCGCGGTCTCAACTTTACAGAAAGATTTGGCGGGGAAAAAAGCGGCGGCGAATCGCGAGTCGGCACAGCGTGTCGGCAAGGCGATCGCAGAGAAGTTGCTGGCGAAAAAGGTAGAAAACGTGGTCTTCGATCGCGGCGGTTACATCTTCCATGGCAAAGTGAAAGCGCTGGCCGATGCCGCGCGCGAAGGCGGATTAAAATTTTAAGATGGCATCACCGAATCAAGGCAGACGACAGGATCGCAGCACGGACAAAACCCCGGCGGCGCGAGGTGATACGACTGAGAAAGTCGTTTTTATCAATCGTTGCGCGAAGGTGGTGAAAGGCGGACGTCGTTTCAGCTTCAGCGCACTGATCGTGGCAGGGGATCACGACGGCAAAGTTGGTGTCGGTTTTGGCAAAGCCAACGAAGTGGCGGAAGCGATCCGCAAGGCTTCGGAAGCGGCCCGGAAATCGATGGAAAAGGTTTCGCTGCACGAGAACACCATTCCCCACGAGACGATAGGTGAATTTGGCGGTGGCCGGGTGTTGTTGCGGCCGGCGTCGCCGGGAACGGGCGTGATCGCGGGAGGCGGTGTGCGAGCCGTGGTCGAAGCGGCGGGGATTCGCGATGTCCTGGCAAAATCGCTCGGCTCAAGTAATCACGCCAACGTGGTCAAAGCCACTATCGAAGCGTTGCGAAATTTGCGGCGGCGCGATGAAATTTTGAAAGTGCGTGGAATTCGCCCGCGCACGAATACACCGGGCGATGGAGGGCAGCCGTCGTGAAATCCGAGGCCAAAAAAGAAAAGACGGCGGGGTTGCGTCTGCATAATCTGCGGCCGCGTCCGGGAGCACGGCATCGAGTGAAGCGCCTCGGCTGCGGCGAAAGTTCGGGGCACGGCAAAACCAGCGGCAAGGGCCACAAGGGACAAAAAGCGCGGTCGGGCGGAAGCCTCCGTCTCGGATTTGAAGGCGGGCAGATGCCGCTGATTCGGCGATTGCCGAAGCGCGGATTCAACAACGCGGCTTTTCATAAACGTTATGCCATCGTGAATCTGTCCGAGCTGGCCGACTTCAAAAGCGGGTCGATCGTGAATGAAGAATCATTGCGCGCGGCAAATTTGGTCCGCGGAAATTTTTATGGGATTAAGATTCTCGGCGACGGCGAACTAAAGCATGGGCTGACGATTCAAGCGGAAAAAGTGAGCGCGGCGGCGCGCGAAAAAATCGAGAAAGCCGGTGGGACCATCGCAGCGCCGGAGGCTAAAGCGACGGACAACGGTGCAGCTGAGGCGCGAGCGGAGAAGCCGAAACGCGCGGCCAAATCTCCTGCTTCACGGAAAGTGAAGCCGAAGAAGACAAAGGTCGGCAAGAAGTAGCCGGAGCGTTTAGGAAATGATCTCGGCGTTCCTGAACACAGTAAAAATTCCGGAGCTGCGGCGCCGGATTCTTTTTACGCTCGCTGTTATTGTGATTGTGCGGCTGGGCGCCGCGATTACCACGCCCGGAGTGAACCAGGCGGTGTTACAGGAATGGTTTCGCAGCACCGCGGATAAGGCTGGCGGAGTCGCAGCGCTCTTTAATCTTTTCAGTGGAGGCGCGCTGGAAAATTGCGCGATTTTTTCGCTCGGGATCATGCCTTACATCAGCGCGTCGATCATGCTTCAGTTGCTCACGGCGGTAATTCCGCAATTGGGCCGATTGGCGCGAGAGGACGGCGGGCGCCAGAAGATCATGCAATACACCCGCTACGCCACCGTCGCGCTTTGTATTTTCCAGGGGTATTTACTGGCCATTTCCTTCCAACATCCGGAAGCGTACCACACCGTTTTGGGTGGAATTCCGGACACGATTCGAAAGTTGGGGATACCGCTGGTGGATGACCAGGGTTGGACCTTTCGGATCGTGACTGTCATTTCTCTTACCACCGGCACACTTTTTCTGATGTGGCTGGGCGATCAAATCACCGAACGCGGAATCGGCAATGGTATTTCCTTGATAATCACGGTCGGGATCGTAGCGCGTTTGCCGGCGGCGCTGGCGCAAGCCTGGAAAACTTTTGTGCCAACAGAGCCCGGTGCGAGCCCGGCCAATCCAGCGATTCTCGTTTTGATGGTGCTCTTCTTGTTTGTGGTGATCGCAGCGGTCATCACCATTACGCAAGGAGTTCGGAAAATTTCGGTACAATATGCCAAGCGTGTGGTCGGCCGAAAAATGTACGGCGGGCAATCGACCTACATGCCGTTGAAAGTGAATTACGCGGGGGTGATGCCAATCATTTTTGCCTGGGCCTTGCTCCTGTTTCCCACCACCATCGTCGGCTTTCTGTTCCCGCACAGTGCGCTGGCGAAACAGATCACCGAAGCGATGGCTTCAGGTTGGCCGCATTATGTGTTGATCGCAGCGATGATTTTCTTCTTCAGCTATTTTTGGGTAGCGACGCAGTTTCAGCCGGCACAGATCGCCGATGATTTGAAGAAGCATGGCGGCTATATTCCGGGAGTGCGCCCGGGCAAACCGACTGCTGATTTTTTGGATTACACAATGACGCGCCTTACTTTTGCCGGGGCGGTTTTTCTGACGCTGGTTGCGGTTCTGCCCAGTTTGCTAAGCCAGGGGCTTCACGTTCCGCAGATTACGGCGCAATTTTTTGGCGGAACGAGCTTGCTCATTATAGTGGGTGTAATGCTTGATACGATGCGGCAGGTGGAAACGCATCTCATTCAACGGCACTACGACGGATTTTTGCGAAAAGGGCGGATTCGCGGGCGATCTTTCGACACACGCGCGGCTTACAACCGGGGCGAGGCAGCGGCGCAGGGCACACTGATGTGGCTTTACGTCGCAATCGCTGTTCTGGTCATCGGTGGGGTCGCGATTTTCCTTTACGGCCGCTGAGTGAAGAAACGGCTTGTTCTGCTCGGCGCACCCGGTTCGGGGAAAGGTACCCAGGCTGAGCTGATTACGCGCCAGTTTGGAATTCCAGTCACGTCGCCGGGCGCAATTTTGCGACGAGAGAAAGATCTCGGGACGCCATTGGGGACGGAGACGTCCGAGATAATTCAACAAGGCGGATTGGTCCCGGATGCCACGATCGTGAAACTGATTGAAGACTGGCTCCGGTTGCACGGCGCACACGGTTTTGTTTTCGATGGGTTTCCGCGCACCGTACCACAGGCTGAAAGCCTGGCGGCGATTCTTACCCGGCATCGCACCCCGCTCGATCTCGCAATCTGGCTCGAAGTTTCCGAAGAAACCGTACGCGATCGCATCTCCGGGCGATTGCAATGCCGCAGTTGCGGTTTTGTCACCAGTGTGGCGGCCGGAAATTTCGCCGAGCGCGCGGTTTGTCCTTATTGTGAAGGACCGCTGGTCCGTCGTAATGACGACGACTTAGAGGTTCTGCAAAATCGATTGAAGGAATACCACGCCAAAACAGAACCGCTGGCGGCGTTTTACCAAGACACCGGCCTCTTGCATCGAATCGACGGCAATCGCGACCGTGAAACGGTTTTTGGCGACATTTCGCGTTTGATTGAATCGAAATGATCCCGATCAAGAACTCGAAAGAGGCGGAAAAGATGCGGCTAGCTTGCCGTGTCGCCAGCGACATCCTCGATCGCGTGGTCGCAATCATTCGGCCGGGCATCACGACGAAAGAAGTAGACGAAGCTGCCGCCGAGATGATGCAAGAAGCGGGAGTGAAAAGCGCCTTTCTCGGATATCGGATCGGTCATCGCGTTTATCCGGGAAACATCTGTATTTCGTTAAACGACGAAGTCATTCATGGAATTGCCAGTCAGCGGCGAATTCAGTATGGCGATATCGTGAAACTCGATATCGGAGTCATCCGCGAGGGCTGGATCGGCGATACCGCGACAACGGTGCCGGTGGGCATCATTGACGAGCGCACCGAACGTTTGTTGCGGGTGACGGAGCGGGCGCTGGAACGCGCCATTGGAATGGCTCATCAGGGTAGAAGGCTGGGCGACATTAGCGCGGAGATTGAAGAGGAAGCGACGCGCAACCAGCTCAATGTGGTGCGCGAATTTGTCGGGCACGGCGTGGGACGAAAACTGCACGAAGAACCGCAGATTCCAAATTATGGAAAGCGTGGGAGCGGGCCGCGGCTTAAGGCCGGGATGACACTGGCCATTGAGCCGATGATTAATTTAGGAACCGGCGCCGTCAGATTACTGGATGACGGCTGGACAGCCTGCACCGCCGATGGAATGCCATCGGCCCATTTTGAGCACACGGTCTTAATTACAAATGAGGAGCCGGAAATTCTGACATGGCGCGGAAAGACGCAATTGAAGTAGAAGGCAAGGTGGTCGAGCTCCTGCCGAACACGATGTTTCGGGTGCAATTGCCTAACGGCCACCTTGTTCTGGCTCATATTTCGGGAAAAATGCGCCTGCACTTCATTCGCATCTTGCCAGGAGACAAAGTTATGCTAGAGATTTCGCCCTACGATTTGTCGAAGGGGCGAATTACATATCGCCAGAAGTAAAGCCGCGGACACGTCTCGCGGTTTTCGTCTCGTGGAAAAACATGAAAGTACGGCCATCAGTAAAAAGACTTTGTGAATCTTGCAAGATTGTGAAGCGCAAGAACGTCGTGCGCGTCATCTGTAAGAATCCGCGCCATAAGCAACGGCAGGGGTAGGGCTGGAGTAATGGAGTGTTGGAGTATTGGAACGAGACGATTTAACTTTGTAACCTTGTAACTTTTTAACGATCATTATGCCACGACTACTTGGAGTTGAAATTCCAGCAGATAAACGCATCGAAGCGTCGCTCACCTATATTTATGGGATTGGGCCGACGATCGCGCGGCGCATTCTCGATCAGACCAATATCGATCCGAATCTGCGCGCGAAAAATCTTACCCCGCAACAGTTAAACGAAATTATTCATTCTATCACGACCAACAAGATCGCGATCGAGGGCGATCTGCGCCGTGAGGTGCAAGGCAACCTCAAACGTTTGCAGGCGATCAATTGTTATCGCGGGATTCGGCATCGGCGGGGCTTGCCGGTTCGTGGCCAGCGCACCAGCACGAACGCCCGCACCCGCAAAGGTCCGCGCAAAACCGTCGGGGTCATTCGTAACAAAGACGCCAAAGCAGGAAAAGTTTGATGCCTGAGTCAAAAAAGCCGGCGGACGACGCCACCAAGAAACCGAAAGCACCCAAGGCTGCTGCGAAAGAAGCGGCGCCAAAACCCGAGGCCGCCGAAGTTCAGACCGAGCCGCCCAAAGCCGACGCATCAGCCGCGGGAGCGGGTGGAGCTCCAGCGGAGCCGAAGAAAAAGCCTGCGCCGAAGGCAAAGAAAGAGGAAGGGGCCGCCCCTGCTCCGGCGCCGGCGGAAAATCTTTCCCTCAGTCCCGACAGCATCGAGCAACCGAAGATCGTCAAGGCCAAGGGCAGCAAAAACATCCACAACGGTGTCGCGCATATTCTCGCGACGTTTAACAACACCATCGTCACGATCACGGACATGAAAGGCAACGTCATCGGATGGTCGAGCGCGGGCAAAGTTGGATTCAAAGGCTCGCGTAAGAGCACGGCTTACGCAGCGCAGATGGTGGCGCAAGATGCCTCGCGGCAGGCCATGGGGCACGGCCTGAAGGAAGTTGAAGTACTCGTTAAAGGTCCGGGCGCGGGCCGGGAATCGGCCGTGCGCGCTTTGCAAGCAATTGGTCTCGAGCTCACCGTGATCCGCGACGTAACCCCAGTGCCGCACAACGGCTGCCGCCCACCGAAGCAGCGGCGAGTTTAACAATCGTTAAAAGAATTCCCATGGGCAGATACACCGGACCAAAAACCAAAGTTAGTCGTCGCTATGGGGTGCCGCTTTTCGGGCCATCGAAATCGCTTGAGCGAAAAAATTATCCGCCCGGCATGCACGGGCCGAAAGGTTCGCGACGGAAACAATCCGATTACGCCATTGCGCTCGGTGAAAAACAGAAACTGCGCTACCAGTACGGGCTGCTGGAGCGACAATTCCGGCGGATTTTTCAGAACGCCTTGCGCAAGCGCGGCGTCACCGGAGAAACCCTTTTACAATTGCTCGAAACTCGCCTCGACAACGTCGTCTTCCGTCTGGGCCTGGCCAACACCCGCAGCGGTGCGCGGCAGCTCGTTTCCCACGGCCACGTCCTCGTAAACGGGCGAACGGTCAATATTTCATCCTACAACGTGAAAGCGGGCGATGAAGTTTCGGTGAAAGACAAACCGAAGACGCGACAACTGGCGCTGCGCAATCTGGAGTTGACCCAAATCGTGCCAGTGCCCGATTGGCTGACGGTCGATCGCGATGCCCTCAAAGGTAAGGTAGCACGCATCCCTTCACGCGAAGAGATTCAACCGATGGTTAACGAGCAGTTGATCGTCGAGTTGTATTCGCGGTAACTGTCGCGGCTCTGTGAGGGCCCCAGGGATAGACAGCAACCGAATTAGACGAACACTTTGCGTGAACCAATACGAAACATCGCCGAGTACTCGTTAGGTCCATGAGCCACTAAGGACGTTCGCGCCACGGTCCGGTGTGGGACCATCATTTTATCTTCCTGGGGCGGATGGCGAGTTAGTATTTTTAATCCCCATTGCAGAGTGGCTGCTCTCGCGCAACCTCGGAGAAGCAGCCGGGGCCGACTACTCTAAACTCGGGCTGAGATTGGACCCCCAAGCCGCGTTCTTTCAACCGCGCGATTGTTTCGCGAATCATGCGGTAGCCGAAATGGCCTTGCGGTACGCGAAGCAATTCCGATCCAGACCATTTCTGTTGAATTTTCTCGATGTCTGCCAGACGCGCGATCAAATCGAATTCGCCCGCCACAAAGAGCACGCAATCCGCACGGCACAGTGGCTGATTATGGGTCGGAGAACTGAGATGAAAATGCCGCGCCACAAGCGATCGCTCGATGTTCGCCCGGTGGAGCTCGCGTCGCATGAACGCCGACGCGGGACTTTCCCAAATCGCGTGCTCGACATTCACGATCGGCGCCATCAACGCAAGGAAACGAAAATCGCGCTCGACAATCGCGAGCAGCGCGCCGATCCAGCCGCCGTAGCTGGTCCCGAGGACGCCGAACTCGCGACAACCGCACTCGCGCAACGCTGCCATCAATTGCCGCAATTCGATCACGCCCTGACGCAACCCCTCTGCATTGCGGATGAGATCGGCGGTAATCGCCAATTCGCCGTTCCAGTAGCCGCGCGGCACCCGAGAATAGTGATACGGCAGATGCACGAAACACGCGTTCCAACCGAGTTCGTTAAAGCGGGCAGCCCAGCGGCGATAGCCCTTGTCACTTGCCGACATGAGCGCGTGCAGCATCAGGACTGTCGGCGCGCTCCAGCCGCGTGCGCACGCGAAAAGATCTGCGCGAGCGATGTTGTTCGCCGGAAATTTGGTGCCGATCGGACTGCGCCAAGTGACCGTAGCGCCCTCGCCGATCTCCCCCGCGAGTCCACAATCGCGCGGAACAGCGTAAAAATCATGCGTCGTAAGTTTCTCGCATTCAGCAATATAGCGCTCAAACTCATCGCGGCTGCGCGCGTGGAGGCGATGACGCGACTGCATCACATTCATTGACGTGCACATGAGCGAATCGACAGCGATTGCGGTGAAGCGTCTGAACGTACGAACGCGGGGCCCTGAGAGTTTCGGCGCGTGCGACCTCGCGGTTTCTTCAATTGGCAATTCCACTTGCATTCGCTCTCTCGGCGGATGCGGCAGATCATTTGGCGTGAGCGAAAACGTTTCGCGCAACTCCGCATAGAGAATCTTGAATGCGGCGGCCAGTTCGCGCTCGATACGGGCGCGCGCGGCAGATTTTTCCAGATTTGGAAAATGTGGAATCGGATCGCCGAACGCGATCCAGATCGGCGGGCGCCGCAGCGAGAGCCAGTTTTTCTTTGCGTAGAGGCGATCGCTGCCGACGATCACGCTTGGTACGATTGGAGCGCCGGCGATGTGCGCAAGCGTCGATGCGCCCGGTCGCATTGGTGCGCCTTCAAGTAGCGACCGTGCGCCGTCGCGGATGCCGCCCTCAGGGAAAACGCCGACAATGCGTCCATGCTTTAACCGCTCGATGGCGGTGCGGATCGTTGCGCGGTCGGCGCGATGCCGATCTGCTGGGAATGCATCGACCGCGCGTAAAAGAAATCCGAGCACTGGATACGGAAAAAATTCTGCCATCGCCATCCAGTCAATTTTGCGGCGCACCACCGAGGAAATAATAAACGGATCGAAATGGCTGATGTGATTTGCCGCAAGTAAAAACCCGCCGTCGTGATTTGCGTTTTCGCGCCGCAGAACGCGAACGCGCGCGACACACGCAAACAACAATTTCATCAACAGCCGTGCGGCATGGTTGGCGAGCGAGTGAAACATTGAACGCATCGAACCAAATGATTTTGCGCTGTTCAACCTTTGTCGCGAGGCAGTTGGTATACGCCCGAAGCCGCTTGCTTCGTCGCCTTTGTTTCCTTGCGATCGATCCCGCTTAACACGACTCCCGGATCGAGCGGGGTGTTAGGCCGGTATCTTCCGTGCTTGTCCAAGTCAACGGGCAAGATGCCCTTGGCCCCATAGCCAAGATGGCTGTGCTACGACGCGGGCTCGCCGGAACACGCCCCTCCATTACGCGTTCTACGCGAGCACTCGGATTGGGGCGTACGCTATTCAAAGAATGAGGAGGCGAGTGCGACCCGGGTAGCGAATGAGGTCGGACTGGCAAGTTTAATGGCGCCTATCTTCTAAGAACTCGAGGGCCTTGTCGTAGCTTCGGCGGTCGAGAAAATGGGCCAGGCGTGGCGGAATGGGTTGGGGCAGGGTAGCGACCAAGGTTTCGATACGATCGGAAATTTCCCGTAACCGCTTCACATGCTGTTCGGGGTCGCGCCGGCTCTCTTCGTCGGAAATAATTTTCAGCCGTTCTCGCAAGGCCTCGGCTAATTCGGTCTCCGTTTTGGTCATCGGTTCGAAGAAAAGTTATGCTTGGGACGAGCGGAAGCTCGTCCCTTCGTCTGCTCCTTTTTTTTCATCGTTCGAAGGAAAACTTGAAACTCTCCGCCGTTTAGCGCAAGCGTCTGCCGTGAGCGAAAAACGGATTCTTGTCGTTGATGATGACACTTCGCTCATCCGCCTGATCGGTGAGGCATTGAGAAGCCGGTTTCATTGTGAAGTCGATGCCACGCCTAATCCGGAGTACGGTTTTGAGTTGGCGTTGAAAAAACGTTACCGAGTTTTCGTTTTCGATTTTTCGATGCCGATGATCGACGGCGCCATGCTTTTCACCCTCATCGGCAAGGTTTATAATCACGTGAATCCGCCAATTGTTGTTCCACCGTTGATCCTGATCTCTGGCCGGGGCGATGAAGCGCGCGCCCAGGAATTGATGAAAGAAGCCGGGGTGCGCGGTTTTCTGCCAAAGCCCTTCGCGATGAATCGGCTGATGGAGAAAATCAGTGGAGTTGCGCCGGATTTGGCGGCGGCCAGTCGGGAGTAATGGAGTGGTGGACTAGTCGAACAGACAAGACGGGCAGAAGCGCGTCCCTCCGCTCAGTTTTCTCCCAACTCGGCCAGTAATTGCCGCCGGGCTTCGATCCAATCGGAATTGGCGTCGCCAGGAATTCCTACCCGCTCCCGCTGTTCGGAAATGAAATAGGCGCGGATGCGAATCGCTTCGTCGCTGACGCGCGATTTCTCTCCTTTTGTCGCCGAAGTCTTCCGCGTCGTCGGTTTTTTCCGGGGTGAACTGGCTCTTTTAGCTGCGGGTTTCGCAGCATTTCCATTCAGTGCCGCTCCATTGGGCGGCGCCGTTTCTTTGTCGCTAGCTTTTAATTTCTTTGCCATGGTTAAACAGTTATCGCTTTACCCGGCCGAGTTGAATTCGCAAGCCGTTTTCGCAAAGAATTGGCGTGAACCCGACCCTTCGCTAGCGTTCGTCATGCGGTCTTTTGTTTTTCGCTGGCTGACAACAACGGTGGCAGTAATGGTTGCGGCATCGGTGCTTCACGGAATTCGCTACGACTCCGTCGGTTCACTAATTGGCGCCGCCTTGCTCCTCGGCATCCTGAATGCTTTTGTGCGGCCCGTGCTGCTAATCCTGAGCGTGCCCCTGATCCTGCTAACGCTGGGATTTTTTATTCTGGTGGTTAACGGCTTGTTGCTCTGGTTTGTCCCTAACATCGTGCCGGGCTTTCACGTCGATAATTTTGGCAGCGCTTTCTGGGGCGCGATCATCATCGGACTTGTCTCCTGGATGCTGAGCGCATTTTTCCGCGGCAGCGACGGACGCGTCCATGTTTTAACGCACCACACTCAAATCAAGCGCGTGCAAGGGCGCGTGATCGAACCGGGAGATCACTCATGACGTATTGCCTGGGCATGCTTTGCCGTACAGGGGCGGTTTTTCTGTCTGATTCGCGCACCAGCGCGGGGATGGATAATATTACCATGCGCAGTAAGATGCGGGTTTATGAAAAGCCGGGCGAGCGCGTCATTTGCATCATGAGCTCGGGCAACCTCTCTCTCACTCAGGCGACACTTGCGTTGATCGATGACGATTTGGTTCTGGCGAACAACGAACCTGCAAGCGAGACGATCACGACGACCCAAACCCTGTACGAGACCGCGCGCTATGTCGGCACCAAAGTGCGGGCGGTGGAGAAACGTGATCGTGTTGCATTGGAAGCCGATGGATTCGATTTCAACATCAACCTGATCGTGGGCGGTCAGATCGCCGGGTTGACACCGGAAATTCACCTGATTTATCCGCAGGGAAACAGCATCCACGCGACGCGCGACTGCCCTTTCCTGCAAATCGGAGAAACAAAATATGGCAAACCGATTCTCGATCGCGGGTTCAATTACGAGACGTCGTTGAGCGATGCAGTAAAGTTTGGAATCGTTTCCATCGACGCGACCATGAAAAGCAATGTTGCGGTAGGACCGCCGATCGATTTGCTTTGCTATGAGCTCGATTCGCTGATGGCAAATTTGCGGATGCGCCTGGATGAGGATGATCCATACCTCCAGGAGATCGGACGCAAATGGCAGAACGGAATCGTGAAGCTGGTCAAAGACATGCCGGCGCCTGATTTCACCAGACCTTCTCTCGGGTTCGCCACCGCTGCCTAACAGATTGTTAGATTGTTGAAAGACTGCGCTCACTGCCGCTTACGCGTGCGTCTCTCCCAACGGAAGAGAATGGGAAAAGAGGCTGCTACCTCGCGTGCCTTTCTAATTGCGCGAAGGATGGTTCCTTTTGCCTTGGGGAGAAGGTCAGGATGAGGGTTTTTCAACAGTCTGCTAGAGCAACGACCGGTGTTCGTTAAAATCTGCGGTATTACCAGCCGGGCGGACGCTGAAGCTGTCATTGCTGCGGGCGCAGACGCGCTTGGGTTCAATTTTTGGCCGGGGAGCGAGCGCTACCTTGAGCCGGCGGACGCGGCGGAGTGGATCACGGAATTACCCGAAAGCATGATTCGCGTTGCGGTATTGGTGAATCCGAGCTCGACGTATGCGAAGGAGATTGCGGCAATGGACGGTATTGATTGCTTGCAACTACATGGGGCCGAATCGCCGGAATTTTGCTTGAGCCTGATTGAGGTGCAAATCACTCTGTGGAAGGCAGTTCCGATGATTGATCGAGACATTCCGTTGCCTGATTTCCATACGAATCGGCTGGTGCTAGATACGGTAGCGGAGACGAAATTTGGCGGAACCGGGAGGCCGTTTCCATGGAATTGGGCGCGTGACCTTATTGTGGCCAACAGGGACCGGCAATTTATCCTCGCCGGTGGTTTAAATTCGGAAAACGTAACTGAAGCGGTCAACCAAACCCGGCCGTTTGGAGTAGATGTGGCAAGTGGTGTCGAGACCGCACCGGGACGCAAAGATATTTATAGAGTCCGCGATTTTATTGCCGCTGCGCGCTCTGCCTAAAGCGGTTCGAAATCGGCTGTTTTTGGCTCGGAAACAACACAGCAAGGCTGGTCTGCTTCCTGCTTTAACGCCGTTTGCATTAACCAAAATCGCATTACTACCATGCCAACTTTCACTGACAAACTGACTTGCGGAACGATAGCATTCTTCGCGGCCATTTTCGTTTCCTTCGGGCAAGCGAGTCTGCCCGCTCCGGACAGCAATCCGGACCAACAAACGGCGGCGAAGGCTCCTTCTGGGCCTTCGACGAACCCTGCCAAGAATGCCGACAAATCCGCGTCAGCAGCTTCGCCTCTGACCGTTGTTCAGGCGACAAGTACGACGTCTACGCCTGCTGCGGTTAAGCCTGCACCCCCCCAACCATCTACTAGCACGCCCGCCACCACGACTGTTCCGCCTGTTCCTGCCGATACCGTTACGGAAAGCGGTGGTGTCGGCGTGCGTGAGTTTCAGGGCGACGACGTTGGCCAGGTGCTGCGTCTTTTGGCCCGCCAGGCCAAGATTAACATGGTGGTCAGCGATCAGGTGACTGGGACGGTGACAATGCGATTAGAAGATGTCACTGCTCTTCAGGCCGTCGCCATCATTGTAAAGGCGAAAGGTCTCTTCATGGATCAGATTGACCACGTTTATTATATTAAGACACCAACCGAAAAAACTGCCGAGCCGACCGAAAGCGACAACTATCAGTTCAGTTACTCGCGTGCAAAAGATGTGGCACCTCTGCTGGCATCACAACTTTCAAGCAAAGATCCCCCTCAATTCGACGAGCGCACCAACACGATTTTCTTCCGTGAGACGCGCAGCAACATCGACACTGTGCGCAAGTTGCTGGTGACAATCGATAAGCCGACCAAGCAGGTGATGATTGAAGCGCGGTTGGTGGAGGTGACCGCTAATCCACTACAAAGCTATGGCATCGATTGGTCTGGCACGGTCGGCAGCGCGACTCAGGGTAAGACGTTTTCGTACGGCTCGCCCCAAGCTACTTCGACTACCAGCACGAGCACAGGCGGAAATGTTCCGCTCACCGATCTTGCTCTGGGTAACCCTGCTAACCCCAATATCTTGGGCAATCTCAGCAAACTGATCCCCGGCCAATTTGCCATCCTGACCGTACCACAAATGTCCGCTACCTTACGCTTCCTGAATGAGGATGCGGACGCGGAATTTCTCGCCAACCCGCGAATCGTGACCGCCGATAATCTACAGGCGAAGATCGAGATCAACCGGGCCCAGCCTGTTCCACAATTAAACTTCAACGAACAGACGGCCACCGCCGTCTTCGGTGGATTCCAGGATAAGAAGTTTGGCAACACGCTGATCGTCACCCCAAGCATCAACAAGGATAACTTCGTCACTTTGAAGGTGAAACCGGAGATCAGTAACAAGGTTGGCGACTCCACCTTCGTATTTGCCGGCGCAACAGTGAGCAGCCCGATCATTGATACCCGCGCGCTGGAGTCCAACGTTTTGATCCGCAGCGGCGATACCCTGGCGATTGGCGGTTTGCTCCAGGACGAAGTGGCGAAGGCGCATAACAAAGTGCCGCTGCTCGGCGACGTGCCCGTTCTTGGTTATCTATTTCAGAATCATCTGAACGCCCGCACCAAGCGCAACCTGCTGGTATTTGTGACACCGACCATTATCAGTTCGAAATACGGCACCGGTCTGGAAGACCAAGTTAACGGATTACACCATGTCGGAGAGGAATACTCCGACATTAATGGCTGGCGCAACAACGCCTCGGGCGCTGTCCGTCTCGTGCCGACCGGCCACCGACAAGTGGTAGCGGATTATCCGAAGCCAGGGACACCGCCGCCGCCGGCGACGGATGAATCCGAGGTGCAATTCAAGAGTTCAGCCAAGGATCGCGATTTCTAGAGTTTCAGTGGAATGTGGGGTTGAGAGGGGGCGGACGCTTCGCGGCGTTCGCCCTTTCCGTTTGCAGGAATGCTGGCCTTGTGGCCTATGCGCTATGGAACACAGACTGGCAGTCTGTGCGCCCAGCGGATTTTAACTCCGCTGTTTGGAGGGACCGCCTAAATTGCGGACACAGCGGGTTACAAACCCGCTGGGCGCACGGGCTGTGTTCCTGGTCGCCGAGGAAAGCGCTGTCTATTTTTCCAGGTAACGATTGAGCGCGGCCCTCAGTTCAGTCCGTGCACGAAATAACAGGCTTTTTACGGCTGCGACCGTAAGTCCGAGGACTTCCCCGATTTCCTCATAACTCTTACCTTCGTAACGTCGCAGGACCACCGCCATTCGCTGCTTCTCAGGCAAAGCACGGATTGCCTTTTCAATCGCCTCTCGCAGCTCGGCCTCGAGCAGTTCTTGGTCAGGCACATGTCGCGCCGAATCGGTCAGGGCCAGCGCCTCCTCGCCTTCGTGGACGTCGAGGATGTCGCCAGGATGGCGTTTGCGGCGGCGTGCTTCATTGAAAACGAGATTGCGTGTGATCGTGAGCAGCCAGGTGGTGAATTTTGCCGTTGGCCGGTAGCGGGGAGCGCCCTTCCAAACTCGAATAAAAACCTGCTGGGCTACGTCTTCCACTTCCGAATTATTGCCCAGCATTCGCCCCACGGTGCCAATCACCAACGCCTGATGACGCTCAATTAGGCGCTCAAAGGCGACGGTATCGCCGCGTGCCACTTCCGCCATCAAGGCAGTATCGTCAATATCCTCAGCCCGTTGCTCCGACATGAGAAAAGGACGACGGAAACGCGCTCATGCTTATTCGTTAAACCCAGAAAAGACTTCGGGGTCGAAGCGGGTCCGCGGTCGTTTTGGTTGCATCAATTTCTCGAACCATGCATCATTTAGCTGCGCTTTACGCGTATCAATTTGCGAATGAATCACCGCTTAATTCCGGATGCGCTTCGGCCCATTGCAGAAAAAATCCAAAGCCAGGAACGCATCAGCGACGCCGATGCGATGGCTTTATATCAATCCAGCGATCTCAATGCGCTGGGGATGATGGCCAATTTCGTGCGCGAACGAAAGAACGGCAATTATGCCAGCTACATTCATAACCGTTATATCAACTACTCCAATATCTGCGTTCTTTCGTGTCAGTTCTGCGCCTTCGCTGCCAGGAAGCGCGATCCCCACGCTTTTGAATATGCGATTGAGGAGATCATTCGCGTCGTTAAAGAAGCTCTTCCTCTCGGGATCACTGAAGTGCATATGGTTGGCGGGCTGCATCCGACGCTGAAAAAGGACTGGTATCTCGACTTGTTACGTGAGCTACGCGCGCTCGATCCGGACCTACACATCAAGGCTTTCACCGCTATCGAAGTGCGTCACCTTGCTCAGCGCATCTTTCGCCTCCCGATTCGAGAAATGCTGGAGCTTTTGCGCGAGCACGGTCTCGGTTCGATAACCGGGGGTGGTGCGGAAATTTTCGATCCCGGGGTGCGTGATAGCATTTGTCGGGGCAAAGAAACTGCCGCCGAATGGCTGGACGTTCATCGCACCTGGCACGAACTGGGTGGGCGGAGCACCTGTACGATGCTTTACGGTCACATCGAGACCCTGGCGCATCGGGTGGATCATTTGAGTCAGTTGCGCCGGCTGCAGGATGAGACTGGCGGGTTTACCGGTTTTGTTCCATTCGCCTTCGAACCGCAAACCACGATTCTGGCCCACATCAAGGCTGCCTCAGCCATCGAACAACTTCGCAATCTCGCCGTCAGCCGTATTTACCTCGATAATATCGATCACCTTACCGCGTATTGGGTGAGCACTGGCTTGCCGCTGGCGCAGGTCTCTCTCAGCTATGGGGTGGACGATTTACACGGCACAATTCTGGAGGAAAAGATTTTCCACATGGCCGGCGCGACCACCCCTCAGCAACAAACCGTGGCCGCGCTCGAGCGCGCCATCCGTGAAGCTGGTCGCGAACCGATCCAGCGCGACAGTTATTACCGACGTGTCGTTTCATCCAAAAATGGCTCGGCCACCGGTGTCCGATCGGCGGACGCGGACCTCGCCTGCGTCTAATTAGGGCGCAATCCCTTTCATCCGCGACAAATGCTGCGCATTGGCTGCGTTAAATACCTTAATGCTCGCCCGCTGATTTACGGCTGGTCCGGCGCGGTTGATTTCGATCATCCGGCCGCCCTTTGCCGAAAACTTGAGCATGGGGATCTCGATGTTGCGCTGGTCTCCAGCTTGGAATATTTGCGACGGCCGATTTACCGAATCGTTGATGGAGTTTCAATTTCCGCCCACGGCGCGGTCTACAGTGTCATCGTCGCGCACAATGAAGATCTTTCGCGCGCGCAGGAAATCGACATCGATCCTGCCTCGGAAACGTCCGTTGCCCTCTTACGTTGCCTCCTTAGACAACGCGGGTTCAATCCGCGCCTGCGCGTACCGAACACAGACTTACCGTCTGTGCGCCGAGCGGAGTTGCACTCCGCTGAATCCGAGACAGCGGACAGCATGTCCGCTGGGCGCACAGGCCAACGGCCTGTGTTCCGGCTGCTCATCGGTGACCAGGCGATTCGTTTTCGCGCAGAGCATGGCGAGCGCTATCACTATTGGGACCTGGCGGAAACTTGGACGAAAATGACATCGCTTCCATTTGCCTTCGCCTTTTGGTTGATTCGCCCGGAAATCGAAAACGCAAAAGAGATCGCAGATAAACTGCGCGCACTTCGTGACCAAAATGTCGCCAGCATCGATGAGCTCGCTCTTTCCCAATCGGACGTATCTCCGAAGTTCTGCCGGAAATATTATCGGGAGCACCTTTTCTTTGATTTCGGTGAAGGCGAGAAAGCCGGGCTGCGCGAATTTCATCGTCGTTGTCTTCTGAACAAAATCGATGTTGCTCCAGATTTGCGGTTAAATCTGGTGTGAAAAGCGAGGTTCGCATTGGCATTTCCGGTTGGAATTATGCCGGCTGGCGTGGCGTCTTTTATCCAAAAGGATTGCCACATCGGCGCGAACTGGAATTCGCCTCCCGCGCATTCAATTCCATTGAGATCAACGGATCTTTCTATTCGCTGCAACGACCGACGAGCTATTGGCGCTGGTACGAGGGAACGCCGGAAAATTTTCTCTTTAGCGTCAAAGGCGCGCGTTTCATCACCCACATGAAAAAATTGCGTGAGGTTGAAGTGCCGTTGGCGAACTTCTTTGCTTCCGGCGTTCTCGCGCTTGAGGGAAAACTGGGCCCGATTCTCTGGCAATTTCCACCGAACTTTGGTTGGAACGAAAAACGTTTCCGGGAGTTTTTTCAATTACTGCCAAAAACAGCGAAAGAAGCCGCGCTTCTCGGTCGCCGGCATGACTCGAAGCTAAAGACGCGCGCCTGGCTGAAAGTAAAGTGCGATCGGGCGCTGCGTCATTGCGTAGAAATTCGGCACGTCAGTTTTTTGGTCCCTGATTTTTTCGAACTGTTGCGCGAGTTCAATATCGCCTTCGTTTTTGCCGACACCGCCGGAAAATGGCCTTACGCGGAAGATTTGACCGCAAATTTCGTTTATTGCCGCCTCCATGGCGATACTCAACTCTATACCAGCGGCTACAGTGACCGTGCGCTCGATTGGTGGGCGACGCGACTAAAGCTCTGGCGCAAAGGACAGCAGCGTAAGGATGCGAAACTCGTTACCGCCAAAAGAAAATCCGAGGAGCACGATTTATTCGTCTACTTTGACAACGACGCGAAAGTGCACGCCCCTTTCGATGCTCAAACGCTCGCTCGCAAAATGGAATAGTAAAAGCGATGTCGTCATGAGTCGCGAAGACGGCGAATGATCTCTCGAAAGCTGTGTGATTACCGAACTACGGTCCGAGCCGGACTGGCGGTATCTGCGCGGCTCGGGATGACAGAGAACTAGACACCTCGCGGGGTGTAAGCAGCATTTGATGAACGAACTCAGTTGGGCGCGTGGGACGCTGCGGACAATCTCGCGGGGTTGTCAGCGGTTCACCCGCGCATAAAATAATCAGTGCAACCTCGGTGGATTTTGGCGCGCGACGCCGCGCCGGCCAGCAATGGAATTTCGTGGCCGGACCTGTGCCGGTCTGAGTGCATCGCACGCCTTCTTCAGCGCCGCGATTTCAAATGCACCGACGATGTTCTCTCATTTCTAAATCCGCGGCTCGCCGCTCTCGCCGACCCATTCTTGATCGCTGGAATGCATGAGGCGGTTGAGCGGATTTTTCACGCCATCGATCACCGTCAACGCATAGTCCTATTCGGCGATTACGATGTCGATGGCGTAACTTCTCTTGCGCTTTTGTCCGAAGTTCTGCGTGCTTATGGAAACGAGCCGGCACTTTTTTTGCCTCTCCGAATGGAAGAGGGCTACGGTCTGAGCGCGGAGGGAGTTGCGCGCTGTCTCCGCCAGCACAATCCGGAACTACTCTTCGCGATTGATTGTGGGACCTCCTCGCCCGGTGAAATTGATTCAATTAAACGCGCTGGTATCGACGTCATTGTTCTCGACCATCACGAACCCAAGTCGGCGCTGCCAGATTGCCTGCTGGTCAATCCGAAGACGACGAATTCCGGGTTCGATTACCTTTGCAGTGTCGGGCTGACTTTTAAACTTTGCCACGCCCTCTTAAAAAGACGACGCGTCGATTTCGATCTTAAAACGGTGCTTGACCTCGTCGCACTGGGCACCGTCGCGGACATAGTTCCCTTGCATGGTGATAATCGAGTCTTTGTTAGAAGCGGCTCGACCATGATCGAACGATCGCGTCGCCCCGGAATTGCGAAGCTAATGGAGGTCGCTGGGGTAAAGCAGCCGGTCATGCCGGACGACATCGGCTTCCGGCTGGGTCCGCGTTTGAATGCGGCTGGTCGCCTGGCCACGGCGGAGAAAGCGCTGCGTTTGTTGATAACGGAGAGTCCGATCGAAGCCGGGGAACTCGCGCGTGAACTGGACGCTCAGAACCGGGAACGCCAGGAAGTTGAAAAAAAGATTCTGCAACAGGCTGAAGAGGAACTCGTCAAAAATTTTGATGCATCGCGGGATGGCGGAATCGTCCTGGGCGCGCGTGGCTGGCATCCGGGCGTTCTTGGGATCGTCGCGTCGCGCATCTCCAAAAAATATTACCGGCCGACGATCATCGTGGGGTTTGACCAGAGCGGCGCAGGAAAAGGAAGCGGACGCAGTATCGAGGGTTGTTCAATGGTGCGGGCCCTCGGCGAATGCGGCGGAACGCTGGAAAAATTTGGCGGGCACGAAATGGCTGCAGGAGTGAGTTTGCGCGAAGAAAATCTGCCGAAATTTCGCCAGCAGTTTTTCGATGCCGTGCGCCGGCAATTGTCGGACGAAGCGCTCGCTCCCCGATTGCACCTCGACGCGGAAATAGCGCTGGCGGAGATCAACTTCGATTTGCTGCACTGGCACGAAATGTTGCAACCATTCGGTAATGGAAATCCGCAACCGATCTTTGTCTCTTCGGTGGTGGAAGCGGCCCGCCCACCGCGGCTGGTCGGGGAACGGCATCTCGAGCTCCGACTAAAACAGCGCAACTGGCATCAACGCGCGATCTTTTTTGACGGCGCAACTTCCGAGCTGCCACCGGCGCCCTGGGACGTCGCTTTTCATATCCACACCAATGTTTACGAAAGTGAGACCCGAATCGATTTGCACGTCAAAGCGCTGCGCAGCGCGGCCTCGTTAGATTGATGGACCTCAATACTTCACTGGAAGAATTGAGTTGGATTCCGCGGCCGCGCATCCTCGCGTTACGCCGGCTTGCGCTCGAGACTGTCGGAGATTTGCTCAGGCACTATCCACGCCGGCACGAAGATCGGCGAGAATTCCGTGGGTTTCCGCGTGAAGAAACTATCGGCCCGGTTTGTTTGTGCGGCGACGTGGCAAAGACTCGACTGATGCGTTTCGGCGGACGCAAAATTTTTGAAGCCGTGTTGGAAGAAAGTGGCGCGCATGCGCTCAGCCAACCGCTCACCTGTCGCTGGTTTAATCTGCATTACATCCAAAAGATGATTGCGACCGGGCAGCAGCTGGTCGTGTTCGGTCGCGTCAAACGCAAAGGCCCCCGTTTGCTCATCGATCATCCGGAATTTGAGGTAATCGAAGACGACGAAGAAATTTTGATTCATTTCCGCCGCATCACCCCAATTTATCCGGCGACGGAAGGTTTGTCGCAGCGGGTCCTGCGGGCATTAATTTTTCGGTTACTCGAACAGGCCCCAGTCGCATCGGCCGATGTCCCGCTGCCTGCGTCCTTAAGGGATGGGGAAAACGAAAACGCGCTTCGCAAAATTCATTTTCCGCAGAACAACGAACAGTTGCGCAAAGTGCGCGATCATTTGGTGCTAGGTGAATTTTTCCGGATGCAGATGCAGATCGCGGCCGCGCGCGCGGAAAATTCCGCCCGGGTCGGTTGCCGTCATCAAAGCCGCGGGTTGCTGGCGGAACAATTCATCGCGGCGCTTCCGTTCGCCTTTACCGGTGCGCAGCAACGGGTCTTCAACGAAGTGAAGCACGATCTGCAGGTGGCATCGCCCATGAACCGTTTGCTGCAGGGCGACGTTGGCTCTGGGAAAACGGTCGTGGCTATCGCAGCAATGTTGCTCGCGGTCGAGTCCGGATCGCAAGCGGCGTTGATGGCGCCGACACAGATTCTGGCGGAGCAACATTACGCAGTTTTTCGCAACTGGCTCGATCCGCTCGGAATTCGAATCGCGCTTCGCACCGGCGCACGCCAGGAAGACAACGCGCCGTTGCCGTTGTTTGCGCGCGGCAGAGAAATTCCGGGTAGCGCACGCGTCTCGCGTGTTGGCGACGGCGTCACGCCGTCGCGGACTTTCCCGCAAACGGACGAAGGGCGCGGAGAGCGTTATTCACATCGAAGATTGCCGCATTTCGAGAAACCCTGGGCGATATACGCAGTTACGATCGGCACCAAGAAGCGGCGCTGCTTGTCACCGAAGGGTCGCAGCATCGCGCTCGACGCGTTGCGGTATTTTCATACTAAACGGTTCGAACTCTTCGCAGCTTGCGTGATGCCCGATCGTGTCCATTTTCTTATTCAACCGTGGCCGAAAGAGAATGACGATGCGGGGAATGTGGTCTTCTGGTCGCTGAAAGAGTTGCTGCATTCGATCAAATCCTATTCTACGCACGCAATTAATAAAGCGGAACGGGAACGTGGTGTGGTATGGGAAAAGGAAAGGTTCGATCGTTACATTCGATCGGAGCCGGATCTTATCGAAAAATTCAATTACATTTTGCGCAATCCCTGGGATTCGGGAGTGGCGCGGCAGAACGAGGATTATCCGTGGGTGTGGGCGCAGGAAGATGATCGCCGGAAGGAAAGTCCGTTTCCGCGGGACGCACGCGCTACCCGAAAAGAAGACGACGGCGTTCCCCATATCATCGTCGGCACGCATGCGTTGCTCTACGAGGGCGTGAACTTCACCAACCTCGGCCTCGCCGTGATTGACGAGCAGCATAAGTTCGGGGTGGCGCAGCGGGCCAAGCTTACTTCGCGGGAACCGGCGCCGGATGTTCTCGTCATGACGGCAACTCCCATTCCGCGGACGTTAACCATGACCATTTACGGAGACCTCGAAATTTCGACGATTGACGAGATGCCGCGCGGCCGGGGCGAAATAATCACGCATCTACTTACGGGCGATCAGTTGGGCGAAGCGATCACATTCTTGCGTGAGCAACTGAGTGACGAACGCCAGGCCTACATCATTTATCCGCTGATCGATGAGAGTGAAAAGCTCGAGGCCAAGGCCGCCGCGAAAGAATTCGAGATCTGGCAGGAACGGTTGCGACCGTTTCGCTGCGAATTGTTGCATGGACGAGTCGCTCCACCCGACAAGCAATCGATTATGCAAAGGTTCCGCTCGGGAGAAACGAAAGCATTGATTAGCACGACCGTGATCGAGGTGGGCGTAGACATTCCTAATGCCACAATCATGCTTATTGAAAATGCCGAGCGGTTCGGACTCTCTCAGCTGCATCAGTTGCGCGGCCGAATCGGTCGTGGCGCGCACACTTCACATTGCTGGCTGGTCAGTTCGGATAAATCCACCGAAACGATAGCGAAGCTGTCGGTGCTGGAGAAAACAACTAACGGTTTTGAGATTGCCGAAGCGGACTGGGAACTGCGGGGACCGGGCGATCTCCTCGGCACTGCCCAAAGCGGATTGCCGGAACTAAAACTGGGAGACCTTAGGCGGGATGCTGGTTTAATGCGGAAGGCGCGCCAGGCCGCGCTCGTGTTGGTAGAAAACGATCCGGGATTGGACCGCCCGGAGAATCAACGTTTCCGCGACTTGATTGTCGAAAGACAGGGACAAACTTTCTCACACGTGAGTTGATGAAAAATTTTCTTAAATTTTTGGTTTTCGTGGTGTTGGTCAGTCTCGGGATTTCGCTTCTCTACGACTACCGGATGAAACACGGCGGCCTGATCGGGCCCAGTGCAACGCCAGAAAAATATTCGCTGGCCACAGCGCCTCCGGTTGATCGCAAAGAAATCGGCACATTGGAGGAGTTCAATCGCGAGCGTCGCATGCTGGTCTCAAATATCCTCCCTTCGGTGGTTAGCGTGAAGACATCGAAAAAAATCGCGGCGCGCCGGCAATATGGGCTCGATCCATTCGAGTTTTTTTTCCGCAACCCGCGCCAGTTCCGCAATCCCAATGAGGAAGCAATGGTGCAAAACTCACTTGGATCCGGTGTAATCGTGACCAACGAAGGTCACATCATTACTAATAGTCACGTCGTCGATCAGGTGGATGAAATTGAAGTGCAACTCTCCGACGGCCGGACCAAAAAGGCGCGACTCGTTGGGAGCGATTCCCAGGTCGATTTGGCAGTTCTAAAAATCGATGAGCCTGGGGTAAAACCATTGAAACTGGGCGATTCCGACGCGGTACAGGCCGGGGACATGGTGCTGGCCATCGGCAATCCCTTCGGCTTCGAGGAAACCGTGACAGAGGGAATCATCAGCTCGAAGGGACGTCCGAATCGGGTGGACGGCTTTGGCGATTTTCTGCAAACCGACGCCGCTATCAATCCGGGAAACAGCGGCGGACCATTGATTAACCTCAGTGGTGAAGTGATCGGAATTAATACCGCGATCATTTCGCGCACCGGCGGGTCGCAGGGGATCGGGTTCGCCATTCCATCAAACACGGTGAGAGTCGCTCTCGAAAGCTTGCTCAAGAAGGGGCGTATTGTCCGGGGTTATCTCGGAATCCAGGCGCAGGTAAACCCGCAGAACCTGACGGCGAATGAGGATGGCGTGGTCGTGGGAGATGTTCTTCCTGGATCGCCCGCGGCCGACGCGCATTTACAAAAGGGCGACGTCATCCGTAAATTCAACGGACGCGACGTTAAGAATTTTCCGGAGCTTCGATCGCTGGTTGCGCAAGCGGAGTTAAACAAGAAGATCGAGGTGGAGGTAATGCGCGACGGCAAACCGCTGAAGGTGTCGGCGGAACTTCGGGAGCAGCCCCCGGATTCTCAAACCGCGCGGGCCATCCCACAGCCTGGACAACCAAATCCGAGCAATCCTTTGCCGCAGCCGAATGCGCCGGATACAACACCGGATCAAGATGAAAGTGAAAGCAATGCGAACCCGTTCGGTTCCATGCGGGTCAGTGAATTGACACCCGATTTGGCCAAGCGTCTTGATCTGCCGACGGGCGTCCACGGAGTTGTAGTTGATGCCGCGGACTTCCCGGAATTGCAGCGCGGGGATGTCATCGAAGAAATTGATCAGCAGCCAGTGACTTCGGTGAACGAATTCAACAAAGTCGTGGCGGGGCTCGACCCAGACAGCACCCACGTGTTTTCCATGTGCCGCCATCGCGTTCGCTCATTCATTGTGGTCCGACCGCGCTAGGGGGAAGCGGCGCGCGCACTGGCGCGGGCGCATCCGAATCCCCTGTGAATAAACCAATGGGCGTCGAAGTCTAAGACGCCACAACACTGAAGAACCTATGAAGCGTTTCTTAATATTGGCGGCGGTCTGGTTCGCGTTGACGGCGTCCCAATCGCGAGCGGAGGTCTCGGTTAACTTTTTTTATGACAATTTGAACGGCGGTAACTGGTACCAGGTAGCCGATTATGGCTATGTCTGGCAGCCCGATGCCGCGACCAACGCGGATTGGCGACCATACACGGATGGCTATTGGGCCTACACTGACGTCGGCTGGACTTGGGTATCGTACGAAGATTTCGGTTGGGCGACCTACCACTATGGTCGCTGGGTCCGGCTCGAGGACTACGGTTGGTGCTGGGTTCCTGGATATGAATGGGGACCGGCTTGGGTCTCATGGCGAACCGGCGGAAATTATGTCGGCTGGGCTCCGCTGCCTCCGGAGGGCGGCGGTGAAATCGTTTATGAGAGTCGGCCAATCACTGGACGTGCCGATGTCGATTTCGGGATCGGGCCTGGCTACTACAATTTCATCGATGTGCGCTTTATCGGCGAACCGGTGTTGCGCGGTCACTTCTATCCCTACGATCAGAACGTCGTTTACATCAATAACACGGTGAATGTGACCAACATCACCTACAACAATTCTGTTGTTTACAATTACGGCCCGGACTATGCCGTTGTAAGCAAATATTCAACCCGGCCAATACCGAGGTTGAAACTCGAACGCACGAACCTCGACCCACTGCAGGCGGTAAAGACTGGCAGCGTCACTAAAGTTCAAGGCGATAAGCTGGTTCTGGCGGCGCCGTTGAGGCTGCAAAAATCGAATACGCAAATTGCCCCAAAAACCGTAAAGGCGAAGATCGATCAGCCCAAGATTGAAAAAGGTTGGGCGAACATCTCCGATCCGAATACCAAGGCGAAACTGGAACAGAAACTTAAAACTGAAAATCCGAAAAACGTTCCCACACCCAGTAATCAACCGAACGCCGCCGCTAACGTAAACGCCCTGGCTTCACCCGGTGTTTCTCCTTTCGAAAAGGGCAGGGGTAAACAAAAGGGCCAGGCGTCTCAAAATAAGGCGAGCGCTTCTATTGCTCCTGGAGCTTCGCCACCAGCTTCAGTGACCCCGTTTGAACAAGGGCATGGCAAAAAAGGCAAAGCCCAGACGGTCGAGAACGAAGCGCGGGCTTCGATAACGCCTGGTTCCTCACCAGCCGAGTCTTTCGAACAGGGTAAGGGTAAGCACAAAGGTCAGGGATTCGAGACTGGGCCCGGCGCGTCAGTGGCTCCAGGTTCGCCGCCAAATGAACGTTTCGAACAGGGGCAGGGTCAGCACAAAAGCCAAAAATTCGAGAATGCACCGGGCGCATCGGTTGCTCCAGGTTCTTCCGAATCCCTTGAACAAGGCAAGGGCAAGAAAAACAAAGGGCGCGTTGAACATGCTGAACAGACGCCTGTTCCTGGCGGAGCGATCACTCCACGAAATCCGAATGCGAATCTCGAAAACCAAAACAATCCCGAAGGCGGAAAACATAAAGGAACCGCCACGACGAAAAACCAGCCCGGGTCACAGAATGTCGGTGGCGGGGCTGCTGGCGGCGCTAAACGTCGCGAGCAAATTCAATCTCAAGGTCGGCCGCAGGGTGGGCAATATGGCCAGCAGGGCGGGCAACAGGGTGGCCAGGGTAAAGGTAAGGGAAAGAAAGGCGAAACTTCCCCAACTCCGTCTCCGCGGTAACTAACTAACAAGCATTAGGTCTAAGGCGGCCCCGGTATTCTGCCCGGGGCCATCTCTTTTGCTTGGAAGCGCAGGCTGCCAGCCTGCACTTTTCGGCAGCTTGGAACACGGGCCTGCGGCCTGTGCGCCCAGCGGGTTTTTAACCCGCTGCCTCGGCAACCCACCCCCAGCCGGCTCAGTCAGCGGAGTGAAACTCCGCTGGGCGCACAGACTGAAAAGTCTGTGTTCCTCGTTCTGGAGAGCAAGAACGTCTACAAGAGCTCCGCGATTTGTACCGCGTTCAGGGCTGCACCTTTCAACAACTGATCGCCCGAAACCCAGAAAGCGAGTCCATTTTCAAACGCGCAATCGCGCCGCACTCGGCCGACTTCACAATTGTCTTTTCCAGCAGCCTGTAGCGGCATCGGATACCGATTACGCGCCGGTTCATCAATGAGCTCCAAACCGGGTGCCTTCGCCAAAATCTCCCGCGCCCGTTCCACCGAAATCCGCTCGGAAAATTCCGCGCTGACTGCCACTGAATGCGCGCGGTAAACGGGAACGCGCACGCAAGTAACAGAGGCGCAAAATTCGGGGTGATGCATGATACGGCGCCCTTCGTTCTGCATTTTCATTTCTTCTTTGGTATAGCCACTTTCGAGAAATGCATCGACCTGCGGGAGAACATTGAAGGCGATAGGGTGCGGATAAACTTCCGCGCGCGCCGGACGACTTTCGGAAGCGGCGCGGACTTGCTCCTCCAACTCGGCAATCGCGCGCGCGCCGCTGCCAGAAACTGCTTGATAACTCGCGGCAAAAACACGTTGCACATTGAAAACGCGATGGAGCGGATAAATCGCCATCAGTGCGACCGCGGTAGTGCAATTCGGATTGGCGATGATTCCGCGGTGGAGTTTCGCGTCATCGCCGTTGATTTCGGGAATGACCAGCGGCACCTCCGGCTCCATTCGAAAGGTCGAAGAGTTATCGATCACAATCGCGCCGGCGTCGCGGGCGATCGGAGCGAATTCCCGCGCGACGGCAGTCCCCGCACTGAACAGCGCGAGATCAATTCCTCGAAAGGAGTCGGGCGCGAGTTCCGCCACCGGAATTTTTTCGCCGTGAAATAAAGCGGACTTACCGGCTGAACGCTTGGAACTGAAGGCACGAATTGATGCCACCGGAAAGCCGCGCCGCTCCAGCACCCGAAACATTTCGACGCCAACCGCGCCAGTCGCTCCCACCACCGCAATATGATAACGTTTGCTCATCCGCAGCCGCATTCTAGAACGGCGACGGAATGATGCAAAAATCTCCACTTCATATTCACGTTTCTGTGCGCAACCAGGAATTGAAATTGCGCCGGGGCCGCAAAATTGTCCGCCGTTATCCGGTGTCGACTTCGCGGTTTGGGCTCGGCAGCGAAGAAGGCAGCAATAAAACGCCGCTAGGTCGGTTTCGCGTTAGCGATAAAATTGGAGAGTCCATGCCTGCCGGCACGGTTTTCGTCGGCCGCGTCCCGCTCAAGCCGGGCGATCCTCTGCCGCCGACACAGGATCTGGTCTTGTCGCGCATTCTCTGGCTCGACGGCTTGGAAGGGCGCAATGCCAATACCCGCGATCGTTTTATTTACATTCACGGGACAAAGCACGAGGACAAAATCGGTAAGCCCGACAGCCACGGATGTATCCGGATGCGAAACGCAGATGTCATCGAGCTTTTTGAACTGGTAGATGTGGACACGCCGGTAACGGTCAAGGAATGATTCAGCGCGTTATCGTGGGCGGCGGAGAAAAAGCGTTGCGCAATTTGCGTTCGCTAATATAAAGCTCGGCAGCAACCAGCTACGAAAGGGGTGAGAAACAGAATGCGAATTTTAAAAGCAATCATGATGGTGACCGTTTTGGCCAGCGCCTTAAGCTTGGGCGCTTGTGCTCAACATAAGGAGGCAGCCCCGGCGCCTCCACCAGCGTACAAAAAATAAGCTCCACTTTCGCAGTCCGATCGCGGAAGGCTTTGACCTAAAGGCCAGGTCGCATCCGTCGGCCTGGCCTTTTTTTGCATCTGTCGCACAGCCATCTTGGCTGTTGGGGCAAGCCCATGCCCCGTCGTTGCGCAATTTGCGTTTGCTAATATAAAGCATGAAGCTCGGCAGCAACCAGCTACGAAAGGGGTGAGAAACAGTATGAGAATCTTAAAAGCAATCATGATCGTGACCGTTTTGGCCAGCGCCTTAACCTTGAGCGGTTGTGCGGAAAAAAAAGAAACAATGTCCACGGGGACGACGGCGTCTTCGGTGCATACCTACTCGAAATAAGCTTCCACCTGCGGACAGCTTTCACCTAAAGGCCAGGTCCTTAGCGGCCTGGCCTTTTGCCACTTCCCCATTCTTTGCGCGAACGCAAGTCCTGTCATCCCGAGCCGCGTAGACGGCGAGGGACCTCACACTTGGTCACCCCTCAATCGAAACGATCGAGAGGTTCCGCATCGTCTACGCGATTCGGAATGAGCGGAATGGGGAATGACGCAAACCGTGACTGTCATCCCACCTTTGTGAAACTTGACGGCTTAAAGCCGTCAAGTTTAGATGAGCTAGGGTTGTGGAATGTTGTCGTCGCGTCTTCTGACGGTGATCGGTCGATGTGAGCTATTTGTGAGGTCGCTGCCGCCGGGCTTTGTCATTTCGTGATCAAGCAGCTAAGATCGCGCTGTGGAAATTTCCGGCCTCCAAATTTCACTCGCGCAATTGAACGCGGTCGCGACTGGAAATGAGCGTGTCGAGTTAACGGACGAATCGCGGGACCGTATGCGCAAATCGCGCGCGGTTGTCGAAAAGATTCTCGAGCAGGGCGAGGTCATCTACGGGATCAGCACCGGTTTCGGCAAGCTCTCCGATGTCAAAATTGAGCCGGAAGCGCTCCGCCAGTTACAACTCAATCTTGTCCGCAGCCATTCCTGCGGCATAGGCCAACCGCTCTCGATTCCCGAGGTGCGCGCGATGATTTTCCTGCGCGCCAATGTGCTCGCTCTTGGTTTTAGCGGTGTGCGACTCGAAGTGGTCGAGTTCCTCTGCCAGATGCTGAATCGAGGCGTTTATCCGATCGTCCCCGAGAAAGGATCGGTTGGCGCCAGCGGCGATCTCGCTCCTCTGGCGCATCTGGCCCTCGCATTGATCGGTGAAGGCGAATCGTTTTTTGAAAAGGAACGTCTGACTTCAGCCGATGCGCTCGCGCGCGCAGGGCTGAACCCGGTCGTGCTCGAAGCAAAGGACGGTCTCGCCTTACTCAACGGCACTCAGGCCATGCATTCCGTCGGCGGCCTCGCCCTCTTTCGCGCCAAACGTCTCTCGCGCGTCGCCGATATCGCCGGTGCAATGACGCTGGAAGCTTTGATGGGAACGCCGCGCGCTTTCGATCCGCGAATTCAAAAGGCCCGACCTCATCCCGGGCAGCTGGCGGTGGCGGAACACTTGCGGGCATTGGTTCGGCAAAGCGAAATCCGTGAATCGCATCGCCAAAATGATCCCCGGGTGCAGGATGCTTACAGTCTCCGCTGCATTCCGCAGGTCCACGGCGCCGCGCGCGATGCTTTAGGGTATGTGGAAAAGATTCTGGAAATCGAGAGCGCGGGCGCGACCGACAATCCTCTCGTGTTTCCCGAAAGCGGCGATGTCATTTCGGGCGGAAATTTTCACGGCGCGCCCCTGGCCCTCGCGCTCGATTTTGCTGCCATCGCCCTAACGGATTTGATGAGCATCAGCGAACGGCGAATCGAGCGCCTGGTGAATCCCGACTTGAGTTACGGTTTGCCGGCCTTTCTTGCGCGAAAGCCAGGCTTGCAATCCGGCATGATGATTGCGCACGTCGCGGCGGCCTCGCTTTTGAACGAAGCGAAAGTGCTGGCGCATCCCGCCAGCATCGACAACGTCCCGACTTCCGCCGGGAAGGAGGATCATGTTTCGATGGGGATGACGTCCGCGGTCAAATTACGATCGATCGTGGAAAACGCGGAAAATTTGCTTGCCATCGAATTGCTGGCAGCCGCGGAAGCGCTGGAGCATCGACGACCACTGAAGGGCGGTACCGGGGTGGAACGCGCTTACGGGACGGTCCGAAAATATGTTGAACCGTTGCTGGAAGACCGCGCCCTCGCGCCAGACATTGCCGCGATCGCGATAGCAATTCGCGCCGGCGAATTCGATAGCGAACACGAAAAGCTATGAGCGGGAAACGGCCAATTCGCGCGCCACGCGGGGCAGAGCGCAGTTGCAAGGGCTGGCACCAGGAAGCTGCCATGCGAATGCTGATGAACAATCTCGATCCGGAAGTCGCGGAAGCTCCGGATCGATTGATCGTTTACGGCGGCACCGGACGGGCCGCCCGAAATTGGGAATGTTTCGATGCCATTGTCCGTTCCTTGAGCGGGCTTGAAAACGACGAGACCTTGCTCGTTCAATCTGGCAAGCCGGTCGGCAAATTCCGCACCCACGATGAAGCTCCGCGAGTGCTCATCGCGAATTCCAATCTGGTTGGTCATTGGTCGAACTATGAGCAGTTCAACAAACTCGAACGGCTTGGGCTAACGATGTATGGACAGATGACAGCCGGTTCCTGGATTTACATCGGCAGCCAGGGGATTGTGCAGGGCACGTTCGAAACCTTTGGCGCAGCGGGAGAAAAACATTTCGACGGAAGCCTCGCAGGTAAACTCATCGTCAGCGGCGGGCTCGGTGGAATGGGCGGCGCCCAACCGTTGGCCTCGACGATGAATGGCGCATGCTTCATCGGGGTCGAAGTAGATCCGGCGCGGATCGAGAAGCGGCTCGCTACCGGATATTGCGACCACATGGCGAAATCACTCGATCAAGCATTGCACTTGGTCGATGAGGCGCGAAAGGCAAAGCGCGCAGTCTCGGTCGGTCTGGTCGGCAATTGCGCCGACGTGCTTCCGGAAATGGTGAAGCAAAATTTCGTTCCCGATTTGTTGACCGACCAAACCAGCGCGCACGACGCCCTCAACGGTTACGTCCCAAACCAAATCTCGTTAGCCGATGCCATCGCGTTGCGCTCCAAGAATCCGGAGGAATACGTCAAGCGCTCGATGGAAGCGATGGCTGAGCATGTTCGCGCGATGTTGGAACTGCAAAAACGCGGCGCCGTTACCTTCGATTATGGCAACAACATTCGCACCCAGGCGAAGAAAGCCGGAGTCGAGAACGCCTACCATATTCCCGGTTTTGTTCCTGAGTACATCCGCCCGCTCTTTTGCGAAGGAAAAGGGCCGTTCCGCTGGGTTGCGCTCAGCGGCAATCCGGATGACATCGCGCGCACCGACGCGCTCGCGCTCGAGCTTTTCCCTGAAAATGCAATCTTGGCGCGGTGGATGAAGCTGGCGAAAGAGCGCATTCATTTCCAAGGATTGCCGGCCCGCATCTGCTGGCTCGGTTATGGCGAGCGCGCCGAGTTTGGCGTCGCCATGAACGAACTGGTGCGGCACGGCGAAGTCAAAGCCCCCATCGTCATCGGTCGCGATCACCTGGATACCGGTTCGGTTGCGTCGCCCTTTCGCGAGACCGAAGCAATGCTCGACGGTAGCGATGCCATTGCTGATTGGCCGCTGCTGAACGCTCTCGTCAATACCGCCGCCGGCGCCTCCTGGATTTCTATTCACAACGGCGGTGGTGTTGGTATCGGCTATTCACAGCACGCCGGCCTGGTCGTTGTTGCAGATGGAACCGATACCTCCAAACGCCGCCTCGAGCGTGTGCTGACGAGCGATCCGGGAATGGGTATCCTGCGCCACGCCGATGCCGGTTACTCGCGCGCGATTGAATTTGCTGCGGCTAACGACATTAACATTCCTCTACCTCCCCAGCAGCGCGATTAGGATGCGCGTCCCTTCATTTCAGCTGGGGAACGCAGGCAGCTTGCCTGCGGTGTTCGGCAGCCTGCCGAATACAAATTTCGTCGGCAAGCTGCCAACGAATACAGGCTAGCAGTTTGTGCTCCCCGGAATTAACGCTTTTCGATTCGGCAAGGAAATAGCCGATCGCAGTCATTTCGGACCGATTGTCGGTTTAGCATCGCTCTGTCCTTGCAATCCCGCTAATCGTGTAAATCCTGTTAGAACTCCCACCGCCATGGAAAAGCTGATCGAATGCGTTCCCAATTTCTCGGAAGGACGCGATCCAGACATTATTCGACAAATTACTGACGCGATTGCATCAGTCGATGGAGTGTCGTTGCTGGATGTTGATCCCGGCGCAACCACCAACCGCACCGTTGTAACCTTCGTTGGCAGTCCGGAAGTGATGGTGGAAAGCGCGTTCCGTGGAATTCAAAAAGCGGCGGAATTGATTGATATGCGCAAACACAAAGGCGCGCACCCGCGCATGGGGGCGACCGATGTTTGCCCATTTATTCCAATCAGCAACGTCAACTGGAAAGAAGCGATTGCCTGCGCAAAGGAGTTGGGAAAACGCGTCGGCGATGAATTGAAGATCCCCGTCTATCTCTACGAGAAAGCAGCGAAAAATCCGGAACGTGCAAACCTCGCCATCATCCGGGAGGGCGAATACGAAGGTTTTTTCGACAAAATAAAACAAGCGGACTGGCAACCAGATTTCGGGCCTAACCAGTTTAATGCTAACTCAGGCGCGACTGTAATTGGGGCGCGCGAATTCCTGATCGCTTACAATGTAAACCTCAACACCAAAGCGGTGAGACGAGCAAATTCCGTTGCCTTCGACGTTCGAGAAAACGGCCGGGTAAAGACGCTCGATGGCACAGCCACGGGAAACCCGATGGTCGACGAAAAAGGGCAGCCGATCCGCGTTCCAGGAATGCTGAAACATGTGAAAGCGATTGGCTGGTATGTGGAGGAATACGGGATCGCGCAGGTTTCAATGAATCTAACGAATATTGAGGAAACACCACTCCATGCCGCGTTCGATGCCTGCGATCAATCGGCCACGAAACGTGGCCTGCGCGTGACCGGGTCGGAAATTGTCGGGATGGTTCCGAAGAAATGTCTGATCGATGCCGGAAAACATTTTCTCCAGAAACAAAACTGGTCTGAAGGCCTGGCGGAAGAAGAGCTGATTGAGCTTGCTATCCGGTCCATGGGGTTGAGCGAGTTGAAACCGTTCGATCCGAAAGAGAAGGTCATCGAACTAAAAATAGAAGCGGCCGCGCCGAAAAAATCGATGGTGAAGTTGGATCTGCGCCGGTTTTGCAATGAAACCCTGAGCGATTCTCCGGCGCCTGGCGGCGGTTCTGTTGCCGCATTGATGGGGGCGTTGGGCGCCTCTCTCGGCGGGATGGTGGCTAACTTGTCCGCCGGGAAACGAGGCTGGGAGGATAAACTCAGATATTTTAGCGACTGGGCGGTGAAAGCGCAGCAGCTGAAGGACGAAATGCTTTTGCTGGTCGACGAAGACACTGCCGCTTTCAACCAGGTCATGGCGGCATTTGCGTTGCCCAAAGGCTCCGCCAGGGAAAGATCTGCGCGAACAGCTGCCATACAAGCTGCTAACAAGCTGGCGGCAGAGGTGCCACTCCGGATTATGCACACCGCGTCGCAGGCCTACGACCTTTTGGCTGAAATGGCTGCCAGAGGCAATCCAGCTTCTATTTCGGATGTCGGTGTTGGCCTTCTCGCAGTGCACGCTTGTATCGACGGAGCGGGAATGAACGTCAAAATTAATCTCGCGAATCTGAAGGATGAAAAAATTAAGTCGGCCTTTTCGGATAAACTGCATGTATTTAGCGGCGAATCAGACGCGCGCTTCAAAGAAATTAGCAAAGTAGTGGAAAAGAAGTTTCGGTGACGCGGTGAAGCGATGAAAAGTTGAAGCGATAAAGCGTGAACTAACTCTTCAACCCTTCGACCATTCAACGCTTTAATCTCTCCAACCCTCCACCGTGTCTTCCCTTGCCCTACTTCATGCGTCGCAAATAATCACGCTGGCCGGACCGCCGCGGGCGCGACGTGGCAAAGAGCTAAGCGAACTAGGAATTATTTCTGACGGAGCTGTTATGGCGTCCGGGGATAAAATCACGCACGTCGGCAAATCGAGTGAGATTGAAAAACTTTGCGATCGCCAGACACACGTCATCGACGCGCGGGGTTGCGTGGTGTTGCCAGGATTCGTTGACGCGCATACTCACCTGGTTTTCGCCGGCAATCGGCTTGACGATTTCGAAGCACGCGCCCGCGGCGAGACTTATGAACAGATTGCAAAGAGCGGAGGTGGGATTCAGACGACAGTGCAGGCAACGCGAGCAGCCAGCGCGGATGAACTTTGGGCGCTCGCGAAAAAACGTGCGAGCTGGTTTTTGCAAAATGGAACGACAACGGCGGAAGCAAAATCCGGTTATGGACTCACTCTTGAAGATGAACTGAAAATTTTGCGGGTGATCCGCCGCGTCGGGAAGGAAACGCCTTTGGAAGCGGTTGCGACATTTCTGGGCGCACATGCCTTTCCGCCGGAATTTCGGGACGATCGCGCCGGCTATATTTTTCTCATCATTGACAAGATGTTGCCGGTAATTGCGCGAGAGAACCTCGCGGAATACTGCGACATCTTTTGTGAGCAAAACTACTTCAACCCCGAAGAAACGCGCCGCATTCTGACTGCAGCCAAGCAGCACGGATTGAAGTTGCGAATGCACGTCGATCAACTGACCAACGGCGGTGGGGCAAAGTTGGCCGCAGAACTGGGAGCAACGACCGCCGATCATCTTGAACAAACGGCTCCTGATGGCATCAACGCGCTGTCAAAAACCAACGTCCAGCCGGTGCTTCTGCCAGGATCGGTTTATGCGCTTGGTTCGAAAAAGTATCCTGATGCTCGCGCGATGATCGATGCCGGGCTGGCGCTAGTTTTGGCAACCGACTTCAATCCTGGTTCCTCGCCAAGCGCATCGATGCCGATGATGCTTTCACTTGCCGTCACGCAAATGCGAATGAGCCCGGCGGAAGCGATCACAGCAGCCACCGTCAATGCCGCTGCGAGTTTGAATCGGGTCGATAAGATAGGATCACTCGAAGTTGGAAAACTGGCCAATTTTGCGATCTACGATTGCGAAGATTATCGCGAGCTTACCTATTGGTTTGGAATTCCGCTGATGCGCGATGTTGTGGTGCGCGGGAAAAGACTACGGCTTGGAGGGACGGGCTCTGTCCCGTCCCTAAAATAATGGGACGACAAGGAGGTCGTCCCTCCGTCCGTTAGCCTGAGGATCATCTCACCAAAGATCGTCCCCGGCACGAGTTTGGGTGACGAATAACCAAGTGTGAGGTCCCTCGGCTTAAGGCCTCGGGATGACACAAAATGTGTGCATGATGTTTTTGTGCGTGCGCGACCCATGATCTGAATTGTCGGGCAGCCGCGTCGCCTGCCATCTAAGACGCTGGCAACCGGGAGCGGTTGCCCTACAAATGCGCGCGGCGTAAGCTCGTTTTCCTTCATGAAAGTCGAGGTCGAAAAGCAGCCTGATTCGGTTTCCACGCTGCAAATTGAATTGCCGCCAGAGCAGGTCGCGAAAGAGTGGAATGCGATCGCGGACAGTTTTGCGCGCCACGCCAAAATTCCCGGGTATCGGCCGGGGAAAGCGCCACGGCGGGTGATCGAAGCGAAGTTTAAGAAGGAAATTCAGGAGGAGCTGACAAAAAAGCTGGTCTCAAAAAGTTATCGCGACGCGGTCGCGGAAAAACAATTGCGGGTGGTGTCGCTGACAAATCTGGAGGACGTCAAGATTGACGATGACAAGACGATGCGGTTCCGCGCAACCGTCATCACGGCGCCTGAATTTGGTTTGCCAGATTACAAAAATATTACCGTGCAGTTGCCGCCACTGGAGGTCACAGAAGAAGAAGTGAACACGGCGATGGAACGTTTGCGGGACCAATCTGCTGATTTCGTGGAGGTGGAACCAGAGCGCCCCCTGCAAATGGAGGATTTTGCGGTAATTGATTTCGAAGGCACGATCGAGGGCCGTCCAATCAGCGAGATTGCTCCGGAAGCGAGTAAGAATTTGCACGGCGGCAAAAAATTCTGGCTGCGAATGGGGCCGGAAAATTTTCTGCCGAATTTTTGCGAACAATTGATCGGACAAAAAAAGGAGGAAACCCGATTGGTGATCGTGAGCTTTCCGGCGGACTTGCCGGTGAAAGAACTGGCCGGGAAGAAGGCAGATTACGCCGTCACTTTGCGCGAGGTTAAACAAAAGGTGTTACCGGAATTGAACGATGCCTTCGCGACGAAATTGACGAAGGACAAAACATTGGCGGAATTGCGGGCGATGGTGGCGCACGATCTGGAGCACGAGAAGGAGCATGCCATCGAGCAGGCGAAGGAATCGCAAATCGTAAAGGCTTTGCACGAGCAAACCCAATTTGATTTACCTTCGCAGCTTTTGCGCAATGAAACCCGGCGCGCCCTCGGTGAATTGGTGCAGCGTAACCGTCAGCGAGGGGTGCCGGATGAAATGCTGAAAAGTAAGGAAAAGGAGCTGGTCGAAGGCGCCGGATCACTGGCAGCGCATCGCTTGAAAACCAATTTCATCCTCCATCGCATCGCCGAGGCGGAGAAAATTCAGGTCTCCCCTGAGGAAGTCGAGGAGCGGATCCGAAATCAGGCTGCGCATTACAATGTTTCGGTGGAAAAAATGCGCAAAGAAATCGACGAACACGACGGAATAAACGGCGTGGTGGAAGAGATTCTGCTGGGTAAGACCATTGATTTTCTTAAGGCGAATGTTAGCGTTCAAACAGCGGCAGCCGAGCAAAAGAAACGGTAAAAATTAATGAGCGAACGAAGTAAAAATATTTCCCAAAGCGTGCTGGTCCCGATGGTGGTCGAGCAGACCGGCCGCGGCGAGCGTGCCTATGACATCTATTCACGGCTGCTCAAGGACCGGATCATCTTCATTGGCACACCGATCGACGATCACATCGCAAATCTGGTTATTGCCCAAATGCTCTTCCTCCAAATGGAGGACGGGAAGAAGGACCTCAACCTTTACATCAACTCGCCGGGCGGCTCCGTCACTGCCGGGCTGGCAATTTACGACACGATGCAGTTTCTTACCTGCGATGTAACGACCTACTGCCTTGGCATGGCAGCGAGCATGGGCGCGGTCTTATTGTGTGCCGGAACCAAAGGCAAGCGTTTCGCCCTTCCGAATTCCGACATCATGATTCACCAGGTATCCGGCGGCGCCCAGGGACAGGCAAGCGACGTCGAGCGCCAGGTCGATTACATGTTCAAGTTGAAGAAGCGCCTGATCAGAATCATTTCCCAGCATACCAGCAAATCCGAAGAGCAAGTTCGGCTGGATTCCGACCGCGATTATTACATGTCGGCGGCGGAAGCGCGGGATTACGGGTTGGTCGATGAGGTGATCAAATCACGCAAGGAAGTCAAGCTGCTCGATGGTGCCGGAGGCGACGGAGCCGACCGAAATGTAGCCGTGGCGGAGGCCGCGTTACCCCGTAAACTCGGGGAATAGAAGCTGCTTAAAGGCTGGCGCTCCTCTTATGGCACGGGCTTCGAACCTCACAATGTGCTCTTTCTGTGGGAAGAGCCACGCCGAGGTGCGCAAGCTGATCGCTGGTCCCGGGGTCTATATTTGCGACAGTTGCATCAATGTCTGCAAAAGCATCCTCGACAAGGAACTGAACGAAGACGCCCGGCGGCAATCGTCGACTATTCGGGTCCCCAAACCGGCGGAAATTCGCCGATCCCTCGACCAATATGTCATTGGGCAGGACATCGCGAAGAAAACCCTTTCGGTCGCGGTCCACAACCATTTCAAGCGGGTCATGCAGGCGGGCGCGCCCACAGATTCATCCGCTGCTTTCCAGCCCGATCCTTTTGCCGACGTCGAAATCGAGAAAAGCAATATTCTCCTCATTGGCCCAACCGGGTCGGGCAAGACTTTGCTCGCCAAAACGCTGGCGAAAATTCTCGATGTTCCATTTTGCATCGCCGACGCCACCACGCTGACCGAAGCCGGCTATGTCGGAGAAGACGTCGAGAACATAATCCTGCGTTTGCTGCAAAATGCGGACTACGACGTGAAACGGGCCGAGATCGGCATCGTTTACATCGACGAGATCGATAAAATCGGCCGCAAAACCGACAATGTTTCAATTACGCGCGACGTCAGCGGCGAAGGTGTTCAGCAGGCGTTATTGAAAATTCTCGAAGGCAGCACCTGCAACGTTCCGCCGCAGGGTGGGCGCAAGCATCCGCACCAGGAATATATCCAGGTTAATACCGAAAAAATTCTGTTCATATGTGGTGGCGCGTTTGTCGGTCTCGACAAAATCGTGCAAAAGCGCGTCGGCCAAAAAGTGATGGGGTTTGGCAGTCCTACTCTGGAGGTAGAGGCGGCGCTGGCGAGGGAAGCGGTGCGACGGGTGGAGCCGGAAGATTTGCTGGCCTTCGGAATGATTCCCGAATTCATCGGCCGTTTGCCGGTGACGGCGGCTCTCGACGCGCTGACCGAGGAAGAGATGGTGGCGATTTTGACCGATACCAAGAACGCGATGGTGAAGCAGTACACTAAACTTTTCTCGATGGAGAATGTGCGATTGTCGGTGACAAAGGATGCGTTGAAGGCGCTGGCGGCCCAGGCTGTGACAAAAGGAACGGGCGCGCGTGCATTGCGATCGATGCTCGAGCGGATCATGCTCGACATCATGTATGACGTGCCCAGCCGTGAAGACATCGCCGAAGTCACGATCAATCGCGCAGTGGTGGAAGGAAAGAAGCTTCCGCTCATTCGCAAAAAGCAGGATAAAGACGCGGCGTAGTCACAGCGCTCTTGCGGCCTGAACTGTCGTTGTCAGCGGTCATAGACCGTCGCAACAATTTTCATTCCGAGCGGAGTCGAGGAATCGCTAGCTATTGTTCCTTCAGGGAAAAGAATAGAGATGTCTCGACTTCGCTCGACATGACAAGGAGGCAAGCGCGTTGAAAGCAATCGTCATCAATACCGGAACGGAAATTCTGCTCGGTGACGTCCTCAATACTCATCTTGCCTTCATCGCGCGCGAAATTTTTCAATTTGGGCTTCGCATTGACGAACAGCGCGCAATTCCCGATGGCGATGCCATTCAGAGCACGCTAGCTGACGTTTTCGCGCGGTCCGAGATTGTTTTTGTAACGGGAGGGCTCGGTCCGACCAGTGACGACATCACCCGCGAACTGGTAGCCGGCCACTTGAAGTTACCGTTGATCGAGGATGCAACGGTTCACGAGGCAATTCGCACCCGACTCGCTGTGCGCCGAATCCCAACAACGGAACGGATTTGGCGGCAAGCAATGATTCCAGCCGGGGGCGAAGTGTTGCCTAACGAGAATGGGACTGCGCCCGGTCTTTATTTGCCGGCAAATATCAATTCGGCCGTTCCATCGCCGCACTTGTTTTTGCTGCCGGGACCGCCGCGCGAATTGCAGCCAATGTTCAGCGATTTCGTCGCGCCCATTTTGCGCCGGATCACGGGCGAATTGGAGAAAGTCGCGATGCGAATTTTTCGCGTTGCGAACATGGGTGAGTCGATCATTGAGAAGAAGATTGGCGGCCTCATTGCCGCAGTCCCCGGAATTGAGCTTGGCTATTGCGCGCGTCCCGGTGAGGTTGACGTGCGCGTTATCGGTAGCGCCGAAGTGGTCGCGCAGGCGGAGGAAATTATTCGCAAAAAACTGGGCAACGCGATCTTCACCGAGAGCGATGAGACTCTGGCAGCTGTTCTTGTCCGCTTGCTCTCGGAGCGGGAGCAAACCCTGGCGCTGGCCGAGTCATGCACCGGCGGTTTTCTGGCAGATCAAATCACCAATGTCCCGGGGGCCTCGAAAGTATTTGTTGCCGGCTACGTTACCTATTCCAATGAAGAAAAGATCCGCGCTCTTGGTGTCTCGCGCGAATCGATCGAGAGATTCGGCGCCGTGAGCGAGCAGGTCGCGACCGAGATGGCGGAAGGCTTGCGCACGCGAACCGGTGTGACGCACGGAATCGCGACAACAGGAATCGCGGGACCAGGCGGCGGTTGCGAAGAGAAACCGGTCGGCACCGCGTTCTTAGGATTAAGTTCAGAAAATCAGCCCGCGCGATGGGAGAAGTTCTTTTTCCCAAGCGATCGCGGAACCTTCAAACAACTAGTGGCACAACGTGCGTTCGACATGTTGCGAAAGCGCTTGTTGTAGCTGCGCCAATTAACCGTCATCCCAAGCGAAGTCGAGGGATCCCGATGCGCAAGCTTAAAGATAACTTGGCGGGATTCCTCGACTTTCGCTCAGGATGAACGTGCTTTGCGTTTCGGCGCGCCGCGCTTTGCATGCCTGAAAGTTGTAGCTGCTGCTGTCTCCGCAGCAGGTTCTTTGATTCTAATGCCGGCGACTGCGGCAGCAGCTACATCCTTACGCCGCCGGCTGCACTTCCACCGGGGTGCCGACCTTGACGTGATCGTAAAATAATTTCGCGCCATCCGAAGGCATGCGAACACAACCGTGCGAGGCGGGATAACCGGGCAAAATTCCCACGTGCATCCCGACGCCCTCGTCGGTAAGACGCATGAACCATTTCATGGCCGCGCCCTGAAAATGCGTTCCGCTCGGCGCGGCATCGATGTGCATGCTCACGCCGGCGCGAACAATACGTCCGGAGTTATCAACAAAGTCACCGTAAAGAGAGGAGTAATGGTTCGGATCTTTTTCGAGGATGTGCATGTCCCCGCTGGGCGAAGTGTGGCCCTGTTTGCCCGATGAAATCGGGGAATCAACCACGATCTCCTCGCCCACCATGAGGTAAGCACGTTGTTTCCCCAGAGAAATAATCACGTGAACGTCTTCTGGCGAAATTTTTGCCAGCAGCGCCTGATTTACCCGGAGCGGCGCCTGCTTCTTGATTAAGTCGACCGCGCTGCGCATCGGCTGCAAACCGCTCTTGGGCTTACCAAATCCAAATTGCGCATCAGCCGAGATGGCGAAAAATAAGATCGCGTTTGCGATGACCAGGTTAAGAAAACGTTTTATCATTTCGCGTATCCGTCCACCCGCGCGAGCCAGCCAGAGAGCCAGCGAGCTTCATCGCGTTCCGGCGGCGAATTGGCAACCCGCCGGCGAAGGACAGTCTTGGCCGAAGCAGCGAATTCGTCGAGTGCGGATTGCGTGCCGTGCATATTTTCCAGGACTTGGAGCAACCCCCAGCCTTCGCCGTGATAACGTTCGGTTGGGAGCGTGCCTTCCCCTTTAAAATTAACATAGTCGACCAGTGCGTAACAGCCTTGCGCGCTCGAGGCGACGCGATCGAATTGTCGCTGCACGTTTTCACGATCAGCCGCCTGTGCCATCATTTTGGGCAGAGCCTCTTGCAGACGCGCGATGAGAAACTGGGCCTGGAGATCGATGGTATCGACGAGAAACTGGCGAAGCTGTTTCATCTTCGGTGAATCGATTGCTTGTTGAAATTCGACACGCGAATTCCAGGGGCAGAAAGTGTCGTGCCCAGCCAGAAGAGATTGAGGTAATTTCGCGCCATGGGCGGAAACAAAGCGAACAAGCTTCGGAAAACTCTCATCGAAAGGGCCGCGCTGGCCTTTTGGGTACCAGATGAAGTGGCCGATGCCGAGGGAAGCGAAGTTTTCGCCCACGTTCCATGAGGTCAGCCCGGAGATTGTGCCACCGCATTCATTTTGCCAAATCCGTTTTCCGATTCGCTGGGCATCGGCCGAAGAAATATCGACCGCGGCGTGTAGCGACGCAGTGGCCAGCATTATGATGGTTAGAGGTACGGCCACCTGGCGGCTTGACGCGTCCACTTTCTTCTCTAGCGTGCCGGACTTCATTCCGCGCCGCTTTTGGCGCTTCCACTTTATGAAAAATCTTGTAATCAGTATCACGCTGGCAACATTGGCAGCCCCTGCATTTGCGCAAAACCCGCCCGCGCTCAAGGACAGCAAAGATAAAGTAAGTTACAGCATCGGGCTCGACATCGGCACCACTTTTAAAAAGCAAAAGATGGAGATCAGTAGCGACGCACTGGTTGCGGGCCTGAAAGACGGAATGAGCGGGGCGAAGCCGGCTTTGAGTCCGGATGAAGTGCGGCAGGTGATGATGGAGTTTTCAAAAGACATGAGAGAAAAAACAGCAGCCGCTACCAAAGAAGCGGCGGACAAGAACAGTAAGGAAAGTGAAAAATTTCTCGCGGAAAATAAGGCGAAACCCGGCGTAAAAACAACGGCCAGTGGCTTGCAATATAAAGTAGAGAAAGAGGGGAGCGGGACGCCGCCAAAAGAAACCGATACCGTGGTAGTGAATTATCGCGGAACTCTGATTGACGGGACTGAATTCGATAGCTCGTACAAGCGCGGCGAACCGGCGACCTTTCCCGTTAACCGAGTCATCAAAGGTTGGACGGAAGCGCTCCAATTGATGAAGCCAGGTGCGAAATATCAGCTTGTCATTCCATCAGACCTCGCTTACGGCCCGGGCGGAACGGGCGGCGATATCGGGCCAAATGCGACGCTCATTTTCGAAGTCGAGTTGATAAGCGCGAAGCCTGGGGAAGCAAGCGCGCCATCTCCCGCGGCAGCGGCGGCGACTTCAGCCGCAGCGACAGCTTCACCGAAGAGATCGCCCTAAGAGGTCGGTCAAGCGCTGTTTGGATTAATGCAGCCGCCACGGCTGCCGCTACGGAAGAAGCGATGGGGCAATTATCGATGGTGGTAGAGGCGATTTCATTTCCTGTGGTGTCACGCGTGTCGCGTGCAATTCTTGCCGGCTCGCGCTGCAGCCGACACGGCCGCCACTACACGTCAACTCGCGTGCGTGATTGGGTCGAGTCCCATTCCAGGCGCGGGGCGTCGCTCCAAAGGTCTTCCAGACTGTAGAAGGCGCGTTTGGCCTGATGAAAGACATGAACAATTACCTGGAGATAGTCGAGCACGATCCATTGGCTGGCGGGAAATCCGTCAATAGCGGTCGCGCGAATACTGTGATCTTGCTTTAGCTTTGTCTCTACCTCGCCGGCAATTGCCTTCAAATGTGGTTCGGAGGTTGCAGAGCAAATAACAAAAAAATCGGTGAAAGTGGAGATCCCACGTAAATCCAGGACCACGATGTCTTCCGCCTTCTTGTTCGAGGCGAGCTCGCCGCAGAATTTGGCTAGTTTTTCGGAATCTATTTTGCCACCTCCCGATAAAGTCCGCGCGTGCGAATGATTTGTTCGACCGAGCGCGGAACGAGATATTGAATCGAGCGGCCGCTGGCGATCCGGTTCCGAATTTCGGTTGCGGAAATATCGATTCGCCGATCCACACTCAAGTATTCGTGGACGACTGGGGTAAATGCGCGTTGCAGAACAACGAATGTTACCATATGACGCAAATCCTCAAAGCCTCGCCAACTCGGCAACCCGGCAAGATTATCATCGCCAAGAAGTAAAAATAAATGCGCACCTTGGTATTTCTGACGCAGTTTTTCGACTGTATCGATGGTGTAAGAGGGTGGTTCGCGTTGCAATTCGCAATCGTCCACCTCAAACTGCGCTTCGCCTTCGATCGCGCTGCGCAACATCTGCAAACGGACTTCCGGTGTCGCTACCGAATCGTTTTTGTGAGGGGAAAGGCGTGTCGGAACAAAAACAATTCTTTCGAGCGCGAATCTCTCCAAAGCGAGGCGCGCCAGAATCAAGTGGGCGTGATGCACCGGATCGAAAGTGCCGCCGTAAATGCCGATCTTTTGCAATTCAATAAAGAAGGTTTTGGCTGCGCTCGCCCGTGAACCGGGCCAGGTCTGCCGTCCAGCTCGCCACGATTGCACTGGGTCCCATGCCGCAGGCAAATTGCGAGGCGATCGAGGAGTTGCCGTAGCATTTGAAAAACATTTCGCGTTTTCCGCTCGCGACCAGCGCAATCACAACCGATGCAAGGGCGAGAAAAATCCTGTTTCCGGCGAAACGCATCAATTTTAACGTCGACGTTATGAAGCACACATCCGTGGGTCAACTGTTGCTTGTCGGTGTCCAGGGTCTCGAGCTCGGCGTGGACGAAGCGAAACTGCTGCGCCAGGTGCAACCGGGCGGATTTATCCTGTTCGGTCGCAATATCAAGACGCCCGAACAATTGCGAAAGCTTGTCGACGATCTGCGCAATTTAAGCCTCGTCGAGCCGATCATTACTATCGATCAGGAAGGTGGCCGAGTGTCGCGGTTGCGCTTGATTGGAAACGAACCGCCGAGCGCTCAACAACTGCGCGACAAAGGAGACATCGAGTTGATTCGCCAACATGGCGACATCACCGGAGATTTGCTGCGATTGTTCGGTTTCAATCTCGATCTCTGTCCCGTGCTCGATATTTCCTTTGATGACGACGCGGACAATTCCCTGCGTGGTCGCTGTTACGGAAAAACAGTCGAGCAGGTAATCAGGAACGCGGCTGCGTTTAACAACGCACTGCGTGCTGCCGGCGTGGCCAGCTGCGGGAAACATTTCCCCGGCTACTCCGCTGCGGTGGTCGATGCCCATCATAGTTTGCCGAAAATCGATCGGACCCGCGAACAGTTGGATCGCGAAGAACTCGCAGTCTTCCGCGCTTTTGCGGGCAACGATTCGGGAGCAGCAAAGAACCACGTTGTCGATAGCATGATGATTTGTCACGGGTGGTATCCCTGCTTCGAAGAGAAGAAAACACCGGCATCGCTCAGTCATCGTGTCGTCACGAAATTACTGCGCGATGAATTAAGCTTCCATGGCCTTGTCATGACGGACGATCTGGATATGGGCGCGATTGTGAATGAATACAGCTTTGATGAAATGTTGCGGCTGACCTTTGCGGCGGGGAACGATCTCGCCATGATCTGCCATCGCATCGACAAAGCGGCGGAAGCACTTGGAGTTATTGAAAAACTGCCGCGTAAACAAATCAACCGCGCGCTGGCCAGCGTGGCCGCTTTCAAAAGCAAGATGCAGCCGCCAACCAAGTTTTCGGAGGGCGCATTTCGGAAGCTGGACGACGCGGTTTGGAAATTGCGCGTCGCAGTTCTAGGCGAAGAACGCGCCGCCGAACGCAGCCCAGAGAACGCCGCCCGCTCGCCCGTCGAACGGTACTAGAATATGCATTCTGCTTTCTCCTGTAGCGGCGTCTCTGAGCGCGGAGTTACATCATTGGGTAAATTCCGTAAGGGAGCGCTGAAAGCCGGTAATTTCCCGAGAGGCCAATTCACCCTGTAGTGGCACGCGTGTCGCGTGCAATTCCTTTGCAGCTTTGGTGCAGCCGACACGCTGCCTCTACAGGGCGAACATCCGGGAGTCCTTTCGGCGGTCACAGACCATCGTCACATGCCCAGGGCGGCGCGAAGGTGCGGGACCAATCGTTTGCTAAATTCAACGGAATCACCGGCGGACAAGTGCGACCACTCGGGGCAGTTGAAGCCCGCTAGCTCGGGAAAATCTTCGAAATAAATTCCGGGCGCAGCCGTGTCTTTCATTACTCGATCCCAAATCTGACTGCGCGGTGTCGTGCGATCCTCGAGAACTTTGAGCTCGCCTGACGAGGGCAGCCTAACGAAGACGATTTTTCCGCCGCGGGCTCGAAGTTTTTGCGCAGCCGAGGCGACATCCTGGAAACGTTGTTCGATAGCTTTCATGATCTGCGCCATGAACACTTCTTTCGGAATGTAGCTCGGCGGAGGAGGGGGTGTGAAAAGCGGGATCCAGCCTTGCTGAATTCTTCGTTGCAATTCACTGCCGGGTCGCGCGCACTCCTCGATCATGCGAGCGCGACGTTCCCGGTCGATTGTCTGAAAATACGGCGGCGGCGGTGGCGGAATAAGCGCATTGGGCCGATTTGGAATAGGCAGGTGCTTCAGAAGATCCTCCAGCGTGAGATCAGATTCTTTGAGAAATGCGACATGTTCTTCCAACGGCATCGCCAAATATTGGCTGACGCGTTGCGCGGGTGTTTGCGTGCGAGATCGGCGAACGTTTTTTTCCACGCGCTCCATCGGAGGAGACCCGGGTGGGGCCATGAATATGCGCGGGGTGAAACTGCAAATAATTACGCCGTGAAAAGTTTGGTCATTCGCGAGATCGGCCAGCACCGGATAGGGGCAGCTACCTGGACCCGCGAGTTGCACTGGGCGTTTGCCTAAACCTTTTTGTAGTTCATCGAGATCGAGATCGAACCAGCCGCGCGAATCGCCGATGATGACAACGGACTCGGGTCGCACACGCTGGCGTGCCAGCGCCCAGAGATCCTCGCTGTTGTTAAGCGTGGGACCATAACCAATCGAGCGACAATAAAACTCCCACGCTAACGCGGCGGCGATAACAACCAACACAACAACAACAGTGATGCCGCGCCACGGAATTTGCGGGATCGGGCGCTCGAACTCGAGCGGTGGACCGCCATGTACGCTCTCGGCTTCCGTCGGTGTACGGAAGAACAAACGCGGCAGCCGAAGTATGCGTTTAAAATTGGAAGTAGATGAAGGCATTGCTGGTTCCTTGAGTGAGAATGATGGCACACGCCATCAGGGCCCAGGCAGTGGTCACGACCCAGCGTGGCAAATGCGTCACCGCAGTTTCCACGTTAGTCTCGCGCAGCGACCAATGCGCAAGCATCATGAAGAATGTTACGATGCCGATCTGTAGCATTTCGCGAGTGGCGAGAATCGCGTCGCCGTGCGGGTGGCCGCCAAACATGCCGCGCAGCATTCGCGTGGCGATGGTGAAATCTGAGGCTCGGAAAAAGACCCATGCCAGACAGACTGCGCCGTAGGTAACAAGACCGAGTAGAAGTTTCACCGCAAAATTCTCAGTCCACGCTCGTTCACCGACGAGGGCGCGCAACGCATGCTCGATCACCAGGTATAAGCCATGAAGTAATCCCCAAACGACAAAGGTCCAGGCGGCGCCATGCCAGAGACCGCCCAGAAACATTACGATGACGAGATTGATCGCGGCCCGCGTCCATCCCACCCGGTTGCCGCCAAGGGGGATGTAAAGGTAATCGCGCAAAAATGTGGAAAGCGAAATGTGCCAGCGGCGCCAAAAATCGGAAAATCCAATGGCCGCGTATGGGAAACGGAAATTATCTTTCAGATGGAAACCGAGGCATAACGCGGCGCCAATCGCACAGGTGGAATAGCCGGCGAAGTCAAAAAATATCTGACCAGCGAAAGCGATGACACCTAACCATGAATCGAGCGCGATGAGCGGACCAGCATAGCCAAAAATACGATCGGCCGAACTGGCCAGCATTGTATCGGCGAGCACAATCTTTTCGAACAAGACCGAGCGTCATAAGCAACAATCCCCACAGGAATTGGCCGATCCGCAAACCCGGCGCTCTGACCAGTTGCGGAAGAAAATCACCGGCGCGCACGATTGGTCCGGCGACCAGCTGCGGGAAAAAGGAAACCGCCAGAACGAAATCGCGCAGTGATCTGGTCGGTTGCAGGACGCCGCGATAAATATCGAGGGTGTAGGAAAGAGAATGGAACGTGTAGAAGGAAATGCCGACCGGCAGAAGGATGTCGAGATGCGGTGGATGGTAGATGATGCCGATGCGCGCGAGGAGCCATTGGAAATTTTCCAGCAGGAAGTTTCCGTATTTGAAAAACCCGAGCATGCTCAGGTTCATGCAAACGCTGCCGACCAACCAACCTCGTCGCGAACGCTGGTTCTTGGCTTTGGCAATTTGCCGGCCCAGCCAAAAATCCATCGCGGTAGTGGAAAAAAGAAGCGCGGCAAACGGTGGATTCCAGGCGCCATAAAAAATGTAGCTCGCCGTCACCAGTACATTCTTCCGCGCATTCCAGGAGCGGATGCTCCAGTAGAGCGTCACTACGACCACAAAGAAGACAACGAAGGTGAGGGAATTGAAGAGCATGGACGACCCGCGATTGCTTAGCTAAGAAGGCAGGATGATTACGAGTATTTTGTTGGCAGATTTGTAGGAGCGGATGGAAAGCAAGAGGTGTATTGGTAGGAATGTCAGATCCCCGAAACGTTGCTCATGCCAAGAAGGTTACGCAGGAGAAACATCATCATCAGGCACAGGGCAAGCCTGGGAAAGAAAAAAAATCACGCGGTACGGTCCAGAATCAGCGGGTTGAAACCGCGCCAGCGCCAACAAATGCGGAGGCGACCAAAGCCGAACAAAAGCCCGGTGATCTAGAAAAGTCACTGGCGGTTCTCTCCAAGCTCAAGGATTTGGAATTTCATTCCCGCGCCAATATCGAGACCCTGGCCGAGCTTAGTTTGACGATTGAAGAAGAGCTGAAGCAGCGAGAATTTGCCGAAGCAATTGGCGCACTCTACTCCGCGCAAGAAGCTTTCCATTCAAAAATCGCGGCCTTCATCGAGACGTATCAAACGAAATGCGAGAGCCTCAAGTAGCCCGGCTAGATGTCAGATTACGGTGAAACCGTAGAGAGCGTTGTAGGACAGGCATTCCTGCCTGTCGAACCATTCAATCCTGGCAGGCGGGAGCGCCTGCCCTACAATTCCCGGCGGTGCGCTCCGATCGCAAAGTTTCGTAGCTTACGATTTTCCTCGAAACAGATCATTGAGCTCCGCGAAGGCCGCGTTCTGGGCGAGTAAATTAAGCTTGCCCTCTTTCTGAATCCTCCTGGCGGCGCGAATAAAAGCGCCCCATGCCGCAAGGGCCAGACCGGAGCCGACGGATATGCGCCGGACGCCGAGTTCAGCGAGCTGGGAGACCGTGAGCTCGCAATTGAAACCGGAAACGAGGACATTGACCGGTTTTGGCGCCACCGCTTTCACGATTTGCTCAATCTCGTTAGGTTCCCGGACGCCGGGAGCGTAGAGGCAGTCAGCGCCGGCCTCAGCGTAAGAGGTAAGCCTTTCGAGGACGACGCCAAGAGGATCAGTACTTCCGACCAACCACGCTTCACATCGCCCGGTCAGCACCACTGGAATTCCGGAATCATCAATGGTGCGACGTGCGGCACGGATGCGCTCGACAGCGAGTTTTTCTTCGTAGAGCGGCGCCGTGCTGTTCCCGGTGTTGTCCTCGATCGACAGGCCAGCCACACCTTGGGCGATGCAGAGAGCTGTATTTGTGGCGACCGCTTCAGGCTCATCGGCGAATCCGTTCAAGAAATCGGCGTTGACCGGCAGCGTTGTGGCGGCGGTAATTTCACCGATGTGCCTGAGCATTTCGTCGAGGGACACGCCACCGTCGGGGTTACCGCGGGAAAAAGCGAAACCGGCGGAGGTGGTGGCGAGGGCCTTGAAGCCGAGATGTTCCAGATAAATCGCGGTCCCGACATCCCATGGGTTGGGCAGGACAAAGCAGCCTGATTCATGCAACGCACGAAACGTCGTGACCGCGGGCAATTGCGCGTCTTTCATTTTCCAAAAGTATATGTGTTAAGCGAAGGCTCTCAAACCCACGAGAATGGCTGTCCCAGATACGTGGTGGCAGCCCAAAGCGGCCTCGTCGCTTCGCTTTGCCGCCGCACTCCACACGATGGGCCGCTTTTGGACTGCGGCGGCAAGCGCAGCGCGACACCGCTTTGATGCTGGCGTGTGGGTTTTCGAGAAATCATAGCATATTTCTCACTGCTTCTACTTGCACGAACGGTTAGCGAAGTCTTCGACCTCAGGCCGCCGAGTTAACACGCCAAAAGACGGTAAAATTCCGAGAATATTATCGCCTGAGGAGAAGACCCTTTGGTGTATTTGGCGCGATTCGAAACCAGGAGCCGACGCGGCCTCAGCCTGCTCTGAGGCAGGGCCAAGAAAACAGGTCACCGCAACGCAGGTGGCTAGGGCTTGATCTATTTCTTGAAACTGCCGAGACACTCATCGAATGCGCCTTCGGTAACATGAAGGCGTTTCACCGTAAGATGGTCAACACTTAGAGACTTGAATTCGCCGCGGCCCACTGAGAGCGAGCGAATCGCGACTCGTCTAACAACTAATGCGCCGATCGCCAACGCACCGATTGCCGCGGCCCCAAGAGCGAAGGCGCCGACTGCAACCGCTCCGGTTGCGGCACTTCTAAGTGCCATGCTACCCACGGCGAGAGGTTGCGAATTACGCACGCTGTTCATTTGACGTTGGTTCTACTTAGAAGTGAAGCGGCTTCTTCGATAACAGCTGGGACCTCTTCGCGGCTCGGCTCGTCGGGCGGCAATCTTCCCAGGAAATCCCACATCGCGAGGGCGATTTCCTCAAGGTGCGTTTCGAGCGCGAAATGTCCAGTATCCAGGAATTGGACCGTCGCGTTAGGATTGTCGCGTCGGAACGCTTCGGCGCCTGCGGGAATAAAGTAAAGTTCGTGCAAACAAAACGCACCGGTAGCCAGACCCGCAATTGCGAGGGATCTTCGCTGAGAAAAACTCATCGTCAGCTCTTGATGAACGCGAGCAAGTCGGCGTTGACGACGTCGGCTTGCGTAGTGGGCATGCCGTGCGGGTAGTCCTTGAATGTCTTCAGCGTCGCGTTTTTGAGGAGCTTGGCCGAGAGTGGCCCGGCGGCCTGATAGGGCACGATCTGGTCGTCCTCGCTATGCATCACAAGAACGGGCACCGAGATCTTCTTCAGATCCTCCGTGAAGTCGGTCTGCGAGAACGCGACGATGCCGTCATAATGCGCCTTGGCACCACCCATCATGCCCTGGCGCCACCAATTCCAAACGGTAGGCTCGATCGTTTTCACGCCGGGACGGTTGAAGCCGTAGAATGGGCCGGCCGGCAGGTCGTAATAGAATTTTGCCCGGTTGGCAAAGAGTTGGGCCTGGAGATCGTCGAACGTCGATTTGGGGAGGCCTAGCGGATTGGCCGGGGTCTTCACCATCAGCGGCGGCACGGCGCTTATGATCGCCGCCTTCGCCACATTCTTATCGCCATGACGGGCGAGATAACGCACCACCTCGCCGCCGCCGGTTGAATGGCCGACGTGAATCGGATCCTTCAGGTCGAGATGGTCAGTGACAGCCTTCAGATCGTCGGCGTAATGATCCATGTCATGGCCGTCGCTCGTCTGGGTGGACCGACCGTGGCCGCGTCGGTCATGGGCTATGACCCGATAACCTTTGGAGAGGAAGAACAGCATCTGCGCATCCCAGTCGTCCGCCGACAGTGGCCAGCCGTGGCTGAACACGATGGGCTGACCTTTGCCCCAATCCTTATAGTAGATGTGGATGTCAGCTCCGTTTTCTTTTCCGACAGTTACGTATGGCATCGCAATTTTTCGTCTTTGTTAGTGGGTTTAATGCTGCCGGCCGCGTTTGATCTCCGTTAAAAACCAAGTGCGACGCTCGGTTTCATCGATCCAAACCTCGATCAGACTGGCTGTGGCAACGTCACGATCCTCGTCGCACACGTTGTGCGCCTCGCGTAGTCGTGCGGCCAGCGTCTGGTTATCCTCTGCCAACTCGGCAATCATATCCGCTGGATCGACGTAGTCCGCGTCGTTATCGAGTACGCGTTGAATACGTGAGATCTGGCCGATCGATTTGATGGTGAGCCCGCCAAGCTTTCGAATTCGCTCCGCAATCGGATCGGTCATCGCGTAAAGCTGGTCGCCATGTTCGTCGAGGAGCAGGTGATAATCGCGGAAATGCGGACCGCTCATGTGCCAGTGGAAATTTTTCGTTTTCAGGTAGAGCGCAAACACGTCCGCGAGAATAGCGTTCATCGCTCCGGCAATGTCCTTGACCGCGGAATGTGTCAGATCGGTCGGAACCGATAGTGGAATGTCGCGTTTCTGGCGAAGCTCTGCAGTTTTTGTCGAATTATTTCTTCTCATATTATTTTATCCTCCGATTGTTTTTCGTTGATTAGTGAGCCAGTGACCATAGGGCAGAGGAAAGAATAATTTCTACCTCTTAAGAGGGAACCTCTTTTTACCTTCAAATAAGCCAGCCCAGTTCTTGCTAGCATGAGCCCGAATTGACCCCGCGTCGATCCGGCGGATAGAAAATTCTGATGAGAATCGAATCGCGCGCGCGTTTTCCTCTGGCCCAACTGCCAACGCCGATTGAAGAATTGAAGTTGCTTTCGCGGGAGCTCGGTGGGCCGGAGTTACTGATCAAGCGCGACGATCAAACTGGCCTTGCGCTTGGCGGGAACAAGACGCGCAAGCTCGAGTTTCTCGTTGGGCAGGCGCTGGAGCAGGGGGCCGATACGCTGGTCACAGCGGGCGCGGCGCAATCGAATCATTGTCGCCAGACCGCGGCGGCCGCGGCGAGGGTGGGTTTGCGGTGCGAGCTTTTGCTGAATGGGACGAAACCCGAGTTGCCGAATGGCAATTTGTTGCTCGATGAATTACTCGGCGCACGCATCCATTGGGTTCAACGTTCCGAGCGCGAGGCCAAACTGAGCCAGATTCCAGATGAACTTCGTAAACAGGGCGGTAAGCCATACGTGATCCCGGTTGGCGGCTCTAATGGCGTCGGTGCAACCGGCTACGTGCTGGCAATGATGGAGCTGGCAGAGCAGTTGGATGGGATGAATCGGCGCGTTGACCACGTCGTCTTCGCTTCAAGCTCCGGCGGAACGCAAGCGGGCATTGTTGTCGGCGCCAGGGTTATCGGTTTCAAGGGCAAGCTGCATGGTGTGAGCATCGACAAAGACGATAGTGACGGCGCATCTTACGAACACGAGCTGGCGGATATCGCGAACGAGACCGCCAGATATATCGGCTTCGACGCGCAGTTCGCAGCCGGCGATTTCACCGTCGCGTACGATTACCTTGGCGGCGGCTACGGCATAGTGAGCGACTTGGAGCGCGAGGCAATTCGGCTGCTCGCCTCGCGGGAAGGAATTGTGCTCGATCCGGTTTACACGGGACGCGCCATGGGAGCGCTACTTGATTTAATTCGCAAGAAAGCTTTCCGCTCGGATGAAACAATTCTGTTCTGGCACACCGGCGGCGCCCCGGCGCTCTTTGCCTACGCGAAGGATTTAATTTGAGGAATCCAGTAATAAAGGCGGCGCGTGGTGACACGAGAAAGACGACTATCGGTCGCCACAGCCGATAGGGGCCGCATTTTGGAGTGCGGTGGGAAGCGCAGCGCCACACCGCTTTTTCTTTGCTCAGCTTCGCGGGCACTCGCCATCACCAGGCGCTCAATGCACCGAAGATCGCACTGGAATGGAAAAGCGCCGTCGTCGCTTCGCTTTGCCGGCGCAGTCCAAAATGCGGCTCGGTACCCACGATGATGCAATCGCCAGCGTTATCGACTTGTTCTGAAATTGTCGCTAAAACGGGAGCGTGGACGATAAAGCCGGAATTACCCGGCTACGATCAGGACATGATCGTCCTTCATGAGAGAATCTCCAGCGCTGCAATCTTCTCGCGATCGAGGGTGAAGACGAACTCAAGCTCGATCGGACTGCCTGGGAAGCTGCCAGTCAGCCGATTGGTGACGATGGTCTTGCCATCCTTTTGAGTAGACGCGAGTGGTTCGATGGTGTGTTGATACTTCTGTTTGGTCTCAACCATCCATTTCTTGATCGCGGCCAGGCCTTCGATCGTTTTGCCTTCATCCCGCACGAGCGCGCTCTCGGCAAAGCATTGCCCCAATGCCTCTGTCTCACCTCGGTTCGCCGCACCGATATAAGTAGCGATCGGAGTTGGAAGATCGGCCGGCATGTGTTTCTCGGTTTGCTTCTGGTTCAGCCGTAAACACGGGAATTTAAGCCGCGATCGAGACGTTCGCCATCGGGCAAAGGGCGGATCATTAGGTCAGCCGTCGCGATTACGCAGCACGTTCGGATTTCGTTGAGGGAAAGGCCGGCGTCGCAGATCCGAGCGCTCTTCGGACAAGCGGCGCCACCCGCGTCCCAATCAGTTCGATTGCGCGCATGAGTTTGGCGTGCGGCAAGTCCGCCACGCTCATTTGGAACGTGAGCCGGGAGATGCCGCCTAACGATTCGTTCACGCGCAGGATTTTTTCCGCGACCGTTTCCGGATCGCCTACCAGAAGCGCACCGGTCGGTCCAAGCTGGGCATCGAAGTGCGCGCGAGTCATAGGTGGCCATCCGCGCTCCCTGCCAATCTCAGTGAAGCTTCGCGCATAGCCGGGAAAAAATTCGTCTTCGGCCGTCGTCGAACTGTCGGCGACATAGCCTAGCGAATGAACGCCGACCTTGAGCTGCTCTGGAGAATGGCCGGCGCGCAAACCAGCCCAGCGGTAGCGATCGATCAGCGGCCGGAAGCGGTGCGGCTCGCCGCCGATAATCGCGACCATCAGCGGCAACCCGAGGGTGCCGGCGCGAATGAAAGAGCCGGGCGTGCCGCCGACACCGAGCCAAACCGGCAGCGGGTTCTGCAGCGGACGCGGGTAAACTCCCTGCCCGGTAAGCGGCGCGCGATGCTTCCCCGACCAATGAACATAGCGTGTTCTCACGAATTTTCAGAAGCAGCTCGAGCTTCTCGGCGAAGAGAGAATCGTAGTCCTCGAGTTCGAGCCCGAAGAGCGGAAACGCTTCGATGAACGAGCCGCGCCCGACAACCATCTCCGCTCGCCCTTTCGAAAGAAGATCGAGCGTCGCAAACTCTTGGAACACGCGAACGGGATCGGCCGCGCTCAGGACGGTGACGGCGCTCGTTAGGCGAATACGCCGGGTTCGCGCGGCGGCGGCGGCGAGGATCACAGTTGGGGCGGAATCGAGGAACTCACGCCGGTGATGTTCCCCGATGCCAAACACATCGAGGCCCACCTCGTCAGCGAGGGTGATTGCTTCGAGCAACTCGCTGAGATGTTTTGCGGGGTCGACTGCACGGCCCGCCGCGTCAACGGTTGCCGCTACGAAACTATCTACGCCAATTTGCATCTGTGGTGGCCTCCTATGCTGTTTTCTTCCGCAGCGTCTTCAGTGCGCCTCCCCACGCGATGACCTGATCCAGCATGTCGTTGACCGACGTCTCTTTTCGTGGATCTGGCTTGAAGACGCTGAAGTTTTCGAAGTCGGTATACAGGGAGAGCAAGACTTGGAGGCGCACGGTGGCCATTTGCACCTCCGCCAGCACCAGACGCAGCTGCTCGACCGCGCGCGCTCCGCTGGCGCCGCCGTAGCTGACGAAGCCAGCCGCTTTGTTGTTCCACTCGGCGAACAGAAAATCGATCGCGTTCTTGAGCGCGCCGGAGATTCCATGGTTGTATTCGGGCGTGACGAAAACGTAGCCATCAAAAGAACCGATCTTAGCGGCCCACGCTTTGGTGTGAGGCTTACTGTATTGCCCCATTATTGGTGGCATTGGCTCGTCCAGAAGCGGCAGGTTGAAATCTTTGATGTCGACGAGTTCGAATTCGGCGTCGCTGCGCTTTTGTGCGATTTCGTAAACCCATTTACCAACGGCCTCGCCATTTCGGCCCGGCCGCGTGCTTCCAATGATGATGGCAATCCTAAGCATAAGTTCCTCCTCGGTGGTTTCTGAAAATGACTTCATGCACTTATCGCATGGCTTGAACTGTGACGCGCTGCTGCCAGAGCCCATCAAAGGCGGAGCGAACGCTCAGGAACACAACGATCCAGAGCAGCGTCACGACGAGAGCCAGAGGCAGACCGCTCGGGAGCATCAATATATGAATGAGCAGAATGTTGACGATGATCGGAGCGAGCAGCGTCAGCGCCAGCGGGACGTAGCGATTAATCAGGAGCAGGATCGCCGAAATGATTTGGAGCAGAAATATCGGGACCAGATAATGAGAGACAAAAAGCGCCCCGACGAACTGGCCAGCCGTCCCCGACGGCGGAGAGCTGGGAATGAAGTGAAGGAAGCCGTTCAGTCCGAAGGTGAGAAAGATCAGGCCAAGAAGGAAACGCGCAACGACAATAGTGATTTTCATGTTAGTTTCGTTTGTTTGATATTCATTATATTGATATCAATATAATCTGTGTCAAGATAAAATAATTGAAATGAGGCGGCAACGAAAAACTCGCGGACAAGACTCCTCCGGGGTGCATCTCTGGCTCGTTTTCATGAAAGCCTTTCAAGCGCTGGTCCCCCACGCCGCCGGAAGCATCGAGCAGACAAAGCTGGGCGACTCTGATTTCCGTGTCCTCGAAGCCCTTCTCCACAAAGGACCCCTCCCGGTCAACACCATCGGCCCCAAGGTCTGGCTTACCCCCGGTTCCATCAGCGTGGCGGTCGATCGTCTGGTGAAGAAAGGATTGGTTGCGCGCAAGGAGCGCTCGCAAGACCGGCGAGTGCGTCAGGTTGAACTGACCGCGAAGGGACGGGCGCTGATCATTCGCGGCTTTCGCGAACACGCCGCCGCGATGGAAAAAGCTATGCGTGTCCTTTCAAAAAAGGAGCGACTGACTTTGCAGCGATTGTTGAAAAAGTTGGGCAAGGATGCGGCAGGGCCATTGCCGAAGAGCGAAAAAAACCAAAGGCATGCATGTGAAGATCAGGATTAGCTGACGCCTCTCTGATCTCTGACTTCTGACTTGCTCTGACCTCTGAACCAAAATCCTTCCCTCCGCCTCGCAATTTCGCTACCATCTCCGCCGTGACCGGCGCACCCACTCGACGCCCGCTCTACCACGGGCGGCAGCTTGCCCTTATGTCCCGCGCCGTGCATCACTGATCATCGGTTTCCGCCGCTCTCTGCTCTCTGCTCCTTGCTCCTTGCTCCTTGCTCCTTGCTCCTTGCTCTTACACGGGCCGGGCGGCAGCCTAGAAAGCAAGCGGATTATACGGAGAAACTCCGTAAAAAAAGACGGAGAAACTCCTTCCACTACTCGTTAGGCGATAAGCGATGCGCTTCCACGATTTCCACCTCAGCGGCTACAGCGTTTGCAAGTTCGGCGGCGAGATCGTGCTCCATTTGATCTACGATTATCCGCCACAGCCACCAGAGGAGTCGCATATTCGTTTGGGTGACGTCGAGTTCTACCATTTTGTCCATACCGGCGGCGCGATCATCCTCGATATCGCCGAGGTTCCGCTCTCGGACTTTCTGGATCGGTTCTGGGATTGCATGGCGGAGTGGGATAGGCAGCACGGTATTTCACATTGGCACGACGATCGTGCGAAATATCAGGCGACTCTTGAGTCGGATTCTTTGAAAGCGTGGGAAATTGCATCTGCTGTCGGATTTGCTGGCGTTGTCGTCGCCAGGACGATTGAAGACATCACGCGCGAATATCACCAATCGCCTAACCAGGCGATGCAGCGAACCGCGCCCCGCTCTGATGCGTAGCTTTCGTGCAGTTAGTTCGTCCAGCTTGCGGTCACGCGCGCTCTAGGGCGCGGTCGCTGATCTTGTGTCTCGTTAGGTCTTGTGCGTCATTGGATCACTATTCCAATTGCTCTTGTTGTTATCGGTATCGGAAGTATCGCGGCGGTGGTGTTACTAAATCCGCTTCGCCGATCTGAGACTGATATCCGCGGGTGGTTGCTACACCAGGCGCCGCTCGGCTCCAGTCGGCAGGAGGTAATGGTGCTGGTAGCCAGGCGTGACTGGAAGTTCCATCCGGAATACCGCGGACGATTCATCAACAAGAGTGTTCCCGTTGGTGGGTTCGGAACCGAGCTCGGGACGTATCTCGGCGTCCGCGACGTGAAAGTCGATGCTTACTGGAAATTTAGCGGGTCAGACAACCTCGACGAAGTGTACGTCAACAAATGGAAAGAAGGCTTCTGAGACCTAACCAGGCGATGGAGCCGACCACGAGCCGCCGCACCATCCGACTTCACATGAATTCAAAACGCCAATCCGCAGCCACATCCGCTCCCGCTCGTGGCGGCTCATCTTGTTCTCGTTAGACCTCGCGGAGGCCCACACACTTCAGGAGAACTCATGTTTGACCACGTTAAATTCGGAGTCAGCGACTATGCAGCGAGCAAAGCGTTCTTCCTCAAGGCACTCGAACCGCTCGGCGTAGCTGTTGTCTCGGAGGGGTCGCCGACGTACGGTGTCGAGCTTAGCCCAAAGGGTGAGGCTTCATTGTGCCTGTACCAAACCGAGGAGAAGCCAGCGCATCTTCACTTGGCGTTCACCGCCGAGAATCGCCAGCAAGTCGAAGCTTTCTATCGCGCGGCTCTGGCGGTGGGTGGCAAAGACAATGGTGCACCTGGTCTGTGCGCGGAGTACCACGCGAACTACTATGCAGCTTTCGTCATTGGTCCGGACGGGCACAACATCGAAGCGGTTTGCCACGAACCCGAGGCCTAACCAATCGATGAAGCCAACGGCCCCATCGCGATACAACTTCAGCGTGTTTGCCACGCCACTCTGCCGTGGCTTATCTCTTTCTCGTTAGGTCAGAATCGGATGACTGTTGCACTCCGCGAAGTTACGAAGGAAGATCTGCCGATTTTTTTTGAGCATCAGCTGGATGCCGAGGCGACACGGATGGCGGCGTTCCCCAGCCGCGACCGCGACGCCTTTATGGCGCACTGGGCCAGAATCATGAGTAAGGAGACCAACGAGACCGGAATCCTAAACACCATCCTCGCGGACGGCACCGTGGCTGGCAACGTCGTCTATTGGGAAGCGGCGGGGGAGCCGAACATCGCCTACTGGCTCGGCAAGACACATTGGGGGAAGGGGATTGCTAGTGCGGCCCTGGCCCAATTCTTGACCAAGATAGAGGCGCGACCAGTTTACGCGCATGTGGCAAAGCACAATTTCGCTTCGATACGTGTCTTACAAAAATGCGGATTCCAACTTGCACGAGAGGATATATGCGATGGCGATGATGGCGAAGAACTTGTTATGGAGCTGCGCTCCGATCGTTGCGCCACGGCCGCCAATAAACCCACAAAGACCTAACCAGGCGATGGAGCGAACAGCCACCCGCTGCATGTCCACGTTTTCAGATGACTAAACCATTCTCGCTGCGATCCACGCTCGGTTTCGGTGGCCGTCGCTCATCTTGTTCTCGTTAGGTCTGTGCGACGCACGTTAGCCATTCTGCTGTTGAGCGCGTCGGGCGCTTTCGGACAGCCCACGGTGATCTCCAATTACAGGCTGCCGCCCGACAGCATCGAACTGAAGCGCAACGACTCGCCAGTCACATCCACGCCGTGGCAGTTACCAAAGCCCGGAGATCCGCTTTACGACCCCGCTAAAGAAGAGCAGATAAAGAGAGAAAACGCGGCGGAGGTAAAAGGAAACTCACATCTCGTGCACGTCTTTGAGCACGGTGTATTCAAGGGGTATAAAACCCTCAGTTGGGGAGGACCCCGCGAGCGTCCCGCAAAAGAGATGAACGACGCCTTCACACCGAATGCGAAGTTACCGCCAGATGCGGTCGAGCTCTCGGCCAGTGCGCGGCCAGATAAGTCGGATTACTTCCCGACGCGCCCGAAAGCGAGGCCTGCAAACGTTCCGCCCGATTACATCGCGGTAAGAGTTTTTCATCGCGGCAAGCTTATCGGTTGGACTTACCTGTCGAAAGAAGCAGTCGCAATGTTGCACAAACCGAAAGAGACCTGACCAGGCGATGCAGCGAACCACGCCCCGCTCCGATGCCTGACTCTGGTGTAATTACTTTGTCCAGTTTGCAGCCACGCGTGGTCTCGGGCCCGGTCGCTGATCTTGTATCTCGTTAGATGTGAGTTGCCACAGCCTGAAGCGCACCGCCTTACAGTTTGCCATTATCTGCACGCTGGCTGTTTCGCCCGCCGGCGCGCAGCAGCCAGCGGACAGTACCCGTGGCTTAATACGCTGGATGAGCGGACAATTTGTGGCATAATTGATCCTTTCTCTCGCGACTATCATCGGCAAAGGAAATGGCACACGGGAAAGATCCTTCAGGGCAAAGCGAGCGCGAAAAGAGCGACGAGAAGCGTCGTGACTCAGCTTCGGCTTCTGAGCATCAAGCAGACTTAACCCGGGATGCTGAACGAGTAGAAGCAGATAAGGCCAAGTTGCAAAGTCGAAGCGACTCAGACGCTTCTCGTGACTTTGGGAGAGCCGATGTGGGAAGAAGCGGCGCAAAACGCCAAGCTGAAGGAGATGAAAGGCTGCGAGTAGAAAGACAAACGTCGGACCAGGCAATCAAAGGCGAACGACTCCGAACTGATGCTGCTACAGAAAAGGGGCGGAGCCATCATCAGGCATCCGCCCGGTCTTCCGCCGAATTATTATCGCAGGAACAAAAGAGCCACCAAAAAACCAGGGCGACTCTTACTACCAGGGAAGAATTCCTCGCTATTGTAAGCCATGACTTGAGGAATCCTCTCAATAACATATCGCTGGCAGCGCAGAATCTATTAGAGGACCCGAAGGATATAAAAGAGCTGGCCGCATCAATAAATAGAAGCGCTGGAGAGATGCTCCGGTTAATTGAGGATTTGTTAGACATAGAAAGAATCGCCGTAGGCAAATTAACACTGCACATCGAGCAGCATGAGGTTAGCGAAATAATAAAACAATCCGTAGAACAACTACAGGCCGCCGCCGTCTCCAAGGGAATAACCCTGGAAGCAGAGCCTCAAGACGTGTCTGGTTACGTGGTATGCGACCGGAGCCGCGTCATCCAGGTGCTGTCAAATCTGATTGGAAACGCGATTAAATTCACACCGGCTAAAGGCGAAATTTGTGTAAGCTGTCAGAGGACCGGTCCCGAAGGGGAAGAAGTACAAATTTCAATCAGCGATACCGGGGAGGGAATCGCTCCGGAGAAAATTAAGACAATCTTCGAGCGTTTCTCACAGTTACATAACCAGGATCGTCGCGGTATCGGACTTGGACTCTACATTGCAAAAATGATGATCGAAGCACATCCGGGAAGAATATGGGTTGAGTCGAAGCTCGGAGAAGGCAGCACGTTTCACTTCACCCTTCCCCTTCGTTCTGGCGCTATCCGTGAAGCCAAACCGCAATAATGGCGTCGTGTTCGTCGCCTAACGATGCGATCCGGCTCGAAACGGGCTTTTATACGACATATAGTTTTTTACGGAAATTTTTTGCGCGTGGGTTGCTTCAGAGTGCACACATCTAACCAATCGCTCGAGCCAACCGCTGGCCGTTTCGTTACCTGACTTTGAGATGACTTCAACCCCTCCACTGCACATTAGCCTCGCTCTGGCCAGCGGTGGCTCAGCTCTAGCTCGTTAGGCGACGTCACTCAGTAATCACACAAACATAGAAAGTAATCATGAAAACAAAAAAGAAATTGAGGACATCCATTCCAGCGAGCGGGTCATTTGTTTCCCTCCCGGAAGCATTCCCGGGAGCTCACCCATCAGTTAAATATGCCCCAAAGATACAGCTAGACACTGTGAGGTCAGATAAAAGTAAGCATTTTCAGTTGGAGCATGTTCTACTGCCTCACAGGATACTCATTGACCTGCAAGCTGTGGACGCTAGTTTTTTTGACGCGAAGACGCTTGTTCGAGACTGTGAAATTGTCAGGGGTGTTGCCCTGAGGCATCCGAAAAAGCTGCAACAGATACTTGAGGCATTTCAAGAGGGAGCGCCCTTCTCTCATGTTGAAAAAGCGGAGGCAGTTGTCAAAGAATTGGGCTTACATGAACGTCAGGTAACACGGAAAGGCGGAGGCTTCATATCCCTTCTCATTATTTTGGCTGCGCTTGCCGCATCATCTGCAGAGGTAGCGATAGCGAGGTTGCGAAAAGGAATTGGCAGAGCGGGTGGAGCTGACATGGGGAACTAATTGAAATCCGTGCCGCCTAACCATGCGCTGCAGCGAACCCGGCCTGAGCGTCGCGGTTGCAATTCACGCGTCCTGCGGGCCGGGTCGCTGAGCTTGGGTCGTTAGGCGTTTTCAATAGCCCTTCAGAGGGTGTTCGCAATGAGGAAGTACCATCATCTCGGAATTCCGACCACCGAAAAAAGAGAGGGCGAAGTGCATCTGAAGCACTTGAAGGTTTATGTGAGTGGGTACAAAGACAGTCCGTACCGCATCGAATGGATGAGGTACGAACTGGATGCGCCATATCCGGAACTCGTCAAGACCATTCCTCATGTGGCTTTCGAGGTTGACGATCTTGAGCAGGAACTCCAAGGCAAGAAGGTGATCATCGCACCAAATAGCCCAAGCCGAGGCGTCACCGTCGCGTTCATCGAAGACAATGGGGCGTCGGTTGAGTTTTTACAGATCGACAAGACTCAGGTGGAGGACGCCTAACCAATCGATGAAGCCAACGGCCCCTTTTGCGAAATAAGTTCAGCGTGTTTACCACGACACCCTGCCGTGGCTTATCTCTTTCTCGTTAGGCCTATGAGGCCGCGGATGTATTTCCACGTCAGCATCATTTTCGCAGTATGCGCATGCGCCGCCGTCGCGGCCGATGAGCCGCGACTTACACCGGCGGACGTTCGTCAAATGGCGGACGCTGAGGCTCGACAGCAGGGCTACGACCTTGAAGTCTACACGCGTGGCGAGCCCTCGTACGATCCCGTCAGCAAAACGTGGGGCGTTAACTATCGTTTGAAGTCGTCCCAGTCAGCATCCAGCAGCCACGGAGTTCTTTCTGTTGATGTCAGTGACACAACAGGCTTCATTTCCACCAGATTGTGGCTGGCGACGCCGACTCCGGCGCCGCCAACTTCTCCAGCGTCGGTGACCGACTCCGAAGACCTGATCTTACTTCTGCTTGGGCTAACGTGTTCTCTTGTGCTCGTCGGCTTACTGTTCTTTCAGCGCAGCCGCGTTTATGCCCCTTGGGCCAAGGTTGCCTCAATCCTTTCCCTCATCACCGCCGCCGCATGGGCCGCTATGGGCTTTGTGTTGATTTACTGGCGAAGCTATCATCTTACCCGCGACTTCTATAATACCTTCCTTGGTCTTAAAGGCATTTTGGGTGGCATTGCTATCGGATTGGCTCTCAGCATTTTGATGGCACGGCCATATACCAAAAAGCACACTGAGAGGCTTTCGGTCTAACCAGACGCTCCAGCCGACGCCTAGCCGGTGTATGCTCCGCACGACAACATGACTACTGACCACACACTACGGACCATGCGCGCTTTCGCTAGGCGCGGCTGAGCTTGAGCTCGTTAGGACTGAGAGCATACTCGTGAAACTGCCTTTCGCCCTTCTCCTTTCGCTGGTGTGCTGGGGATGCGCTGTTACACGTGAGCAGGCCGTGGCGAGCGCCACGCGCGAAGTCGCGCGACGGCATTTGCCGCTCCCAAAACATTACACTGTTGAGGTTAAGGATTCGATGGCTTTCGACGAGGTCAATCCCGGTTACCCAATCTACGTCGTCACCTTCAGTGCTCCAGGGAATCGTACGCAGAAACGGCTATATCAATTAAACGTGGATCGACGCAGCGGTACAATTGATGACATGAGCGACTTGCGTGATGCGGTTCCTCTCCGCAATTGAGTTTTCGTCCGTCAGAGCCTAACCAGGCGCTGCAGCCGACGCTTAGCCGGCTTGTTTCCTTCCCTTCACGTGATTAAGATACTGAAAGAGATAGCCACCCGCGCCCTCGCTAGGCGCGGCTGAGCTCTAGCTCGTTAGGTCTATGCGTTATTGGATCATCATTCCAATTGCTCTTGTTGCAATCGGTATCGGCAGTATCGCGTCGGGACTGCTACTGAATCCCCTTCGCCGATCTGAGAATGATATTCGCGAGTGGTTGTTACACCAGGCGCCGCTCGGCTCCAGTCGCCAAGACGTAATGGTGCTGATAGCCAAGCGAGGCTGGAAGTTCCATCCGGAATACCGCGGACGATTCATCAACAAGAGTGTTCCCGTTGGTGGATTCGGGGCCGAGCTCGGGACGTATCTCGGCGTGCGCGACGTGAAAGTCGATGCCTATTGCAAATTCAGCGGGTCAGACAACCTCGACGAAGTGTACGTCAACAAATGGAAAGAAGGCTTCTGAGACCTAACCAGACGATGCAGGTAACGGCTACCCGGTTTATATTTGCACTTTGTGATGATTAAAACCCTTCCACTTCGATCAGAGCGCGGTGTCGGTAGCCGTACCTGATCTTGTTCTCGTTAGATGATGAAGCCCAGCGATGTGATTCGGCTGTTCCAGATTGTCGGTGCTTGCGCAGTCATCGTTTACTGCGTCCTCCAACTCGCACAAGATGTACGCCTTCCGCAAACCGATATCATCTGGCCTGGGCGGTTCGGCCGCATCGGCCACATCGCCCGATGGCAAGCCGAGCTCGTTTACGTCATTTTCATCATTCTTTGTGGGTCGCTCGTCATCCACGCGCTACGGACCGGCAGTACAGGCGGCAGCGTTTCTCAAGATAAACGCGACAACATCTAACAAAGCGCTGCAGCCGACGCCTAGCCGGCTTGTTTCCTCCCTTTCACATGATTAAAATACTTCAAGAGGCTGCCAGCCGCGCTTTGATTCGCATACTCCCGATGCTCACCCGTTCGGGCTTCCCGTCTATGTCGCACCGCTTCCCGCTGGCTCCGTTCGCTAGGCGCGGCTGAGCTTGGTCTCGTTAGACCGTTACAGAAAATACAATCGTTAACTCAAAAGAGAGAAACATATGCCGATTACTGCCTTCAACAGTTTCACCGACGGTCTTGAGCCGCATCAACGTAGCCGCGAACACTTCATAGCCAATATCGACGTAGAGAACGACCGCCTCTGGGTTCCTTATGCGGAAGGCGTATGGTTTCAGCCGTGCTGCTTTAATGTCACGTCTGGAGGATTCAGCGTCGTTCTGAAAGGTCTCCCCGGCGCCAAGCTGGGCACGCACTACCACGTTGGCACCGTACGTGGCTACACTATGCGTGGTCACTGGCGATACCTGGAGCATGACTGGATTGCAAAGCCTGGAACATTTATCTACGAACCCGGCGGTGAGGCTCACACGCTGGTGATTACCGACGATTCGCCAGAGGCAGCGCTGATCTTATTCGTAGTGGAGGGCGCCCTCATCTATCTGGACAAGGCGGTGAACGGTGGCTTTGCTGCCTTCGAGGACGGATTCACCGCCTTGAAGCTAACTCGGAAATACTATCGCGAGGCCGGTCTCGATGTGCGCCAGTTGGATCTGCTAGTGCGCTAGGTGACGCATGAGGTCTAACCAATCGCTCCAGCCAACCGCTGGCCGTTCTGATGTCTAGTTTTCACATGACTTCAACACGAACATTTCAGTTCACGCTCACTCTCGCCAGCGGTGGCTGAGCTCCCTCTCGTTAGATGCTACGCGAGCTCGTAGATCGATTCGCTTATCGCTATCGGCTGTGGAGTGCCGAAAGTCGGAGCGACAATCTGGGGGCTGGGACCCCACCGCCTGAGATCTCGCCCAAGAGTGAGCCGGCGTGGCGGCTGATCTTTCGATTGCTGCAGCTCGTTGCTGGTGGCCTCCTGCTACTAGCCCTGCTTTATCGCTTCGCCATGCGCACATTCCCTCGCCTCAGCGACGGCATTCCGATGATTTTCATTTTTTTCGCGGTCGTTTGGTGCGGCGTGGGATTGTTCATGATGGGCGGCGAGTTACTCACGAAATTCAGCAAGAGTGATGATAACGACAAACGCATCTAACCAATCGATGAAGCCAACGGCCCCTGGCAGAATGAGCGCGAGCAACCTTGCCACGACGCCCTGCCGTGGCTTATCTCTGTCTCGTTAGATCTAGTGTGCACGCCATCGACCAATCCTCTGCTCGCAAACTATACACGGAGTGTTGGCTCATTGTTTGGTCCACGTGTTGGCTCGGCCTTTTCTGCATTGGAATCATCGCCTTGCTCATATTTGATTGGCCTTGGCTCGCTGCGGTTGCACTTCCCATTTTTCTCATCAGTCAGATTGTCGCGATCGTACTCGCTTTTCGATTCCGCTGCCCAGAATGTCAGCGGCGATTACTCGTGCAAGTCTTTTCGACGTTACATCCCGCGCGCAGGATATTGTTTCCGGGTATTGCGTCCTGGATTGCTGTGGCATTCGACATCGCCCGTCACCGTGAGTTCATTTGCATGCATTGCGGAGAGAGATGCACCGTAGAGATCTAACCAGACGCTGCAGCCGACACACGTAAACAAAAGAGACGTGGCAGGCGCCTAGCCGGCGCGATTCCTTCCGTTTTGATGATTAAAATACTTCCAGAGATAGCCAGTCGCGCTTTGATTCGCATACTCCCGATGCTCACCCGTTCGGGCTTCCCGTCTATGTCGCACTGCTTCCCGCTGGCTCCGTTCACCAGCCGCGACTGAGCTTGAGCTCGTTAGGCCTCGCGCAACCCCACACACTGCGGGAGAACTCATGTTTGACCACGTCAAATTCGGAGTCAGCGACTATGCAGCGAGCAAAGCGTTCTTCCTCAAGGCACTCGAGCCGCTCGGCGTATCTGTTGTCTCGGAGGGGCCGCCGACGTATGGTGTCGAGCTTAGCCCAAAGGGTAAGGCTTCATTGTGCCTGTACCAAACCGAGGAGAAGCCAGCGCATCTTCACTTGGCGTTTACGGCCGAGAATCGCCAGCAAGTCGAAGCTTTCTATCGCGCGGCGATGGAGGCGGGTGGCAAAGACAATGGTGCGCCTGGTCTGTGCCCGGACTACCGCGCGAACTACTATGCAGCTTTCGTCATCGGTCCGGACGGGCGCAACATTGAAGTGGTTTGCCACGAACCCGAGGCCTAACCAATCGATGAAGCCAACGGCCCCATTGCGATACAACTTCAGCGTGTTTGCCACGACACCCTCGACTTCGTCTCGGTTCCCGGCTTCCCTAGTGCGATTCGCGTCTTCGCGCTCACGCACTCCCGCCGTATTGTTTTCAACGATAGCGGTGGCTTATCTCTTTCTCGTTAGACGGTGAGGACGCTCACGTTGCTTTGCTTCATCGCACTTGCGGGGTGCGTTCGAAAGCATTTGCCGTCCCCTATAATCATCGCTGATCCTTGCAACGACTTCGTCACCAACTTTGCACCTGATCCCAATCCGAAGCTCATGCGGAACAACGGCCAGCTCCTTCTTGAGGTTCCATTCACGCCGGCGGCAGGCTACGAAGAAGTGAACCAGATGGAGACAGCAGCGAAGCAGGGACCAGCGGTCGCGCGCGTTAAACACACGGGGCGAGAGTTCATCATCCATGGCCCTGCTCCTGGCGGTATCATGGTTTATGTTGATTCGGTTGATCAGGCGGAGGCGATTCTTCGCGACTTATGTTATGAGGGAGACAAGGCTAAGCTTGCAGCACCGTAAACCGCCTAACCAGTCAGTGGAGCTAACCGCCACCCGCTGTGCGTTTACATTTCAGATGACCAAAAATTTTCACTTCGCGCTACGCTCGCTCTCGGTGGCGGTAGCTCACTTCTGTCGCGTTAGGCCATAGCGGAGCGCGACCGGGAACTCCCAGTCGATGGCGTCGGACGTCACCTTGTTTTCAAGCCGGGAGTGGGCATGGACCAGTGACCTCCGGTCGTCAAATCGCGGTTTTGATTTGATTTTCAAACGGTCTTGCCCGTTAGGAGCTACTAAGTTAGCGTGCCGTGACAAGGAACGCACGGAGACACAGTAATGCCGCACATCATCCTGGAGTACTCGAGCAATCTCGGCGACGCCGCCGGCCTCTCGCATCTCCTCGACAGACTCCACGACGCGCTCGGTGATACGGAGAGCTTCGAGTCCGACCGGATCAAGAGCCGCGCCGTACGGACTGACACGTATCACGTCGGTGCCGACCGCCGTGGCTTCGTGCACGCCACGGTCCTCTTCTCGCCCGGCCGACCGGAGGCTCTGAGGCGCCAAGTCGGCCGCCGCCTGCTTGACATCATGAGGAGCGATGCCGCGCTGGGGGGGCCCGACGTCGCCACCAGCGTCGAGATCCGGCAGTTCGAGCCGGGGATGTACATCACCGAGCGGGATCGCTGATCAGGTGGCCTGTTGGGCTCGCCGTCTCAGAGCACCTTGCCGTTGTGCGTCGTTCGCTCACCTTTCGTGCCGCAGACCGTGTTGCAAAAGACATCGAGACGTTCACATGCTTGGTAGCTTACACCATTTTGGCCTAACCAGGCGCTGCAGCCAACGGCTCAGACGGCGTTGTTTTTTTCATGTCCAGCACAGCTAGTGTACCACAGAGGCTTGCCACTTGCGGTTCCCTGAGCCGTGGCTGAGCTTGTGTCTCGTTAGATGATTGAGGCGGGCTGAATCGGTCGTAGAAAGCACGGATTTAAAAAAGCTTTGATGAATGTGGAAACGATCAATGTCTGGGCGCAGCTAATCGCGTCGATCGGCGTCATCGTCTCGCTTTTTTATGTGGCGGCGCAGGTCCGGCAAAACACGCGCTCTTCACGCGCGATTGTGGTCGATTCCCTTGCTAGATCGATGCATGACCTTGCCTTCGAGATGGCACAGAATGACCAGCTTTTAACGACTGCCACAATGCTGAAAGACTGGAGCAGCGCGTCGGAGATGGAGAGAGCGCGGTATGCGTCTTTTATGCTCGGTTATTTCAAGCTATTCGAGAATGGATGGTTCCAAATGCGTCAAGGGACGCTCGAAGCGGATCAGTGGGAGGGCTACGACGCATTCCTGCGCTCCGTTTGGATGGTACCTACAGTCAAGATATGGTGGTCCATGAGGCGGACGTTCTTCGCGCCCGGATTTCGGAACTACGTCGAGAACCTTGAAGAAGCGCGCGGCGTTCCTTCACTCGCACAGCTTACGCGGACTGAAAAGTGAGCACCGCGCATCTAACCAGGCGATGCAGCCAACCGCGGACCGTCCCTATGCGCAGCGTTCCTCTGTTATGAATGTTACTCGTAATTCGCGCGGTGGCTGATCTTGTTCTCGTTAGGCCTTAAACCACACCATGAAAGCAACGCTTATCATCCTTACGATGCTAGCCAGCGCATTAGCTGCTAGCGCTCAACAACCGGTCACTGCTACCGCTGAAGACGGTCGCAAAGTACTACTCTATCCCAATGGCCAATGGCGCCTATTGCGCGGGAGCGCCGCACAAGTTGATCATTCGGTCTCTCAAGAGGGCATTCAGGACCACATCTACGAATTTATCCAAGATTACACGATCGGTTCAGGTCAGGCGAGTATTCGATTCCGGCGCGGAGAGCGGTATCCCGGTAGGATATTCATGAATCACCACGCAGAAGTCGATGTTAATGGGGTGTCCTACTCAGTGCCTCGCGGAGTTCTGTCTGATAAGCATCTTGACTAAGCTAGGCCTAACCAATCGCTGCAGCCGAGCCTAGCCGGCGTATGCTCCGCACGACAACATGACTACTGACCACAGACTACGGACCATGCGCGCCCTCGCTAGGCGCGGCTCATCTTGTTCTCGTTAGGCCTTTCAGACGCGTCATCACATGCAGGTCGCCAACCTTAGGCTCCTTCCGCACACGCTGGAACACGTGCGAGCGCTTGTAGAAGGCCCTGATGCTTATGAGCGTCGCTTTGGCTTGCCAGTTGCCGACGGAGTGAGAGAATTTCTCACTGGACCGGAAGTGTCGGAAGCGTTTTTAGAGCGGCTCCGCACTTCCACCGAAAATGATCCGTGGAAAGACGGATTTGGCGTTGTTCATGTGGCAGACAACCTCCTTATTGGCTTGTGCAGTTTCAATGGCTCGCCATCTCATGAGGGCACGGTAGAGATTTCCTACGGCATCGCACCTTCTTACCGGGGCCGCGGCTTCGCCACGGAAGCGGTTCAGATAATTGTCGCACGTGCATTTAATGATGACTGGGTACGGACAGTGCAAGCGCACACCTTACCTGAGCAGAACGCATCCACGAAGGTGCTCGAGAAGTGCGGCTTCACTCTGCAAGGAGAACTTACGGACCCGGAAGATGGCTTGATATGGCGGTGGCAGTTGCAACGCGAACTGGCCTAACCAGGCGCTGAAGCCGACGCGAGTGTTTAGGTGCCCGCCGTTTTTCGTGAGAAAGACCACCTTGAGGTCTCGTGCGCGCGGCTTAGCTTCTGTCTCGCTAGACCTAATATCGATGACGAAGCCAATCACGAGGTTGCGCAAACACGCAAAGCAGGGCGATTTGGGGCTTCCGAAGGCGACCCTCGCTTTTTATGGTCCCGATAATATGCGAGGCAGCAAAGCCGTTCTCGGCATTTTCCTGCGCAATGACGATGAAGCGATCATTCATCGATATTTCAGCGACGACGCCAATGCGCGCTACAAGATAGACATTCAGGAGAACATTCGCGCCAGGTTACGCGAGCATAATGTGCGGTCGCTTATCATGATGGAGAAGATTTTCGGGTGCCCGCACGAGGAGGGCATCGACTATCCAAAAGGTGAGCCGTGTCCACTGTGCCCCTTTTGGAAAGGCGGAGATCGTTTTGCTGCGGGAGATCGGGTCTAACCATGCGATGGAGCCGACCGCGAGCCGCCCGTACTAACAGCTTCACATGAGTTCAATCCGTCAATCCGCAGCCACGCGCGCCATCGCTCGCGGCAGCTCATCTTGTTCTCGTTAGGCCTGATCGTGCGTTGCTTGAGATTCACGGTTGCGGCAGCAACCCTGCTATCATTCCGGCTCGCGGTCGACTCGATCGCCTGGTGGTGCGGCGAGAAATTCTTCACGTTACGCGTGATGCGGCCGCTCGCAGTTCTACTACCGCTGGCGTTCTTTCCCGCAGCGGCGTCATTCGCAGGCGGCGGGCCAAACAAGCCTTTGGTAGTGGATCAGAATAGCCATGTCGTCGTCATGGAATACGAAGCTTGGTTTGGCCCCGAGGCAGTTACTTTTCAGGGAACGGCGGCCAAGCCTTTTTTACAATCCAAGGACATGAAGGAGGTCGGCGGCGGTTATGACAGCGCCGATCCTTCGGTCAATTCGGCAACAGGCCGCCTGGCTGGAAGCGATGGGAATGGATGCGGCCCTGATCGAGGTCACGAACAACGTGAGCTGCATCTTCAACAGCGTAGAATTTCTTAAGAGACACGGCATCGACTGCACCCCGGAATTCCGTTTTTCGAACCGAGTCATTCTCAAGAACACGGGCGGTCTCTATGCAGCCTGGGCCGAACTTGAAACTCCGCTCAAGCTGATTCCGATGATGGGCGGTATCGATCAGAATGTTCTTTATCCGGACATAGACGGTAAGACTGCGTTTGAGAAAGAGATCAACTATTTCGGCGCGCTTATGCGAGCGCACCCGGGCCTGAATGTCATCTATCGGGGCAAGCCACTCATCCTTATCTATCTCGGGGCCGCACAGGACCCGAACTGGCGTGACAATCCGCTGTGGTATCAGTTGAGGCAATTTCTCGCGGCGCATCCGGAGCTGACCCGGCAATTCACGTTTCAGATGATGGCCGGATATCTCGACAGCCAGCCCTTGCTCTGGGCCGGCCGGGGTCCACCCGGCGGGCCGAAGGAAATCGATCCAAGATATGGATTCTGGAGCTGGGTGGATCGGCTCAATCCTACCTGCACCGTTTCGTTCTGCCCCTACTACCCCACTTACAATCGGACAGGTGCGAGAGTGGAAAACCTCACTGTAGCGATCGCGAGCGCGGGGCAGAATGGCTGGGATTGTGACCCTCCCAATCACGTCTACTGTCCGGATGCCTCGCTGCGTTATGGCTCGAGCGGCGACTACGCGACTTTCGAATCCTTCATGAGTTATGCGCGGCAGCTCCAACCGATCTTTCTCTTCGTTCATCAATTTAATGAATACGTCCCATCGGACGAAGGATGGGACGCCCAGACCGACGACGACATCGAACCGGCGGACTTATGGGGTCGGAGCGCGTTGGATGAAGTGAGAATGCAAGTCCAACGGTATCGGGAGCACAACCGCCCTATGGAATAGGCGCCTGTCCTGGCCCGTTTCCCTGCACAAAAAGATCCAGCCGAGGTTATTCTTGCTCACGCAGCGTCAGTCTAACCAGTCGATGCAGCTAATGCCTTCCCATACCGCGTTCACATTTGATGATAAGTAGTTTATCTTCATTCCAATTCAGCTTCGCTCTCGGAAGGCATAGCTGATCTGGCTCTCGTTAGACGAGAGCGGACTTTCTGATTCCAAGTCAGAGGTCCCCGGGGCGGGGTCATCTCCGTTCAAGCGGGGCAAACGCCTAAATTGATGACGATTCTCAGAATTTTTCAGCAAATGCGCTCAACCATTACGAGGTGCCGATGGGTCGCCTGTCAGAGCGGTATGGCGGGCGTTGCTGCACCTCTGCGGTCACTGACAGCCTTGCTGACGCCTCTTTGGTCAGGCCAAAGGCTTCTTCGAGCAGATCCGCCGCTCGGGAAAGTCCATTGGTCTTGGCAATCGCCTGCTGAAACTTGCGCGCATTATCGCAGTACTTAGAATTGTTTAAGACCTCGGCAACCAGCGTTGAGAGATGGGAGACGGTTAGATCTTCTAACGAAGTGACTACTCCAGTCTGGTGGGCAGCTATTCTCGCCGCTACCCCGGGTTGATCATTGGTTATTGGGATGGCTACCTGGGGGACACCTTGGGTAAGCGCCTCCAGTACCGTATTGAATCCCGCATGGGTAATACAAACCGATGCCTTTTTCATTAGCTCCAGTTGTGGCGCCTGGTCAACGACAATCGCATTCTTCGGCACGGGATCGATCTGCTCCGGTCTGAGGACAGGGCCAATGGAAAGCACTAGTTGCACGGTCTTCTTTGCGACCGCCCCCGCGATCGTGCGAAATAAATCCGCGTTGCCATTCTGAAGTGATCCCATCGACGCATAGACGATCGGTTCTCCAGTCAATCGGTCCCATGGAAAGCCTAGGTCTGGCCGGCCTTTTCCGTCGTGGAACGGACTGGTGTAGTGGAACTGCTCAGACCAGTGTGCGCTTTCAAAATCAAATTCGCGCGGACATTGGGTGATCCAGGGGAGATCCGAGAACAACGAGGATGGGTCCTCCCAATTAGGTTTGATTCCGGCTCTCTCCGCTTCCGCTATTATCTCGGCGTTGCTCCGGATCAGCATCTGCGCAAATTTTGAAACGCCTTGCCGGTTTCTTTCTTTCGCTGCCGGGGTGTTCTCGTGCGCCCAACCATAAACGCAGAGTGGCGTAGACCCGGAATAATCGAAGTGAAGTGCATTCGACAGAACAGCGTACGGTATGCCAAGGCGCATCGGCACTACTTCGACATAGAAATCGTAATTATCTAATACGAGCGCATCAATACCGTTAGCAGAAAGCAGTTTCGGCAACTCTCTCCACTTCACTTTCATCATCTCCGCAATAACGCTGACAGTGAATTGCAGACCTTCTTCGCCTTTCAGCCGGCTTAATGTGCCGATAATCTCAGCGGACGCTTGGTCAGGAAACTCTTTCGCACCAAAAGGGATGAACGACAGGTTGGCCGCATGAGCAAGCGGCTCGATCAAGGGAAGGGATAGCACTACGACGTCATGATTGCGTGACTGGAGCTGGCGAGCCAAGGCACTCATTGGATTGAAGTGACCCGGGACAGGAAGACTGACAAAACCGATTTTCATAAATGACTAATTCGTGGGCTTACAATTTCTTTGATGATTTATGCGTTTTGTTTTTGTGTCTTTGTGGTCGATCCGGCTCGGCTTTGTCGCCATTGCGCATCCGAGAGATTTTGTGATGTCACCGAAGAGGTATTCATTGTTCCCTCTTCCGTTTTGACCTTTCTAGCTTACAGCCTCGTTAGCGGAGCACCGCCTTCCGACCGTCTCATAGAATAAAATCAAACGCCGTACTTTTGCATCGGGGGCATCTGCCGGCGGTTTCCCATGAAACCGGCATCGTAAGATGCTTCATGTATCGGCATTCTTTTCAGTCCCACCGCATCGAACGTGTCTCCTGAGGTCGCGTGATCTAGTTTAATGCGGTCGACGCCATATCTCGATGCGGAGTTCTTGCGCATCTTGGCTGACGCCGGTATCGCCCTTGAACATTACTCCAATGAAATCACCTAACCAGGCGATCCAGCGAACTTGCGAAAGCTTTCGGAGCCCCTGATCTTGGGTCTCGTTAGATGAATGCGTTGGCGCAGCTCTGTTTTGATTGCGCGACACAGGTCGAGCGCGTTATTGGATGAGACTGGAGCTTTCACGATTAGTAAGTCGCTGTAGACTGTCTTCCATGACGAGAATCAGTCTTGCCACCATTGCCATGAGCTGCCTTTTGTTCTCCTGTTCCCGCGTCAGCACGACGGAAACCTGCGACCCTCAAACAGTCGCGAGAGCGGCGCCGGGTTACACCTGCGTGGTAAAAACCAAGAAGGAGTCCGTGGCTTGGAGGGTTGAGGCTGTAATATCAGCGGAAAGTCGGACGTTCCGAGTGGTGAAGGACCTCAAGAGCGGTCTTTACGTCAGCGACGACATGGGGAAGCACCCGCACGATTCAGCAGTGAACCAGAACTTGTGCCAGTCACCTGATTATTCAAACCAAAGAGGCAATCTGACATCCGTAACCTGGCGGCTGCCATCAGGGTATCCGCGTAGCCTGAATGGCAAAAACGGTTTCCCAAACCACGATAGCGACTTCGTTATCTTGGAAGAGGACGGAATTCGCGAGGTTGTTTCCGGGCTCGCGAGCAAGTGGTTTGTTTCTTCGTCCGAAGCGGCGAGCGGAGGTTTTTCTTACGGATTCGACGGCGAGTTTGGCGGAATCGACTCGGGCTGTGACGGCAACGGCAACGTTTCTCTGCGCTGCGTGGCCCAATAAGGCGCTCATTCCACGCGACCTAAGTTGAGTGCTGATCTAACCAAACGCTGGAGCGAACCGCCACCCGGCGTGTGAAAAAGTTGAGACGTTGAGTCGCTTAGCTGTTGAGATGAAAACTTGCGCTCCCGGTGGCGGTCGCTCAGCTTGGTCTCGTTAGGCCCATCGCATGAAGCGTCTTCTCGTCACCATCCTTATTGTTGTTGCAGTTCTTGTGGCGGCCCTTGGACTCGCGATTGCACTTGGCGGACCAGACGAGCCGCCGCCGCCAATGTCGAGCATTAATGACCCTTTCAAGAACGTGGATTTCTCCGATCTGCCGGAACGCAGTCATTTCACGGCTCGCGATGGCGCAAGGATTGCCTTCCGGGCGTACCCGGCAATCGGCGACGCGATCAAGGGCAGTGTCGTGCTGGTGCACGGCTCCTCCGCCAGTAGCAGCAGCATGCATGTGATGGCCAAGAGCTTCGCCGCGGCTGGATATGCAGCCTACGCGCTGGACATTCGAGGACACGGCCAATCCGGTGCCAAAGGTCATATCGCCTATATCGGGCAGTTAGAGGAAGACATGGAGGATTTTGTCCGTGCGATCAAATTAGCTCAACCTTCCACCTTAGTTGGGTTCTCTTCCGGCGGCGGATTTGTGCTTCGCTTCGCGGGCAGTCCACGTCAGGAACTATTCTCCAACTATCTTCTTCTTTCTCCTTGGATCAGTCAGGACGCAGCAACGTTGCGTCCGGGCAGCGGCGGCTGGGCTACCGTGGGGGTTCCGCGCATCATCGCGATTGCCGTGCTAAACGGGTTTGGAATGCACGCGTTTGACGATCTGCCGGTGGTCAGATTCGCGGTCGACGAGAGGGACAAAGGTTTCCTCACGCCGCAATATTCATTCGCCCTAGAGCAGAATTTCAGGCCCGAGCGCGACTACCAGGCAAACATTCGTGCGGTCAGGCAGCCGCTTCGGGTTCTGGCCGGTCAGAATGATGAAGTGTTTTACGCCGATAAGTTTGCGAGCGTCTTCAAGACAGCCGGTAAGGATGTTCCCGTCACGCTGCTCCCGGGGATCGACCACATCTCGCTAACTCTTGATCAGGCTGCTCTGCAAGCGGCAATATCAGCAGTCGAAAGCATGGATCACGAAAGGCCTAACCAAGCGATGGAGCGAACCGCTGCCCGGCGCATGTTCACATTTCATATGATCAAAACCGCTTCAGTCGAAGCGACGCTCGGTTTCGGTAGCGGTCGCTCATCTTTTTCTCGTTAGATGGTATAATGCTAACTCCGTATTCGCACCGGCAGCAGTAGGAGGACCCTACGTGAGCGTCCCAGAGCCAACAACCCGCCCGGCGCTGCACGGGGACTCAATGGGTGCCCGTTTCATGCGAGTCCTCACGGCTCCCGCCGTTGATAAGACAATTGCGATTGTTGCTTCTTTACCGTTCGTCTATGCCCTATACCATCGGCTCACCGAGGGAACTCTAAACGTCCCTCGCGCCGGTGCTGCTATCGGGCAGCTTATTACGATCGCCACCATGGTCCTGCGCCGCGTACCCCAGCGTGTCACACCTAATCCGATCTGGTGGTTACTCGCCTTCGTCGCCACTTATGGGTCATTGTTCTGGGCGACGTTCGCCCCCGCTGGCCGTCCCCTCGTTCCAAACGCCGTGACCAATGCGATGTCGATTGTATCCGTGGTAATCGTCATATACGCCCGATTGAGCCTCGGGCGGAACATCGGGTTTGTGCCAGCTCAACGAAGCATCGTCCGCTCCGGCGCCTACGGCTACGTTCGGCATCCAATCTACACTGGGCTGTTTCTCGCGTGGGTTTCCCTATTGCTTCGTTTGTATTCGCCCACGAATTTCGGCTTGTTCATCACGATTTGTACGCTGTATGTCATCAAGAGTATCGTCGAGGAGGGGTTCCTTCGCCACGATCCGGCGTATGCAGTTTACATGAGTCAGGTGCGCTATCGCTTCATCCCTGGGATTGTGTGACGATTGGGTAAGCCATGCCATCTAACCATGCGATGCAGCGAACCGCGATCTGTCCTCATGCTTAGCCTTATCTGTTTAATGAAGCCACTTCTAACTCGCGCGATCGCTGATCTTGTATATCGTTAGGCAAAAAACAATGAGTAGATTTGAGAGTATCACGATTAGGGAAGTCGAGTCTTCCGATCTCGAAACCTTCTATGAGCATCAACTCGACCCGGAAGCGATTAGGATGGCAGCATTCGTCTGTAAAGACCCAAAGGACAAGGTGGCTTTCGACGCCCATTGGGATAAATTATTCGTCACAAATCACAAAGAGGACGATCGTGGCAGAGGGACAAGTCGCTGGTCACATATCGTGCTATCCGCATGAAGAAAACATAGAAGTCACCTGTTGGCTTGGAAGGGAGTTCTGGGGAAGAGGATTAGCGACTCAAGCGCTCAATAGGATGCTCCACCTTGTTGTAGATCGGCCAATTTTCGCCAGGGCAGCAACGGACAACATCGGGTCGATAAGAGTGCTCCAGAAATGCGGTTTTAAAATCATCGGAAAAAACAAAGATTTCGCCAATGGCAGAGGCGAAGACACGGAAGAATACATTCTTCGCCTGGATCTCGATCAAGCAAATGAATGAATTAGCCTAACCAGCCGACAGAGACAACGCGCGGGAATTGACCTTAGTTCGCATGGCCCGGCTCGGCTCCGCATTTTTCCTAAATTCAGGTCGTCAGCACGCGCGCCCGCGCGCGTCTCATCTTTAACGTTAGGCCCTACTGCGCAGCTTCGTCACACCGCTTATGCCAGATCACACTGCATCAGAGGTCGAACTGCTCCGCGCAGCCTACGCGGCCTTCAACGCTCGGGACATTGACACTGCCCTCGCCCTCATGACTCCGGACGTGGCTTGGCCGCGAGCGTTCAAAGGTGGCTTTGTCCGTGGACATGAGGAGCTCCGCGCATACTGGAGGGAGCAGTGGAGCGAGATCGACCCACACGTGGAGCCGATGGCGTTTCACTCCGAGGGGGCCGAGCAGGTCTTGGTCGATGTGCATCAGGTCGTGCGCGACTTGGCTGGAGCAGTTCTTGCCGATGAGCACGTGGGCCATCGGTTCACCCTTGCGCGCGGCTTGATCCAAGCGATGGAAGTCGGTCCACTTCCATTGTCCACGCCAAAGGCCTAACCATGCGATGGAGCGAACGACGGACCGCTGTACGCTCCACTTTTGAGATGACTTCCACCTTTTCACTCCGAGCGACGCGCGGTGTCCTCCGCCGTCGCCCATCTTGTTCTCGTTAGATCGCAGCGCATGGCGTATCCGACATCAGTCAAGGGAGTCTTGCTCGTGGGTCGACAGGTTTTACTCGTCAAGAACTCGCGCGAGGAGTGGGAGTTGCCTGGTGGCCGTATCGACGAGGGGGAAGAGCACTCGCAGACTCTCTCGCGCGAATTCGCCGAGGAGCTCTCGATCAACGTGGTGATGAGCGCGCCCATCGATTCATATCTTTTCGAGGTCATTCCTGGCCGGCGCGTTTTTATCGTCACATATGGTTGCACTTTGATCGGTGAGTTTCGACCCGCGGTCAGCCACGAGCATACCGAACATTGCCTCTGGCCGGTTGAGCGCCTATCTGAGCTCAATCTTCCGGCAGGTTACAGACGCTCAATCGAGAAATGGGCGAATGCGATCTAACCAAACGATGAAGCCAACGGTCCCATTGCGAGAAAAGTTCAGTGTGTTTGCCACCGACCCCGACCGTGGCTTCTCTCTCTCTCGTTAGATGCTGTAAGCATTTTAATAAATGCGATTCACCCTTGGTATCTTCGCGCTTTTCTTGGCGACCATGGTTGGCCTTGTCGAGTTTCGCGCCATCGCTGATCCTGCTATCGCGCAAGCCATCTCGAGTGGGTTTGCCGCTCACGATCCATTTCCGCGGTTGCCGTGGGATTACCATGTCATCTTCGTCTTGGCATTTTTCGGATTACTCGCGAGCGGATTGCACCTGATTTTCAAGCGTAGGGTACATGGCACATCCCGCATCTAACCAGACGATGAAGCCAACGGCCCGATTGCGATACAACTTCAGCGTGTTTGCCTTGACACCCTGCCGTCGCTCATCTTGTTCTCGTTAGATTGGAATCAATCGCTGAGACGCAGTCCCCAACTCCAGCCCGCTTTCTTGAGACTGTCAAGCGCTCAATCGTGAGCTTTGATCGGCCCTTCGATAATCTCGGGTTTCTGAGTGAGAAGTTTAGAAAGATGCTCCTTTACGTAGTCCGTAGCTAGACGCACCGACTCATCAGCACCAGCTTTGTCCTTAAATACGCTGATGGACGCGCCCTCGCCTTTGCCAGTATCAAGCCAATAGTAGCGCACAAACCCTTTCGGCTTCTTAACGATTGGCACGAACTCCTCGCGTATCCGGCGGTCGATCTCTGCACCGTCCTTTGGATCAAAGTGATAGTGACGAATGACAGCGAACATGATGCTTCTCCTTAAGGTTGAATTTCCGATTTCAACTCTCTTCTGCGAAGGCGATATATCTGCCGCCGCCCCGTTTGTGTCAAACTCGAATCGCCCATGCAAGCTGGATAAATACCGTCAGCTTTTCATCTGATCGCACAACGAACCGCTTCCCGCCACGATGCGCGTCAGCAAATCGGTTACGGGCGCGCTGAAATCCAGGTGCTCGATGAAGCGTAGAATGTTGTCGAGATGATCGGCAACGAAGAGGCGCGGCCACTGGTGTAAAGAGTTGTCAGTTCAAAACCCTGCCGACGATGGCGCCGGATACATTCGCGCTTCGACGAATGTTCCGGTTCCCATTTTCGGGACGGCCATTTCCCAAACGCGGAACAAATTCGGTCCCGACAATTTTAATCATTGCGTTTTAATCGTCACGGCCTCAGCTGTTTAGCTTTACGATAAAAATCCGTGGCATGGCGGGTGCATAGGGGGAAGGCAGCCTATGAACACCCATAAATCTACAACTTACGATCTTATCATGGAGTCTGAGTCCGAAGACAAGAATCGAAGCCTGCTCGAAACAGTAATTTACGCACTCTTCATTTTGAGTGCGATCGTTTCGATCTGGCAATTCGTAGTGCAGCCGATTGCGGTGCCTTCGCACACCGCCGGCTTCGCTTCCAATCAGACGACTCTGTGCGTCCAGGGAGACATCTAACCATGAACATAAAATCAAGGTTTGTTTGCGTTGGTGTGATTCTTGGGTTTGCCATCGCAATTTTTTGCTGGAGCAGCCAGGCTGCACAGCCAAGCAGCACCGGTAGCGGTCGTTTAGTTGTGCAAAGATCGCCCACAGTCGGAAATAACGTATATCTACGGCTCTCCATTGATGGCGAAGTCCACAATATCGGACCAGGAAGTCTCTACGATCAGCCGATTCCGGCGGGACAACACGTTTTAATCGTGGACACGCCGAGCAATCAACATCAGCCGACTTCGATGTCGCTTACCGTGGAGGCAGGGCAGACCTACGCGTTCACCGCCACCCGGGGGTCGGACCAAGGGGTGTCTCTGCTGCGATCGAGACGGACTCCCTAGTCAAACCCGAAGAAACCAGAGGCCGATTGACTTAACCTGGTGAGAGAAACTTGCTCTTCTGTTTAAAAGTGGAGCCGGACACCCGCGCCCAGTAAATGCTGTTTCAGATCGCGATCTTGATTAGTGTCGATCTGGGTGCTCGTATAATTCAGGAACTTATATTCAAGAAAGGTGCTGAGCTTCGGAGTCCAATAGTAGTCTGAGCCTGCCACCACCTGCCACGCCAAGTCCGCGTGACTTTGCCCCCCGCCAGTGTTGATAGGGACTCTGCCAGTTATGGGATCCTGGGGCTCAACCCCCGCAGACTCAGCATAGTAAACGCCGACTCCGGCACCGGCATACGGCTGGAATCTTCCAAATGCGAATCGCAAAATACCCAGTGTTTTACAAGAAAAGCTAACTGCGATCGATCGACAACGAGGTCGTCTTGCTTCACTTCAAATAGACTCATGCAGCTATTCGGCAAAAGGAAACACTTGGCCGTTATAATGCCACAGCGTCATCGATATTCAGCGTGATCGAGGAGTTCTCTTCGACCGGGACTGATCTCGGGGTATTCGCCAGCACTAATATGAACGTTCCGGCAGGTCTGGACTTTCTCGGACGGGTGGACTTTGTGTTTTTAGCTGTAAGTGATGGTTCATTGCTAAAGCACACTGCCCGACGTATTCTGGGGAAAGGAGAAATGCCGTATCCGAATTGGAGGTGTCTATGAACCAAGTACAAGTCGAACAGAAGAGCTACGAGATGCCCCCGCGCGAGGGGATCAGCATCGCGCATTTTCTCACCGTCGCCGACGTCGAGCGATCGGCTCGCTACTACGAAAAGGTCTTCGGCGCTCGCATTCTGACCATGGGTGACGGCAACGCGCCTCCGTACCTTCAGCTTGCGAATATCTGGATGATTTTGAACGTAGGGGGCGGGCCGACCCCGGATAAGCCGACGGTAACGCTCAGCGTCCCCGACCCGAATCACATCAACAGCTTTATGAATTTCCGCGTCGCGGATATTCAAGCGTGCTATGAATTATGGAAAAGTCGAGGAGCCGAATTCATCACGGAGCCGATTGCCAAGTACGGCGAGATTCGCTGCTACATCCGCGATCCTGACGGTTATATCATCGAAGTTGGGCAAAGCAAGCCGGGCTTCACATACGGCTAAAGGATCGCGTAAAAGGCTGGTGCCTCACGCGACAAGAGCAGCCGACTATGGGACGGAGGACAACAGGGCGGAAATCAGGGAAGAGGAGTCAGAAAACGTCGAACGCCCAATGTCGATGAGGAGCAAGTCAAGCAAACGGGAGTCAGAAAGGAGCCTATGAAGTCCGAAAGGGATGGTATCAACCCGGCAGTCAAGCCGAGCGGAACAGGTTGCGTCGAATGCATGGAGCGGGGCGGATGGTGGTTTCATCTTCGCAGATGCGCCGAATGCGGTCACGTCGGCTGCTGTGATAATTCACCAAATCAGCATGCATCGAAACATCACGCCGCTACGGGTCACCCGATTATTACGAGTTTCGAGCCGGGCGAGCGGTGGTTTTACGATTATCGGACAGAGGAGTTCTTCACCGGCCCGAAGCTTCCCGCTCCTCACTCGCATCCGTTGGATCAACCGACGCCAGGACCAGCCGAACGGGTGCCTTCAAACTGGCAAACGCTGCTTCACGAATAGCGCGGCTCTTTTGGATGTGGCCAATTTCGGCTCCAAAACTATTCAGAAGTTTTCCTCCACTGGGACCTACCTTGGCGTTTTCGTCAGCAGCGGATTGGACGAACCATATGGGCTGGCTTTCGACAGCGCGGTTCCCCCTGTGCTGGTCAGACCTCCTCGTTTGACGTTACCTTTCCACTCGCAGCCAGTGTGCGTGAAGTTAGATTCGGTGAAGCGCAGAAGGTGATTTGGGAGCGTACTCATGATTGACGCGTCAGACCTAACCATGCGCTCGAGGCAACCGCTGATCGGCGAGAAAATTTCCAGATGAGCAGTTCAGCAGATCTTTTCGCGGCAAGTCGCGTTGTCGTCAGCGGCGCCTCAACTTATTCTCGTTAGACCTAGTAACCCACACCTCACCCGACACGCAAATAATACTGCCACATCATGAGCACGAGCATCCGAAATCATTTACCCGGCACGATTGAGCAAATCATTTCTGATAAGGTCGTCTCAGAGATTGTCATCAATACCGCCGCCGGACTAGTCGTCTCGATCATCACAACGGGTTCGGTCAAGCGGATGAACCTCAAAAAGGGCGACGCCGTTTTCGCCATAATCAAAGCGACCGAGGTTTCGATCGAAAAAGAATTATAATCGCCTTCCTAACACTCTTATCGCGGCCAGGCTGCTACGACGCCAAAGGTCTAACCAGTCGCTGCCGTTTCGACAGGCTCAAAGGCGACAAAGAGCTTGCCGAAGGGCAGCCGACACACGTAAACAAAAGAGACGTGGCAGGCTCCTAGCCGGCTAGTTTCCTCCGGTTCTCATGATTAAATTACTCCAAGAGATAGCTAGTCGGGCTTTGATTCGCATGCTCCCGATGCTCACCCGTTCGGGCTTCCCGTCTATGTCGCACCGCTTCCCGCTGGCTCCGTTCGCTAGCCGCGGCTGAGCTTTGGCTCGTTAGGTCGCTGCCATCGCGCGGCTCTGGTCTTGATTGCTATCAGCGCAAAGAAGAAGATGAGATGCCCATGAAAGCTGCCGTATTGCGTTCGCTTGGAAAACCGCCTCGCTTCGAGGAATTCCCCGATCCAAAACCGAGTCAGGGTGAAGTGATCGTCCACGTCAAAGCCGCCTCGCTGAAAAACATCGACAAGATGATGGCCAGTGGTTCGCACTACGATAGCCATCGTGAACTGCCGGTGGTATGTGGAACCGATGGAGTCGGCATCCTTGACGATGGGACACGGGTGTTTTGCGGCGGATCTCGGCCGCCCTACGGTATGATGGCCGAGCGCACCGTCGTGTCCCGAATGTGGTGTTTGCCAATTCCTGATGAGGTCAATGACGTCACCGCCGCAGCCTTACCGAATCCCGCCTTGTCTTCCTGGCTTTCGCTCGTCTGGCGCGCACAACTCAAGCCGGGTGAGACCGTCTTGATTCTCGGCGGGACGGGAGTGGCGGGCAAACTCGCCATCCAGATTGCCAGGCATCTTGGCGCCGGGCGTGTCGTCGCCGCCGGACGCAACGAGCAAGTATTAAGAACGTTGAAGGATCTGGGCGCCGACGCGACCATTCATCTGAACCAACCGGATAAAGAACTGGCCGAAGCCTTTATCCGCGAATTCAGCCACAAGCCTTTCGACGTCGTCATTGACTATCTATGGGGTGATCCTACCGAAGTGCTGCTTGATGCCTTAACTGGCCATGACCTGAAAGCTGAGGCCACCAGAATCCGTCTTGTTGAGATTGGAGAAATGGCTGGGCCGACCATCGCTCTTTCCGCCGCTGCACTTCGCAGCTCAGGGCTCGAGCTGTATGGCGGCGGCGGTGGCAGCATTCCGCCTAAAGCCATCTTCGACGCCTTCCCGCAGATTTGGGCGCTGGCCGCGAGTGGGAAACTCCGGCTTGATATTGAGCAGGCTCCGCTCGCCGATGTGGAAACCGCTTGGCAACGGGAAGACTTACCTGGTCGCAGACTCGTCGTTATCCCATAAGCAACTGCCAAGCGGGAAAAAGCTTTTTTTATAACAAATGAGAAATATTCGGATAGCGGCGACAGAGACTCACTCAAGCAAGCGGCCTGACCAAGCGATGCAGCGAACCGTGAACCGTCGTTTACGCAACTTTCCATAAGTTCAATCCGTCGATCCGCTGCCAGGCGCTCTTGGTGGCGCAGACCCATCCTGCTCTGATTATATGGTGTGAATTAGCTTCTCATTGGCGCACCGAGGTGCTTTCATAGCGTCAGATGACAAAGGCGAAAATGAAATCGACCGCCGAAAGGCGCAGTTCCTATCAGAAGCCAACTCTGCGCAGTGAGGCGTTCGCGCGGGCGGTTCGCAAAGCGAAATTGCGTGTCATCGGTTCCGGCGGTTTGCGTTCCCTTTTTGAACAAGCTGCAAGAAAGGCTGCGTCGCTCCCCAGGCGGCAGTTCAAGGAGAATTGGCCTTATCTTCAGACGATGTTGCGCCTGGTCGGCGCGTACGAGCGCGGTCAATACAAGCAGGTTTCGAATGATGATCTGACGTGGATTCTGGCTGCGCTCAACTATTTGGTCGATCCATTCGATTTGATTCCGGATATGACTCCGTTGCTCGGCTTCGTTGATGACGCAACCGTTGTCGGATTTGTCGTGGATAAAACCCGGCAAACGCTGGACGAATTCATGATCTGGGAAACCATTGGCGTCAGCAATCTTGCGTAGTTCGCCTGAACGAGTCCACAGTCATCGGCGGCGTGGCGAATCGGGCACCTAACCAGACGCTGCGGCTGACACACGTAAACAAAAGAGACGTGGCACGCGGCTAGCCGGCGTATGAAAAGGTTGAAGGATGAATTATGAAGGATGAAGTGAAAGCAAAGCTCGCCCTCACTAGACGCGGCTGAGCTTGAGCTCGTTAGGTGTTGCCGCCTAGCCGGCTTGTTTCCTCCTGCTCTCAGGATAAAATAGTGCAAGAGATAGCCATCCACGCCCTCGCTAGGCGCGGCTGAGCTCGAACTCGTTAGGCTGCGACAAAGTCGGCCGCAACGGCCATCAGAGTTGAAGAACAAGCCCAGAAGTATTAGAGAGGAATGTTACAATGTCTCAACCAAGGCTTGTGCTCGTCACTGGCGCTACCGGTAAGCAAGGTGGTGCCGTGCGTTGAGGCATTATTAATCCGAGGGCATCAAGTCCGGGCTCTGACGCGAAATTCTGCCTCTTCGGCAGCTAACCGACTGCGTGAGCAGGGGGTTGAGATCGCTGTCGGTGACTTCACCGACCATGATTCCTTGGTGCGCGCTGCACGCGGCGTCGACGCTGTTTATGCGATGAGAACCCCCTATGAGCGAGGGTTCCGAGAAAGAAACCGCTCAGGGCATTACCCTAACGGATGCCGCCAAAACAGCAGGAGTCGCTCATCTCATCTACAGTTCCGTCGCCAGTGCAGACCGCGCCACCGGCATTCCGCATTTTGACAGCAAATATGAAGTCGAGAAGCACCTTCAAGCGTCCGGTCGTGCCCTACACCATCGTCGCCCCGGTCTTCTTCATGGAGAATTTGTTGCAGCCGTGGATTCTATCGAGTCTGCGTCAGGGGAAGCTCGCTATGGCATTGCCTGCCAGGCGCTCGCTGCAACAAATCGCCGTGGCCGACATCGGGGCGTTCGTTGCAGCGGTCATTGAGCGAGGTGATACCGTCTTCGGTCGTCGCTTCGATATCGCCGGAGATGAGCTAACGGGCGAAGAAGCCGTAGCCATCTTGTCCAAGGTGACGGGCCGCGAGGTCCACTATGAGGCGGTTCCACCAGACGTCTTACGTGCCCAGAGCGAAGATATGGCTATGATGTTCGAGTGGTTCGATAGTACAGGGTACGCCGCGGATATGAAGAACCTGCGCCGCGATTTCCCAGAGGTGAAGTGGCATACTTTCGAGGAGTGGGCGCGTAAGCAGGACTGGAGTATTCTCGATCAAAGCTAGAGCGAAGTATGACTCGCTTTCTCAGTCACGAAAACCGAAACTGAAAAGCAAAATACCCAACAATGAAAATCCTAGTCGTTTATTACTCCATGTATGGACACGTTCTTCAGCTAGCGCGTGCCGTCGCACAAGGCGCGGAGTCCGTCGCGGGAGTGGATGTCATGCTCCGCCGCGTTGCCGAGTTTGACGAGGTTATCCAGAAGACCGCAGACAACGAATACCTCGTGAAGATTCGTGAGCAGCAGGCCGACATTCCGGTATGCACGCTCGACGATCTCCGCGAGGCAGACGGAGTCATCTTCGGCTCACCAACACGATACGGCAACATGACAGCGCAGATGAAGCAACTCATAGATTCGACAGCAAGCTTGTGGCTTAAGGGCGAGATGGAGGGCAAGCCAGCCGGAGTCTTCACGTCCACAGGCTCGACGCACGGCGGGCAGGAGACCACCCTGCTTACGATGATGGTTCCGCTCATTCATCTCGGCATGGTTATTGTTGGCGTTCCGTACTCCACAGAGGGTATGCTTCACACCGAAGCGCGTGGCGGCACGCCTTACGGCGCAACGACTATCGCAGGCCCACGCGGTGAGTTGCAGCCGACGAAGGAAGACATTGCCATTGCAAGTGTTCTTGGGCAGCGCGTTGCCACGATAGCTAAGAAGCTTCGCGGGTAGAGTTAATTCTAGTTTCCACCTTTGCTCTCAATTTCCTGTCACTGTCTAGCCAAACGATGAAGCCAGCGGCCCCATTGCGATATAACTTCAACGTGTTTGCCACCGACCCCGCCCGTGGCTTATCTCTTTCTCGTTAGACGATTGCGACGTTCTGAAAACATCGATAATTCTCTGATATGACAAAATACCGCGACTCTTTGCCGCAACTGTCCAACGCCTTCTTCCTCACTGATGGCGGAATCGAGACTACGCTCATCTTCCACGAAGGTCTCGATCTGCCGCATTTCGCCGCCTTCCACTTATTGAAGGACAAAGCAGGGTACGAAGCGCTGCGAAAGTATTTCTGCACCTATGCGGCACTGGCGAAGCGTTATGAAACGGGGCTTGTTCTGGAAAGTCCCACTTGGCGCGCAAACCCCGACTGGGCCTCGAAACTCGGCTACAGCGCCGAAGCTTTGGCCGATGCAAACCGCAAGGCGATCGACTTGCTTTGTGAAATTCGAGAGGAATTCGACTCTGGGAAGACGCCCATGGTAATTAGCGGCTGCGTCGGGCCGCGTGGAGATGGTTATGTGCCCGCCGAGACGATGTCGATGCAGGAGGCGCAAGAGTATCACGGTGCGCAGATCGGCACCTTTAGCCGCACCGCGGCCGACTTGGTGACCGCGGTTACGATGAATTATGTAGAAGAGGCAATCGGGATCGTGCGCGCAGCGCGAGCGTTTGAAATGCCAGTAGTGATCTCTTTCACCGTCGAAACGGATGGAAAGCTGCCAACCGGCGACTCACTCAAGGACGCCATAGAAAGCGTGGACGCGGCCACCGGCGGCGCGCCCGCATACTATATGATCAACTGTGCGCATCCGTCGCACTTCGAACATGTACTTGCCAGGGGCGAACCCTGGCTGGGAAGAATTCGCGGGGTGAGAGCGAATGCCTCGACCCAGAGCCATGCCCAACTCAACGAGAGCACGGTACTGGACGAGGGTGATCCCGTGCAATTGGGCCGCCAACACCATGAACTTCTGAGCAAACTGGAACAACTAAACGTGTTCGGCGGATGCTGCGGAACGGACCACCGCCATGTGGAGGAAATCTGCAAAGCATGCATCACTAGATGAAGTCGCCTAACCAGGCGATCCAGCCAACCGCTGGCCGCTGCGCGATCACCTTTTCCAATGATTAAAACACTTCCACTGCGATTGGCGCTCGCTTCCGGTAGCCGTCGCTGATCTTATTCTCGTTAGGCGAGCTATCGAAGGCGATTTCAATCATCACGCTCTGAACCAGGGAAAGAAATACGATTTATGTATGCAATCATGGGAGTCACTGGTCAGATCGGAGGTGTCGTCGCGCGCACCCTTCTTGCCGCAAGGCAACCGGTCCGCGCGGTTGTACGGGACGCTGCCAAAGGTCAGGCGTGGGCGGATCGTGGGTGCAAAGTCGCGCTGGCCACGATCGAGGAAGCGGCCTCTCTCACGACTGCGTTCCGAGGGGCGGAAGGCGTCTTCCTGCTCGTGCCATCGAGTTTTGACCCGACACCCGGGTTTCCCGAGGCCCGGACGATCGGTGTAACTCTGCGAGCCGCACTGGAAGCGGCGTCTCCGGCGCGAGTCGTTTACCTCTCTACGATTGGGGCGCAAGCCACCCGGTCCAACCTTCTGACCCAGCATACAATCATCGAGGAGGCTCTCGGCACTTCGCCCACGCCGATTACCTTTCTGCGGCCCGCATGGTTCATGGAGAACTGCAGTTGGGACGTGGCTCCGGCGCGCGCGCAGGGGGTGATTCCAAGTTTCCTGCAACCGCTCGACAAGCCGGTGCCGATGGTGGCAACTGCGGACATTGGCAGGGTGGTCGCCGGGCTGCTTCAGGAAAAATGGAGCGGTCGCCGAGTGGTGGAACTCGAAGGACCGCAACGCGTGACGCCAAACGAGATCGCCAGCACTTTCGCAAAGCTCCTTGATCGTCCGGTACGCATGGAGGCCGTGCCGCGCGAATCCTGGGAGGGTCTCTTCAAGTCGCAGGGCACGAAGAACCCGCTGCCTCGCATGCAGATGCTGGATGGCTTTAACGAAGGCTGGATCGAGTTCGAGAACGGGGAAGCAGGCTCGCGAAAGGGAAGCGTTGCCTTGGAGAGCGTTCTGAAAGCCTTGATTGAAGGTGAAGGGGATGCCGACGCTAATTGAGCATTTCGGCTTTTGGCCTCTCGTCGCTCGACGTCTTGCGCGAATGGCCGAAGCACCTAACCAATCGCTGCAGCAACCACTGGCCGGGCAGAAAATTACGAAGTTGAAATTAAAAAGTAGAATAATGAAAGAAAGCTCGCTCCCGCCAGCGGTGACTCAGCTCGGTCTCGTTAGGTCTATGAAGTGCCTGCTCGCGATTTTGCTCGTGCTAAGCGGCGTAACGCTCGCTCGCGCGCAAACGAAGAGCGATGAAGATGCCGTTCGGGCTCTGCCGCGCGCCTTTTGTGAAGCATGGGCGAAGCACGACGGGCATCAGCTCGCGGCCATTATGGCTGAGGACGTCGACTTCGTTACGGTGGGTGGGGCATGGTTTCATGGGCGTGCGGATTTCGAGAAGTATCACACCCGCCTCTTGGCTGGCCGGTTTCGCGACTCCACGAACACGCTGCTCGAAACAATTGTGCGCTTCCTTGCCCCAGACGAGGCCGTGGTGCACTGGAGTTGGACAATCCAGGGGGACAAGAATCCGGACGGCTCTCTACGGGCGAAACAGTTTGGGATCATGACCATGCTGGCAAAAAGCAGGGCGGTGTGTGGCGGGTGATCGTGGCGCAGAACACAAACGCCGGCCCAGGCGCCCCCGAAGCTGACGACATCAAGCTGCCGATCAGGTTACCGAAAGCGACATTGAAACCATGAGCCGCAAATGGGACCTAACCAATCGCTGGAGCCAACCGCTGGCCGGGAAGAAAATTACGAAGTTGAAATTAGAAAGTAGAATAATGAAAAGAAAGCTCGCCACCGCCAGCGGTGGTTGAGTTTATTCTCGTTAGATGAATAAGCGCGTCTCTAAGGAGTTGAGCAATCAGCCTAACGGCCCCGCTGCGTTATTGATCGTTGTTGACCACTCGCGGCGCGGTTTTGCTTACCTCAAGCTGCGCGCTCACTTTCTGCAAGCCCGCGGTTAGCGCTTCGATTTGCTCTTGTTGGTGCGCAACTTTCGCTTGGAAGTCGTTCTTCTGTTGCGCGACCGTTGACTTCAACTCCGCAATGCTTGCCTGTTGCTCCTCGACTTTTTTGTGTTCCTTGAGGAATTCGTTCAGCAACATGGCGTTGACCGCTTGATAGCGAACGGTAACGATTTTGCCGTCCTCGTCGCGCGCCACCAGATCAGGATTCACGGTGGCCACGTCCTCGGCGATAAGGCCAAAATCAGGCGAGCGCGCGGGATCAATCTCCTGCTTGTAGCGGAAGCTGACCGGTTTAAGCGCGAAAAGCGCTTCGCTGGCCTTATCCATGGGTTTGATGTCGTCCTTGTAGCGTCGCGAGGAGGCTTGGAAGCCAAGTTTGCCGCCGGCGCCTACAGTAACAAAGACACCGTTAGCCTGCGCCGTCGAGCCGACGTTTCGGATGCGGGTGACGTTGCTCTCGCCAGCAACACCAACGATGTCCTCGCCGACACAGACATTACCAGTTCCCGTGATATTGAAACCGGCTTGAAAGCCCAAAGCAACGTTAGAGCTGCCGGTTATGTTCTGCTCGAGTGTATGGGCACCGATGGCCGTGTTGAAGATACCTGTTGTGTTGTGAACAAGTGCGTTATCACCGTCGGCCGTGTTATGGTTACCGGTTGTGTTGGAAAGGAGCGCTTGAAAACCGGCGGCTGTGTTGTGAAATCCGGTTGTGTTGCTAAATAGCGCTTGCACGCCGGTCGCCGCGTTCTGAAAGCCGGTGGTGTTGCGAAAGAGGGTATTAACGCCGTCAGCCGTGTTGAAGCTGCCGGTGGTGTTGCTAATAAGGGCATTGACACCGGTGGCCGTATTTTGGGTGCCGCTGGTATTGTTGAACAGGGCGCCGAATCCCGCTGCGGTGTTGAAGTCGGCGGTGGTGTTGCGAAAGAGAGCTTCAAAACCAAGAGCGGTGTTGTCGATCCCGCTCGTCAAGCTGAAAAGGGCGTTAGTTCCCTCAGCCGTATTGTTGCCCGGATAGCCTCCGTCCGGCGCCGGGACGACCGCTAGTATTTTTGGTGAAAGCCCAAAACAGCTAAGCATGAATGCGATGAGAAATGGCAGAATTGCAGTTCTCAATTGCATAAATGAATCCGTGGCAAACTCTTTGGGCTTGTCGGCTGGAGAAGGGTTCGTTTTCATCAATTAAGAAATCGGCGACCATCGCGCCGCCGCCAGTTCGCGTACGCAGTATTTTCCGGTGCTACTCATGAGGTGATCCTCACTCCCTCCTTCGAGATAGAAGATTGGACGATCTTGCAACGGGCGGGGAGCCAAACGCAGTCAACTTTTCATCCGCACGCACAACAAAACGCTTACGGTTGTTGCGCGTAGCATAGCTCTTATTTTTCAGCTTCGTCGCCTCGGCGATGATCTCAAAGCTTGTTCTCGTTAGACCGCAAAGTGAAGATTCGTCTCGCTGAGAAATCTGAGGCCGAAGCCATCAGCCGATTCGTGTCTGAGCTCGCAGTGACGCACATCGGGTCAACCCTTCAGATTGAAGGCTTGGAGAACCTACTCAGAAGTATGGATGTAGAGTCGACGATCACGCGAATGACCGATGGATTCCCGCACTGGGTCGCCCTGGAAGGTGATGCGATTGTCGGGATTGCAGTGGTTAAGCCCCCATCGCACATCTATCACTTGTTCGTGCGTTCAGACCGACAGCGAAGCGGAATCGGACGACGGCTCATGAACGAGGCGTTATGGTTTATTTCCGATAGATCTGGCAGAGCGACCGTTACCGTGAATTCTTCGCTTGATGCAGTGAATGCCTATCGCAAATTTGGGTTCCGAAATGCGGGGGATGAGGTGGTTGACGGTGCCGGAGTTCGCTTCCAGCCGATGTCGCGAGATTTACCATCGCGTGGCTCCTGAAGCAGGCCTAACCAAACGATGAAGCCGACCACGAGTCTCTGTACTATGCAGCTTTCCATGACTTTAACGCGTCAAGTCGTAGCCACGCTAGACTATGCGAAATTCTTTAGTCTTTCACGTGATGCCGTGATTCGCGTTTACGATGAAACTGGCAATGTGATCGAGACGGGCGAGTTCAAGGAGTCTGACGATCACCTTTGAGATTTCGAGCGAAGAATCCTTTCGGATTCCCACTCGTTACTTATGTTCAACAGCAACCACCTTTTGCACCAGCGCCTCGAAACGCGGATCGCCACGGAGAGGATCGAGCTTCGGATCATCTTTAATCATGGTGATGGTTAGACTCTCATGATCAGCGATAGCTTGCTCCAACCGTCGAATTGCTTCGTCGCGATTTCCCAGACTTAGGTAGAGCAGAGTGCGCCAGTATGCGGGCACGTAGCGGTGCTGGCTGAGCTCTTCCAGTTCGGCCAGCATTTGGATAGCTGCGTCTTTATCGCCGGACTGGGCTTTGGCAGCTGCAAGCAGCACCTGAACAAACAGATCGTCGCTCAACTGCTGCGCCTTTGTGTATTCAGCAATCGCAGCCGGCACGTCGCCTTTTCGCTGAAGAGCCATGCCCAGATTATAATGTGCGTAATAAAACGTCGGATCAATCTCCAGCGTCTTGCGCAACTGTGCGATCGCCTCATCGTATCGGCGCGCAACGTACAGATTCTGCCCCAGGTCTGCATTAATAATGGGCGAGAGTGGATCAAGTTCGATGGCGCGTTTGCTCTCGGCGATCGCTTCGTCGAACCGGCCGAGGGCGACGAGCGGGCCGTTTCCATACCAATGGTGCGCGGTCGCGTAGTTGGGGTTTAGCGCGATCGCCCGTTGAAATTCCGATATTGAACCAGCCATATCGAGGTCGCCGTTGCACAGCAACGATCCGAGCGCGGTGTGTGCCTCCGCCAGTTTCTCATCCAGTTGAAGCGCTTTTAGCGCGGCAGCTTTCGCCGTAGGGTAGGCATCCTGTGGTGCCGTCGTAGTATAGGCTGGCAGGATAGCGTAAGCCTCCGCCAGCCCGCTGTAAGCCAGTGCATATTTCGGATCACGCGCAATCGCCTGCTCATAAAATCCGATCGCCTGTCGGAGATTTTCGCCGCCACGTTTGCTCCAGAGCGAACGGCCTTTGAGATAAAGCTCGTAGGCGGTCAAGTCAGTCGTCGGCTGGGCTGCTATCAGCTGCTTCTCCGTGCCGGTCAGCTTCGCCTGCAGCGTGTCAGCGATCGTCTCGGCAATGTCGCTTTCTACCGCAAAAATATCGGTCAGCTTCCGCTCATAAACGTCCCCCCAGAGATGGGCGTCGTTCAGCGCGTTGATCAATTGCACGTTGACCCGCACAGCGTCACCGCTCTTTTGCACGCTGCCCTCCAGAACATTTCCAACCCCGAGTTGTTTCGCGATCTCGCGCAGATTGTCTGGTGCGCTTTTGTATTTCTGGGTGGAAGTGCGTGAGATCACTTTCAGGTCCGCAATCTTGGACAGCCGGGCCAGAATTTCGTCCTGCATCCCTTCGGCAAAATAGACGTTGTCCGGATCGTGGCTCAGGTTTTCCAGAGGAAGCACGGCAATCGATTTTTCTGGCAACGGCGTCAGTGCGGACGCTGATGGCGCGACGTTCCTCGCGGAGGCCGACGTTATTTCTCGACGATTTAGCCCGATTACAAACAACGCTGCCGCGACAATCGCCACGACTGCGATCAAGGCGGCGATCTTGTAAATACCGATACCATGAGACAACTTGCGGCGGCAGGATTCCAGGGCTTCCATCAACTCCCGAGCTGACGCGGGCCGCCGAGCGGGATCGACGGCAAGGGTGCAGCGCAGCAGTTTTATTATTGGTTCAGGAACTTTCCTCGCGACTAACTGCTCGACTGGTAGATCGTCGCGGGTTTGACGATCGCGAATCTCTTCGATCGTGCCGCCAGAGTGTGGTGCCAATCCGGTGAGCGCGAACCAGAGCGTCGCCCCGAGCGAATAAATGTCCGAGCGCGCATCGACCGGACCGCTTCCAAATTGCTCAGGGCTCGCGAAATTCGGCGTGCCGACGAATTCTCCATGCGTCAGGTCTGTTTCTCCTCCGGCATCCGCGATCGCCTTGGCGAGGCCGAAGTCGATGACTTTCACTTCCAGCTCCGTCGGCGCAGCGTTACTGGGCGTCAACATGATATTGCCCGGTTTCAGGTCGCGATGGATCAAACCGTGGGCTGCCGCAGCCATCAATGCCCGCGTGATTTGGATCGCAATTTCCAGAGCCGATTTTGCATTGAGCGGACCATCTCTCCGCACGCGGGCCTCCAGAGTTTCGCCCTCGACTACCTCCATCGCGTAATAGCAGTGACTGGCATCCGGCGAAGCGCCGAACTGGAACAAGGGGGCCACATTCGGATGCCGCAGGGCAGCTGCGGCGCGGGCTTCACGCAAAAAGCGTTCGCGCATCGCTTGTGAGCTGCGCGCGGTCGCGGGCACCTCGATCACTTTCAGGGCCACCCTCCGATGCAACACCTTGTCCATGGCGAGATAGGTCACCCCCATGGCCCCGTGACCGAGTTCCCAGTAAAAACCGTCTGGGCGTTGCTCGACCTCAAAGTCGCCGAAGACCAACGAAGCCGGAGGCGCTGTCGCTGCTTCCGTCGGTTCGTCAAACGCTATCCGCACCAGACAGGGCAGGCATTCGCTGTTCACGGTCAACGGCCGGCCGCACGTCGAGCAGAGACCGACGGATTCTTGCAATATTTTCATGGTGCGCCCTGTTCTCCCGCTAGCACCCGAAACAACCAATGCAACTCTCCATTCCACCTCGGCTTCCGTGTCCACCGTTCGTCGAACCGGGATGAAAGCGGTGGCATCGGCGAATCGCTCGACTGCTTGATGCAATGCTCAGATGGCCGCGCGGCGCCGTTCACATCGTTCAGTTCCTTTAATCGAACGCAATCGTGCGCTCGAACTACGCAGCACGCCGGCCAGGGCATCCAGACCCGCATCGTCACAAAGCGCCGACGACGCAGGCCCGCGCCGATGCTCAACTCAGCGCGCCGGTATTGCACCTCGCCGCGCCTTCATTTCCGTGCCCGCCTCTTTTGTCGGCGGTGTGCCTCTGACGCGAGCTATGAATCCGTGGGCAATGCCGGGATTGGAAGCATCGGCGTAACGACCGCAGATAAATCCCTGCGCACTGATTCCGTTAAGCGATGTAAAGGTTGACCCGGGCTGATCGAAAGTGAAGAAGTTGTTTGGCGGGACAAAGAAGAGTCCATGAGTTACGCCTGAGGCGTCCGCATATCTGCCCACCACCCAGTTCTTTTCGTTGAGCTCCAAACAGGATTGTCTCAACGGAGCCCGAAGGATCGATCGGGAAGTGCAGCGCCCCATCTTTATTCCGGTAGTAGCCGTGAAGGATCCCTGAGGCGTCTATATAGTATCCCACCACCAACTTTTTGTTATTATCGATCTGGTAAGCAAGGGTCAAGACAGCTCCCGGGACACTAAACGACGTTATGGTTCCGCGAACGCTGACGAACCCCTGGAAGATCCCGGTGCCGGGATCGAACCCGCCGGTAAAGTCGCCGGGATCGTTTATCCCAAGCACATTGGTGCTGACCGCGCCGGGAACATCGTATTCTGTGAAGGTGCCGCCCGACAGGAAAAACCCGTGCTGGTTGCCATCGGGGCTGGCATAGTCACCGACTACTGTGCCTGGGTTATTGATGCCTCGTCCTTCGGTAAAACCCACGGTATCGTTAGGGTCGACGATCGGCGCGCTAAAGCTACCATTGCTGAAGCGGACAAAACCGCGCACCACCCCGTTCGAATCGATGAACTCGCCAACGATGTCGCCTCTTTCGTTAATCTTTTGCGGCGAGGTGGTCACAATTCCGGTCCCGGGATAATCAAAAGTCGTGATCACTTCAATAGAGCCTGAGTTCGGTGCTTGCTGAGCGAACGTTCCCATCAATGGGAACACAAATAGAACTGCCAGAATGCTGATAAATATTTGTTTTGGTTTCATGATGCTTATTGCCTCCTTAATTGTTTTTGTTCATATTGTACCTACGTGTTGGTTTTAATGGTTGCGCATGATGATGCGTTTTCCCTTGTACAAACGGATTCCAGCGCGCGCGCTGCACGGAATCGTAACTTTTTTCCCGGGCTTGCTTGTCTTCTGCGGTTTTGATACAAACGGCTGACGTAAAGACCCCGGCACGGAACGGGATTGGCCGAAGCGATTTCTTTCCTTCGACTCACTGGAGCGTAGTGCTCGCCGCTGGGAGCACCCAAGCCGCAACGGACATTGGGGGCGCCGCGCTGACGGAGCTTTGCCAGATCTCACCGTGCCGAGCAACAAGTTTTGTTAAAGCCAGCTGCAACGATCGTCGAGGTTACTGCCGGCTTCCGCCGAAGGACTTTGGCTCACTCGTGCTCATCTCGATGCTGTTTGTTGAGCATGAAAGAGAGATAATACCGGCAAAGCCGCCTCGCGCGGTTATGCGGCTGGCGGACCTATTCGCCAAGCGTGGGTCTAACCAGAAAGAGATGAGTAGCCCCGGGGCGGGATCAGTGGGAGCAAAAAAACCGCAGGATTCAAAGAACCCTGCGGCTTTTATTAGTATCCTCTATTTGCGCTCAGTCTAAGACGACCACGTGATCAACCATCCGCAAATCGCCAGTGCTTATGTAATAAACAAGCACGCGAGTGCCAGGTTTGATCGCGGTTTGGACGACTCTTCCTGACTTGTCCACAACGTGACCAGGTCCGTTGAGAACATAGCGCCCGGGATAATTCGATTTGTCCTCGCGGACAACGAGCGTTTTGGCAGGCTGATAAGCGGCAGCAGCGCCTTCCTCAGGCGTTGGGATGATTGTTCCCGTTACCGTTATCGATTCCGTCGTTGTTGCCTGTCTTTTTTGTGTTGAACTCGTCTGGGCGAATGCCAGCGGTGCAATCAGCATAACGACGAGAGTGACAATTGTTCTTTTCATGATCCTTATTGCCTTCTTAATTGGTTTCTTCATATTATACTTGCGTGTTGGTTTTAATGGTTGCGCATGATGATGGCTTTCCCTTGTACAAACGGATTCCGGAGCGCGCGCTGCACGGAATTTAGATTTTCTCGTCGCTTGCCTATCTTCAGCGATCTTAATACAAGCCGTTAACGTGAATACCCGTTGCAATCACTTCGCAGTCAAACGTGCGATCACTTCCCAACAAGCAGTGTATACGCAGAAACGCCACGAGAGAACGGCTTACACAATGCAATCACCCTATGCCGCCTAGCTTTGCAGACTCTCCGGCTACAGCCCTCGCAACGTCTGAGCGTGTAAGTCCTCCACGCCGCTTGTACTCTGACAAGACGTCACCGGGGCTTACCTTTAGGCGTCCATCCGGTCATAGAGATCGAGGCGATTGAATGAAGTATTGGGAGGCAATTGCGGACAAACTCAGCAAAGCCGGTTGGAGTTTGGGCTGGGTCTCAGCCGTGGATTCCGAAGGGCGAACATCGCTGCAAGATTGTTGATAACAGAAAAGTGCCTAAGTTGGGATACGAGATGGTCAAAGGTTTCGATGCTCGCTTCTGTTAGCGGGCTTCCGCTTCTGTAGTAGCCCTAAGTGAAATACAGTGTTCAAGGAACAACAGCTCATTTATGTGTTGGGTGAAGTTCAAACAAATACCGCCATTGGCAATAGCTGGAGGTGTGTGGGCAATATACTTTTACATCCGAGGCCGCACGTTTGAGAAAAGGTTGTCACTGAGTGTAACGGCGAAATCCGAACCTCTCGGCGAAAATCGAATTGTTTTTGTTGAAGTTCAACTGACAAACCACGGAAAGGGCAAACTCGAAGCGAGGCGAGTCAGGCCCGGTCTATTAAAGTCGCATTCTCAACCTCTTTTTGGCCGTTGAGATTCGGTGCCGAATCGGCTCCGGCACACGCTTCCGGAAGAACTCGCCCGCGTGCTCGTGCGTTTCGATCACGTTGCTCGCGGCATCGCAAACTGATCACAGCATCAGCGTGACCGGCTATAAAAATTCGCGCAGCCGATTGCGTTGCGCCTCTAACAGCTAAATCTCAATTTCGTTACGACTGTCCGGTGTTTGTCACACGAAATATCTTTGTTTATGACTACCAAATTTGTTGCTCTTATTTCTGTAGTCGGACTTGCCACCTTCTGTGTTGTGCGGGCTCGTGCGCGGGGATCTGGGGAAGGCCGTTCAGCAGCTCAAGCAGGAGTCGGGTAAGGGACTGTTGGTGGGAGGCGTGAAGTTGCCGCGGGCGTTGGCGGAGCTGGGATTGATCGATGAGTACGAGTTCGTGGTGCAGCCCAGGCTAGCGGGCCATGGGCCGATGTTGTTCGCGGGGCTATCGAAGCGTGTCGACTTGAAGCTCGTGAGCCGGTTGGAGTTCGGCTCGGGGGCGGTGGCGCTGCTTCCGCCGGTTCGTCAAACGCTATCCGCACCAGACAAGGCAGGCATTCGCTGTTCACGGTCAACGGCCGCCCGCACGTCGAGCAGAGACCGACGGATTCTGGCAATATTTTCATGGTGCGCCCTATTCTCCCGCTAGCACCCGAAACAACCAATGCAACTCTCCATCCACCTCGGCTTCCGTGTCCACCGTTCGGCGAACCTCTGCGCGCAACAACTCCCGGTAGCGCGCCCGCAATCGGGTCACGTGGCTGCGCAGAGTGGAGGGCGGGAGACTGAGACGCACAGCCAAGTCATCGTAAGTCGGCAGCGGATTGGGGCTGCTAGTAAGGAAGATTCTTAATTCTTCGAAGAGCTTATGTTTGCCCTCAGCTTTCTGCTCAGCCGCCAGTCGCTCCAGTCCCACCCTGACCAGTGCCTCTGCCCAGGTTCTTTCAAAAACCCGGTCTTCTCCAGCCGGCTCCGCTGAAACGCAATGCGTCTGGAAAAGCGACTCCGCCGCCTTAGCCCGCGCGTCGTCCAACGGCAGAAAATCGAGGGAGCCGCCGCGCTTCAACGTTTGCTCACGGTCGTAAGCGTGTCCCAGGAAATTCTTCAATGAGGCCAACAGAAAGGATCGGAATTTACCTTTCGTGCGATCGGCGCGCGCGTAGATCTTATGCTCGATCAGGTAGGCGAAAAAGCTCTGTGTGAGATCTTGCGCATCTTCCATGGCGTACCCGCGGCTGCGCACGAAACTGTAAAGCGGCGCCCAATAGGTCTGGCAAAACTCCGCGAGCGCAGCCTGCGCAATCTCCGGTTCGGCCTGGCTTTCCCCAGCCGCGACAACCACGCTCCAGTGCGTCGAAGGAAAGAAATCGCTTCGGCCCTGCCCTTCCTCCCCGCGGGTATTCACGTTAACGGCTTGTATTAAGATCGCTGAAGATAGGCAAGCGACGAGAAAATCTAAATTCCGTGCAGCGCGCGCTCCGGAATCCGTTTGTACAAGGGAAAGCCATCATCATGCGCAACCATTAAAACCAACACGCAAGTATAATATGAAGAAACCAATTAAGAAGGCAATAAGGATCATGAAACCAAAACACGTAGTTATCAGCATTCTGGCAGTTCTGTTCGTGTTCCCATTGATGGGAACGTTCGCTAAGCCAACACCGGACTCAGTCTCTATCGAAGTGATCACGACCTTTGATTATCCGGGAAACGTAGTTTCGACCCAACCGCAAAAGATTACCGAGAAAGGCGACATCGTTGGCATTTTCGTCGATTCGAGCTCGGTGACGCGCGGTTTTGTCCGGTACAGCAATGGCACCTTTAGCGCGCCGATCGTCGACCCTAACGATACCGTGGGTTTTACCGAAGGACGAGGCATCAATAACTCAGGCACGGTCTGCGGTGACTACGCCACCGCCGATGGCAACAATCACGGGTTTTTCCTGTCGGGGGGCACCTTCACAGAATACGATGTTCCCGGCGCGCTCAGCACCGATGTGTTTGGGATAAACGATCCCGGCGACTTTACCGGCACGTTTTCTAACGACGACGTGACGGGGCAGGCGTTCGTCAGCGTTCACGGAACCGTAACGTCGTTTAGCGTCCCGGCAGCTGTCGTGACCCTTGCTTACGACATCAATAATTCAAAGCAGTTGGTGGTGGGATACTATATAGACGCCTCAGGGATCTTTCACGGCTACTACCGTGATAAAAATGGGGCGCTGCACTTCCCGATCGATCCCTCGGGCTCCGTTGAGACAATCCTGTTTGGACTTAACGAAAAGAACTGGGTGGTGGGCAGATATGCGGACAGCTCAGGCGTCACTCATGGACTCTTCTTTGTCCCGCCAAACGGATTTTTCACTTTCGATTATCCCGGGTCAACCTTTACATCGCTAAACGGAATCAGTGCGCAGGGCAATATCTGTGGTCGTTATGTCGATGCTTCCGGCGTTGCCCACGGATTCATAGCTCGCGTCAAAGGCACACCGTCGACAAAAGAGGCGGAAATGAATGCACTCAACCCGTCGCCCTCGGCGCGGAGAGGTGCAATACCGGCGCGCTGAGTTGAGCATCGGGGGGCCCTGCGTCGTCGGGCGCTTCGTGACGATGCGGGCCTGGTTGCCCTGGCTGGCGCCGGGAGTGGCTCCAACTGTACGTTAGGTAGAACGGACGATAGCTGGCCCGTTGTCTAGTGGAAAAAGATCAGCTATAATGCGTGGGCTTTAGGTCCGATGCACAACAACAGCAAACATTTGGCAACCTCTCCCTCGATCGAGACTTTTGGGTCACTATGAATCGTACGTTCGGCAACGTGTATGAAGACGAGGAGCGTGCGCGCGCATATGCGACGCTTCAATTTTCTGGAACGTACTACCTCGCGTTTCGCGACTTGCCTGCTTTAATTCGCCCCTACAACCACGGCCGTCGAGCGCTCGACTTCGGCTGCGGAACCGGTCGATCGACTCGATTCCTCAGAAATCTTGGGCTAGAGGTCATTGGCGTAGACATCGCGCAAGCAATGCTGACGGCTCAGACGGCGTCGTTTTTTCGATGTCCAGGGTAGCTAGTGTGTCGCAGAGAGCTGCCATTTGCGCTCTCCCGAGCCGTGGCTGAGCTTGTGTCTCGTTAGACACCAAGATCGGATTGGCCTGGGACTCGCAAATGAAAGCAGTCGTTAAGCGCGTTGTGATGCGATGATCGCGTCTCCAAACGTCGCTCCATCCCAATCTGGACCGAGCGTGCTCGGAACCTGGCGACTGCTATCGTATGAAGCACGCGATTCGGAGGGTCGGGTCCATTACCCATTGGGCGAAAATGTGTCCGGCTTGCTTGTCTACGACGGCGGCGCCAACATGTCCGCCCATGTCATGAGAAACGACCGCCCCTTATTTGCTGCAAAGGATCCGGCTCGCGGTACAGATGCCGAACTCCGTGCGGCCTTTGAGGATTACGGTTCCTATTTCGGCACCTACACCATTGACCAGACGAGGCAAACTGTGACACATCAAGTTCGGGGTGCTTGGTATCCGAATTGGATTGGCCACGATCAGGTCCGTCATTTCAAGTTCGACGGCAGTCGCCTGTTATTGTCCACTCCGCCGCTCATATGGGATGGGCAATCATTCGAGTACGTTTTGACTTGGGAACGCATCTCATGAACACGATTCGCCTTGCAAGAGCTCCGACTGAAGTCGCGAGCTGCCTAACCAATCGATGAAGCCAACGGCCACCCGGCAAGAAAATTACAAGGGTGAAATTAGAAAGTAGAAAACTGAAAAGTGAGCCCGCTCTCGGTAGCGGTCGCTCATCTTGTTCTCGTTACAATGCAAATTATGTCTGATACATTCAAAGCTTCGCGGGATATCATCGTCCGGACTGAGAATTGGTCAGAGGCACTGAAGTTCTATGGGTCGGTTCTCGGTCTGCCCATCACAGAGAAAGGCGAAACGATCGTAGGTTTTGAAACCGGTGCTTTTTGCCTGTACGTGGAAAGGGGCAAAGAACATGGGCCGGTCTTTGACTTTCTTGTGCCAGACATTCAAGAGGCCAAGCGGCAACTCGTAGCAGCCGGTTGCACCGTAATAGAGGAGAATCCTAAGATCCCTCGCTGCTACATCAGAGACCCGTACGGTATGATATTTAATGTCGGTCAATCTACCGGTGAGAAATAGGTTTATGCAATCTAGCCAGCCGATAAAGCCAACCGCTGGCCGGCGTATAATAAGGTTGAAGGATGAATGGAGCGAATGGTGATGAGAGACATAGAAGGCAAAGCCCTGAGGGAAAAGGGCGACCGAGCCGGGTGGTGAAGGAGTTTCAATTATGAAGGATGAAGTGAAACGAAAGGAAAGCTCGCCCTCACCAGGCGCGGCTGAGCTTGAGCTCGTCAGGTGGACTCAAAGCGACGGCGGCGCGGAGCGGTGCTGCGAGCCATCGACACTCGACGCACAGGGCGAACATGATGGCAAACACTGATTCTCGCGTAACGATTCACATGGCGGCGAGCCTCGACGGCTTCATCGCTCGAAAGGACGGGCGCGTCGACTGGCTCGAAACCTCAGACGAATTCGTAGGCGGGGACACCATGGACCCAGGATTCGTCGAGGCGTTCCTCAAGACGATCGACTGCTACGTCATGGGATCGCGAACCTATGAGACCGCGTTGAGTTTTGAAGCCAAAGGATTGGGGTGGTCGTACGGCGACAAACCCACCTTCGTCCTCACTAGTCGCGATCTGCCGCGGACCCGGGATACCGTCGAGTTCTACTCAGGCGATCTCGCGCAGTTCGTGAATGGGCGCCTGCGGCCCACGTTCCGTAGCATCTGGTTTGTTGGAGGCGGTGTAGTCTCCGGCGAATGCCTTCGTCTCGGGCTAGCCGACGAAGTTCGTTATTCGATCCTGCCGATCTTGATTGGTGATGGGATCCCGTTCTTCGAGAAGCTCGACAGAGACATCGCCCTCCATCTGGCGGAGGTCAAAGCCTACAAGAGCGGCATGGTGGAGCTTCGTTACGAGGTGCGAGGAGATCGTGGCGAGTCACGGAACGCCGCCACCTAACCAGGCGATGGAGCGAACCGCTACCCGGCAAGAAAATTACAAGGGTGAAATTAAAAAGTAGAAAAGTGAAAAGTGAGCTCGCTCTCGGTTGCGGTCGCTCATCTTGTTCTCGTTGGGTTGCTCAACTCAACCAACCGCGTAGCGGTTCCAGATAGTAGCCACGGGTAAGCGACCGAAGATCGCGCCACCGCTGGATCACGTCAGACAAGATTTCCGCGCCCTGAAGGAGCGCAATATTCCGTCGCCCGCTTCGCGGGCTCTGCTTATTAGAGATGTGATCCCCAGGTTAGGCTCGCTGCACTTGCTCACCGAGGGCAACACTCGGACGCCGCTCCGCGACTGGTTGACGCGAACATCCATGACTCTATGTTGGTTCAGCGTTATTGATGTCATTCAAAGGAGAACTCTTCACGAGACGAGCACTCTTTATGGCTGTCCTCGTCCTTACGGTAGCCCCTATGGGCGTAGGGCAAAACCAGAGCGCGGGCAGTCACAGAACAAGTGTCGAGGAGGCCATCAGGAAACTGGATAACGAACGCATTCAAGCACAGATTCATGCTGATGCGACGGCCCTTGATCGCATCTACGCTGCTGATTTCATAGGTGTTGGGCCAAGTGGCAGAGTGAGAACCAAGCCGCAGGTGATTTTAGATTTCACGTCAGGTGATTTGAAATTTCAATCTATCACCACCGATGACGTTCAAGTGCGCGTCTATGGAAACACGGCGGTGGAGACTGGCCGCTCAACAATGAATGGGCAAGACAAAGGCCAAACTGTTCCCCGTGACACTCGCTTTACCAGGGTGTGGGTAAAGCAGCAAGGGCGCTGGCGGTTGGTTGCCAACCATTACTCGTCCCAGACTACGCGCCAATAAGCAGTCACACCAAATGCCTAACCAATCGCTGGCCGTTGTAATGTCCACGTTTGATTTTATGAAACAGTTCTCGGTGTTTGCCACGCTCGGCGCCGCCAGGGGTCGCTCAGCTCCGTCTCGTTAGGCTTTGAAAGAAACGCAAATCTGAGCTAAACCACAGGGAGTCGTTATGAAAAAGATCATTTTGCCGATCGCAATCGCTGCTGGTGCGGTCGCCGCGCAATTCGCGCCGGCTGCTCCACCTCCCGACGTAAAAGAAACCATGTCCAAGCCCCTCACGGACATTCCCGGCAAAGAAGGTCTCGTGCTCGAGGGTTCGATTGTGATGCAGTTGCGAGGTGCCGAGCCCGTCACGCTCAAAGCCGGCGAAGGATTCTATGAAGGCCCGAATGATGTTCACATCGTCGGGCGCAACGCGAGCGACAGCAAACCGGCGAAGTTCGTTGTGTTCCTGGTGAAAAAGCAAGGTGTTCCGGCACTGCTTCCGGCCAAGTAACGCAAGTAGGCTTTTTGAGCGCCCGCGATGGGCGAAACAGGAGACTCAAACATGAAAATCGTCGTCATCGGCGGCAGCGGACTCATCGGAAAAAAGGTCGTGATGAACCTTCGTCAGCACGGCCACGAGGTGGTGGCGGCATCACCATCATCGGGTGTCAACACCGTCACTGGCGAGGGACTGGCGCAAGCGCTTGCCGGCGCTCAGGTGGTCGTCGATGTCGCGAATGCGCCCTCGTGGGAGGACAACGCAGTCCTGGCGTTTTTCGAGACGTCGGGTCGCAACCTCCTGGCCGCGGAAGCCGCCGCGGGCGTCGGCCATCATGTGGCGTTGTCGGTCGTCGGCACCGACCGCCTGCTCGCGAGCGGTTACTTCCGCGCGAAGATGGCCCAGGAAAAACTGATCAAGGCTTCCCCGATTCCTTACACGATCGTGCGCGCCACGCAGTTCTTCGAGTTCGTGGGCGGCATCGCCCAATCGGCGACTGAAGGGCAGACGGTTCGGCTTCCACCGGTTCTGATGCAGCCCATTGCGTCGGATGACGTCGCCGCCGTCATGGCCGATGCGGCCCTCGCTGAGCCGTTGAACGGCACGGTCGATCTGGCCGGTCCCGAACCGATCCGTCAAGACGACCTCGTGCGGCAATTCCTGAACGCAACCGGGGACGCACGGACGGTAATCACCGATCCCAAGGCGCTCTACTACGGCATCGCGGTGAACGATCAAAGCCTCACGCCCGGCGATCACCCGCGCCTCGGCCCGACACGTTTCGCGGACTGGCTCAGCCGCAACACTTAACCATGCGATCGAGCGAACCCGGCCATCGCGCTCTGGTTGCAATTCACGTGTCCCGCGGGCCGGGTCGCTGATCTTTGTCTCGTTAGGTCTTATGAATGTGTCTTTGATATTTTCAGGTTTCTGGCAACAGTGATCATTGGGAAAATGACGTTTGAATTTCCCATAAGCGCCGCCGCGAGCTTGCTGGTCGGTGTTGCTCAGCTGATCGCAGCGTGCTCGCGGCCTGGTTCCACGGCCCGGCTCGTCGGCGCTCAAGCCAATCGACCAGGCTGCGCTGCAGACCATGGTGGACAGGACCGCCAAGGAGCTCCTGATCATGGTGGATGATCATTCTGGGCACGATGAACACAGCCCGCTATTATCATGGAGCATCCGTATTAGCACGAGAGACCTAACCAATCGATGAAGCCGACGGCCCCTGACCGAATGACCGCAAACTCGCTTGCCACAAACCCCGTCCGTGGCTTATCTGTGTCTCGTTAGTTCAACAGCGGAAATGCAATGAAACGCACATGGACGATCATCGGCGTACGCGACGTTCCCAGCAGCTTCAAATGGTACCAGTCGCTCTTCGGCCAGCCCGAGACGCCTCCGGGCCATGACTACTTTGGTCAGATCCTGGATACGGATGGAACCGTCTTGCTTTGCCTCCACCGGTGGGGCACGCACGAGCATCCCTCATTGATGAGCCCGGACGAGGCGTCGCCTGGCAACGGCCTCCTCTTGTTCTTCCGCGTCGACGATTTCGACGTGGCACTGAAGAGGGCGCGCGCTCTCGTCGGCCAGTTCGAAGAGGAACCCCACGTGAACCCGAACACACAAACAAGGGAGTTCTCACTCCGGGATCCGGACGGGTACCATATCACGATCAGTGCGCTCTCTGCGCCCTAGCCAAATGAGACCTAACCAGACGCTCCAGCCCACGGCTCAGACGACGTACTGAAAGGCTGAAGGATGAATGGAGCGAATGGTGATGAGAGACGCAGAAGGCAAAGCCCTCAGGGAAAAGGGCGACTGAGCCGGGTGGTGAAGGAGTTTCAATTATGAAGGATGAAGTGAAAGCAAATCTCGCTGTCGCCAGCGGTGGCCGAGCTTGAGCTCGTTAGACCTATAATAGCGTCATAACACGCATCGCATGTCAGAACGCAGCGACCTCTATTACAGTACCTACAGCCACTTCAACGAGCATGTTCTCGAAGTGGTTCGAAAGGAAACCTTCGGCCTCGACATCGGCCAGAACAGTTGGGTGACGGTGGATGAATATGATCATTTTATTCCCTGGCTTGGATTGACCGCTGAAAGTCATTTGCTTGAGGTCGCCACCGGCTCAGGCGGCCCCGCTCTTTACCTGGCCAAAAGGACTGCGTGCCGCGTCACTGGAGTGGACGCGAATGAGGATGGCGTCACCACAGCTTCGCAGATGGCGGGCACGTCCAATCAGAGTAGCCGAGTATGCTTCAGGGTAGCGGATGCAAATGCGCGCTTACCTTTTGATGACAACAGCTTTGATGCCGTCCTGTGTATCGATGCGATGAATCATTTACCGGCTCGTTTAGCTGTTCTGCGGGAATGGCAGCGTGTTCTTCGCCCGGGGCATCGAGCTCTTTTCACCGATCCAGTGGTGATCACGGGACCAGTGACAAACGACGAACTAGCATTGCGCAGCTCCATTGGCGTCTTTCTGTTCGTGCCACCTGGAATTAATGAGCGGCTTATCGAAGCAGCAGGCCTTCGGTTGGTACGACAGGAAGATTTCACCGCCGGCGCTGCTCTGGTTGCGGGCCGCTGGCATAACGCGCGACAGCGTCACAAGGATGACTTGCTTGTAGTCGAAGGCGAAGAACGGTTCGAAGGCTTGCAACGCTTCTTCGCTGCGGTGCATCAGCTCACGAGTGAGAGACGACTATCAAGGATTGCGTATTTGGCGGAGAAGCCTGGTGCCTAACCACACCGCAGCCAACGGCGGAAGAGAAAGCGGAAAGAGTAAAAGCGTAGCTAGTGTGCTTGCAAGAGCTGCCACCTGCCTTCTGAAGGCTGAAGTGAAAGCAAAGCTCGCCCTCACTAGGCGCGGTGAGCTTGAGCTCGCTCGGCAGTAAATGACACGTCCAATGCAACTTGTTCCGCCATCGCTAGATCGTTTGCCAAGCTACGTTGCGGCATTGAAGCGTGGGTGGTCGCCCGACAACATCAAGGGCGCCGCTGCTTCTATCGAGGAACTTGCGCAGATCGAGAAGGATCCCCGCTCGTTCGTCGAAAGCCTAACTGATCGTGGGGCAAAGGGCCCGCCGATCGTGCTGCCGGACGGTACGACCGCAGCACGCCTCCCGGGATTTAGACTTTGGCTTTGGGATACCGAGTTTTGCGGCTCGATTGGTTTGAGGTGGCAGCCGGGCACATCAGAGTTGCCCGCTCACTTCCTCGGACACATTGGCTACGCGGTTGTGCCATGGAAGGAAGGCCGCGGCTATGCCAAGTTGGCGTTGAAATTGATGTTGGAACATGCTCGCGCTCAAGGGCTGGAATACGTCGAAATCACGACGGATCCAAACAATGTTACTTCCCGCAGAGTCATTGAAGCTAACGGCGGTGTCCTCATTGAGCGGTTCCAGAGGCCTGCGCAATATGGCGGCACTGATGCTGTTCGCTATCGAATCGCACTCTAGCTCGCATCGCGAGTGGCCTAACAACGCGTTCAACTTGGCCCGCCGGAACACGCCTTCTTCTTCGCGAACGCCAGTGGCGGCGGGCCGGTTAACTTAATCTTCTTAGATGGTGTCGTTGCTTCCACGACTCAGTCGGCCAGTTCTCATCGTTTTCAGCGTTTGCCTTGCGGCAGCGTGCGCCGTTCACCTCGCTGACCTGTGGCGGCACGGCTGGTTGCCTTACCGTTTTGCGCCGTTGGCGCTCAATGCTTACTGGAGTGCGCTCACGTTTCTCGACGCCTTAGCTGCCGTGCTATTGTTATGGCAGCCGCGCACCGGGCTAGCGTGGGCTCTCCTCATCATTACATCCGATGTCACGCTTAACTTATTCGCTCACTTTTATCTTCGCTTACATCTAAAACCACTCACGTTATCGCTGCAGGTAATCTTTTTCGTCGCTGTAGTTGCAGCAATATCCTATGCTCGCGCCACCGGACCAGCCACACGAACGATCTAACCAGACGCTCCAGCTAACCCCTGACCGGCACGTGAAAAGGATGAAGGATGAATGGGCGTAGTATTGCCGCGCCGCGCGGGCCGGGAATCCAATTGAACGCAAACAGCCTAACCATGCGATGGAGCCGAACGCGAGCTGCCGTACTATCCAGCTTTCGATGAGTTCAAACCGGTCAATCCGCCGCCAAGCGCGTTCTCACTCGCCGCAGCTCATCTTGGTCTCGTTAGGTCGCCGCGCCCGCATGATGGACAGCGGATCACAGGTTACCAGGAGAAGGGGCTTATGAACATTGCCGGGCTTCGTTCGATTGGCTCCGCGGTGCTGCTTGTTTTGGTCGCCGGAGCTAGCTGCAATCGGCCCAAACGAGCGTCCTCAGAGTCGAGCGCCGCGCCGACACCCCAGGCGGTTCGCGCGAGTATCACTGCGCACGTGCCAGATGCATTCTACGATCCGCCGTCGGACTTGTCGCGCCAGCCTGGCGCATTACTGCGGAGCGAGCCGCTCAAAGACGTGATACTGCCAGCCGGCATGCGAGGCTGGCGCATTCTTTATGCAACCACTGTGGACGACAGCACGCCAGCGACGGCGGTCGCGACAGTGTTCGCGCCAACCGCTCCTCCGGCAGGCCCACGCCCTGTCATCGCGTGGGAGCACGGCACGACGGGCTTGCTGCAGAAATGCATGCCGTCGCTTTTCTCGGCGCCGAGCGCGGGCATCGCCGGGCGCGACCGGATCGTGATAGCCGGCTGGGTCGTGGTCGAGACAGATTACTCCTTCGCAGAGAAGGGTGGGCCGCATCCGTACCTGATCGGCGAAGGCGAAGCGCGCGCGACGCTCGATTCGGTCCGTGCCGCGCGGCAGATGTCAGAGCTTACGCTCGACAAACGCATGGTGGTGTGGGGTTACTCGCAGGGGGGACACGCAGCGCTTTGGACCGGCATTGTCGGGCCGCGCTACGCGCCGGACCTCGAAATCCTCGGCGTCGCGGCAATCGCACCGGCCGCAAACATTAAGAACATTCTCGCGATGAACGTCGCGATGGACAAGCGGTTTGGACCGTATATCGCGCTAGCATACAGCCGGTTTTACCCTGACATCACATTCGAGAAAGCGCTTCGGCCCGAGGCGCTCGATGCTGCGCGTCAGATAGTAAACTTATGCGACTTCCTCCCGCCCGAGGATCCGGAACGCATCGAGGCACTGGCGGCGACGTTCGACGGTCCGGCATTGGCGACGAGTTCGAACAAAGCGCTTCAAGCTCGGCTTGAGCAGAACACGGCGAACGGTCTGATAAAGGCTCCCGTCGTAATCGCGCAAGGCCTCTCGGACACCGTCGTGCCACCGAATGCCACCGACGCGTATGTCGAAGAGCGCTGCTCTGCTGGTCAACGACTCGAGTATTGGACATTCACCGGGCGCGACCACTTCACGATTGTCCAGCCCGGTGCGCCGCTCGAGGAGCTGCTCATCAGGTGGACAACGGCGCGTTTCGCGAATGAGCCGCAAGCGAACGGTTGCGTCCGCAAGTCTTTCTGATTGTCGCGGGGGCGAAAGCGCCCGGCTGTTTTGCTCAATCCAATTTTCGTTAGCCAGTTACTTTGATCTGATAGCTGTCGACGGCCAGTATTCACTCGTAGCAGGTGACAAATCGTGGATTTGAAATGACGAACCCTTTCCCGCACCACGCTGCTTCAGTTGTTTAACCGCGGACGCTAGTTTTGCCAAACCTTGTTCGATTTGCGCTTGCGACCAGGCCGCGAATCCAAAAACGAATGCCGGATCCAACTGAGCCTTGATGCAGAAGAAAGAAAGAGGCCGGGGCCAAACGCCGGTTTCCTCACGAGCACGCATGAGTAACGGAAAGTCTTCTTTGCGCCGCAGCCAGGCGACGAAGTGCAAACCGGCAGGCGTTACTTCCAGATCGAAATAGTCGCCCAGCCATTTTTGGAATTGTTCGATAAAGAACACGCGTCGCTGGGCATAGAGTTCGCGGATCCGTTTCACGTGGCTGAGGAAAAATCCTTCGGTGATGAAACGCGCCAGGGTAGCTTGATCAATCGCCGGGGAATGCTGGTCCATGACAGCGCGCACCTTGACGAGGGTGTCGACAAGTTGTGGCGGTGCGATCACAAAACCGAGGCGCAACGATGGGTAAAGGATTTTGCTCATAGTGCCGGCATAAATCACCCGGCCGGCATGGTCCAAACCTTGAAGACATGGCAGCGGCGGCCCGTCGAAACGAAACTCGGAATTATAATCATCCTCCAGGATGTAGCCGTCGTGCGACTCCGCGAACTCGATCAGAGCTTTCCGCCGCTTCAGGCTCATCGTCACACCGAAGGGAAACTGGTGCGATGGCGCGACGAAAATGAGTCTGGGAGAATTTTGCCGCGAGCACTTTCCGATTACCAGCCCCTCACGATCGATCGGGCGTGGGACCATTTTGGCCCCGACAAAAGCCAAGACATTACGTGCCTGATGGAAGCCGGGATCTTCGATCCATGCCACTTCACCTTCATTTATTAAGGCGAGCGCGCACGCCAGCATCGCCTGCTGCATGCCGCCCACGACTACGATTTGGTCCGGATGACAATTGGCCCCGCGGAAGTCGCACAAGTAAGTGGCGATTGCCTTGCGTAGTTCGATCTCGCCCCGGCTCGAGGCATAACGCAATAAGTGCGCTCCCTTTTTTGCCAAAACCTGCTCGCGTAGGCGTTCCCAAACCGCAATCGGGAATTCATCCACGGCCGGCAACCCCGCGACGAACGTGACACTCGGCGGGCCGCCAGCGCCGACGTCGAGCTGTCGGCCGCTGCGAAGATCGGTCATTCTGGTCACTCTTCGGGCGACGCGCGGAGGATGCTCCGTGCGCGCGGTTGTCGCCGGCCTGGCAGCCTTCAGAAAGGTTGCCGGTAGATGATCGGCGACAAAGATACCAGACCGATTCCGGGCTTGAAGATAGCCTTCTGCCAGCAGCTTTGAGAACGCCTGATTTACGGTCAGTCTCGAAATCCCGAGAGTTGCCGCGAGAACTCGTGAGGAAGGCACACGGGAGGCGCTTGAATCAAAACTGCCGCTCTCGAGTTCTTCTCGTATTTGACGATACAGTTGTTGGTAAAGCGGCTCGGACGATGCGCGATCCAGCCGCACCATTTCGAACGACATGACTAAACGACGCCGGCGCTGCCTTGGGACCGTCGAGACAGTGCGCCCGTAGATCGCGCCATTCATCTTCACGACATGAGTTTCGCATCCAGAGAATGCTTTCTCAAGAGATGCCGCGCACCTCAAAGCCCTCGCTTCTTGCGACAAGCAAAACTGGTCTGCCTTTTTAGCGAGATCTGGTTATAGCCAGCGGCTTGCCGATCAATCAGGCTAATCGAGTTAACAAAAATAAAATTATGAAAAGCACGTTATCAAAAACTCAGATCAAAATCTTGAATTGTGTGAGCGCATTCAACATTTGTCCGCATCTATCCCTCGCACTTTGCCTCATCGTCTGCACTTTCGGACTGCCCTTTTCGGTAAGTGCTGGTGGTCCGCCGCCCCACCACATCATCACATTCGATGCGCCCGGCGCAGGCACGGCATCCGGTGAGGGCACCGTGGCCTTTGGCCTGAACCTCACGGGAACGGTTGTCGGATTCTTCCGGGATACTAACTCTGCCCGGCACGGCTTTCTCCGTACTCCGTTGGGTAGCTTTATCACGTTCGACGATCCGGCAGCGGGCACTTGTTCGGCAAACTGTGGAGCGATCGGCGACGGTCAGGGAACGCGTGGTTACTCCATTAATCTATTTGGAGAGGTCGCCGGATTCTTCACCGACAACACCGCCCATTGCCACGGCTTCGTTCGTTCGCCTAACGGCAACTTCACCCAGATCGATGCTCCGGACGCAGGCACAGGTCCGTTTCCGCAGGGCACCTTTGTCTCAGAAATTACTCCGATGGGTATCAACCCGGAAGGCGCAGTCATCGGCTTTTACGTGGACGCAAATTCAGTCCAACACGGCTTCGTGCGTTCTGGTGGCGGCAAAATCACCGAGTTCGATCCGCCCGGGTCCACCTTCACCACGCCGAATGCCATCGACTTGTTAGGCAACATCGCCGGATTCTATTTCGACGCGAACTCGGTTGGTCACGGCTTCCTGCGCGATCCGCGCGGCAACTTCACCGTGATCGATGCTCCCGGCGCTGACCATACTGCGGGCAGCTTCAACGGCACCTTCGGTGTGGGCGTCATTCCAACCGGCGAAGTCGAAGGAGTGTTTGTCGATCCAAGTGGTGTCCTTCACGGCTTCACCCGCTCTCCACAGGGAGCATACACCGTTTACAATGTGCCGGCCGCGGGCACCAGTCCGGGCCAAGGCACTCTACCCGAAAGTAACGATGACCTCGGAGACATCGCCGGAAATTACTTCGACGCCAACGGCGTGAGTCATGGCTTCCTTCGTAATCTTCGCGGCAGTCTCACCACGTTCGATGCCCCGGGCGGCGGCACAAGCGCAGGCCAGGGCACTGTTCCCTCGGATAATTCCGACACAGGACTAGTCACGGGACAGCTGATTGACAGCAACAATGTGGACCACGGTTTCCTTCTGGAAAACTGGTAAGCCGCGCGCGTATAGACAAACAGAAATAAGTCGCCGCCAAATCAGCAAAGCCTACCAGCAGCCGCATTTCGCAGTGAGCCGTCACGTCGCGCGTGCGCGCAAGGAAGGCATCATGAGTGTTTTAGTGGTGGCTGATCTTGCTCTCGTTAGACCGTGAGCATTCCGCGCGATAGAACACTAAATCAGCTGGAAAGCAAGGTAAGGTGGTTGATTATGCTGGAACGATTTGGTCGCTTGCTTTTTTCGTTGGCAATAATTGGGATAGGCATAGAGACATTGATCTGCTCGTACGTTTCCAGTCATTCGCCTCGTCCATACTATAAGGTTGTGCCGGTAATTCCGTGGCTGCCGGCTATTCCGATTTTGGCCTACCTCGTCGGAGCCATTTTAGTCCTCTGCGGGGCAGGCCTTCTTTTTCAACGCACTTTGGTGGTATCTTCCATCACACTCGGTGCTCTGATGTTACTCTGCGGACTCGCGTTTGACCTGCCGCGACGTCCCAATCTCATGAGCGCCGAGTGGCGTACCAATGTGCTCGAACCAATGGCCATTGGCAGCCTGGCGTGGCTCGCGCCTGGATTGGGCGGCATTCCGAGATGGCTTCACAGGGCGAGCCGCTACCTTCTGGCATTTGCGCTCATCATCTTTGGCATCGCTCATTTTCAGGTTCTCACCTTCATTGCCAGTATGGTGCCCGGCTGGATTCCCTGGCACTGGTTCTGGACTGTTTTCTTCGGCGTCGCCTTCATCGCCGCGGGCGTAAGCTTCGCCACTGGATTTCTGCAACGGTGGGCAGCTTTAGGTATAGGACTGATGTTCGCGCTCTGGACGGTAACAATTCATCTACCGCCTGTTCTCAACTCTTTCCGCATCCGGGGCGCAACTCAGGACCCGGACAAGTGGTCGGACGTGTTCATCGTGGTAGCGCTATGGGGCGGCTCGTGGGCGCTCGCGCGCAATTTGCGCGATAAAAGAGATTGAAGCTTGGGGATAGATTCGGCTCGCGCCTGAACCAGGCGTTGCAGCGAACCCAGCACTTTGCGGTAGCTTGCTCGGACGATCATTACCTGCTTCCAAAGTGCTGGGTCGCTGATCTTGTGTCTCGTTAGGCGTCAGTGCGAACGCATTCCGGATTGCCAAAGCCGAAACCGCGAGTCAGAATGCACCGATGAGTTCACAAGCTTCCGGACTGCGTGTCACCAGTTTGATTTTCGCGCTTTTTGCCATTGGCCATGTGGTGCGTCTGATCAAACAAGCGCAGGTAACGGTCGGAACTTACCAGATACCGATGTGGATAAGCGTGGTCGCGCTTATCATCGCTGCCATATTGAGTACTTGGATGTGGCGACTCTCCTCCTCCCGAGGTTAAATCGTAGGGGATCCGCTCCGACCCGATCCTTGTGCGCCTCCAAAGATGAAGAAGCGCGAGTTTGATTCTTCTTCGTGACTTGACGCGGCACGGCGAAATTTTGGCAGCTCTACCGCGAGTTACCTCCCGAAATTCAGGCCGTAGCGCGTAAAGCTTCGTCCCGGGCAGCCGTTATACTTTCAGCGCATGAGGGCGATCAAACGGCTGCGGCTGGGGACCTCAAGCTTGTGGAAGATGGAATGGAGATGCTTCTTGACCATGGCCACGCTTAAACCGGCTTCGTCCGCGATCTCCTGGTTGCTATGGCCGTCACAGATCAGTCCGGTCAATTGCTGCTCGCGTTGAGTGAGTCGGACCAGGTGCGGCAAAGGTGTGGCCGGGCGACGAAATTCTTCGCATTCAATCAGAAAATGTGGTCGAGCCAGGCTGCCCATGCTGAGTTGTCTCATATTAAGGGTCGCCCGCAAGAACGACCATTTGGAATGATGAATCACCTCTTGCCGCAGAATCATTCGAGGTGTGGCCAATTGCGATCTTTGTCGCCATTCCTTCTTCAGGCGGCGACATCGGTCGAGAATCTCCGCCGGCACCGGCTCATCAGCTTTGGTGAGCGAGGCCAATTCCGGCCCCACGGCCCACAAATTGCAAAATTCTCGCGCAGCCTTGTTCTGATAAACCAGCCGGAGGTTCCAACGAAGAAGCATGGTCGGTAGTGGCAGCCGACTCAAAAAGCCTTCGAGCGCGGTCCGCGCGGCGCGCTCGCGTTCGAGCAATTGCAGTCGCCGCAGCGCCGTCTCGAACTGCGAGTAGAGATGGCGAAGCAATTTCGTTTGCACCGAGGTGAAGTCACCCTGTTCCGCCGTCCGCATGATTACAATGATGGCGAGGAGCCTTTGGCGTTGCCAAAAGAAGAGGCCGATCGCATGGACTCGCTTTTGCGGCGCCATGTATTTGCGATAAAAATCCGACTGCAGCATGGCGTCGCGCTTGGGAAAGACATCACTGGCGCGGACAAACCGGCGGCTGCGAGGATGCTTACTCAGATAGATCTCGATTGACCGGGCATTGAAGGAGCCGTTCAAAATCGGTTGCGACCATTTGGCGATAAGCGGAGAAATTGGATGGTGCTGTAGCGTCAGACCGACCAGGGAACCAGGCAGCGCTGCCTCGATCACGCGCTGCACCGCTATCCAGAATGGCTCGAGGCGCGCGGCGGCATGCAAACGGAGAAGCGGCTTTTCGACGACAGAGCCAAGTATTGTTTCCGTGGCCGCGCGCTTCACGTAAATCCTTTCCCCACCGATCTATGATCGCAACTCCATACTCGTTCAGACTCTCGCGAAAGCGAGAGGCGTGATGTGAAAAAGGTTACCTAAGTTACCAAGCACAGCGGTGTTCTCGGGCCGAAGATCAGAAGCAAGGCTTGCTGCGCTCCCGGCAGGTGGCGGACGGGACGCAGCCCAAAACCTACCGCCGCGCAGGAAAGGAACAAGACGCTATGATCAATACACTCACCCGCTGGGAGCCAATGGAATTGGCCGATGTAGAAAACCGGCTTTCGCGGTTCTTCGGACGCCGCACGAACGGAAGAGAAAGAGATGATATCACTCTCGCTGATTGGGAGCCGCTCGCCGACATTACCGAAGATGACAAGGAATACGTGATTAAAGCCGAGTTGCCGGACGTGAAAAAGGAAGACGTAAAAGTGACAGTCGAGAACGGAGTCCTGACGATCGCCGGCGAACGCAAGTTCGAGAAGGAAGAGAAGAAGAAGAAATACCATCGAGTCGAACGGTCCTACGGCAGTTTCGTCCGAAGTTTCGCTCTTCCCGACTTGGCCGACGCCGACAAAGTAAAGGCTGAGTTCAAGGACGGCATGCTCACGGTTCACGTGCCGAAGAGCGAGAGAGCCAAAGCCAAGCAAGTAGAGGTCAAGGTTAGCTGACGCTTCTAAAAAAAAGCGCGCGCGTCCTCGATTAGACCGGGGACGCGCACATCGGAAGGGGCTATTCTTCGCCCGAAACGCGATATAACAACATGATGACGTGATAAATCCGGCGACGAAGGCAGTGTCGAACGAGATGGTGGCGACACCGCCGCGCTGGCTACAGCTGTTCGATCCGCCCGCCGACGCGGTTTACACGATTGAATCCGCGGCCCAGCTTACCGGGGTACCGCGCCGGACAATTCTTGTTTATTGCAAGCATCGCCTTCTTTCGCCGCTGCTCGGCACCGGAGTTGGAGGCTATTCCTTTGATGGCGACGGGATTCGTGCATTGCGTCGCATCGAGGCGCTCCGCACAGCCTGCGGCGACGATTTTGCCGGCATCAGAATCATTCTCGACTTGACCAAAGAACTGGAGCGTCTACAAGCGGGTCCGAGGCGGACGGGCGTATTTCGCTCAACGTAGATGTTTCCGATTAAAGATTCTGTTCCGAGTCGCTCCACACCGGTGGCCACTCGGGCATTGATTCTGGTCAATGTAATCGTGTTTTTCTTCGAGCTGGGACTGCCGCACCAATCCGTTGAGCAGCTTTTCTATTTATTCGGTCTTGTTCCGGCGCGTTTCACTCATCCCGACTGGGCTCTGGCCGTTGGCTTTCCCGTCGATAATTTTTGGCCGATTCTGACGCATCAATTCCTGCACGGCGGGTGGCTCCATATCGTAGCGAATATGTGGACCCTTTGGATTTTCGGCGACAACGTCGAGGACAGAATGGGTCCGGTCCGCTTTACCATTTTTTATTTGCTCTGCGGCACGGCTGCTGGGCTCGCTCATTTGTACGTGAATCCAGACTCTACCGTGCCATCGGTCGGTGCATCTGGCGCAATCGCAGGGGTGTTGGGTGCTTATTTTCTTTTTTTCCCGACGGCGCGCCTGGTGGTGGTGTTTCCGATCTTCTTTTTTCCATTCTTTTTCGAAATACCGGCTGTGTTTTATCTGGCCCTCTGGTTTTTCATTCAATTATTTAGCGGGACGATGGCCCTGGCCGGCCCGCAACAGGTCGGTGGCATCGCCTGGTGGGCGCACATTGGCGGATTTGTCGTCGGAATGTTGTCATGCTGGTTGTTTGTGAAGAAGCCGAGGCGCCGAATGCAACCTGATGAGTATGGTGCGGAATGGGCGTGGGAACCGCGTCGCCGTTAGACAATAAGAAGACTAGGCATGGATATCTTTTGGCTGTTTTTCATGCTATCGGCGCTCCAGCCGGTCATCAAACAGCGGCTGTTGGAAGCGTCGCGCAAGCGGCTGATCTCATTAATTGAGCGCGAACGAAAATCGCGCGTGGTGTTGCTGGTGCATCGCCAGGAAACGATGAGCCTTCTCGGGTTTCCCGTGTTTCGTTATATCGATATTAACGACAGCGAGGAAGTACTGCGTGCCATTCACTTAACTGATGCGGAGATCCCATTGGATCTGGTCCTGCACACACCGGGTGGATTGGTCCTGGCTGCAACCCAGATCGCGCGCGCTGTCTCCAAACGCAAGGGCAAGGTCACGGTGTTTGTGCCGCACTTTGCCATGTCCGGCGGAACATTGATCGCGCTGGCGGCGGACGAAATCGTCATGTGCGCGCATGCGGTACTGGGCCCGGTCGATCCGCAGTTGGGTGAATACCCGGCGGCATCAATCGTAAAAGCAGCGCGTCAAAAACCGATCGCCGAGGTGGATGACAAAACGTTGATTCTCGCGGACCAGGCGGAGAAGGCGCTTTTCCAAATGGAGCATGAGGTAACCGATTTGCTCGGGCGCAAGGTTCCGGCTGAGAAGGCGACGGAGCTGGCCAAGCTGCTGACCAGCGGCACCTGGACACACGACTTTCCGATTACTTGCGAGCGCGGACAGGAACTGGGTCTACCTGTCCGGGATGATATGCCGGAAAATATTTTGCGCCTGATGCAGCTGTATCCGCAGCCCATTCGTCGTCAGCCTTCGGTGGAATATCTGCCTCTTCCTTACCGGACCGGGGAACCGGGTCCGCGGAAATAAATCTTTTGTTAGGCCTGGTCGGCGCATTTCCGGACGCGGATTCTCCGGTGTGTTACAACGTCTGAGAAGAGCCGCGTGGCTCGACAGAGTCTCGCCCTGCCAACGCGTCCTCGCGAAGATTTCACTGCTAGGGCGACGCTCTGCGGAGCCGCAACAAGTGCAACATTTCGTGAAATACCTGCGAAGCTCGCAAGATTACAGGGCTGGTTCTGCGGTTAACGGTGGTGCGGATTGGGTTGGCGCGGGCACTGAGGTTTTGGTGCGGCGCTCTTTGAACCACATGATCACGACATAGAAGACGGGCGTGAGAAAGAGACCGAAACCGGTCACGCCGAGCATTCCGAAAAAGACTGCGGTGCCAAGCGCCTGACGCATTTCAGCACCGGCGCCGCTGCTAAGAACTAGCGGGAGGACACCGAAAATGAAGGCGAATGAGGTCATGAGGATCGGACGCAATCGGAGGCGGCAGGCTTCAACCGCGGCGGTAAAGCGATCCTTGGCATCGCGATCCTGAATTTGTTTAGCGAACTCGACGATCAAGATGGCATTCTTGCAGGCGAGCCCAACGAGCACGACAAAACCGATTTGAGTAAAGATGTTGTTCTCCATTGAGCGCAGCCAGACACCATAGATCGAACTGAACAGACACATCGGCACGATCAGAATGATGGCGAGTGGCAGCGACCAACTCTCATAAAGCGCCGAGAGGAGAAGGAAGACGAAGAGAACGCAGAGTGGAAAAATGTAGGCCGCGCTGTTGCCGGCGAGTTTCTGCTGCAGCGCGATCTCCGTCCAGTCGGTCGTGAAACTGGTGGGCAGAATTTCTTTCGCGAGACGATCAACCGCAGCCAACGCGTCGCCCGTGCTGGCGCCCGGCGCGGGCTGGCCGCTCAGATCTGCCGCCGGGAACATGTTGTAGTGCGTAATTTTGTCGGCGCCGCTCACTTCCTTCACGGTCGCGACGGAACCCAGCGGAACCATTCCGCCGGAGTTATTGCGCGTCTTAAGTAAGCGGATGTCGTCGGGACTCAGGCGAAATTGCGAGTCGGCTTGCGCGGTGACGCGATAGGTGCGGCCGAAGAGGGTGAGATCGTTCACGTAGGTCGAGCCAAGGTAAGTCTGGAGTGTGCCGAAGATGTTGCTCAGCGGCACGTTCATGCTCTTCGCTTTGACGCGATCCACTTCGAGCCAGAGTTGCGGCACGTTGGCGCGAAAGGTCGTTAGGTTATTGGTCAGGCCCGGCGTTTGATTTGCTTTCATCATCATGGCGAAAGCTTCCGTTTGCAGTTCTTCGAGTCCGGCGTTGCCGCGATCTTGAATGAAAAGTCGATATCCGCCGGCGTTGCCAATCCCGGAGACGGGTGGCGGCGGGAAGACAGCGACGAGCGCCTCGGGAATCTCGGCGCGAACGCGCGCGTTCATCTTTGCCACGATGGCGGGCATTTTTTCCTCGGCCGTTTTACGCTCCGAGAATTCCTTGAAGGGTAGGAAGACCGCAGCCGTGTTGGTCTGATTGCCGCCGAAAAGATTGAAGCCGGCAAATTCAACGGTGTTGAGGACCCCGGGCGTTTCGCGCCCGATCTTTGTAATCTTGTCGACCACGGCCTGGGTGCGATCGAGCGATGCCGCGTCGGGCAACTGTGCGTAAACGACGGCGTAGCCACGGTCCTGTGTCGGCAGAAAACCGCCGGGCACGATTTTGAAACCGAGACCGGTCAGCCCAAGTAGGCCGGCGTAGATGAGCAGAACGATGATGGCGAGTCGGGTAAGCCGCGCAATGGTATTGCCATAGGCGTTCGAGCTCGACGCGAAGGCCTTATTGAATCCTTTGAAGAACCAACCGAGCACGCCATCGATCAGGCGCTGAAATGAATCCTTCTCCGCGCCGCGTGGCCGGAGGAGAAGCGCGGCGAGCGCGGGTGAAAGCGTAAGCGAGTTGAGCGCAGAGATCGCGGTCGAGACCGCAATGGTAAGCGCGAATTGCCGAAAAAATTGACCGGTGATGCCGCTGATAAACGCCGTCGGGATGAAGACCGAGCAAAGGACGAGGGCAATCGCAACCAGTGCGCCGCCGACCTCCGTCATGGCCTTTCGTGCGGCATCTCGCGGACTCAGACCATCTTCAATGTGATGCTCGATGGCTTCCACCACGACGATGGCGTCATCGACCACGATGCCGATCGCGAGAACAAGGCCAAAGAGCGAAACGTTGTTGATCGAAAACCCGAAAGCTTTCATCGCTGCGAATGTGCCGATCAACGAAACCGGAATCGCGATGAGTGGGATGATCGCAGCGCGCCAGGTTTGGAGAAAGACCAGCACGACGAGAACGACGAGCGCGATGGCTTCGAAAAGTGTCTTTTGCACTTCGTGGATCGACTCACGGACAGAAACGGTCGGGTCGTAGACAATTGTATAGTCGAGGCCGGCGGGGAAGCGCTGCTTCAGCTCAGCCATCTTCTTCCGAACCGCGTCGGACGTGGCGAGTGCGTTCGAGCCCGGGAGTTGGAAAATGGCAATCGCAGTCGCCGGTTTTCCGCCGAGCCCACTGTTGACCGTGTAATCGCGCGCAGCGAGTTCAACCCGCGCAATGTCGCGCACGCGCGTGACTTGTCCGTTCGCGCCAGTCTTAACTATGATGGCGCCGAACTCCTTTTCGTCCACGAGTCGGCCTTGCGTGCTAACCGTGTATTGGAATGCGGTTGCGCCCTTCGGCACCGGCGGCGCGCCGATAATCCCGGCTGCGACCTGCACGTTCTGTTCCTGCAGCGCTTGCACGACATCCTGCGCCGTCAGATCGCGCGCCGCGGTCTTGTTAGGATCGAGCCATATCCGCATAGAATATTCGCGTGCTCCGAAGACATTGATGTCGCCCACGCCATCGAGGCGCGCGAGTTCGTCGCGAACCTGAAGCAATGCGTAATTGCTGGTGAAAAGCTGGTCGAGTGACCCGTCCGGCGAAACGAGATGCACGACCATGGTGATGTCGGGCGACTGTTTTTTCGTCGTTACACCGATGCGCTGCACATCGGGCGGGAGAATGGGGATCGCGATGGCGACGCGGTTTTGCACCAACACCTGGGCGGTATCGAGATTGGTGCCGAGCTTAAAGGTGATGCTCAGCGTCATGTTGCCGTCGCTCGTGCTCTGCGAAGACATGTAGAGCATGTTCTCAACGCCATTGACCTGCTGCTCGATCGGCGTCGCAACCGTTTCCGATACCACCTGCGCGTTGGCGCCGGGATAGGTGGCCGTGACCTGGATGGTGGGCGGCGCAATGTCCGGATATTGCGCAATCGGAAGCGTCGAAAGCGCGATCACGCCGACGAGCGTGATGACGATACTGATCACGCCCGCGAAGATCGGCCGGTCGATGAAGAAGTGCGGAAAATTCATTCGAATTCGGAATGCGGAATTCGGAATGCCGAATTCGAACTGCGGTTGCGTCGCGTTGTCTTAATTGAGGCGATTGTGATCGCGATCAGTTCGTTGGCTTCCTGCTTGATCGCGGCGAGCTTGGCGGCAGAAACCAGTTCGGATTCCTCCAACAATTCGAGCCAGAACAAGGTCTCGTCGCCTTCCTCTTCGACGATGCCCATCTTGGCAATGAAGTCTGCGGTCGATCTTGCGCGGCAGGCAGCGGAGTTAGCCGCAACAGATGTGCCGGAACGCACAATCTGTGATGCGAGCGCGCGACCCGCCGTTGTCTTCGGCAGCGCATCGACAAGCTTCAAGATCCGAAGCGCAAACGCCTTGGTGCGCTTTTTCAAATCGGGCTCATTCCGCATTCCGCATTCCGAGTTCCGCATTTATCTTCTCGGCTCGGGTTTTGAAGGCGTCGCTTGCGCCGGCGGAGTTTCCTGCTCGGGAATTGGTTTCACCGGCATTCCCGGTTGCAGCAGCTGCAGGCGCGTGGAGACAACTTTCTCCCCATCTTTGAGGCCGTTCTTTACGATCCGTTTGCCTTCGAAGGTGCTCGCCGTCTCAAGGGTGCGGCGTTCGATGGTGTTATCGGGTTTCACGACGAAGGCGTATTTTACCCCCTGCTGTGAACTGATCACGTTGTCGGCGACGAGTGCCGCCCGATACGGCGTAGCTCCAGCAACACGGACGCGAATAAAGAAACCCGGGGTGATGAGGTTAGGGTTCCAGTTTTTTAGAACGACGCGGGCGCGGACCGTTCCGGTGCCGGGATCAAGGCGATTGTCGACAAAATCGACATACCCCTCATGAGGGAAGTCAGCCTCGTTACCAAGCTCAACCCACGCTGGGATTTTGGCCGTCCGCGCGCTCACGCGTTTTCCCTGCTCGCTGAGCTTTACATATTTTAGGATCGCGTTCTCGTCCGCATCGACCTTTGCATAAATCGGATCGACCGAGACCACCGTGGTAAGCACATTCTCCGGCCCTGCGCCCGGTTGGACAAGGTTACCGAGCGTGATGCGCTCATCGCTGACGCGCCCATCGATCGGTGATTTAACTTGCGTGAACTCGAGATTTAGCGCTGCGGCATTTTCCGCTGCCACGGCCGAGGCCGTCGCCGCAGAAGCACCCTGATAAGTAGCAGCCTTTTGGTCGAACTCGCTCGCGGAGATGGTATTTTTTGCGCGCAACTCTTTCGCCCGATCCAATTCGATTTGGGCAAGTTTCTCCTGCGCCTGCATGCGCTTGACCTCGGCGGCGGCGCGATCGAAATCCGCCTGGTAAGGACGGGGATCGATTACGTAAAGCAGATCATCCTTCTTGATGATTGCGCCAGCTTGAAACCGGATCTCAGTAATATAACCGGACACGCGCGGCCGGATCTCAACCGACTCGACCGCCTCAAGGCGGCCGGTGAACTCATCCCATTCGTTTACCTCTTTCTCGACCGCGGTAACGACGTTGACCGGTAACGGAGCCTGCGGCGGCGGGGATTTTTTTTTGCAACTGGCTGTCGTCAACAAGATCGACAATAGTCCCACGCCAATAAAAAGGTTTTTCATCGCTCCTTCTTCTCGACCAACGCTCTGAAGTTAACGACATTTTCATGCCCCTCATAGCGCAATCTCAGGGACGCGCTGCGAATTCATAACTGGTCTTAACTGCGAAAGAATTGCTTCCTTGTTCGTGGTCCCAAAAATTCCGACGCGCACCTCGCCGCCGCTAAAATACAGGACGGTTGGGAGGCACCGAACGCCGTACCATAACCCAAGGTTAGGACTGTGATCGAGTTTGACCCTGGCAACCTTCAGGGAGTCGACAAACTCAGTGGCAATTTCGTCCATCGCTCCATCCAGCATCATAGAAGGAAGACTCCAACCCGTGGCGAACTCGACCAGCACGGGTTGGCTGGATTTCAAAACTTCGGTTTCGAAGTTCGCTTCATTGATTTCAGTGATTGATGTCATGTTTGCGAGGTTTTGTGTTTTGCTGATTTATCGGCCTAATTAAGCAGCGACCAAGTTGCGTTCGCTGGATTGGAAACGGCCGATCAGCTCCGCCAGGCGCTGCTCGTAGGAGTCGCAAGTGGGGCAGTCACCGTTGGGTCTAACCCATTCCGGGTGTTGGTTGCGCAAGTCTTCGTGAATCTGCTGCTGAAGCTCGCTGTAAGAATGAATTTCGTGGGACATGATAATTTCCTCGATAAAGGTTTAGCTCGAATCGCGTTTTCGTTTTAACCCCTCAAGTTATCGTTTGCTGTCACCTTGCCGCGATTGCGCGTGCGTAGGATTTTGCGTTGCCACTCCAGGGGTGATGCGTGCTCCCTCGTACGAGGGAGCTCGAAACAGCAACGAGTAGGTTAAGCCGAGCACGACCGTTCAGGCCAACCAGCTGGAAGTGAGCGTCGCTATGAGCGCCCACCTCCATCGCCCCGTTTTCCCCAACCGTCGAAATGCGGGATTCTCATCGAGTAATTCCGCGCGTGTTAACTACGTGTTACTTGTGGCAACCCGAGCGACTGCAGCATGTCGGGCGATAGACTTCCGGTTACATTGAGGTTCCTAGCGATTTGATATTTCGCGACGGCGTCGCGGGTAGCCGGACCAAAAAAGCCATCGGCTGGGCCGCTGTAAAAGCCCAATTGAGTGAGCTGCGTCTGCACGGCTTGGACCGTGGGGTCAGCCACCGGTACTCCGTTATCAATGGCCTCGGTGTTCTCGGTATCGTACTGCGGAACGTCAGCAGTGTAGTAATCATATGGGTAATAATCGTCGGCGTAATACGGCAGGTAGTCCCATGGAAAGAATCCGGCATCCAATCCGCACCAGAAGCCGCCGACAAACACAAAGAAGTGACCGTGGTCAAAATGCGCGTGCCGCCGGTCCCAGTCGCCGTGCCAATTTGAGTCATGACGTTCGGCGATGTGGTCCGTCCGTCCGTTAACGTTCAATCCGCGTTGCGAAACTGTTCGCAATGGACGTGCGGAGGAGGAAATCGCGCCACGATTGCGTGCGACGTTTGAAAGCGCCGGGCGACTATTTGTTATCCGGCCGGGTCTCGAAAAGACCGGCGGCCTCACCCCTGACATGCCAGTTCTGTCTGCGAAATGCCGGCCTCCATCGGAGAAGCGCGCTCCACCGAAGCTAACTCCACCGCCACGGAAACCGCCTCCGCGTCCAACTGGCCCCGCGCGGCCGCCCCCGCCGCCGAGATGGCCACCACCGCTAAAACCACCACCACCGAAGCCTCCTCCACCTCCGCCGTGGGGACCCGCCCACGCAGCATGAGTAAGTGCGATCGATGTGATGCCGACTAGACTAAGTAATCTTAACTTTTTCATACTCAAAGATCGTTACGCTTCCGTTTCGCGGCCATTGCACATGCGGGGGATTTTCTAGTACCCCGCTGGGGACGTGAGCCATAGCGAAGTCACCCGTCGCGAGTGAAGCGAAGAAGCAGTGGCGATTTCATCGAATTCCTTCTCATTCAACTTGCGCTCCCGTCCGACCAACGAGCCGAAAGTGAGCGTCGCCAAGGGCGCCCACTCCACTGCTTCCCATTTCTCCTACAAGACGTCGATTACGGCGTCCTCATGGAGCAATTCCGCACTCGTTAGCTACCCATTGGTTGTGGCAATCCGAGGGATCGCAGCGTTGCCGTAGTAAGACTACCGGTCGCTTTCAACCCGTGATTGCTTTGATAACGGGTGATGGCCACGCGCGTCTGCGGCCCGAAAACACCGTCGATCACACCGCGATAGTAACCTTGTCTGGCCAGGTCCGATTGGACGGCACCGACCATCGACACCGAATATGGATCGGGGGACGCATCGGATCCGTAATAATCCTGGTCGTCGTACGCATAGTAATCGTCGTAAGGATAATACCAGGGATCCAGTCCAAACCAGAAACCGTCGTTAAAGACAAAGAACCGATGGTGGAAGAAGTGACCATGGTGCCGATCCCAATCGCGGTGCCAATTTGCATCGTGACGTTCGACGATACGGCCCATTCTTCCATTGAAGGCACGACCACTGAATCCTGGTCCACGAGAATGGAATCCTGCTCCGCCGCGGAAATCACCACCGCCACGGACGCCGCCTCCAGCCGGCCCAGCTCGGCCGCCACCTCCACTGTGTCCACCACCGCTAAAACCACCACCACCGAAGCCTCCTCCACCGCCGCCGTGGCCAGCTGCCCATCCGGCGTTAGCTAGGGCAATCGATGTGATGCCGATTAAACTAAGTAACTTTAACTTTTTCATACTCAAAGATCGTGACGCTTCCGTTTCGAGGCCATTACACATGTGGGGGATTTTCTTATATCCCGCGCGGGAGATGCCCGTATTCCCGCTTGCGAGTGAGAGCCATGCGGCGCCGCCTTCCGCATATTCTGACATCTCAACCCTGTCCCTCCGCGTGGAAGCGATGCCGGTCTGAATTCAATCGCGGGCTGCGACAGCAAACTCAGCGCGAGTCTCGCAAAAAACGCGTGGCGATCTGGGCAGAATCTCCCGCCGATTGTTGTTCGCCTAATACGTCCCTGTTCGCGCCTGTCGTCTATTGAGCTGATAGCCGGCCGCGGCGCATAGAATCCTGTGTTAGCTGAATAACAGCCCCAACATCAATGCGACGGCAAAAGCGATAAGAGGAATAAGCAAGGCGAACCACACTGGTGCGAATTCCATGAAAAAGCGGTTTGTTTTCATGCTCTCAATTTGCGCTCGACGATCAAAGAACCGTTACCGCGCGGGTGATGGATTTTCTGATGCCCTATTCGAGGGGTGCTCCATAAATCTTTTGAAATTGCGCAGATAGCTGTGCACCCGATGCGAGACGGAGCCGTTAAAGCCGGGGCATATTTTTAGGATCACGCAGGTGCTTCGATTGGGACCTGAGGTGAAAGATACGACACCGGAGGCAAGATAATTGGAAGCTCCTCCGGCCAGCGCTCGCCAAGCGAGTCTTCGTTCGGGTGCTCGCAGCATGATCTCGAGCACGCCTTCACGCCGCTTTCCATTGAAGGAAATCACGATGGCAAAATGCCCGCCATCCAGCTTTTGCACCTCTTTTACCGCGGGCATGAATTTCGGGAAATCTTCAACTCGTAACCATTGTCGGTAGACATCGCCGACCGCCGCCCTTACCACGATCAATCCCTGTGCCGCACTCATAGCGCGTGGGTGTTAGGCATTGAACCCCGCGCTTTCATGTCTCGAAAGCGCGCGGCACCATCCATCGCGGATATGTCCAGCGTGAGCAGGGAACCTGTCTCCGCCGGCGGCGTCCAAGAATCTTGCCTGGTCCCAGCGGCGGAATTATTTCCACGTCGTTTCGTTTTCATTTTGGCTGCCGTTCCTTACAAGATTAAAAGCGGCCCCACTTCTCACCACGAAACAATTGCAGGATTCTCAAATCCCCTTTTCGGGGGACTGGTGGTGCCAAGAAGGATCAGTACGGTTTAACTCAGCGCTGAACTAACTCAGGCATCCGGAAAATCGTCATCATGAAATCGATTTGTAGCGCCCTGCTAAGACGGCAACGATGGAGCATTTTGTGAACGCCAACCGCAATCCCGATGGCTTCATCAAACCCGAGCGGGTGCTGGATCGCGGCCAAAAAAGTGAGTCGGGCGAACTGGAGTTTACCGGGGCAGCGATGAACATCACCGCAGCAAAGAAGGCGGAAGAAAGCATCCGGCAAAACGAAAGGGAACTTCGCACCACCCTCGAAACAATTCCGACTTCAGTCCTGAGGACTCTACCTGATGGCGCGGTTGATTTCGTAAATCAAAGTTGGCTGGATTACCTGGGATGCTCCAGGGAAGAGATATTGGGCTGGGGCTGGATGAAAACGGTCCATCCTGAAGATATCGACAAGTTGCTAAAAAATTGGGAGGAGGCGTTGGCGGCTGGGGAACCTCTCGAGATAGAAGCGCGCTTTCGGCGGGCGGACGGGAAATATCGGTGGTTTCTGAACCGCACTGTGCCATTGCGCGATGAAAAGGGAAATATCGCGAAGTGGTATGCGACGATCCACGACATCGAGGACCGCAAACAGGCGGAAGAGAAGCTGCGCAGGAGCGAGGCTTATTTACTCGAGGCGCAGAGACTCGGGCACATGGGCAGCTGGGCAATCAATGTTTCGTCGCGAGATTTCATTGGCTCGCCGGAGTTGCTTCGAATTTTTGCCTGCGATCCTGAAAAAGAGAAACCGACGTTGGAAATGTTTCGAAAACGAATTCATCCTGAAGATCGTCCGTCCCTCGTGCGAATGTTTAATAAGGCCAGAAACGCGAAGACCGACTATGAGATGGACTATCGAATTGTCCTTCCGGATGGATCGATAAGGTACGCCCACAGTGTGGGCCACCCGGTCTTTAACGCTTCCGGTAACCTGGTCGAGTATGTTGGCACGACCGTGGACGTGACTGAGCACAAATGCGCCGAAGCAGCGTTGCGCGCTTCCGAGCGAGTTGCGCGCGGACAAGTTGAAGCATTAGCGCAGAACCTCGATATCTTGGCCACCGCGACCGCGCCGAAAAACCTAATCGGCCAAATGCTGAGCACGATCGGACGCTTTTTGAAGGCGCAAAGCGTGGTTTTGTGGTTGTTAGACGAAGCGAACGATTCGGTCATTTTGCGGGCCGCCGCTGAGGGCGCAAATTTTGCGGCGAGTGATCCGGAGCATCCGCTTATTAAGAATGCCTTTTCGTGGAAAGAGGACAAGGTGCTTCAGGAAATTATTTTTACCGGAGCGCCGGTCGTTTGCGAGGACGTAGAACATGATCCGCGGATCTCCAGCGCCGGGCGCGATTATTTCCGATCAAAGGGAACCAGGAAGTTATTAGCAATTCCAACCTTGGTCGGCGGGCATGTTAAGGGGTTTATCGGCATTCGCCATGGAGATCGGCCGCCCTACCGGCGGGAGGAGGTCGAATTAGCGCAAGCGCTCGCGCACCAGGCGATGTTTGCAGTTCAGCTCGATCAATTTGCCGAGCAAAGCCAGCAGGCCGCCGTGCTCGAAGAACGAAATAGAATGGCGCGCGATATCCACGATACGCTGGCGCAAGGTTTCACCGGCGTAATTATGCAATTGGAAGCGGCCGAAAAAGCAATTGAGCATCATCGCCCAAAGCAAGCAGACGAACATTTGCGATCGGCGGGCGGGTTGGCACGCAAGAGTCTGAACGAAGCGCGTCGATCTGTGCACGCGCTTCGCCCGCAAGCGTTGAAGAAAGAGAACTTTTGGGACGCGCTTAAAGACATGATCAAAAGCATCACGGTTGGAACGGCGCTTCACCCAAGTTTCAAAATGCAAGGCAAGATCAGCCCGCTTCCGCCCTTTTGGCAGGAAAATTTACTGCACATTGGCCAGGAAGCTTTGGCCAACACGATCAAGTATGCACACGCCCACAAATTTGGAACTCAGCTAATATCCGATCCGAAGAAACTGCGTTTGGAATTTTCCGATGACGGTGACGGGTTCAAACCGCAAGATCAACATGATGGTCGGGGCCTTGCTGGCATGCGGGAGCGGGTTGAACAAATGGGAGGCGAATTGAAAATCGCAAGCTCACGCAGCAAGGGCACAAAGATCACCGTGGTATTGCCCAGTAACGGGAAATCGATGTTATGACTTCCAAAAAGAAAGTGACCGCGAAGTTTCAGAACCCTGGAAAGAAACCAACGTCTGTTGCGATGAAAACACCGAAAGCTAACGACACGTCAAAAAAGTCTCGGATCGGCGTACTTATTGCCGACGATCACAGCGTATTACGCCAGGGGTTGGTTTCGCTAATCGGGTTCGAATCAGACATGAATGTTGTCGGAGAGGCCGGTAACGGACGTGAAGCGGTCGAGCTTTGGAAGCGGCATCGACCGGAGGTGACGATGCTCGATCTGCGCATGCCTGAACTCGATGGAGTCGGCGTAATCAAACAGATTCGGGCTGACGATGAGAACGCGCGGATTATCGTGCTGACGACGTTCGATGGTGACGAAGATATCTACCGCGCCATTCAGGCGGGAGCGAAGGGCTATCTGCTCAAGGACGTTCCGCGCGAGGCGCTGATTGATTCCATTCGCCGCGTGCATGCTGGGGAAACGTGCGTTCCCGTGCATCTGGCAAACAAGTTAGCGGACCGCGTCGGGAGCGAAAGCCTCAGCGAGCGCGAAATCGATGTCCTAAAGCTGATGGCTCAGGGGAAAAGCAATAAGGAGATCGGTTCGGTGCTCTTTATTAGTCCTGGTACGGTTAAATCGCACGTGAAAAGCATATTCGCCAAGCTCAACGTTAACAGCCGCGCTGAAGCTGTGGCAAACGCCGCCCACCGCGGGTTGATTCAACTGTAGGTTTGTTGCCGGTTTCTGGTCTGTGTTCGGATAGCACTACCGTCAGCGTTTCTCTCGGAACCGACGCGTGACTCGGATTCCGGCCAACACCGACATCAACGTGCCGAACAATTCAGGTCAGACAAAGAACTTGATGATTCTGGAATTCAAAAGACACGGCGGTTGAGGAGTCAATTTCAAAACTTCGATCTCGAAGTTCTCTTCCTTGATTTCAATTGTCGGCTCATGTTCAGGTCTCGTGTCCGATATTTCACCGGGCTGTAACACATACGCGAGAACGTTGCCTTCTTCGCTCTGGACATCTACTAGTTGAGGTCGAAACAATGTTTCGCGTTCTTCGATCTCACCGTTTCTCGATCAACCGTTTGAAATTGCGCAGGTATTTATCGACTCGATGCGAAACATTACCGCCGAAACTTGAGGTCAGTTTCAGGCTCAAGCGCGTGCCGTGATCAGATAGCGAGGCGAAGGAAACGACTCCGGCGGCAAGGTGATCCTGCGCATGACTGTTGGAAATAGTTCGCCAGGCCAGCCGTCGTTCAGGGACACGCAGCATGATTTCAAGCGTCGCCTCATATTGCTTTCCGTTGAAAGCGAGCGAGGCGACAAAATGGTTCTTGTCCAATTTTTGCACGCGTTTGATCACGGTGATGAATTTTGGATAATCTTCAAAGGCCAGCCAGCGCTTATAGACAGCGGCAACTGGCGCGTTGATAACGATTGATCCCTCCGCGGCGCCCATTTTCCGCGGTCTTGTCCCCTTACTTGGCATCGGTCCGTTAGGCATAGAACCGCGCGTATTCATTTTTTGAAAACGCGCGGCTCCAGCCATCGGTGAAGAAATTAAAGATCGACATATTAAAGACGAGCAGGGGGTCGTGCCTGGTTGCGCGTCGTCGAAAAAGGTCGCGCACTCTGCTCCTGAAATTATTTTCACGTTGTCTAGCTTTCATTATGGAATTTCGCGTACTTCCTACGCTAACGGGCCTTGTGGCCGGTCACCACGTTGCAGTGGCAGGATTTTGGAGTGCCTCTTTCGAGGGATAGGAAACCAACTGACAAGATCAGTCGGCGCTCATATAGTAAAATGAAAGGTCATGTATTCCGCGGCCAAGAGGTTGGCTGATTTCGCGGAGGGCGATCACGTGAATTCGGCCATTGAAACTCAAACCCCGTCTGCCAAGCTTGCCGCGCCTCGGCACTCGTCTGGGCGAATCATTTTTCGGTATGGCCTGGCGCTGGGTTCTGTCTCCGCAGCAACGGGGCTCGGGTTTTTAGCCGACCGCTACGATCTTCACGAGTCGGTATTTACGTTTTTCATTCTGGCTGTCGCCCTAACGAGTTGGTACGCGGGAGTCTGGCCGGCGGTCATCGCATTTGCGGTCGGAGAACTCGCCTTCAATTACTTTTTTACTCCACCGCCCTATTCTCTCAGTGTCACGCGTGAAGATCTCGCCTATTTCCCCGTGTTCGCCTTCTTTTCGGGGCTTCTAATTTGGTTCGGTGTGGTGCGGCGACGAGCCGAGGCAGACCTTCGACAATCGCGCGATGAATTGGAGATCAAAGTCGCCGAGCGGACGGCGGAACTCCGAAAAACTAACGAACAGTTGCAGCAGGAAGTAGCCGAGCGCAGGCGAGCGGAAGAGATTCTGCGGGAGCGCGCCAGCCTGCTCGACCTCACGCACGATACCGTTTTCGTGCGCGACATGAATGACGTGATCACTTACTGGAATCGGGGTGCCCAGGAGCTGTACGGTTGGTCAAGTGAGGAGGCAGTCGGTCAGGCGTTGCACGAACTAGCGCGCACGAGCTTTCCCGAACCACTCGATGAGATTAACTCAAAGCTGCTCGGGACGAGCCGCTGGGAAGGCGAACTCATTCACACGACGCGCGACGGCGCGCGGGTGGTGGTGGCAAGCCGCTGGTCATTGCAGCGGGACGAGCGAGGCAATCCCGCTGCGATTCTGGAGACGAACAATAATATTACTGAGCGAAAAATTGCCGAGGAAGCTCTTCGCCGATCGCACGACGAGTTGGAAGTCAAAGTGAAAGAGCGGACTGCCGAGTTAGGAAAAATGAACGTCGATTTGCAGTCCGTTAACCAGGAATTGGAGGCGTTCGCCTATTCCGTCTCACACGATCTGCGTGCGCCGGTGCGGCATATTGCCGGATTCACCGAGCTTTTGCAGAAGCACGCTGACCGCGTACTGGACGACGAGAGTCGGCACCACATTAGTATGATTCTCGACGCGGCTTCCCGTATGGGCAGCTTGGTGGACGATCTTCTAGCCTTCTCGCGGATCGGTCGGGCCCAAACGCAAAAAACAACTATCAATCTTGAGCAGCTCGTGAAAGCCGTGATCGGCGAAATTGCCCCGGATACGCAGGCGCGGAAAATTATTTGGCGGATCGGGGCTTTGCCGATTTGCTACGGCGATCCTTCCCTGCTCCGGCTGGTGTTCAGTAATCTCGTTTCGAACGCGGTGAAATTCACTCGAACGCGCCCTCAGGCTGAGATAGAAATCAATTCGTTAAACCACAGGGACGATGAGCTGGTAGTGTTTGTTAAAGATAACGGAGTCGGTTTTGACATGAAGTACAAGGATAAGTTATTTGGTGTGTTTCAACGCCTTCACTCGCAGGAGGCGTTCGAAGGCACTGGGATCGGGCTCGCCACGGTCCAGCGAATTGTCGATCGCCATGGCGGTCGAGTGTGGGCGGAAGCCTTAGTCAATAATGGCGCCACCTTTTATGTTGTGCTGCCCAAACCTGGAAAGGCAAATGCATGAGTGAAAGCTTTGTCGAAACGCTCGCGCTCGTTGTAGCGAAGAGATTTTAAACCAAGGAGGCTTTATGAATCCGGCAGCACAGAGAACTCCGCTCATCGCGGCGCTCGAACAACTCGGCCCACACGATCATTTCTGCTCGATATACGAGAACCGTGAAGAACATTACGGGGTTGCCATTCCGTTTATGCAGATCGGGCTGGATCGCGGCGAAAAATGCATTTACATCGCCGACGACGGCACGGTCGGCGAAGTTCGCCAAGCCATGCAGTCGGAAGGAATTGACGTAGAGCGTGTGACCGCATCCAAAGCCCTCGTTCTGGCAACCAAAGAGCAAGCATATCTGAGACATGGATCTTTTAACCCCGACTGGATGTTCACCTTCTGGAAGGAAGCCACGGAGTCGGCCATGAGTGAAGGTTTTTCTGCGCTCCGCGCCACCGGCGAGACAGAATGGGTTGTAAGAGGGGCCCGTGGACTTGAACGCTGGATGGAATACGAAAGTAGGTTAAATCACTCGCTCGCAGAAAATAATTGCTCCGCGCTTTGCCAGTACAATCGACGCCTTTTTCCACCGGAACTCATTCTCGACGTCATCCGCACGCATCCCGTGGTGGTCTATCGTGGCACGGTCTGCCGAAATCTGTACTATGTGCCGCCTGACGAATTTCTGGGGACTAACGAAGCAGAGCGTGAGGTGGAGAGGCTGTTAACCAATATCCAGGAACGCGAGGATATAGAGCACGCCCTCCGAGACCAGCTCAGCGAGCGCAAAAGAGCCGAGGAAGCTCTTCGCCGATCTCGCGACGAGTTGGACATTAAAGTGAAGGAGCGGACTGCCAAGTTGAGGGAAATAAATGACGACTTGCAGTCCGTTAATAAGGAATTGGAGGCATTCGCCTATTCCGTTTCTCACGACCTGCGCGCGCCCCTTCGACACATCGCGGGATTCACCGAGTTGTTGCAGAAAGACGCTGAGCCCATTCTCGACCAGAAAAGTCGGCTCTACATCACTAAAATTCTGGAATCAGCGGACCGGATGGGCAGTCTGGTAGACGACCTTCTCGCCTTCTCCCGGATCGGCCGGGTAGAAGCGCAAAAGGCAACCATTAATCTCGAGGCGCTCGTAAGAGACGTGATCGCCGAAATTGTCCCAGACACGCAGGGGCGCAGCATTGTTTGGCGAATTGGGACTTTGCCGATTTGCTACGGCGATCCTTCTCTCCTCGGGCTGGTGTTCACTAATCTCATTTCGAACGCGGTGAAATTCACTCGAACGCGCCCGCAGGCCGAGATAGAAATCGATTCGTTAAACCACAGACCAAATGAGGTGGTCGTGTTTGTTAAAGACAACGGAATCGGCTTCGATACGAAGTATAAGGATAAGCTATTTGGTGTTTTCCAGCGCCTTCATTCCAAGGACGCATTCGAAGGCACTGGGATCGGCCTCGCTACGGTCCAGAGAATTGTTCACCGGCACGGCGGGCGAGTGTGGGCGGAAGGCTCGATTGAGAACGGCGCCACTTTCTATGTTGCGCTGCCGAAACCCGGAGACATTCACGCATGACGAGTGATGTAAAACGTATCTTATTAGTCGAAGATGACCCAAAGGATGTAGAGCTTACGCTTACCGGCCTCGCCGAGTACAACCTGGCTAACGAAGTAGTGGTCGCGCGCGACGGCGAAGAGGCGCTCGATTTTCTTTATCGCCGCGGGAGTTATGAGAAACGCACCAACGGCAACCCGGCGGTAATTCTGCTCGATCTAAAATTACCCAAGGTCAACGGTTTCGAGGTCCTTCAACGGGTTCGCGCGGATGAAAACCTGAAGATGATCCCGGTGGTGGTCCTCACCTCTTCACATGAAGAGCGCGACCTCGTACAAAGCTATAAGCTGGGTGTGAACGCGTACGTGGTTAAACCGGTCGACTTCCATCAATTCGTCAACGCGGTGAAAGAGCTGGGAGCGTTTTGGGCGGTGATCAACGAGGCTCCGCCCGGCAGTGTCAAAAAAAGGTAAGAGATGAATTCTCCGCTGCGAGTTCTGCACCTTGAAGACGACGTCAGGGACACAGAACTCGTCCAAGCCACTCTCGAAGCGGAAGGAATACAGAGCGAGCTGACGAGAGTCGAGAGGGAGCAGGATTTTCTCGCTGCGCTCAAGCAGGGAAACGTCGATCTTATTCTCGCAGATTACACACTGCCCTCCTTTGACGGATTATCCGCGCTCAGAATTGCGCAGCAGCGGGCGCCAGAGGTGCCATTGATATTTGTTTCCGGAACCCTGGGTGAAGACGTCGCCATCGAAGCGCTCAAGACCGGCGCCACCGATTACGTATTAAAGACGCGTCTGGCCAGGCTGGGCCCTGCGGTCTCTCGCGCACTGCGTGAAGCTCGGGAAAAAGCAGACCGCGCTGGCGCGGAGACGGCACTCCGGCGCAGCGAAGCGTTCCTAGCTGAGGGACAAAGAATCAGCCACACCGGAAGCTGGAGCTGGAATGTTTCCAGCGCAGAGGTCTCCTGGTCAGAGGAACATTTCCGAATCTTTGGCTTCGATCCTGAAAAAACCGAGCCGTCTTTTCAGTTATTCATGGAAACGGTTCACCCGGAAGATCGATCATTTCTTGAGCGAAGTCTCGATGAAGCAATTAAAGAGAAAAGGGGATTCGACCTGGAATTTCGAATCGCGCTTGCGGACGGATCCATTAAGCATGTGCAGGGAGTGGGCCGACCCGTCGTAGAGGAGTCTGGCGAAGTCCATAACTATACCGGCACCACGGTTGACCTCACCGAGCGTAAGCGAGGAGTGGCCTTGTTCATCGGTGAAAAGCGTCTTCTCGAGATGATCGCGACCGGCGTTCCGCTGGAGGAGATCCTAAATGCCCTTTGTCTGATTATAGAGGATTACCGTCCCCGTACGCTTGCATCGATTTTGCTGCTTCGCTCCGATGGTCGTCATTTGGATTCCGTGGCGGGCCCGAGTCTTCCCAAAGGATGGAGGCAGGAGATGGAGAAGCTGCCAATTGGACCGTGTGCCGGCTCTTGTGGGACGGCGGCATATCGCGGATCAGCAGTCATAGTTTCTGATATCGCGACTGATCCGCTTTGGGATGTGCCGGAGCATCGCGCCGCCGCATTAAGTCACGGGCTGCGAGCCTCCTGGTCAAATCCAATCCTGTCGTCGGAAGGAAAAGTCCTGGGAACTTTTTGTATTTATGAGCGCGAAACGCGAAGCCCGAATCCGCACGACCTCGAGGTTATCGAGAAGGCGACCTACCTGGCACGAGTCGCGATTGAACGCGATCGGGCAGAGGCCGCATTGCGGACAAGCGAGGAAAAATATCGGGATCTTATCAATGCGTCGCCAGACGCAATCTGCGTCGTCGATGCCGATGGCAAATGTGTCTTGGTGAACCCAGCCGGAGTCAAGTTGGCGGGACGTCCGGAACACGAACTGATCGTCAGTTCACTTGCAGAGACCTACCTCCCGGAGGAACGCCACCTGTTTCGGGACCGGATCGACAAATTGAAAGCGGAAGGATCGTTCCGGTTCGAGCGAAAATTTTTGCGGCAGAACGGCGAGGTGATTCCGGTCGAGGTTTCTTTGTCGGCGCTACGCGGCCGCCATTACCAGGCGATTATCGAGACATCAGCCAGCGTAAGCGGCGTGAAGCGCTGTTGGCAGGAGAGAATAGAGTTCTTGAGATGGCGGCCAAAGGCGATTCGCTGGCGGACATTCTCGATACCCTGTGTCTGCTGGTAGAAGAGCAATCCACCGGGGTCCTGGCCTCGATCTTATTAATGGATCCAAATGGGAAGCAATTGCGGCACGGCGCGGCACCGAATCTTCCGAAAGCTTACACCGACGCAATCGACGGGCTGGCCATCGGACATTCTGTAGGTTCATGCGGATCGGCCGCGTACCGCGCTGAACAGGTGATTGTGTCCGACATCGCGACCGATCCATTGTGGGATCCGTTTCGTGACCTTGCTTTGACGCATTCGCTCCGCGCCTGCTGGTCCACGCCGATCTTCTCCTCCGAAGGCAACGTGATCGGAACGTTTGCCATGTACTATCGCAAGCCGCGGAGTCCGAGTCCGCGTGAGCAGGATACGATCAGACACGTTACTCATCTTGCGGGCATCGCGATCCAGCGGAAGCTGGCGGAAACGGCCCGGCGGGAGAGTGAAGCTTATCTCGCGGAAGCACAACGGCTCAGCCATACCGGGAGTTGGGCCTGGGCCCCTGCCACCGGCGAAATCAGATATTGGTCGGAAGAGACTTATCGCGTGCTTGGTTTCGATCCGGACGCCGGGCCGCCGCGATTCGAAACATTTTTTGAGCGCCTTTGTCCGGAGGACCAAGTCAGAGTCAGGGACTTGTTCGAAAACGCGATCCGCGACAAAACGGAGTTCGAAACTGATTACGGGGTTGTTCGCCCGGGCGGCGCTATCAGGAACATCCACGCGGTCGGTCATCCGGTTTGCGATGAGGTCGGGAAACTGGTCGAGTTCGTGGGCACGGTTATCGATATAACCGAGAGTAAGCGCTCCGAGGAAGCGCTGCGCGCTTCCGAGCAGGTGGCTCGCGGACAAGTGGAGGCGCTGGCGCAGAGTTTGGATGTTTTGGCGACTGCGCCGGAGCCGGAAAAATTTATTGGACAGATGCTGAGTACCGATTGGTCGGCTCCTGAACGCGCGAAGCGTGAGCTTGTGGTTATTCAACGACGCGGATGACTCACTCGTTTTGCGGTCAATGTCTGAAGGCGGAAAATTGGGTGCGCTCGATCCGGAACATCCATTCATCAAGAACCCATCGTTGTGGAAGCAGAATGCGGTAATCGAGGAATTGCTCTTTACGGCAGGTCCGGTGGTATGCGATGACGTCGAGACTGATCCGCGCGTGAGCGGTGATTGGGGTGAGCATTTGAAACGAACCGGGACGAAGAGGTTTCTGGCAGTGCCGCTTTTGGTGGGTGGACAAGTCAAAGGCTTTGTTGGCATCCGCCATGTCAATCGTGCCTCTTATCGGCCGGAGGAGATCGAATTGACCCAGGCGCTCGCCCACCAAGTAATGCTCGCGCTTCAACTCAATGAGTTTGCCGAGCAAGGTCGGCGCGCCGCGGTTTTCGAAGAACGAAATCGAATGGCGCGCGACATTCACGATACCCTCGCCCAAGGTTTCACCGGAGTGATTGTGCAACTGGAAGCGGCCGAGGATGCGGTTTCCTGCGGGTATCGTAAGGAAGCGGACGATCATTTGCATCGCGCCGGCGAATTAGCCCGGCAGAGTCTAAGCGAAGCGCGCAGGTCCGTGCACGCGTTGCGTCCACGAGCCTTGGAAGAACACAATTTTTGGGACGCGCTCAAAGGTTCTATTAAGAACACGACCGCTGGAACCGCGCTCCACGCAACGTTTGAAGCGCAAGGCAAGCTACCGGAGCTGCCTCAGCCCTGGCAGGAGAATCTTCTCCATATCGGACAGGAAGCTTTGACCAACGCGCTCAAGTACGCGCACGCTCGCAACTTCAAAACGCGACTAGTCTACAAAGCGAAAGAACTTCGTCTGGAACTTCGCGACGACGGCGACGGATTCAAAGTCAAAGATCGACATGACGGTGTGGGTCTGAGAGGAATGCGCGAGCGGGTCGAACAAATGGGTGGCGAATTGGAAATCTCCAGCTCACATGGTAAGGGCACGAAGATTACCGTGGTATTGCCTGCCAACGGGGAAACGATGTCATGATCTCCAAGAAGAAAAGAACGACGAGTTCTAAGAAGTCTGCGAAGAAATCAAAGCCTCTGGCCAAGAAAGCGCCGAAAGTTGGTGACACAAAAAGGCCTTCAATCAGGGTCCTCATCGCTGATGATCACAGCGTTGTCCGCGAAGGTTTGGTTTCACTGATCACTCGAAAAACAGATATGACCGTTATCGGCGAAGCAGCCAATGGGCGCGAAGCCGCCGAACTTTGGAGACAACATCATCCGGATGTGACCCTGCTCGATCTGCGCATGCCTGAGCTCGATGGGGTAGGGGCGATTAAAGAAATTCGTTCCGGCGATGAAAAAGCGCGGATCATTGTGCTAACGACATTTGATGGCGATGAAGATATCTACCGCGCCATTCAAGCCGGTGCGAAAGGTTACCTGCTCAAGGACGCGCCGCGCGAGGCGCTGATGGATTGTATTCGCCGGGTCCACGCCGGCGAAACCTGCGTGCCGGTTCATCTCGCGGCCAAACTGGCACAGCGCGTCAGCGGCGAGACGCTGAGCGACCGCGAGATCGACGTGCTTAAGCTGATGGCGCAAGGCAAAAGCAACAAAGAGATTGGCTCGGCCCTCTTTATAAGTGAGGGTACTGTCAAATCGCACGTCAAAGCCATCTTCGCTAAGATGAACGTCATCAGCCGCACCGAAGCTGTGGCTAACGCGACGCGGCGTGGCTTGATTCGGCTTTGACGCAAAGAACTTTCGTTACTCTGTCTGATTCACTCCTAAGCTCGGCGCCGACATCGAATCGGGAATGAGAGACAGCGGCTTCGCTGTTTCTCTCAATCAGACACGTCTCGAAAGGATGAGCATCAACTACCTCGAAAGGGGTATTTCAAAATCCCACGCTCGCATTGTAGAGAGGATCCGCTGGGGAATGAGATCCTGAGGAAGTGAGAACCGCGATTCGATTATTGCCGAGGCTGGGTATGAGAATTCAACCTCCTCGAAACCGACGCCTCGTTAGATCATCCGACCGGATGAACGGGACTGGCGTGGTTTCGGGGAACACAACAGCGAGAAACCTTTATCTCGCGGCCGATTGCTCGCATGGCAAGGATGCAGACTACGGCCCAAAGGACGACCACCAATTTGGCAAGGTTTGTCCCGAGCGAAAGCTGGCAGTTGCCGTCTTTTCTCGGGCGGCAAATGATCTGTGGAAGTTTCGCCATGCACGGCGCGGGGCGGGCTATTCGCTTTATGCCGATGCGCGCAACTGGATCACATCTAACGATCGCAAGTGGCCGTACTCATTCCTAAATCTTTGTGATGTCCTGAATCTGGCAGCCGATGCCATTCGGGCTGAGCTGCTCGGTAATACGTCCGGTCATCTCCCTCTTAAAAGCCGGACGACATGACTTCAAGCTGCTGAATTTAATATTTCGGCAACGGGGTAATCTCTCCCAAGCCCTGGAAAGTCCCTGAATCAGAAAAAAACCGAGCTCAAAGATGTTGTGGCGAAAATTGCGTTACTCATCCGCGCTTTTCCCCGCGCTCCGTTGATGTTCAGGCCACAGGGCGAGCCTCTCTCAAAAGTAGCAGGGACAGCTCCTTCACCCGCAGCAGACGAAAATCCCACGAGCGCGGACTAGGGGCCCCGCGATTTCGACGGGAGGGTGGGGTATGAAAGTATCACAATATGTTTCCGTAAAACTAGTCATGATAGCAATCGCGTGCAGCTTTGCTGCAAGCACATCAATTCAGGCGCATGAGGCCAGAGCGGACTCTGCGTCGGGTAGTTCAGGCAATAACGCTCGTCTGATCGTAACCAGGGCACCCAATTTTGGAACACTCGAGTTCGTCAACCTGTTCATCGATGGCGTCCAAGTTGCGGATCTCGGGTATAATCAAAGCTACGATGCGATCCTGCGCCCTGGCCAACATGTCATCTCAATGACCACAAACCCGGATATCGATGTAAACACGCCGAGTCCAATATACGTGAGCGCACGACCCGGCCAGACTTACGCATTTACCGCCGTTTGGAAAGATGCTGAGGATGTTTCGCTGGAACAATGAACACGGTTGCTGTCGCCGATCGCGCTCGAGCGTGATGTGACGTCGATACCTACCTCGAACGAAGTAATACGGATTCTCTCGCCAGTGTGATTGGAAAATCCTACGGACTGGCGGTGGCCGCAGTCCGATGCTCACTGACACGTTGGGGATGACAATGAACATGACTACGAACACAGTTGCATTGGTAACAGGCGCTTCGTCCGGTATCGGGCGGGAGACGGCCCAACTGTTGGCGGAACACGACGCGCGCACCTTCGGAACGGTGAGAGATCTTCGTCGTGCAAGTCTCATCGACCAGGTTGAGTTGATCGAGATGGATGTAAATGACGACGGGAGCGTCAGAGAAGCTGTTAGGTCGGTATTAGAGAAGGCGGGTAAGATCGACGTCTTGATTAACAATGCGGGCTACTCGCTCGCCGGCGGGTTGGAGGAGACAAGCGTCGAAGAAGCGAGGCAGCTGTTCGAGACAAATTTCTTCGGTGTCCTGCGCGTTACTCAAGCCGTTCTTCCCTCGATGCGACGGAATGGTTACGGCCGGATCGTAAACATTAGTTCAATGCTTGGTCTTCTTCCCGGGCCTTACCGCGGGATTTACGCTGCGAGCAAACATGCGCTCGAGGGTTATACGGCCACGCTGGATCATGAAGTCAGAGCCTTCGGTATTCGGGCGGTGTTGGTCGAGCCGATGTACACAAGGACCAAAATCGGGAAGAACGAAAAAAGCGTTCAAGCCGTTATTCCGGCCTACGCCGACCAAAAACAGCGAGTGACAGAAATCATTAGGCAAGAAACGGCGAATGGAAACGACCCTTACGACGTTGCCGAAGTTGTTTACGACGCGGCGACCGCGAAGTCACCGCGCCTGCATTACCCCGTCGGTGAAGGCGTGATGTTGAGCCGACTACACCGCTTCGTTCCCTCACGACTATTCGATAGCGCTTTTCGCAGACGCTTTCAGCTCGATGGAACGACTCGCGACGGGCTTCTTGCCAAACAAAGCGGTTGAAAAGACAGACACGGACCAGGTATTTATAAATAAGAAAATGAAAGCGGCGCAGGTCGGGAAACCCGGTGGAGATTGGGAATTGGTGGAACGCGATATACCCAGAACCGGGGCCTGGTCAGGTTCGGGTGAAAGTGGAAGCATGCGGAATTTGTCACAGCGACACTTTGGTTAAAGAGGGTCTCTGGCCGGGACTTCAATACCCGCGAGTGCCGGGACATGAAATCGCCGGCCGCATCGATGCTATCGGCGCCGATATTACTCAGTGGAAAGAAGGCGACCGTGTGGGTGTCGGCTGGCACGGCGGACACGATTTGGTCTGTGATCGATGCCGGCGCGGAGATTTTGCCATGTGCGTAAATCGGAAAGTCACCGGGATTGATTTCGATGGCGGTTATGCCGAATTCCTGATCGCGCCGGTCGAAGCTTTAGCGGCGATTCCGGATGATCTGCCGGCAGAAGAAGCCGGACCGTTCATGTGCGCCGGTGTCACCGTTTACAACGCACTGCGGAATTCAGGCGCTCGCGCCGGAGAGGTGGTAGCAGTTCAGGGCATCGGCGGTCTCGGCCATCTCGGTGTGCAGTACGCGCGAAAAATGGGATTTCACACCGTCGCGCTCGGTCGCGGCAAAGACAAGGAAACCTTGGCCAGAAAACTGGGAGCGCACCAGTACATCGATTCCGGCGCAGTCGACACCGTGGCAGAATTGCAAAAACTCGGAGGCGCGCGCGTGATTCTGGCGACAGCGCCAAGCGCGAAAGCCATCTCTGCTGTGGTCGAGGGCCTGGGCGTGAATGGGAATCTGCTGGTGCCGGCCGCGCCCGGTGATCCGCTAAGCGTAAGCGTGATGCCGTTAATCATGGGGCGACGATCGATCTCCGGCTGGTATTCCGGCACGGCCAGGGATTCGCAAGATACATTAGAATTCAGTGCGTTGACTGGCGTGCACCCGATGATTGAGAAATTTCCGCTGAGCCGCGTGGCCGAAGCCTACGAGCAAATGCACAGCGGCAAAGTGCGGTTCCGCGCTGTTCTCACCATGGGCGCATAGAGCTTCTCGTCGGGTTGGTCTCGCCGACTTGCTTTCGCAGCGTGTTCTTACAAGCACACAGGGCATACAAGAGAAAGCCGCGGCTTGATCGCGCTCGTGATCGAAGGAATCAGCAACATTAAATGGACGAGGGGCATAGCCCTTTCGTAGATCGCCCGAGGTCATCCAAAAGAGGGAGTGCCAATCATCCCGCGAGCGGTATTTCAAAATCCCACACTTGCGCAATAGCGGATGCGTCGCCTCGGCGACTACGTTCGGTCATGAATGAAGGCGAAAACGGACTGAGCAAATACCTGCGTGAGATCGGGCAAATTCCTCTTTTGACGCCGGAACAAGAGATTGAACTGGCGGCAAAGATTAAGAAGGGAAATCCCGCAGCGCGCGAGCGGATGATTCTGTCAAATTTACGGCTGGTTGTTACGATCGCGCACGATTACGTCGATCTCGGCCTCTCGCTCCTTGACCTGATTTCGGAAGGTAACATCGGCTTGACTAAAGCGGTGGAGCGCTTCGATCCGACCAAGGGGGCGAAGCTGAGCACATACGCGGCGTGGTGGATCAAGCAATCGATCAAACGCGCGCTAGCGAATCAAAGCAAAACCATCCGGCTCCCGGTTCATCTCGTCGATAAGATCGCCAAAGTACGTCGCGTCTCGTTGCAGATGAGCGATGAACTCGGCCGCGAGCCGACCGATGAGGAACTTGGCGAAGAAATCGGCATCGCCAGCGGAAAGGTGGCAAAATTGAAAAGTCTCGGTATCCGGCCGGTTTCGCTCGACGCCGTAGTTGGCGACGAGGATTCAACGGAGTTCAGCGAGATGATCGGCGACGAGGACGCGGAAACGCCGTTTGAATCGCTGCGCGACAAGAATTTGCTCCGCCAGATGGATGGGCTTCTCGATGTTCTAGATCAACGCGAGAAAAGAATCATCTCACAGCGTTTCGGCCTCGGCGGTGGAAAACGTAAGACGCTGGAGGACATCGGCAAAACCTTTGGGGTGACGCGCGAGCGAATTCGTCAGTTGCAGAACATTGCGCTGGCGAAGCTACGCCGCGCCCTGAGCAAGAAAGAAGATCCGGCCGGGCTCCTGGCCGCCGCTTAGCAAAATAAATGAGCACAGATATACAAACACATGGCCCTCTCGTTACCAACATCGCCCTTTGGTTCGCGATATTCAGTCCGTTAATCGGCGCGATCCTCGGCCTCGTGGGCGCTTGGTTTTTCAGTCAGGCAACAGGGTAGAAGGCGGCGAGAACCTACCGTGGAAAATCGTGATAGAACGTTCCCTTTAGTGTCTTCCGCCACCGGAACACACGAGCGAGTGCGGTAGTTCAGCAAGTCACGCCGCTGCGGATGCCGGGCTGCGCTGGTTTCTAACGAGCAAATCCTTTGCGGTCGTCACCACCTGGTCCGGTTCGAAGCCGAACTTTCTCTGAAGTTCTTTTAGCGGCGCGGACGCCCCAAATGTTTTCATTCCAATAACACACCCCGCCTGGCCGACGTATCGCTCCCATCCAAAAGTCGACGCTTGCTCAATTGCGACTCGCGCCTTTACCTGCGATGGCAAAACGGCATCTCGATACTCTTGCGTCTGATGTTCGAATATATCCCAAGACGGTATCGAAACCACACGCGACCGGATGCCTTCGGCGATCAACTTTTCATGCGCTTGAACAGCGAGGCTTACTTCGCTGCCCGACGCAATAAGGATCAATTCGGGAGTATTGCCGGGCGGGTCGGCAAGGATGTAGGCGCCGCGCGCGACTCCGGATGCTGGCGCGTATTTCGTCCGGTCCAATGTCGGCAGAGGTTGGCGAGAGAGAACGAGCACCGCCGGCTTGTGACGCAGTTGCACGATGTAGCGGTAAGCCTCGGCTACTTCATTCGCGTCAGCAGGCCGGAGCGTCACCAATCCGGGAATTGCGCGCAGTGATGCCAGATGCTCCACCGGTTGATGGGTCGGACCATCTTCACCATCGCCCATGGCGTCGTGAGTGAACACAAATAGCGTGGGTAATTCCATCAAAGCCGAGAGCCGGATTGCCGGACGGACATAATCACTGAAGATGAAAAAAGTCGCGCCGAATGGCCGCAGCTTCGAAAGCGACATTCCGTTCACCACGGCGCCCATCGCGTGCTCTCGGATGCCATAATGCAGATTCTTTCCGCCGGGGCTGGCGGGCTGGAACTGTCCAGCGCCCTCGAATGTTAACTGGGTTTTGTTGGAAGGCCCAAGATCAGCGGAACCGCCGAGGAACCACGGGATATTTTGCGCGAGTACATTCAGCACTTTGTTCGATGCCTCACGGCCCGCGAGGCCCTTCGGATCAGCGGGAAAAACTGGAAGATTCCGATCCCACCCTGCCGGAAGGTCGCGTCGCTGCATGAGTTCGATCTCGTTCGCGAGATCGGGAAATTGTTTGCGGTAAGCCGCGAACAACTGCATCCATTTTGTTCGGGCGTCCTCGCCGCGTTTGCCAACGCCGTCTTTGAAATGGCCATAGACGCCGTCAGGAACGAAGAACTTCGCGTCTTCGGGCCAGCCGTAAAACTTTTTGACCAAGCGGATTTCCTCGTCACCAAGCGGTTCGCCGTGCGCTTCGGCTGTGTCCTGTTTGTGCGGTGAACCGTAACCGATATGGCTGTCCAAAACGATGAACGTGGGCCGGCCTTTCGTCTGTTGGAAAATCGTGAGCGCCTGTTCGATTCGGCCAATGTCATTGGCATCGCCGACGCGCAGGACGTTCCAGCCGTAGGCGAGAAAACGCGCGGCCACGTCTTCGGTGAATGTGATGTTCGTGTTCCCTTCGATGCTGATGTGATTGTTGTCCCAGACCCAGCAGAGGTTATCGAGACCGAGATGACCGGCGAGTGAGGCAGCTTCGGAAGCAACGCCTTCCATCATGCAACCGTCACCGCAGACGGCGTAGATGTTGTAATCGAAGATTTCAAAAGCTGGTTTGTTGTATCGGTTGGCGAGCCATTTTTGGGCGATGGCCATGCCGACGCTGGTCGCGACACCTTGTCCGAGCGGGCCGGTGGTGGTTTCCACTCCCGACACCCAATGATATTCCGGGTGGCCGGGCGCTTTGCTGTCGAGTTGGCGAAACCGGCGAATATCGTCCAGCGTGACGGATGGTTGTCCGAGATTTTCATAGTCGGCGTTCACCGCCTGGACGCCGGTGAGGTGAAGAATGGACCAGAGCAGCATGGAGGCGTGGCCATTCGAGAGGACAAACCGGTCGCGGTTGGGCCAGATCGGGTCCTGCGGATCAAAGCGCATGACTCGATTCCAAATCGTATAAATCAACGGGGCCAGTGCCATCGGCGTACCGGGATGTCCAGATTTCGCCTGCTGGACCGCATCGATCGAAAGCGTGCGAATTGTGTTGATCGCTAATTGAGTCATTTCCTCATCGGTCATAATTCCCTCCCTATCGTTTTTGCGTAGTCGTTTTGTGTCTCCAGCGCGGCCACCTTGCGCAGCCGTCGCACGTGTCGATCGGCGTTGGTGAATTTGGCGGCGAGAAATGTCTGGACCAAATCCCACGCCAGTTCCGGGCCTTCGATGCGTCCGCCCAGACAGATGACGTTGAGGTTGTCGTCCTCGACGCCTTGCTTCGCCGAAAAATGATCCTCAATCAGACAAGCGCGGACGCCTTTAATTTTGTTCGCACAAACCGATGCGCCGACACCGCTGCCGCAAACCGCCACACCACGATCCACCGTGTCAGCGGCCACTGCCTGGCCAAGTGGAATGACGAAGTCGGGATAATCATCATCGGGCGTCAACTGGTGAGCACCGAAGTCCACGACCTCGTGGCCGGCGGATTTCAATCGGGCGACCAATTGCTCTTTCAAGGGAAAGCCGCCGTGGTCCGCTGCGATTCCGATGCGCATCAGATTCCTTTCGTTTCCGTCGCGCTGATGTTGCTCGCCGCCGCGCGGTCAGCCAACACTACGGCCGTGTCCCGCCGGATGCGGCCTGCTGGAATTGATTCATCGCCGCTAACGAGACGCTGGAGGATTTCAGCTTTCTCTGGCCCGGTCACCAACCACAGAATGCAACGAGCACGGTTCAGGATCGGATAGGTCAACGTCATCCTTCGACGCCCTTGGTAAACTCCAGTCACCGCAACGTCGCGGTCAGTGACGTCAAGAACTGGATCGCCCGGCACGAGTGATGCGGTGTGGCCGTCCGGTCCGAGTCCGAGATGAACGAGGTCCAACTCCGGCGGCGAACCGGCAATCTGCCGGAGCAGACTCGCATAGCTTGCGGCGGCGGCTTCCAAATCATTTTCTTCCACCGGCATCGCGTGGAGATTGCGCGGACGGCATCGGCACTTTTGAAAGCAAACTTTCTCGCAGGTGTGTCAGATTGCGGTCTTGGTCGCCCGCCGGCGCCACTCGCTCGTCCACCTGCACCAAATGCACGTCCTTCCACGGCATTGTTTCGCTGGCCAAGATACGGAACATCTGCCACGGAACGTGACCGCCGCTGACCGCCATGACGAAACGTCCGCGCGCCGCAACGGCCTCGCGGGCTTGGTCGGCAATAAACTTCGCTCCCGCCGTGGCCGCGGCGTCGGCATCGGATTGAACTTGAATTCTCATAAGTCAATTCCACGGCGGTCTCATGCCGCTGCACTCCCAACTTTTGGATCCAGCCTCATCTTATTGCCTCCAGTGAGTTAAATTTTTCATGCTGCCAACATGCGACCGGACCTGCTGTTAGTGAAACACTATGTTTCTTCCCTGTCTGCTCGGAAGAATATGTTTCTTCTCCAGCATGCCCAACAGGCATACTGCATTTCGGAGTGGAACTGCGTCACCTGTCCCGCGACTAAAGGCGTTAAGTACGCCGCGCTAAGAATTTGAAACTGTACGTCGGAAGCAGTCCGCGCCTTACAAATTCTTTCGTCCACCAAGAAGGATGTGATGGTCGGACGGCGCGGCTGGCTCGTGCGAAATCCGTCGACGCTCGGGCATTTGATTGCCAATTGGCGTATTTTCATCAAAGTTTTGGCCGCAGAGATCTTTGGCTGAATCAAATGACATCCGCTACAATCAAATTGTTTTTGCCTCAAGGGGAAGCGAAGGGCCTCCAGACGGGGCTCTCGGCGAGATCCCACATCGGGCGGTGTCCACCCGAATAGAGTACGGTGTCGAAATCCCCGGCTGCAACCTCGGTGCCGCACTCGGCGCGATCAAACTAGGAGAAGGTGAGCACCTGCTTCGCTCGCGCGGTACCGCTGGCGACTCGTTCGTAGGCTTCGACCGCATTTTCGAACGGCACCGCGTCTACAGCCGGCACCTTTAGAATACTGGTCTCAAAGCCTTGGCGCAGTTCGTCAGCAATTACGGATACGTCGTGAGGACTAAACTTCATGCTGTCCACGCCTATTAGCCGGGACAAATTATGATAAAAATCGACAAGATCGAAACTTACTCGCCTGTCGCCTGTACTGGTGATCGCAACTTGCCGGCCACCAATCCGTAAACAACCGAGCGCCCGCTCGAACATCGGTCCGCCGACCGCATCCAGAACGGCGTCAACACCTTTGCCGTCAGTCAATTCAAAGACGCGTTTGCGCAAATCGTCAGTCGCGGTGTTGATGACGGCGACAGCGCCCGGAATAGGATCCGAGCTCCGCGCCGCGCCGAGTACGCGTGACTTCCGCCAATTTGCAATCTGCATTGCCGCCTGCCCAACCGCGCCGCCAATGCCGATAATGAGAATCGTTTCTCCAGGCTCAAGTTGCGCGGCACGCACCAGGGCGAACCAGGCGGTGATAAAAGGCACACCGATAGTTGCCGCTTGCTCCAAGCTGAGCGTCTGTGGCTTTAACGACAGCGCTTCCTCTGGGACTGTCACGTATTCTGCTTGCGCACCATCACGAGTGACGCCGAGACCAGGAGCGCTGCTCCACACTTCCGCATTTTCATATTTTGTCCCAGCTATGACGACGCCTGAAAAATCGCGGCCCGGAGTTCGCGGCAATGTTGTTCCTGAAAACCGGCCTGCGACATTTTTCACGTCACTGGGATTGATTGCGGCTGCTTTCACCTTAACCAGCGCTTCTCCCTCACGGGGCTCGGGCCGCGGGATTTCTTCGATACGCAGAACGGACGGCAGACCAAACTTACTGAAACGCAATGCCTTCATGCAAAGTTCACCTCCATTGCTTCAGTAACCTCGTCGTTTTCATAAGTCATGTTCGTTTCGTTTCTTTCTCAAGCTTTCAAAGATCAGCATTTCAGGAATTTCCCGACCTGCTCAGCTATCGCCGGAATTATTTAGATTTGAACGGCCCTTCGAAAACGCTCTCGGAAAGTTTCCGTCGATCGTTCGGGGTTTCGCGGGCTTGCAATTTCTCAGGAAGCAATTTTTTCGGACCTGGTCTGCCGACGGCAGCCATCGCTTCGACTTGAAAGTCGTCAGGGATCCGCAGTTCTTTGCGAGCGCGATCGTAATCGAATCCTTCCATCCCATGCACGACGAGACCCCGCTTAAAGCCTTGCAATGCGAAATTTTCCCACCCTGCTCCGCAATCATAGGAATGGCACGCGCGGAGACGCCATGGATCGTCGCGATGCACCGCTTTCTCGAAGTCGCAATAGGCATACTTGTCGCTTTGGCCGTCGTGGCCTTGTGGCCGGAGAAAGACGGCGCTCCCGAGTAAGCTCTATTCCTTCCCCGAGTTTGCCAGGTTCAGTGTCACGATCGGCCTAACTTCGCGACTGGCTGCAGGATTGTATTGCGTCATGTGGTTGGATGGGACGATTTTGCCTTTCTTTCACCCTCCCAGTCTTCGAAATTCTTGACGGGCGGCTTCGCTAAAGGCTTGCAACACATCTATGGCGCCGCGGTTCACCATGTCCTCCAATTCGGGTAAACTCTTATTGGGCGAGCGATAGGTGTTAACAATCAGGCGAGCAACTTTGTCGGCGCCTTCCACCGTGTTCCTCGCGGAAATAACGCGCATCTCGCTTATCATCGCGTAGAGTCCAACAAGGTTTGAGATGTCAGATATCTCGTGGACGAGGGCATCCGCATACAGCTTCGAGGCTTCTTTAATAAAGGCTTTGTACAATTGCTCACGCACGGTTAGTGAGTGAGTGAGTTCCTGAACTCTGGCTTGAGTTCGCTGGGTAAGCCATGTGGCCGCGAACGATGTCACCCCGCCAATGGTTGCTCCGGCGAGTGCGGCGAGAGCGGAAATAGTCGCTGGTTCCATCATAATCTCTAATCTTAGTTAGGTATTGATTTCAGTTGTTGAACTTCGGTCACAAGTTGGGATACGAGACCGACTCGACTGTTTTTCACCTGCAGCGCTTGCATTTGCATCGTTTCGGTCCATCGAGCGAAAGCGATCGAGAGATTAGCATCGGTCTCCTCTGGGCTGTCGTGATCGACTCGCTTCGCAACGACGTTTCGTAGTTTACTCTCGGCAGCTTGCGCATCAGCTGGCAGCTGCTGCCAGGTCGCCAACGCTTCATCGCCAGCGAGTGAAGTTGCGGCGACGAACACCTCCTCAGCACGTGAAAGCGTACTTTCCAAATCACCCAATGAGGTTCGATCGCGATCCGGCGACTCCTCGAACTCGAACTGGGTTAGCTCAACATAACGGCGCGTCTGATCAAAGCTCTTCGAGGTTGCCCCGATCAGAGCATGGGCTTCCGATTTTGCCGCCGCGATCGAAGTTTGAGGCCCGGGAATTTCGACCAGCCGCGCCAGTTGTTGAAGCGCCGCTCGCAATGCGGCCCGCAGTCGGTCGATCGTGCGCTCGGGCCAGATATATTGGAAGACCAGGCCGGTGACGATGAGGCCAAGGAGAATTCCAACCACGCGATTGCGGACATTATCGAGATCGGTGTCGGGTGCGTAACCTTGGAAGACACTGTAGAAAAAAGCGAACGCCATCTGTAAACCCCCGTAGGAGATGAGCTCTGATCCGGTGGCAACCCAGCCGGCAATGGCAGCGGCACAGGCCACCACCACAACAAGCGACGCGATCGTTTCCATGTGCGGCATGAGAAAGACGGTGGTGAAGAGCGCGAGTGCTCCGCCGATCACACAGCCGCCCATCCTTAGCACACCCTTGTGCAGGGTCGCACCGGTGCTTTCCAGCGCAATGAACGTGCATGTGATCAAAGCGGTGTGGATCCCGGACCAGTCAATCGCCATATAAAAGATGTAACAAAACATCGCTGCGAAAGTGACTTTGAGCGCAAAGTGCACGTGTGCCGGATTGGTGAACGCATCGGGCACAAAAAGGCCTTTCGGTTTCGGGAGTGCTGCCGCCTTCGGCGTGTCTGGCAGAAACAGTAAGTTCAGCACGACGCTGAGTCCGACGCCGTAAGCGATTGCGACCCACAGCCAAAGAATATCTCGAACGAGCTGTTCAGGTGAGGGGACCGCTTCTCCGAGCGACTGCGTGACAGCGACAATAAAACCGATGAGGAATCCGAGCGGCCCGATTACAAAAACGCGGGACAACCACATCCCAAGAAAGAGCGCGATTGCCATTCCGGGGATGCGTAGTTCGGGATGGCCATAGGTGAACTTGTAAAGCAGGAGAGTAATGCCAATGCCGATCGTCAGGCCGATAAACCCACCCACTGCAACAATTGTCGTCTTAAGCTTGGTTTCCTGGGAAACGAAGAAAGCCATGTAGGCGGTAACAGACAACTCCGGCACCTGGAGCGTCATCGAAATGATCACGCATAACACCGCGGCACCGACAATAATCGCTGTTCTGCGAGCGCGTCCAGGCGTCGGTGCCAACTCGCGTTTGAACCACTCAAGAGAACCAAACGGGAGTATCGCCGGTTCCACTGGGCTTGCACTGATCGCGCTCATCTAGCGGGCGGTCCGTCGATAATCGCCACAGCTGACGCTCCCATGCGAAACAGGTTGGGATCGGGATTCTCGACTTCGATCCGCACGGGAAACCGTTGCGCCACCCGGACCCAGTTCAGTTCGCGTTTCACATACGGTACACCGGCGGGCGGTAGATCGATCTCGCCCTCTGGGGTAACTGCCCATCCGATTCCCTGCACCTTTCCGCGAAACCGCTGGTTAGGCGCGGAGACAAGGTAAACAGTCGCCGGACTTCCTGGAGCCATGTGGCGAAGCTCGCGCTCGCGAAAATTTGCCACCACGTACCATTTTGTCGTATCGAGAAGTGAGAATACCGGCACGCCGACGCTGGCGTAAGCGCCGCCGGAGATATTTAAATTTATGACTCGGCCGTCAAAGGGTGCGGTCACTTTGCAGTAGGAGAGATCCAACTCAGCTTGTTTAACAGCTGCAACCGCGCCGGGCCGTTGCGCAAGCAACGTTTGTAATTGGCTTAGCTGCGCTCGCGCCTGGTTAAGTTTTTGCTCTTCTGCCGCTACTTCCTGTGCGGCTACCGCAACCTTTGTTCGCGCCTCGTCGACTTGTTCCGCCGTCGCGAAATGTTTCGCCAGCAGCGGCTCGAGCCGGTGCAACGTATCCCCCGATTGTTTCAGTTGCGCCGTCGCGCGTTGGACACCAGCCTCAGCGGCCTTGACTCCGAATTTCAACTCCTCGTCCTGCGCGCGTCCGACTTCTATTTGTTGGTCCAGAGCTGCAAGCGCGGATTTCGCTTTATCTAGCGCTTGCTCATAATCGGCCGGATCGATTTGGAAAAGCAGATCGCCCTGTTTTACCAACTGGTTGTCCTGGACGGCGAGTTTAACGATCTGGCCGCGGGCGCGTGGAACGATTCCGACGACATTCGCTCGCGCGGCGGCATCGTCGGTGCGTGGATGGCGCTCCAGCACACTCCAAACATAAAGCGTTAGAACAACTGCACCAAATACGATCAACAATGCGACGAGCTTGCGAATAAGCTTCTGGCGCTCAGCCGCATCTTTTGCCGCCTGGGTGGGACCCTGTGTTGCGGTCGCCGCACGTGCTCGATTCGCGGTCTCATGATCCGACAGAGCAATTGGCTCACTCATGATCTGTAGGCTTGTAGAGTTAGTTGTGGTAGAAGACGATCCAGGTGCCGAAGGTATAAATCAGCATCAAACACGTGTAGATGAGCGGTGCCGGAAAAGCGTAACCTTCCAAATGATACGCTCGAATAATCCATCGGCTGATTAGCGTCAGAGTCAGTCCGCTTACAATGCAGATCATCCAGGCCGGAAAATAGGAACCGAGAATATCGATCGTAGGCGATCGGTGACTCAATGGTCGAACCACGAAGATCAATGCCCAGATTAGCAGGAGCAGGCCGGCAACCCTGACGGGCCGGGACGAAAGGCGCCGGACTCGTGGAGGATTGTTGCCGCTGCTCGGGGCGACTTGCGCAAATTCCGTTTTCATCTTCGCGGCTGGCTAACTACTGGCGGCGTGGGGCGGGCGAGATCGCCAACGCTCAACGCAAGGGCGGCTTGACTGGTGTAAATTGCTGACTGCGTGTCGTGACTGGTCGCAAGCGCAGTGGTGAGGTTACGTTCCGTACTGACAACCTCGGGATATGTGCTCAACCCTTGCTTGTACGATTCCAACACTGCGTCGAACGCGCTCTTCGAAGCGGTCAGTAATTTTTCGGCCGCGTCCTGTTTCTTAAGCGCGGTTCTGTAACCGGTGTACGCCTTCCATACATCTCGCGCAGCCGAGTCGCGTGCTCCAGCAAGTTCGTTCTCAGCTTGATGCAGGTCGGCCTCGGCCATGTCGAGTTTGTGCTGGCGCGCGAACCCGTCGAAGATCGGCACGTTCATAGTGAGAAACGCGCCAAAAGTTGGCCGGGCGCCACCGAAAAAGTCCGAGTTTGCAATGCTGACGTCCAGCTCGGTTTCGGAAACGTGGGCATCCAATGTAACCTTCGGATAGTACTCGGCGCGGATCTGCAGAATCCCCTGTTCCTTGGCGCGGACATTGGCAAGTTTCGCGACCAGATCCGGTCGTTGGGACAAAGCCTTTGCGATCAGTTCACCCACGGAGTCTGCCGTCTGAGCATCCAGATGATTTTTTTCCGGCAGATCTGCCACTTTGAGCGACACGGTTGGCAGAAGACCGATGCTCTCGATGAGAGCTACTCGCGCATCGCTCTCCACGCCGAGGCTTGCCTGAACGTCAAAATTTGATTGTGCACTCTGCTGTTCGGCCTGGAGCAGTTCAGGTTTGGTGGCGAGCCCGTTATCGAACCGGGCCTGCGCTGCCTGCTCCACGGTTTTCGCCGCGTCCAGCGCGCTCTGAGTTACTATCACCTTTTGCCGCGCGTTGCCGAGTTGGTAGAAGCGGTCGGTCACATCAAACACAATTTTTTGGTGCGTTCCGTTAAAGCCGACATTTGCCATCATGAGCCGCTCGCGTGCTGCTGCCCTGGTCGCTTTTCGTTCGCCAAAATCGAGCAGCAGCCATTTCGCGTTTAACTCAGCACGCGCCAGCAACGATTCGGTGATTAAGGGTACTGCCGCCGACAATCTCCACGTTGGGGAGATTGCCGTTCGTTGGCGGCGGTTGCAGCTTCGTCCGCAACGTTGGAAACGGAATAAAGGCCCGGTCGTATCCTCCCGCCGCAGCGGCGACGATGTACGGGTAATAGGCGCTCTCGGTCAGACCGACGGCAGCCGCTGCCTGTCGAGCCCGTTCCCATGCAACGCGTGTTTCCGGGTTACTGCGCTGCGCGATATCAATCAGCTCGGCGAGATTGTAAGTCTTGCGCGGATCGATCGCCGGCAAATAGCGTCGTTCAGCTTCAGTCGGTTGGTAATGGCGAAGTTCTCCTTCGTATGTCGGAAGGGGTGGCGGTTCCCAAGGCCTCACCGGCGATGGAGGAGCATCATCGCGAGCAAAGGCGATCCCGATAATCATGAAAAATTGTAGGACTACACCGATAACAGGAGACCGTTTCACGATACTGTTATCAAGGATTGTCTGGGAAGCGTCGAGCGCAGATGCAGTCATTGTAATCCTCGGGAGTCGGTGCAGCTTCCCCAAGCTCGTTCTCGTAATTGAAAAGTCCCGGTGACAACCAAGCTCTCTCAGAACTTGGCGGCGCGTCATTGCGTGCCTGTATGACGCTGATCGCCAGAAGCATTTGACCGATTAGCGACACTGGCACCCGCAACGTCCGCCGGCTGGATTTCGTGTGCTTCATTTTGACCTCCCATCGCTATTGCGATGGGTCAGTTTATCCAGAGTCCTACCCACTCGACAACAAGCAACGTCGTCAGGCCCAGCCACACGACCAGAATGACACGGGATACAATGGCAGGATTAATCCTGACTAGTAGCCTTGCCCACATCGAGCTGAAACAGGCAAATAACAAGGCCGCAGGCGACTGAGATTGCGATCATGGTTATTGCTTCTACAGGTTCAAGTTAGTAATTGCTTGTGGCTCCGAAGGTGCGAACTCCAAACGCAACTTGCAGACGCCGCAGCCAGGCCTCGCTTCCAGTCTGGTCTGCCACCGTGCAACGAGGCCCGTTGTATCGCCGCAAGTTTCCTCACGCAGCGATTCGTGAGTGCGCATGTTGAACGTTTTGAAATTCTTTGCTTTCATAACCTCTCCATCTCTGCACCGCTTGGGAGATTGGACGGCCGTTCAGTCGGGACCATAACCCGCGGTTCGGGAAGTACCCGCGCGGCTTGCTCGAGAAGCTCGGCCTTTGCGTCAAATTTAATCTGATCGAAGATGAGGACCTCGGTGGCGATAAGCCAGACTGTGAAACAAACCATCAGGGTGCGGAGCGGGAACGGCCGCCGCGCTGGCATCGCCGCTCCAGGGTCGCTCAGCGAATCGCCAGTTGCTAGTATGCGACTGCTCATCACGCGATCCACCCCCATTCCTTGCCGTCCGCGCCTGGTCGCATCGGTCGATCTGACTTGCAGAAGCTGCGCAGCTCAGATGCGCGTCGAGGATCATTCGATTTCATGCTCACACGTTCGCGCGCCCGCCAGAGCACGGATATTTCGCCTTTGCGAGATTTTTCGCTGCCACTCGGGAGGTTGTCTGCAATCCCTCCTTTGGGATAAGTCCAAAGAACTACACGCATTTTAGGCCGCACCTCCGGGTTCCAATTCACGAAAGCTTGCCTTCATACGGCGCCTCGCGTTCTTGGGCGCGAATAGTCATGCAGCGGCACAGCATGGCAGGCTTTCCTCCACTATTCTCAGCAGATCGGATCTACGCGCCGGCTTTGCCACAATGCGATGGCCGTTGATGCGCCGACCATCGCGCGCTTCCTCTGGCGTAATCAGCGTCGTCACGAAAACGATCGGCACGCCGTGCAGCGCCCAATCCGCTTCGAGTTGCGCCACGACTTCGATGCCGTCCTCTTGCGGCATGATAAGATCGACAAGCACGAGGTCCGGTTTGAAACTGCGCCCCGTTTCCAATGCGCGGCGCGGATCGATCACCGTGCATGCGACATATTTTCCGCTTTGGTCGAGAAGTAGCCGCGCACTGCGTGCGAACTGCGAGTTGTTGTCGACGATTAGGATCCGTGGCTTCTCGTTAGGTTCGTTAACAAATTGTTCGTTCATATGTTTGCTTCCTCTCTTTGACTAGCACTTCGGTCGTGTGCGTTTGTGAACAGCCGTATTTGTTCGCTCAGGGTGTTGATTCGATTCTCCCCAGGTTGCGATTGCATCAGTTGGTCGAGCACGTGCATTGCCTCTGCAGCGTCGGGCCCTTCAGCGCAGACGCGCACTGTCGATCCTTCCGGCAGGGCGAGTGTCATTAGCTCCAGGACGTTTTTGCCGTCCACTTCCTTACCATCGTAACCTACGCGCACGTTGGAGTGAAACGGCATCATGGCGCGTACGAATCTCGCTTCCGACCAGACATAATGCCGCTTCCTTACAACGATTTCCCTTTCCAGCTTCTCCGTTCCATTCGGTTGATTGGTGACCCGATTCGACGGCGGTGTCATGTGTCGCATAATTGCTTCAATCGTTCTGCTCATACATTTGTGCTCCGTTAGTTAAACTTTTCATGCCGATATGATCGGCCTTAGGGGTGGCATTTGTGAAAGACGATGTTTCTTGTCTCAGTATGCCGCCGCGGCATAACTGGTGATCGACTCAGTCGAGCCAGGAAATTCTTGTCCCTTTCCGATGCGCTGGGCACTTGTTAGTGGACAGCGATGGCGCCGGTCGGTTTGTCCACCTTCTTGAACAACCAAGCGAGTGCCGCACAAACCACGCAGACCAGCACGCAAAAACGAAAACCATACATATAGCTCAGCAGAGAACTTTGTTGTTGGAGGATGCCGTAAAGAACTGCGAGCGATTTGTTCGTCGCTGCCCAGTTGCCAGTGTTGCTCGCGAGTGCCGTTTGGAGGTGCGCGAACTGTTGTTGAAAGTTGAAATTAAACTTCGACATGTGCCACGCGAGAGCCGCCTGGCTCGTTTGCGCGTGACGCGTAACTAATGTCGTGATCATGGAGATGCCAATGCTCCCACCGACATTGCGCACTAAGTTGAAAATGCCGGTAGCGTTACCCATCTGTTCTCGACTCAGCGTACCCAAGGCTGATGTATTCAGGGGGACAAAGATGGAACTGGTTGCCACGCCATTGATGATGATTGGCCAGAGCAAGTTACCGGGAGATACTTGAAGGTTAATATCGCCGAGCATGAAAAGTGAATAGGCCATCAGCAGAGCACTAGCGCTGATCAGAAGGCGGTTGCTGATGTGTCCCACGAGGCGACCTACAACGATTGTCGCCGCGAATGCGCCGATGCCGCGTGGAGTGATGGCGAGACCAGCCGCCAGCGCGGTGTAATTCAGCAAATTCTGCATGAACAACGGCAGGATTGCGGTCGTGGCGTAAAGAAGCGCGCCGACCAGAAGAATCATCACTGTGCCGACAGCAAAATTACGATTCTTCAAGATGCGAAGGTCAACGATCGGAGATGGCGTAACCAGTTCGCGCACGATGAAACCGATGAAGCCTGCGGTGGAAATCACCGCACACCAGACAATCATTTTGGACCCGAACCAGTCGAGCTCCTGGCCTTTGTCGAGCATGATTTGCAAGCTCGCGAGCCAAACACTCAACAGTCCCAACCCGATATAGTCGATGTTCGCGGCCGAGGCGCGTTTCAAGTACGGTGGATCTTCGAGAAATGCACGGATTAACACGGCGGCGAGAATGCCGATCGGTAGATTGATATAGAAGACCCACCGCCATGAGTAATTATAGGTAAGCCATCCACCAATGGTCGGCCCCAGAATCGGCGCCACGACGATGCCCATGACAAAAACGGCCATGGCCATTCCACGTTTCTGGGGCGGGAAACTCTCGAGTAGAACGGCCTGCGATATCGGTTGCAATGCGCCACCGGCTGCGCCTTGTATCACGCGTGCCATAATTAAAAATCCGAGGCTGCCGGCCAGGCCGCACAAGGCCGACGCGAGCGTAAATAAGATGATGCAGCTAATGAGAAATCGCTTTCGACCGAAGAGCTGTCCTAACCAGTTGGTGGCGGGAAGAATGATCGCATTCGACACCAGGTAGCTGGTTAAGACCCAGGTGGCTTCATCCGTTGAAGCGGACAGATTTCCGGCGATGTATGGAAGCGACACATTCGCCACGGACGTGTCGAGCACCTCCATGATCGTTGCCAGCATGATCGAAATCGCGATCAGCCATGGATTGACACTCGGCTTCCACTCGTTAGGCAGCGGCGCTGCAGTATCGGCACTCATGATGACCGCTCCCGTACCCGCCTGATCCACAGCGCCGCCCCGACAATTACGCCAAGTGCGAGAATGATCGCGACGCCCGCCACCTTGAACACGACACCCGCCCCATCACTTACAGTCACACTCGGAACGACGGACATGCCCGGGCCAAGCACGCGCTGCATCTGCTGCTGTTCATCGAGCACGATCTTGACCGGGACCCGCTGCACCACTTTCACATAGTTGCCGGTGGCATTTTCCGGCGGCAACAAACTGAACGCCGCTCCGCTGCCGGCTTGAATACTGTCAACGCGTCCCTGCAATTTGAGGCCCGCGTAAGCGTCTACGGAAATAGTCGCCGGTTGCCCGGGACGCATACTGCGCAATTGCGTTTCCTTGAAATTGGCGATTACCCAAACTCGTGGCGGGACGAGTGCGATCAGTGCCTGTCCCACCTGCAGGTAATCTCCGATAGCAACTGCGTCCTTAGTCACATAGCCATCTATCGGCGCTTTGATTTTAGTGTAGCCAAGGTTGAGTTCAGCCTGCTCGACAGCTGCTTTATCGGCTTGGACGCTTGCCCTGCTCGACTCTGCAGTTGCAATGTTGGTATCTCGCTCCTGCGTGCTGATGACCTTCTTAGCAAAAAGATCCAGTGCGCGCTTTTCGTTTAAGTCTGCTTGTATTTGCGTGGCTTTGTCTTTTGCCAGGTTCGCTTTGGCCTGCGCTAAGGCGACTTGAAAATCGCGGGGATCGATCTCGACTAGAACATCGCCTTTCTTGACCAATTGATTGTCGTCCACACGCACGACGGCCACATGGCCGGCGACCTTTGGCGCTACCGAAACAGTGTGGACATCGATAAACGCGTCGTCGGTGGTTTCGTTAGTAAACGAATGAAACATCGCAAACGCGCCATAGCTGATTCCGAGAATTGCTAACGCCGCAGCGGCGACAACCACCCCTGGTCGCCGAAATAGTGATCTCTTCTTCTCTTCAGCGGAGCGATTATTTTCCTGATCAAAGCGCGGAAAACCATTCCGCTCGTAATCGGGAGTTGCGGCGGGGTGACGCCGTTCTCTTGCTTCAACCGGTGCTTCGCCGTTGGTTGAAATTTTCGTTTTCATCATACCCAATGATCCGCCTGGTCATGTGCAGATGTGAAAGACGATGTTTCTTGTCTACTTATGCCGCGTCGGCATAGTTGGATCGGCAGTGGAACTTCGGCATCTTCGTTACTTCGTAGCCGTGGCAGAGGCTGAAAACGTCCTGCGCGCTGCGACGCAGAAACTTCACGTCTCGCAACCGGCCGTGAGCCGGCAGATCCGCGATCTGGAAGACGAGCTGGGCGCGCAGTTGTTCGAGCGCACGGGCAAATCGGTCAGATTGACTGATGCAGGATTTTTATTTCTGAAAGAAGCTCGAGCGGTCTTGGAAAGAACAGATGAAGCAGTGCGAAGCGTGCGCGCATTCGCACAGGCCGGTGAAACGGAATTGCACGTTGGCTATGGCCCGGCGCTTAGGGCGCAGATCGTGTCGCCGACCCTGCGCGAGTTTCAACGGGAAATGCCAAAGGTTCACGTGAAGCTGCACGATTGGAGCAACGAGAAGATCGTCACTGGTCTGCGTGATGGGCGACTACAACTGGCATTCATTGTCCGTCCGTCAAAACGCGGTGCGTTTCGTGATCTGCGCTTCGAAGAATTACTCCGCGAGCAGGTCCGGCTTGCGGTCCCGCCGAACCATCCACTTGCGCAACATCGTTCCGTCTCGCTCGCTGATGCGGCTAAGGAACCCTTTGTCGGATTAACGCGCGAAGATTTTCCCGACTATAACGCCTACCTTAACGCAGTCTTTGCCTCAGTAAAAAACAAGCCGCGAGTGATAGAGGAGCACGATAGCATGACCAGTGTCATTTCAGCGATCGAGGCTGGCACGGGAGTAGGAATATTCGTGGAGGCGATTGGTTACAGTTTCGGCAGTCGAGTGAAACTAGTGCGACTCACTCCCGAGCCAAAGCCACTTTCCTTCGGCATCGCCACGCGCAAAGGAAAACTTAGCCCCGCCACGGAGAAGTTCTGCCAGTGTGCGAGAGAAACGCTCGGCGCCCTCCGTTAGTTTACAGCAATAGCCGAATCGCGAGAGCTAATAGCCCTTCTCCGCCTACCTAAAAAAATTTCGTCTCCGCACCCGCTCAGGACAGCTTTAAGCTTGAACAAACCAAAACCGCTGGCTTGTTCCAAAGTGATTGTCGGCGGCGACGTTCACCAATTTAGAAACTCGGACGGCTCGTTGCAGCCAGGGAAGCCGAAGTGATGGTGTGATTTTTCGGTGCGGTTAACTAAGATCAAGTATGAAGGCGAAAGATTCCGACCCAAAATTCATCGCGACAGAAACGTTGATCGTCGCCGGCATAGCTCGTTCGGTGGCATTCTATCGCGATGTTCTTGGAGCGACGGTGTTGCGAGAAGGCGAACCAACGTTTCTGCGGCTGAAAAATATTTGGATAACCTGATCGACACAGGCCACTTTGCCTTTGAGGATTCTAGTGAGTTCATTGCGAAGCGCATCCGGGAGTTTCTACGAACCGCTGACGACGGGAATCCGACGCATGGATCTTAGTTGTTTCCGAAAGGACAAGGCATGAGCGCAACCCAAAACACTTCTTCAGGACAAAACGATAGGGTTGAAGAATACGACGTGGTAATCCTGGGCGGTGGCACCGGATCGACCATCGCGGCATGGACCTTTGCCGGACAAGGACAGCGTGTCGCAGTGATCGACCGCAAATATATTGGTGGATCGTGCCCTAACATCGCCTGTCTGCCGAGCAAGAACATTATTCACAGTGCGAAGGTTGCATCCTACGTTCGCCAAAGTGAAGAATTCGGCATCGTGAGGGAGGATTTCAAAGTCGATATGTCTGCGGTGCGCAGCCGCAAACGCACAATGGTATCGGGCCTGAACGAGCTCTATCTCGACAATTACAAAAAGACTGGAGCGGAATTCATTTGTGGCGCCGGGCGCTTCATCGGTTCCCGGACTTTGGAGGCCACATTGCGCGATGGAACGAAGCGTCAACTCCGCGGAACCAATGTGATCATCAGTACCGGGACGCGCGCAGTTTTGGATTCGACTCCAGGACTGGCTGAGGCGCAGCCACTCACGCATGTCGAAGCACTCGAACTGGACGAGGTCCCCGAACATCTCCTTGTCATCGGCGGTGGCTACGTCGGAATAGAACTATCCCAGGCCATGCGCCGATTTGGCAGCAAGGTGTCGGTGATCGAACGCAATGGCCGGTTACTCCATCGAGAAGACGAAGATGTGACTGAAGAACTTCGCCGCCTTTTCGAGGACGAGGGCATCGACGTTCTTTTGAATGCCAAGATCAAGCGAGTATCGGGGAAATCCGGTAGATCAGTAAAGATGGTTCTTGAACAAAATGGAGTAGAGAAAACGCTCGAAGGCAGTCATGTCCTGGTTGCGGCAGGACGCACTCCGAACACAGAGGGGTTAGGCCTGGAGTTTGCCGGTGTCGAACTGACAGATCGCGGATACGTGAAGGTCAATGAGCATCTTCAGACTACTGCACCCGGCGTTTGGACAATCGGTGAGGTGGGAGGCAGTCCTCAGTTTACCCACATTAGCATTGATGATTTCCGTGTGGTCCGTGACAACCTCGCGGGCCATAACCATGTGACGACTGGCCGGCAAGTCCCGTTTTGCGTTTTCACGGATCCGGAGTTCGCACGCATCGGCCTGAGTGAGAAGGAGGCCAAAGCGCAAGGCATCGCCTATCGCTTGTTCAAAATCCCAATGGAAGCAGTCCTGCGTGCGCGCACACTTTCTGAAACACGGGGATTTCTAAAGGCGCTGGTTGAAATCGATAGCGATCGCATCCTTGGCTTCACCGCCTTCGGCGTCGACGGAGGAGAAATTATGTGTTCGGTTCAGATTGCTATGGCCGCAGGTCTACCCTATACCGCATTTCGCGATGCCATTATCGCCCACCCAACTATTGCGGAGGGACTTAGTGCGTTGTTCTCGTCCGAACCTTTGCCGCAGCGATAGATGTCGCGGTGGCAATGAGTCCGCATTGGCACTTGTAACCCATCCTAAGACGGATGAGCTATGAACGAGATAGCAAGAAGCGAAACGATCACGGCTAGTGCCCTGAACGCCTTCGGCAACTTACGCTTCCACTGGCCGGAGTATCTGATGGAAGCTGGCGAGGTGGCCTTATACATGTTCGTTACGTGCGCATTGGCGACCTTGTTGCAGCATCCTGCTTCACCGGTCGGACACTTGATCGCCAACGGCTTCTTTCGTCGGGCGCTTATGGGATTAGGCATGGGTACGACGGTCGTCGCAATTATCACGTCACCGTGGGGTAAGCAGTCCGGGGCTCATTTTAATCCGGGTGTAACGCTCACATTTTACCGATTGGGAAAAATGGACTTCTCAGATGCAGTGTTCTACGTAACCGCACAATTCTTCGGCGCAGTGAGCGGTGTCGCAATCGTTACAGTTGTGTTGGCAGGCGCGCCGGGTCAGGCCGCGGTGCACTACGGGGTGACAATGCCTGGCGCGTATGGCAGCGCTAGCGCCTTTGTCGCGGAAATGACGATTTCTTTCATTCTTATGAGCACGGTCTTGTTCGTGTCCAATCGCGAAAACATCGCACGATACACACCGTACTTTGCCGGCGCGCTTGTTGCAACGTACTGGACCTTTGAATCGCCGCTGTCCGGGATGAGTACGAATCCAGCACGAACATTTGGTTCAGCATTTTTTGCCGACTACTGGCACGCGGCTTGGATCTATTTCACTGCGCCGCCGTTGGGCATGCTAGCAGCGGCGGAGATTTTTCTGTGGATTCGCGGAGGCGTCGGTCCCCGTTGCGCGAAGCTGCACCATTCCAACAACAAGCGCTGTATATTTCACTGCGGATATCGAGGAGCACCCGTTTGCAATTCCTAGTGTCCTGCCCCGGAAATAGGATGACAATTGCTGTAAACGATTTGGTGATTCTCCAAGGCGCGAGCGAAGCGCCGATATCCGCAGCGATCTCGGCCAAGCGAGCAACGCAGGAGAATCGCCAAAGTGCCACAGCCCGGAAGGGTTGGGTTGTTTGGTGTCCATCTGCTCCTGTTGATCGCTTCAAACAGCAACAGGGAAACAACATGAAACCTTTCCAGCAAGCAACGCCTCAGGTGATCATCGTCGCCGGCGCGGGTAACTCCGCCGGTCAGGCAGCGATGTTCGTTTACGAAGGCGCTGAGAAGGTGTTGCTCATCGTGCGCGGCGATAGCCTAACGAAAAGTATGTCGAGCTATCTCTCCCGTCGTGTCGAGACAAAGGAGAATATCGAGATTCTTTATCAAACCGAAATCAGGCGAATGACAGGGCGCAGGAAATTGGAATCAGTCGAGCTTGAGCACACGGGCACGAGTGCGAGACGCACAGTGGAAACACCGGCGGTGTTTTCGATGATCTGCGCGTTACCGTGCACCGGCTGGCTCCCCGACGAGATCGAGCGCGACGACAAAGGCTTCATTCTCACCGGCGCAAAAGTGGCGCAATCCTCAGCCTGGCAGAAAATGAATCGCGCGCCGGGCCCGATGGAAACGAGCCTACCTGGGGTGTTCGCCGCGGGCGACGTGCGCTCCGGTTCGGTCAAGCGTTGCGCTGCCGCGGTGGGCGAAGGTGGCATGGCGGTTGCAAATGTTCACCGCGCTCTCGCTGAATACAGGACTCGATAGAAATCAATTATCCGGTAAGACCGCGGGGCGCGAACGGCGCAAACGCTTTTACCGCGCGATGATTTCGACTCGCCTAACGAAAAAGATTAACTTTCGCCAGATTGACAATTTCGTCTCCCAGCCGCTCAGGACAGGTTCGTTTCGGCGAGGCGCCGAAACCAGCGCGTGAGACGCGTGCGCTCCCCAGACAAATGCGTTTTGACGCGGGAAGGATATTGGAATTCGTCTTGAGATTGATGAGTATTGCCTACTTTAGTACGCACGAGCGCTCGTGGATAGAGAGTGTCAGGATACTTGATTCAGAACGAATTCTTCGGCGGCTTTAGCGAAACCTTCTTCTTCGGATGAGGTTGTGGTGTAGGTGGCCGCAGCTCTCACTTCTTCACCGGCCTGCCCCATCGCGATGCTGATCCCGCTTTTCTCGAACATCGCCATGTCGTTAGGCATGTCACCGATGGTGGCAATCTGCTGTGTCGGAATGCCGAGCATTTCGGACAGGCGCGTGACGACGTAGCCTTTGTTCGCTTCCGGGTGAGTAACATCGAGGTAGTAAGGTTGCGAACGCGCGGCTGAAACCAGGGTTTCGCGCTTCGGATTGGTTTGTCTCGTGTGAACTTTCGCCGCGAACTGCTCGCGCACCGCGGCTTCACACCGTTGCACCGCGTCAAGATCATCGCTTACTCCGACTAACTTCGCCACGTCGTTAGTAAGGCCTTCGAAGTTCGACACCACCGTGGGAGGAAATTTCACCGTCCATTCTTCGCGATCGACATGTGGTCCGTGGCGGTCGCGCACGAACCATTCCGTGCCACGATAGATCCAGCAGTCGAGTCCATGCTTCCGCATCGTTTCCATTGCCGGTTCGATCACGTCGGCCTGCAGCACACGTTGTTCGATGACGGATAGGTCTGGGTTAACAAACATGCCGCCATTGAAAGCAGCAATAGGTGTGGTGAGTGCCAACGGCGCGATCAGCATTTCCATCCCACGCGGCGGGCGGCCGCTGGTAATCGCGAACTGAATTCCTGCACCCCGCATTTTTGCGACCGCAGCACGCGCGCGCTCCGTTAACACCTTCTCACGAGTTACCAAGGTGCCATCTACATCGGCAAGAAGAAGGCGAATCGTAGGAGGCGTTCTTGCAAATGATGCGTCACGTTCCTTGTTGGTGGTCGGATGTGTCGCGGATACACTCATATACTTTAGGCTGCTTTAGCCTGTTGTTTCTCCAAGTGACCACCGAACCCAAAGCGCATCGCGGATAGCACTCGGTCAGCGTAATCAGCTTCGCCGCGCGAAGAAAAGCGTTCATACAAAGCCGCCGTCAACGCCGGCACTGGCACGCCTTCGTCGATCGCCGCCTTGATTGTCCAACGGCCTTCCCCTGAATCAGAAACTCGGCCGGCAAAATTCGCCAGCTGCGGGTCGGTCGTAAGGGCAGATGCAGTTAGATCAAGTAGCCAGGAGGCGATCACGCTGCCGCGCCGCCAGACTTCGGAAATATCAGCTACGTTCAAGTCGTACTGGTAGTGCTCCGGATTCCGCAACGGAGTTGTCTCGGCATCTACCTCGCTTTCGCGCTTGCCTGCGTTAGCGCCTTTCAAAACACCAAGACCTTCCGCATATGCGGCCATGATTCCATACTCGATGCCGTTATGGACCATCTTCACGAAATGGCCGGCACCGTTCGGCCCGCAGTGGAGGTAACCTTGTTCGGCCGTGCCGCCAAGTTTGTCGCGGCCGGGGGTGCGCGCCACCTGCCCACGGCCCGGCGCGAGCGCGGCAAAAATAGGATCGAGACGCTGAACTATCTCTGTGTCGCCGCCGATCATCATGCAATAACCACGTTCCAAGCCCCAGATGCCGCCGCTGGTTCCGACATCGACATAGTGAATACCTAACGAGCGCAAGCCCTTCGCGCGTTCGATATCATCCACATAGTAAGAGTTGCCGCCGTCTATGATGGTATCGCCGTTTTCGAGCAGCGGTGACAGCTCACCGATGGTCTGATCAACTACCGCCGCCGGCACCATCAGCCAGATCGCTCGCGGTCGCTCGAGCTTTGCAACGAGGTCTGCCAATGAGCTGGCTCCCTCTGCTCCCTCTTTGACCAGATCGCCGACTAGTGTTGGGGGAGCGATCAAACACGACGCATTTTTGTCCTTTCTCCAGTAAGCGCCGCACCATGTTCGCACCCATTCGGCCAAGGCCGATCATCCCAAGCTGCATTGTGGTCTGTTCTTTCATGACTTGTTCTCCATTGGTTGAGCTACATTGTGGAAGTATTCTTCATTGTTGAAGCTTCGAAGATGCTCTCGATTTGCCTTTTCATGACTGTAGTTTCATCTGCCGGTAGCGGCGGATCAGATTGTTGGTTGAGCTATCGTGTTTTAGCTCCGGCTCCGATGGAGCTTCCAACTCCGGAATGATTCGTTGAGCTAGCGCTTTACCGAGTTCTACGCCCCATTGATCAAATGAGTTGATGTTCCAGATCGTACCCTGCGTGAAAACGCTGTGTTCATAAAGCGCCACCAGCTTGCCGAGCACCTCAGGAGTTAGCCGGTCAGCGAGGATAACATTCGACGGCCGATTACCTTCAAAGACACGATGCGGCACCAGCCCCTTACGCGTGCCTTCCGCCCGTACTTGTTCGGCTGTCTTGCCGAAAGCAAGCGCTTCCGCCTGCGCGAAGACATTGGACAGGAGCATGTCGTGATGCTGGCCAAGCGGCGTAAGTGCATGACCGAAGGCGATAAAATCACACGGAATAAGGCGCGTGCCTTGGTGGATCAACTGATAGAACGAATGCTGCCCGTTCGTCCCAGGTTCACCCCAATAGACAGGCCCGGTATCGTAGTTGACTTGTTTCCCATCTAAAGTGACGTGCTTGCCGTTACTCTCCATCGTTAGCTGTTGGAGATAAGCCGGAAATCGTTTCAGGTATTGCTCGTAGGGAAGGACGGCGACTGTCTGCGCATCGAAGAAGTCCGTATACCAGACGGTGAGTAACCCAAGAAGAATTGGCAGGTTTTGATCGAAAGGCGCGGTGCGAAAGTGCTCGTCCATCTGATGGAAGCCGTCGAGCATGCTGCGGAAGTTGTCTGGCCCGATTGCCAGCATGGTTGACAAGCCGATGGCAGAATCCATCGAGTAACGTCCACCTACCCAATCCCAGAAGCCGAACATGTTGTCCGTATCAATGCCAAAGGCGGACACCTTCTCGGCGTTTGTGGAAACAGCAACGAAATGCTTGGCTACGGCGGCTTTGTCGCCGCCTAATCCTTTTAAGAGCCAGTCCCGCGCAGTTTGCGCGTTAGTCATTGTTTCCAGCGTGGTGAAGGTTTTGGACGAAACGATGAACAGGGTTTCCGCTGGATCGAGATCGCGGGTAGCTTCCACGAAGTCGGTCCCGTCGATGTTGGAGACGAAGCGAAAGGTGAGGCTGCGATCCGTGTAGTGTTTTAGAGCTTCGTAGGCCATTACCGGCCCGAGGTCGGAGCCGCCGATACCTATATTAATAATGTTCCGAATTCGTTTGCCCGTGTGCCCGACCCATTCACCGCTGCGAATCCGGTTACTAAAAGTGGCCATCTTGTCGAGCACGTCGTGGACTGCCGGCACAACGTTTTTGCCGTCGACCAGGATGGTTGCGTTCTTCGGCGCCCGTAATGCGACGTGCAGCACGGCGCGTTTTTCGGTCGTGTTTATTTTCTCGCCGCGAAACATGGCATCGATCCTTCCGCGCAAGTCGCACTCCTCTGCGAGCTGCTGGAGCAGCTTCAGAGTGGTGTCAGTGACTCGGTTCTTGGAATAATCCAGAAACAGTCCTGCACCCTCCGCGACGAGCTTTTCGCCGCGGGTAGAGTCGTTAGCAAATAGCTCGCGCAAGTGCAGCTTTCTGATCTCTTTGCTATGCTCGGCTAGGGCCTTCCAGGCCGGTAACCGCTTAAGTGACGTTCGCTTTTTTTGCATAATTTAGGCCGCTTGCTGAAGTGACGCAGTTTTCGATGAGATTACATTGAGTAAATCGTTCCACGACTTAACGAATGAAGTTGCTCCCTCTTCCTGGAGCTGCGCGCCGAGCGCACTCAGGTTCACTCCCGCTTTGACGAAATCGTCGAGAGTGCGAGCGGTATCGTTCATGTCTTTTGCTGGTAGGGCATCTACCTTGCCGTGATCGGCTAGAGCTTGCAGCGTCGCCTCCGGCATCGTGTTCACCGTTAGCGGTACCGCTAGGCTTTCAACGTAAAGTGTATCGGAGGCTTTCGGATCTTTAGTTCCGGTGCTAGCAAACAGTAGCCGTTGCGGAATCGCACCTTCATTGAAGGCGCGCTGCCACCTGGATGAACCAAGTAGTTTGACGTACTCCTGGTAGGTGCGGCGAGCTATCGCAATACCTAACCGGTTCGTAAGTTCGGGTGGAACTTTGCCGGCGACTGCGGTATCCCACCGGCTCACGAACACCGAAGCTACCGATCCCACTTTTGGATTCAGTCCAGCGTCGATGCGGCGCTCGATGCCTCGCATGTAAGCCTCGGCGACTGCTCGATACTGCTCCGGCGAAAACAGGAGGGTCACGTTGACTGGAATTCCCGCAAAAATAGCTTCCTCGATTGCCGGAAGACCTTCCTTGGTTCCAGGAATTTTGATTAGCAGGTTAGGACGATTCGCGCGCGCAAATAACTGCTTCGCTTCCGCCAGAGTGCTCGCGGTGTTATGCGCCAGTAACGGCGAAACTTCCAGGGATACCCATCCGTCCAGCCCGTTGGTCCGATCGTGGACAGGTCGAAACAGGTCTGCTGCACGCGTAAGGTCTTCCAACGCAAGTTCGAAGAACAGTTCCTCGCCGCTTTTACCTTTGCTTGCATAATCTCGAATCGCGCGATCGTAGCTACTGCTGTTCTTAATTGCGTGATCGAAGATCGTTGGGTTTGACGTCAGCCCTGTAATGGCGAGCTCCGCGATGTAACGCTCGAGCGTCCCATTATTCAGCAGGTCACGGGTGATATTATCGAGCCAGAGGCTCTGGCCCAGGTTGTGGAGTTGTTGTGTCGCTTTCATATTTTATTGGTGATTTGTTAGGTCCAGAGGCCGCCAGGCGCGACCGTCGCGCGCGAGTAGCTCGTCAGCCGCGGCCGGGCCGTCACTGCCGGCAGTGTAGTTCGGAAAAGAGGACGGCGGATTATCTGCCCAAAGATTCAGGATCGGCTGAACAGCTGCCCAGCCGGCTTCGATGTTATCGGCTCGCTGGAACAAGGTCGCATCACCGATCATGCAATCGTAGATGAGGGTCTCATAGCCGGTGTTCGGCGCGGTCTTGAAATAGTCCTCGTAGGCGAAGTCCATAGTGACGTTGCTCAGCTTCACGGTCGGGCCGGGACGCTTGGCCGCGAACTCCAGCCCGATACCCTCACACGGCTCGATACGCAGGATCATCCAGTTGGGATGCATTCGCTCGACGTCTGTGTCGCGGAAAAGAGTAAACGGAGCCTGGTGGAAACGGATTGCTATCTCCGTTACCCGTCGCTTCAGGTATTTGCCGGTACGCAGGTAGAACGGGACACCGGCCCAACGCCAGTTATCTATCTGCAACTTGCAGGCGATGTAGGTCTCGGTATTCGAATCCGGAGCGACGTCAGGCTCCTGGCGATACGCCCGGACGGTCTTGCCCGAGGACGGTGCCGGCATCGTATTGGCCGCGCACTGCGTTCGTGAGCGCTTGCGCAGGATCGAGTGGACGTATGGCCTCAATCACTTCCGCCTTTTTCGCCCGAACCGCATCGGCATCAAAGGAGATCGGCGGCTCCATCGCCGTCATGGACAATAGTTGAAATACATGATTTGGGACCATGTCGCGCAATGCGCCGGTTTTCTCATAAAATTTTCCCCGCAGCTCGACCCCGACAGTCTCGGCAGCGGTAATCTGAACGTGATCAATGTGTTCTCGGTTCCACATCGGCTCGAACAGGCCGTTGGCGAACCGGAGCGCCATGATGTTCTGCACGGTTTCTTTGCCTAGAAAATGATCGATCCGGTAGATCTGATGCTCTTGCAGATGCTTTAGGATTTCGGCGTTCAGCGCCTTGGCCGAATTCAAGTCATGGCCGAAAGGCTTCTCGATCACGACTCGGCGCCATTGTCCGTCTTTTTCCGCGACCAGACCCGCTGCTCCCAGACCCGCAACCGCCACACTGAAGAAGCGGTCCGCAATCGCGAGATAGAAGAGGCGGTTGCCCGCGGTTCCTGCTGTCTTGTCGAGTCCGGCGAGATGCGCGTCCAGCCGGCGGTACATTTCGGCATTTGTTAGGTCGCCTTGCAAATAGCTCATGCGATCGGTCAGCCATTGCCAGACTTTCTGGTCAATATGGTCGACTGCAAATTCGGCGTCGCTGCCGACGAATCCCTGCATTGTCTCGGTTAAACCAGTGTGCCATTCCTCTGTTGTCTTCGAGGCGAGATCGACGCCGACAATCCGGAATTCGTCAGGTAGCCGCCGTGCGCCCACCAGGTTGTAGAGCGCGGGGACGACCAGACGCTTCGTTAGATCACCGGCGGCACCGAAAATGATCATGATGCACGGCGGCGCAAGCGGTGCGCCATCCGAAGCATCTGCTGGTGGTTTATCACCCATAGGTCATGAACTCCTGACGTTGGTTGCTAAACTGGTTTGTTCTTTTGATCCTCGCTGCGTTTGAGCTCGAATGCGAGCCAGCCGATTGCTTAGCGCCTGGACATCGCGCAACGTGATCATTTGTTCGATATCTCGGCCGAACAAAAGATCCAGCGTCCAATCCATCATCACCCGAAGCTTCTTGGCCAGGCGCGGTAGCTTCATCAAATAAATGCTTCGCCACATCCCCCAAGCGATAAGACCGGAGAACTTGAACCCAAAGACCATCGCGACGCCCGTGCGACGACCGATTGTCGCCAGTTGTCCGAGAGTGGTAAAAACGAATGGCTTCAGCGGACGCCCCACAATCGCAGCTTCGATGTTCTTCGCCGCCCTTATCGCCTCTCGCATACCGTGCTGAGCGGTTGGCGGAAAAAAATTTCCCGTTTCGTAACCATCCGGAACTGCCGCGCAATCACCAGCGGCCCATAACCCGCTGACCCCCGGAACGCTGAGATATTCATTCACAAGAAGACGTCCTCGCTCTTTCTTACAGCCTAACGATTCAATCGCAACGCCTGGTTTAACACCAGCCGTCCAAATGAGAGTCGTAGCGTGAATGGATGTGCCGTCAGTCAGCTTAACGACTGAACCATCATACCCCGCGACGCGCACGCCTTTGATTATTTCTACCTTGCGTTGAGACAATTTTTGTTCGGTGTAGCGTCCCAGCTCTTCGCCCAGCTCAGGTAAAATAAATTTGCCCGGGTGCACCACCACCACTCGAATCGTCTCTTCGCGCAATGCTGGATAGAACCTCACCGTTTCGCGCACGAAGTCGTTAACCGCGCCAGTGGTTTCAACGCCGGCGAAACCGCCGCCAGCGGTGACGAACGTGAGTAGCTCTTTGCGCGTTGCCTCGTCCTTTTGCAGGGAAGCTTGCTCTAACAGTGCCACCATTAGGTTGCGCAGCAGTGCGGCGTCGGAAAGGCTTTTCATCGTTACCGCCCAATCCGGTACACCTTGCAGGTCGAAGAAGTTCGTTTCCGAACCAAGCGTGAGAAGGAGATGATCAAACTCGAACTCAAGCTCCATATCCTCCACGCCGGCCAGACAACGAATTTTTTTAGTCGTTAGGTCTATCGCCTGAATATCAGCTTGGACAATGTTGACATGCCGAAGAATGCGCCGGAGCGGATTGACGATATCGCCCGGGGAAAGATCACCGGCGGCGACTTCATGCAGCATCGGCGTGAAGAGAATAAAATTTTCGCGGCTGATCAGCGTCACTTCGATGTCCGGCCTGCGCGCCAGCCTCTTGTCCAGATACTTGGCGGCATAGAGGCCGGCAAACCCTCCGCCGGCGATAACTATTTTCGTCTTTTTCATTGCATGTGATGGATCGTAGTGACGCGGGAAGGATATTGGAATTCGAATTGAAATTGAGTATTGCCTTGCTTCAGCCCGCGAGGCGCCGTTGGTAGCGTTTGGATGAGCAGCTTCGCAAATCGCGCGTCGTAAGAGTCGTGGGTGATTACGCTTGAGTGTTTCGTCTTCATTCGATTCGAGTTTTAGTGCACTGGAGTTGGACTTTGCTCTGAGCGATTTGAAACTTCCTTCGACGGAACGCTTTCAGTCGAAAGGGCTGGAGTAGATTGTTCTCCAGCTGCGTTCTCGACGACTTCAACGCGAAAGTTGCGCCCTTCCCATTTCTTTTCGCGCTTCCAAAAGAAAGTGAATTCAACCTGTGACTCACCAGTCAGTTCTGCGGTAGGAAGATCGACAAACCAAAGATTCAGGTCGCCGACATGATTGGCTTCTGACTCGTTAGGCCGTTTCCAATCGTCAGCGGTCCAGACGATGACTGCGTCGGCCGGTAGAATGATGCGCAAGGTTTTCCCCTGCGGGATGCGACGAATGGGATGCCGCAACGTCCAGATCTCGTGCCGGCTTCGGACCCGGTTTACAACATACCGTTGATAGGCAGCGTCAACGCGATCGAAGGGAACACCATCATGCCGGCTACGGACGAGCGAAAGGTATTCGGCGTGCGACCAGCATAGTGGCATGGCTGCACCGGTCGGCCGACCTAGTTTCATATTGCCATCCGGCAAATCCGGCGCGTCCCAGATTTGTTCGGTGATCATTCCGCCTTGATTGGCGAAATTCTCCATCGTAGCGATGAATGGCTTCGGATCGCGTCCGGCAGCTAGTTCGTAATGCCCGCGTTCGCCAGTTAGGATAGGCCACGAACGACCAACACCGGTTCCGTCGTAGGCACTGCCATCGTCCTTTTGGCCATAGCCATCATGGTTGTAACGCCGCCAACCAGGACCTTGTGGTAGATCATACTTGATGACGCGATCCATTACCTCGATTGAGTCACGCACAATTGGATCGTCCGCCGCGCGAATGCCGTAGCGCACGAGATGAAGGAAATCGCCACCGACAATGTTACGTGCCGGATGCAGGCCGCCGCCGTTCGCGAGCTGAAGCATAGTTGCATCAGGATCGGCGTGCGGATCCGGCGCCACGGGATCGGTGGGATTGATGCGGATATAATGCCTTGGAAGACCTTCCACTAACTCGCCACGCGTGGTAACCGTCCAATCTTCCACGTGCGCTGCTAACCAGTCGGCGTACGTAAAAATGAAATCGCCAGCCTCCGTCGTGCCAGATTCCCTTGCCCATTGCGCGGTGCTGGCGAGTGCAGCAATGATGACAGCCAGGGTAGAAGGCGAGTAGCCGGCAGCTTCTTCCCACCGGTCCTGGCTGGTTACTGGACCTTGTAAGATTAAGTAAGACCCAGCCCGCACAATCATCGTGCGCGGATCGAACAACCCTAGCGCGTGATGCTCATACAAACGCCGCGCCAGCAGCATTGGCAGAGCTACTTGATCAAGCTGAAGGCCAGTCCAATAAGCTTTCCCGTCAACCCAACTGTTCTGCGGAAAACTACCATTGGACCGCTGCATGGCGGCGAGCCAGATCAAGGCGCGCAAAGGGGTGCTCATCTGGCCAGTAGCAAGCAGTGCGGTTGCGCTATGCACCAGATCGCGCGTCCACACGAGGTGGTAACCGCCCATGTCTCCATCGCCTTTCGCTTCGCCCCACGGAATGCTCATCGAAGCGACGAGCGCGCCTTGAAATACCTTATCTTCATGCGCGAGCAGCACCGCGCGGCTCAGCCGATACATCCCTCCGCCGTCCGAAGTATCGCTACTAAAATCAAACTTCGGATTTACCACCGCGCGTTGCCATTGCCTGACATAACGCTGCGTATGCTGCTCGAATGGTTCAGCTAACGATTGGAATAACTTCGCCGCGGTTGTCTGGTAGCTGCGACCGAACGCGACCGCGATCATGAATTCATTGTTATCTGGCAAGTCGATCTCACCGGTCAGCGCGATGTTGCCGTTCTCCGCGGCGCGAAACTGCCAATCCATCTTGTAATCGCGCGTCAGGTCCTGCCAGCCATCGCTCGCCCCCACATAGCCGACCGAGCGGCGCGAGAAACCGCTGCTACATGCCATGACCAGGTGCGTGTCCTCGCGTTGCGCGTGCAGGAGCTTCACATGACCAATCTCGCTGCACCAACCGGAGTTATTTGCACCTTGCCGGTCGATGTGCGGCGCGAGCAAGGCATAGAGTTTCAGCTTGCCGCGCAAAGATTCATCCAGGATCTCCAGCTTCGTGTGCACGAGTAAGACCGAGCGATGCGGATCAGTAAGAACATCCTTTACCAAACGATAGCGGCCTTGCCGGTCCGAATTAGTAAGACGGTAGAAAAGACTATTGTGCTCTGGATACTCGACCTGGTGAGTAAGGTCCCGTTTCTCTTCATGACAGAACGTTTCGCCATCGGTAATGAGAAACTGAAAGTCCCTTGTATTCGGCTGATCTACATGCGGGTAATAGATCTCGTTGATGATACCATGGCTAAGCGTAAACCAGACGCGACAGCTCGTATGGTAGGCGGTGCCGATTCCCTCCTTCGCACTCGAAGTCCAGCCTGGTGGGGATCCTGGCGCGCCAAACGCCACGGGATTTCCCCCGGCGGCACCGAAATTGAGAAAATCACCACTGTTCATGTTATTGGCTCCTTTTACCGAACCTTTTCATGAGCGCACTTTCGGATCGCCGAGGCCATTTTGGCAAAGACTATCTTTCTTGCCTGAGCATATCCCGCAGGCATGCTCGCCCTCGCGATGAAACTAAGGGTTTGTTTGATTGGCCGCGAAAGGCCGATTAGCTCGCACCCCGGAGCAGTCCGGTTGGGGAGAAATGCTCAAGCGGCCTAACGATTAAGTTTCAACACGGCTCGTTAGGAATTAAATCTAAGACAGAAAACTGGAGCATACCCGGTCCGGTACTCCCGCGGCTGCAAAATCATTTACGGCTTTTTTCCCGCACATACGGCACCGAAACGCAGCTGATTGCCTTGGCGCGCCGTAGCCTCGGCGAAGACGGGAGCCCTAAAGCTGACGATTTGGAAGCTTTTCCACACTTGAATCAAAGTCTGAACAACGTCGGGATTCGCGCAAACAACAGCATTCAAGCATATCCACCAAGTCACCGACAATAGGCGTACTATATATAGAGGTCCCACAAGTGTTGAATCGACCAGCGCAAGTAACTCAGACCGGTTCATCGGCGCTCCACAAATCGCGCCAGCGCACATCATTTTCGAGACCGATCGCAGATCTCGACAGCACAAGCCCGGTACACTGCACACGCTGCACCCCTTTTATCTCGCCGCCGAAGACCCGCGCAAAAGAGCGGCCACGGCCTAACGCTTGGTTTATGCGAACCTTCTGAGTTGGAAATGATCAATCTTATTTTATCTTCTTCGGCGCGTCTTCTTTTCTGCTGCCCGCTTGCGCTGTTGATAAGCCGCAACCTTGATCTTGTTCCCACAAATGTTCATGCTGCACCAGCGGCGCGAACTCTTCTTGCTCGTATCTAGAAAGTGCACAACACACGCTTCACATTTGCGCAAGCGCGCCGGCGACACATCCGATAACAGTTCGGCGCCGGCAATCGCAATGGGGCCCAAACGTCGTTCGGCTTCTCTAGCTCGAAAGCGGTTTCGAGGCCGGTGTTTGGCCTTTCCGTTGCAATGCGATCACGCCGGGGTGCTGCTTCAGGAGAGGGTTGAGCTCGGCAATGAATGCGTTGCTCGCCGAAAAACTTCCTTCTTGACGTTCCACCTCGGCGCGCGCAGGCCGCTCTCGAAACTTAAGTAGCCTACCTAGAAAGAGGGAGGATGAATCACCTCTCGAGTGGCACTAAAAAATCCCACGCACGCGAAATCGCTCCCTGTCGGTTGTTGCTAATGCTCTTAGTGATGAAAACGAACCGCAATATGACGACGTATAATTACGCGACGGTCCGCGGCCGAAAAATATTTTACCGTGAGGCGGGTGACAAGGATACACCTACCATCGTGCTGCTGCACGGCTTTCCCAGCTCATCACACATGTTCCGCGATTTGATCCCCAAACTGTCAGATCGCCTTCATGTGATTGCGCCAGACTACATTGGTTTCGGCTATAGCGATGCGCCGAACACGAACGAGTTCGAGTACACGTTCGACAATCTCGCGGAGCACGTGGAGGAATTTCTCTTCGGTGTTCTCGGCCTGAAGAAGTTCAGTATCTATGTGCAGGACTATGGCGCTCCAGTCGGCTATCGGATTGCTTCCAAGCATCAGGACGCTGTTGACGGTATTGTGGTTCAAAACGGCAATGCGTATGTGGAAGGGATTGGCGAAGCATTTAACCCGATGAAACCGTTTTGGAAGGATCGAAATGCCGAGACCGAGAAGCCGGTGCGGGGACTGCTCACGAAGGAGATAACTGTCTTCCAATACACCCATGGCGTCAAAGACCCGCAGCGGATCAGTCCGGATGCCTATACGTTCGACCAGTTCCTCCTTGACCGCGCGGGCAACGACGCCGTTCAGCTCGATCTTCTTTATAATTATCAATCGAACGTCGCGCTTTACGATGGCTGGCACGAGTACTTCCGGACCAAACAACCGCGCATGCTCATTGTCTGGGGAACGAACGATCCATTTTTCACCGTGGAAGGGGCGAAGGCCTATCAACGGGACATTCCTGACGCGGAGCTACACCTCATCGACACGGGTCACTTTGCGCTTGAGGATTCCAGCGATTTCGTTGCGGAGCGTATCCGAGAATTTTTCGGGCAATTTTGATTTAACACCTGCAACACGGTCAGAAGAGCGAGACGAGAGATGCCATTTCCTGAAAACAGCACGGTAGTTGTTGCCCATGGCGCTTGGGCGGATGGTTCGAGTTGGAAGGAAGTCATTCTCCGTCTCAGCAAACAAGGATTGCAGGTCGTTGCCGCGCCTCTCCCGCTGACCTCGCTCAGCGACGATATCGTGGCCCTGAACCGGGCGATCGCCAGGACAAAAGGTCCTGTGATTGTAGCCGGAGACGCCTACGCCGGTGCAGTGATTGCCGGAGCAGATGAGGAGCGTGTAAAAGCGCTGGTCTATATCGCCGCGCTTGCCCCGGAGGAGGGTGAGACCGTTGCCCAGGTCTTTTACCGTGATGAACCGCATCCGCAAGCCCCCAAACTCGCCCCTGACAAAGACGGATGGATCTGGATGCCGGAAGAAGGATTCTCCAATGCCTTCGCGCATCACGGCACGGCAGATCAAATTGCAATATGCAAAGCGGTGCAGCGACCCATCGCGCTCAAGTGCATTCAGGAGGCAGCTGGAAAGCCCGCGTGGAGATCAAAGCCGTCCTGGTTTCTGATCGCGGAAGAAGACCGCATGATCAATCCTAAAACGCAACATTTCATGGCAAATCGAATGCGGGCTCATACTCGCCCGTTCGCCGTCGACCATACACCTTTGCTAACCGCGCCGGAAAAGGTGGTAGAGGTCATTATTGCTGCTGCGCAAGAAACACTTGTCATGGCCGACACACCGTCACTTCTTTAGGAAAGGGAGAATTATGACCCAATCTGTTGCAATCGTCACCGGCGCAAGCCAAGGCATCGGGCGGGCGACCTCTATTCGGTTGGCACGGGACTTCTCGGCGATCGTGCTCGCTGCACGAAATGCAGCTGGGCTCGCGGAGGTAGCGGCGGCTGTGAAGTCAGTGGGAGCCGAGGCTCTGATTTGCGAACTCGATCTGAGCAAGCCCGAAGTTCCTGAAACTCTCATCACCGCGACTTTAGACCGCTTTGGCAGAATCGATGCCTTGTTAAACATCGCGGGTGCGGTGCCGCAAATCGACTTATTTCAGATGACTGACGAACAGTGGCAAGCGGGCATGGAGTTGAAGCTTCACGGAGCGCGCCGAGTCACTATACGTGCTTGGGACGCGCTCAAAGCTTCGAACGGCTCCGTGGTATTTATGTCCGGAAGCGCGGCGCTAGATCCAAAGCCCGGTTTTGCCGCGGTAGCAGCTACGAACGCTGCCATCATTGCTCTTGCGAAAGCTTTCGCTGAACAAGGAATTAAAGACGGCGTGCAAGTCAACAGCATTGTGCCTGGCGCTGTGAAGACGGGGCGGCGACGTTCGTTCTTGGAGAAGTGGGCACCCGCTCACAATATAACTGTAGAAGAAGCAACGAACAGGTTTCCGGAACAAGTCGGGATTAGTCGGTACGGACGGCCGGAAGAAATTGCCGACCTGCTCGGATTCATGGTCTCACCGGTGGCAAAATGGATGACGGGTACATCCGTCCGCATGGATGGCGGCGAGATCAAAGCCATTTAAGGAGATACGAAAATGAAAAAGTGGACAAAACTTCTGATTCCAGTTGCGGCCGTTGCGGCTTTGCTTGCCTGGTACGTATTTCGGCCGGAGCGGCTTGTGGTCAATCGACGTGTCGACGAAGCATTGCCGACGGCGCCAGGCGGCCTGTCGGCTCAGCCTCTCGAATCCGGACGGTTCTACAGCATTTTGCATCCGACGGAAGGTACCGCGACCATCTTCCAGATGGGAGATGGTATCCGTGTTCTGCGCCTAACGAGCTTCAGCACATCAAACGGTCCTGATGTCCACGTCTACATGGTCGCAGCCGACGATGCCAAGGACGCAGCGACGGTGCAACAGGCTGGATTCATTGATCTGGGAGTGCTCAAGGGCAACATCGGCGACCAAAACTACAGCCTTGGTAGCGACTTGGACCTGGCGAAATACCGGGCAGTGTCCATCTGGTGCAAACGATTCAGCGTGAATTTCGGAGCCGCGGCGCTAAGACCGACCGAGGCGTCGCAAAGTCACTAGGATCACGTCTCGTCGTTAAAGTTTAATGTGGTCTGGCTGTGCGAGGCGCCTGCCTCAACATTTTCACAATTCGGTGCATTTTGAGAAAGGAAAGGACGTGAGCACCAGGGCACGCTTCGAAGAATACGAGTGATTCCAGCCGGACACCATCTCGCCACCTCGTCGTGAAGACCGGCGAACATTTGGTTTGACCCGTCATCTGGCGCCACCTAGAGATTGAAACAACAGAATTCTGCCATGACCTCGTTTGGTGCTTTGCTCTCGAAATGGCCGCTCGTGCGCCAAATTCGAGAAGGCAAAGACGGAACCGGCCTCGAATCGATGTCGGATAAAACGCGCGCGATGCACGCGCGGATCGACGGTGCGGAAGTGGCGCGTTCGGTTTGCCCGTACTGCGGGGTTGGCTGCGGCCAACTTGTTTTTCACAAGGATGGCAAACTGATTTCGATCGAAGGCGATCCCGAGAGTCCAATCAGCCAGGGGAACCTTTGTCCGAAAGGCGCCGCTTCTTTTCAATTACTCACCCACAATCGCCGGGAGACGAAAATGAAATATCGCGCGCCGCGCGCGAAAGAATGGACGCACATTTCAATGGATCGCGCGCTCGACATGCTGGCCGATCGCGTTTGGGAATCGCGCAAGCGCACATTCGTGCACAAAAAGGACGGGATCACGATCAATCACACGACCGCGATCTGTCATCTTGGCGGCGCCACGCTCGATATCGAAGAGAACTATCTTATCCGAAAACTTTTCACTCTCGGCCTGGGGATGGTCTGCATATCCAACCAGGCGCGGATATGACATAGCAGCACGGTGCCCGGTCTGGGCACCTCCTTCGGCCGGGGCGGAGCTACGACTGCGCAACAAGATCTCGCTAACGCCGATTGCATTCTGATCGAGGGCTCGTCTATGGCGGAAGCACACCCGGTCGGTTTCCGCTGGGTGATGAAGGCAAAAGAGCGCGGCGCGACCATTATTCATGTCGATCCAAGATTTTCGCGCACCAGTGCGTTGGCCGATATCTGGGTGCCGATCCGCGCCGGCGGCGACATTGCTTTTCTGGGCGGGCTCGTCAGGCACATTATCGAGAACAATCTCTTCTTCCGCGATTACGTGGTGCACTTCACCAATGCCTCCTGCATTTTGCGCGAAGATTTTCGCGATGCGGAAGAAGGTGCCACCGGCTTTTTCTCGGGCTGGAACGAGCAGCGGCGCGCCTACGACAATAAGAGCTGGGGTTACCAAGGCGATAGCGACCTAAGTTTTCCCGAGCGCGATCTGACCTTGCAACATCCGCGCTGTGTCTTCCAATCCCTGCGCCGTCACTTCGCGCGCTACACACCGGAAATGGTCGAAAAGATTTGCGGGATTTCGCCGGCGCTGTTTCAAAAAGTTGCGGATGCGCTGGTCGCCGCCTCGGGTCCGGACAAGACCGCGGCGATTTGCTACGCGCTCGGTTGGACGCAACATTCCAAAGGCGTTCAGATCATTCGCACCGCGTCGATCCTGCAGCTCTTGTTAGGCAACATCGGTCGGCCGGGCGGCGGAATTCTTGCGTTGCGTGGTCACGCTTCGATTCAGGGTTCGACCGACATTCCGACGCTCTACGATATTTTGCCCGGTTATCTCTCGATGCCGAAAGGGGACGGCACGGAAGAGACGTTGCGCGATTACCTCGCGCATCAAACCAAGCCGACCGGTCTCTGGAATAATTATCCCAGTTACTTCATCAGCTTGATGAAGGCGTACTATGGTAAGAACGCGACGGCGGAAAACGACTTCGGTTACAGCTGGGTTCCGAAGATCACGGGGAACCATTCGTTCTTCGAATATCTCTCCGACATGGCTGACGGAAAAATGGAAGGCATGTTTATGATGGGCCAGAATCCGGCGGTGGCAGGCGGCAAACTCCCGTTTACAGCGAACGGCACTGTCAAAGTTAAAATGGCTGGTCGTGCGTGATATGGTCGAAATCGAAGCAGCCACATTTTGGGCCGATTCGCCGGAGATCGAGCGCGGGGAATTGAAAACGGAGGAGATCGAGACCGAAGTTTTCTTTTTTCCAGCGGCTGGGCACGCCGAAAACGACGGCACATTCACCAACACGCAACGGCTGTTGCAGTGGCGCCAGCCAGCGGTGCCACCTCCCGGAGATGCGTCGATCCGACGAGTGGTTCATGCACCAGCTTGCATTGCGTTTGATCGCCAAAGCAAAAGAATCGAACGATCCGATCGACGAACCGTTGCGTAACCTTGATTGGTGGTATCCGGAAGATGAAACGGGCATGCCGCCAACGGAAGCGGTTCTGGCCGAAATCAACGGCTGGTATACGAACCCACAGTCGGACGCTGACGGAGTGGTTTGCGGTCTCGCTCGCAACGGCGATCCGCATCATGGCCCACAGATCGATGGTTATCCGCGGCTGAAGTCCGACGGTTCAACGGCATGTGGCGGGTGGATTTACTCCGGTGTCTACGGTCCCGATAAGGTTAACAAGGCGAACTCGCGCCAGTCTAAAGATTATCTCGGCCACGGCTGGGGCTTCTCCTGGCCGGGCGATCGTCGCATCATATATAATAGAGCGAGCGCGACGCCGACCGGCGAACCCTGGAGCGAGGGCAAGAAATTGGTCTGGTGGGACCAGGGGCAACGCAAATGGGGCGGTATCGACGTTCCTGATTTCGTGGCCGACAAGTCGCCTGAGTTTCGGCCGATCGGGAACGAGAGCGGACTTGATGCGATTCCCGGCGATGCGCCTTTCATATTGCACGAGGACGGGCTCGGCTGGTTGTATGTTCCAAAAGGGTTGCAGGATGGACCGATGCCGACCCACTACGAACCGCTCGAGTCTCCGGTGCACAACGCGCTCTATTCGCGCGACACGAATCCGGTGGTCAATTGGTTTACTCGCCAGGATAATCGGTTCGCACCACCCGGTGATCCGCGATTTCCTTTTGTCTTAACAACCTATCGACTGACCGAGCACCATACCGCTGGCGGCATGTCACGCTTCCTCAGTCATCTCGCAGAGTTGCAACCGGAATTGTTCGCGGAAATGTCTCCCGAGCTTGCGCGCGAACTTAAGATCGACAATGGCGATTACATTTCGATCGTCAGTTTGCGCGGCGCGATCGAAGCGCGGGCGCTCGTTAGTCGTCGTATTCGGCCGATGCATCTTAACGGAAAGACGGTCCATCAAATTGCGATGCCGTTTCATTTCGGTTCCGCCGGACCGGTGCGCGGCGACGCCACGAATGATTTAGTGCCGATGTCGGGCGAGCCGAACGTCACGATCATGGAAGCGAAAGCGCTCGCTTGCAACATCGTGCCGGGGCGATTGCCTCGCGGACCCATGTTCGAGGAATGGCTCAAAAAATACGTGCCGCGGATGGTCCGCCGAATTTGCATCCCGAGCAACCGCCGCCCGAGAAAGCGCACCCGTTAAAGAAATTAAGTCTGGCTATTCGTTGCAAGGAAGACCGGAATGAGCGTCGAAACAGGAGTGATGAAGTCCTGGAATAATGAAGGGGTGACAACAGCGCGAACACCTCGGCCTCAGCAATCCATTACTCCTCCACTCCAACGTTCCACTACTCCAATGCTGTTATGATCGGCGAAGGAATTAAAAGCACCAATCAGCGAAAACATTCCTACGTGCAGGATCACGTCGAGGTGGGCTTCTTCACCGACCCGAGCGTTTGCATCGGTTGCAAAGCATGTGAAGTCGCTTGCAAGGAATGGAACCAGGTCCCGGATGACGGCTTCACGTGGTCGGGAAATTCTTACGACAACACCGGCCACCTCGGCGCGTCGACCTGGCGTCACGTCATGTTTCTCGAACAAGATCGACAAAAAGGAAATCAGATCACGGGACCGATGGGTCTGCGCGATCCGCAATCGGACTTGTCCGCCGTAGCGGCGAATGCGGAGGATCCGTTTCGCTGGGTATTCCTGTCGGATGTTTGCAAACATTGCGAAGAAGCTGGCTGTCTCGAAGCGTGTCCGACCGGGTCGATTGTGCGGACCGAGATTGGTTCGGTCCTGGTGCAGAACGACGTTTGCAATGGCTGCGGCTACTGCGTCGTGTCATGTCCGTTCGGCGTGATTGATCGGCGACCGTCGCCATTGCCGGACGCCGGCGGCGCATTCAAGTGCACTTTCTGTTACGATCGACAAAAGAGCGGCCTCACGCCGGCTTGCGCGAAGGTTTGTCCAACCGAATCGATTGTCTTCGGGCGACTCGATGATTTGCGCGCCCGTGCAAATGAGCGTGTCGAGCATCTAAAACAGAATGGTTACGGCGACGCGCAAGTTTACGATCCGACGGAGACATCGGTGCGCGGAATCCATGCATTCTTTTTGATCCTCGGCGAACCAGAAGCTTATGGGCTTCCGCCGAAACCGCAGGTGCCAACCATTTATTTGAAGTCGGCATGGACCGCTGCCTTTGCGACGGCAATCGCATCAATCATTGCAACGCTGCTAGGTTTCGCGTTTTTCTCATGACGTCCGAACAACGCCTCGAGCAACTGCGCGAGAAAGCATGGCAGGAGGGCGTTGTCCCAGGTCGCGGTGTTGACGTTGTCGGTGGACCCATCCCGCGCAAACCGGGCTACTACGGACAGCCGGTAGTGAAACCACCGGTCTGGACTTGGGAGGTCCCGCTCTACTTTTTCTTTGGCGGGATCGGCGGGATGTCGGCAGTGATCGCGTTCGGCGCAGTCCTGTTTCATCAGGTCGAGATTGCCCGCACAGCGATGTGGATTGCCGCGATCGCCGGCGCCGTCCTTTCGCCAATTCTCCTAATCATGGATCTCGGCCGTCCGCATCTCTTCCTCAACATGCTGCGGGTTTTCAAACATCGCTCCGCCATGTCGATGGGCGCCTGGATTCTGACCACATTTGGCACGTCCGCCGTGGCCGGTTTGATCACGCTCGAATTGCACGCCCATCAGATTTTTCCCGGCACGCTCGATCAACTTTTGCGCTTGGCCGCTGGGATTTTCATTTTTGGTGCGGCAATTTTCGGAACGTTGCTCGCGACTTATACCGGCGTGCTCATCGGAGCGACGGCGATTCCCGCGTGGTTTTTACATCGCACATTTCTGCCGATTCATTTTGGAACCGCCGGCTTGGGATCCGCGGCCGGCGTGTTGGAATTGCTGGGGCATCGAATCGCGGCGCTCAATTTTCTCGGATTTTACGCCGCCGCGGTTGAGACAGCGCTCTTGATCTGGCTGAGCGTTGACAAACATGGCGCGGCCGATCGCGCGATCCACGAACACAGTTCGGGTTGGCTCATTCGCATCGGTGAAACCCTGAACGGTCCGCTTGCACTGATCCTGCGGTTTTTCGGCCTCATTCCGTTTGCAGCGATTTCATTTTTAATCGGCGCGCTTGTTAGTCGATTCGGCTGGATCGCGGTCGGCAAAGTTTCCGGGGCCGATCCGGAAGCAGTCTTCGCCGCGGAACGCTACTAGCGATGAAGCCAAGATCGCGAGGCTTGCGTTCCTCGCCGCATTTAGCTCCGAAGAGGGACCCGCAATCCTCTCTTTTGTGGCACCGGCAAATCCCGCAGACGCGCAGTGGCGACACATCGGGAGAGGGCGAGAAGCTTTGACCGTTGAACAACCCCCTTCACGAAAGGCCATATGACTGCCGACGATAACGATACCGCAATTAAGGTTTATTCGCGTGAGATCGGGCGGATCCCGCTCTTGACGCCGCGACAGGAAATCGAGCTCGCAGGGAAAATTAAGGGGGACGATCGCAAGGCGCGTGAGCTCAGCGCAACGGCAGCCGCAATTTTATTATGAGTAACGTCCCGGACTCGTCGGCTCGCCGCCCGTTGTTTTCAACGCTGTTTTGGGGATTGATGGCCGGTCTCTTCGCTGGACTAGCGATGCTTTTGACCATGGCGCTGCTGCGCATGCTCTTTGGTTGGCCGACGCCGACAGAGCTCATCTTTGATCGGTTGTTCCCGCTATTGACGGTCGAGTTTTTTATTAGCTCGCTGGTGAATGCCGGCGGTTACACGCCCTTGAAATTACAGGGCGTATTTGGCGCGCTCGCCGGACAGATCGTCGTCGCCGGGATCGGCGGCGTGATCTACGCGCTCTACCTGCGGCGCAGGGTTCCGGGCGCGAAGCGGCCTAACGACCGCGCGCTTCTCGATCCGCGCGGATGGTCGCTGATTGTCCCGGGCGTGCTGGCAGCGACGGTTCTCTTTGTTGCGTTGCTCTGGCCAACGCTGATAACCAATTATCGTGGGCTTCCGCCCGGCACAGCGCGGCTCATCTGTGCGCTGGAGATGCTCATTTCCTTCAGCGTTTGCGGATTCGGCATCATGTTTTTCTACGGCCTGCTCGATCGACCGAAGCGCAGTCTGATCGCAAGGCAGAACGAGCAGCCTGTTACTCCAAACATTGGTCTACGGCGATTTCTGGCTTTGGGAATTGGCGCGGCGGTGGCGGTCGCACTTGGCGGACTGCTGAAACGACTCTTTACGATCGGCACCTTTGGTTACGACGGCCGCCAATACAGGGGGCCGACGGTGCAGAAGATTACTCCGATCCGGCCGGAGGATGAGTTCTATCAAGTCTCGAAAAATCTCGTGGACCCAAATGTCGCGCGCGATTCCTGGCGGCTCGACATCATTGGCCAGGTCGAAAATGCGCGCGTCTATTCGTTTGCGGACATCGCCGCAATGCCTGCCGTTGAGCAAGAAACTACGTTGCTTTGCATTTCGTATGGCGTCGGCAGCGGCCTTTGCTCGAACGCGATCTGGAAAGGCGTGCCGCTGCCCACGCTCCTCGCGCAAGCAAAGCCGAAACCGGAGGTCACGACCGTGCTCTTCCGCGCGGCCGACGGTTACTACGAGACGTTCAAGTTTGAGAAGGCGATGGAGCCAACGACTCTGGTCGCTTACGAGATGAATGGCGAGCCGTTGCCGCAGCGTCACGGATATCCGTTGCGCATGATTGTGCCCGGCCTTTACGGCGAAAAGAATCCAAAATGGCTGACACGAATCGAGCTTTTAAACGAAGCCGACGGTCGGTTGCATCGCCGCCACGGTTGCGGCTTTTACAAGGAACAGGGTTGGGGACGCGAGGGCGATGTGGTTCCAACTCACAGTCGCATCGATGCGCCGCAGGTGGCAGGGGATCATTTCCAAGCGCCGTTCAAAGTCGGACAGCCGGCCGAGCTGCGCGGGATGGCACTCGGCGGCGATCGCGGCATCTCGAAGGTCGAAGTGAGCGACGACGATGGTGAGACTTGGGACGATGCACGGATCACCCAGCCGGGAACGAAGATTTCGTGGTCGCTTTGGAGCTACAACTGGACTCCGGAGGAAGAAGGCGAAACCAAACTGGTCGTGCGCGCCACGGACGGCGAAGGCAAGCTACAGATTGCGGAATACCGCGATCAAGTGCCCGACGGTGCAACGGGCCTGCATCGCGTGAAGGCCAGAGTGGAGAAGGCATAGTGTTTTTGCGGCGCGCGTTGCCGGGATTCGTCTGCGGAATGGTTTGTGGAACGCTGCTCGCGGGCGCGCTCGGCGATCTCTCGTTAGGCTTGTTAATCGGCGCAGTCTTGGGAACGGCTTACGCACTCGCGTTGCCGCGCCCGATCGGGGGCGAGGGTGCAGCCGCGGATCGCGCGATGACGGCCGCCGCTTTCGGCTTGCCAATGTGGGGCGCGGTCAACGTCATCCTGCTTCCCCTCTTTGCCGGACAAACGCCGCAATGGACCGCCGAAGGAATGCGCGGCCTCTTTCCAGCATTGGTCGGCTGGCTTCTTTTCGGGTTCATCCTCGGCTTGCTCGCGACTGGAGTAGTGCGTTTGGCGGAGCGTTTGTTTGGCGCAACGCCAGTCGGACCCGCGCCAAAAATCCCGGAGGTAAGAACACGCGTCGTCATTCTCGGCGGCGGTTTCGCGGGGGTGACGACGGCGATCAATCTCGAGAAAGAATTCCGTGCCGATCCGACGGTTGGTTTCACGCTCGTTGGTGAAACGAATGCGCTGCTCTTCACGCCAATGCTTGCCGAAGTCGCGGCGAGCAGTCTCGAGCCGACGCATATTTCCACGCCCTTGCGCAGCAGTTTCCGTCGCACTGCCGTCGTGCGTTCTCAGGTCTCCGGAATCGATTTCGCGAATCGTCGCGTGCAGTTATCCGATCGCGAGGAAACACTGCCCTACGATCATCTCGTGCTCGCACTCGGAGCGGTTTCGCGTGTGCCGCCGGGTGATGGGATCGCGGAGCACGCGCTCGAGTTCAAAACGCTGGCCGACGCCATCCGCATCCGCAATCACGTGATCGATGCCTTCGACCGCGCGGACGCTGAGCGCGATGAGGCGAAACGTCGCGCCTTGCTCACGATCGTCGTCGCAGGCGGCGGATTCTCCGGCACGGAACTTGTCGGTGGCTTGAACGATTTCGCGCGCGGAATGCTGGCGGATTACCCGAATTTACCGGCCGATGAATTGCGCGTCATCCTCGTCCACTCGCGCGACCGCATTCTTCCAGAGCTGAGCGCGTCGCTAGCGGATTACGCGCTCGAACGGATGCGCGCGCGCGGCGTCACTTTCGAGCTGAACGCGCGCGTCTCTGCCGCGAGTCCCGGCGTTGTAACTCTCAAGCGCAAGGAGGCGGAGCCGGCGGAATTTGAAATCGCGACCCAGACACTCGTTTGGACTGCCGGCGCGGCTCCGAGTCCGCTCTTGCAAGAGCTAGCCATTGAGCGCGACAAACGCGGCGCCGTGGTCGTCGAAAATACGTTATCTGTAAAAGGCAATGCTGGCGTATGGGCGCTCGGCGACTGCGCGGTCGTGCCCGACGCGAAAACCGGAAAACCATGTCCGCCGACCGCGCAATTCGCCATCCGCGAAGCGCGCACGCTCGCCGGCAACATTCGGGCAGCGATCAAAGGCGAACCGCTGAAACCATTCCACTTTGATTCGTTAGGCACGCTCTGCGTCGTCGGCCATCACACCGCGTGCGCGGAAATCAAAGGGTTCAAATTCAGCGGCTTTTTCGCCTGGTTTCTTTGGCGTACGCTTTATCTCAGCAAGCTCCCCGGACTCGAACGCAAGGTGCGCGTAGTGGGAGACTGGACGATCGAATTGTTCTTCCCGCGCGACATCGTGCAAACGATCGACCTCCATCCGCCGCCCAAAAAATCTACTGCATGAGATCGGGCGCTTCCTTTCTCCTCATCGGCGCAATCGTTGGCGCGCTCGGCGCTGCCACGCTTTTCTTGCTTGGCTTGGCGCCCGTGATGGGTGTGATCTTCGGCGGAATTTTCGGCGGTTGCTTCGCGCTCCTCACGCGTTTCCGCGCAACGACAGTGGGCGCCGGTTTGCTATGGGGGTTGTCGTTTTCGTTCCTGCTCTGGCTCGCCGGATCAGCCGGAATCCTGCAGAAAATCACCGCTAACACTTCGATGGGAATGTTGGACATGGCCCGCGCGCACTTTGCTGAACTGGTCGGTTACCTACTGCTTTTCGGAGCGCCGCTTGGCTTGGTGTTGGGCGCGTTTTCAGCGAGGAAACCGGCCGCGCGTCCGAACGCGCAGCCATTCAGTCTCTCTCGCGCCCTCGTCGCCGGCGGGCTAGCCGGCATTGTCGGCGGCTGGGCTTTCGGGCAATGGATGGAGAAAGCGCACTTCTTTCCGCTCATCGCCGGGCTCGTCGGCTCCTCGTCCCCCGGTCTCGGGAAAGCGCTGCATTTCCTCTTCGCTGTCATCATTGGCGCAACCTTCGGTTTGCTTTTCCAACGCGACGTTCGCGGCTATGGATCGAGCGCCGGTTGGGGTCTTGCTTACGGCATCTTCTGGTGGTTCCTGGGGCCGCTTACCCTCAAGTCGCTCTTGGTCGCGCAAAGACCGGACTGGTCGCTCGCGCACGGCCAGGAGCTCTTCGGCTCGCTCATGGGTCACATCGTCTATGGGTTGATCGTCGGCATAATTTACGCAGCGCTGGACCGACTCTGGGTTGGCTTCTTCATCGATAGCGATCCGATCAATCGCCAACCCGAAGGTCCGGGATCGCGCACTTTGCTCTCGTTAGGCCGCGGTATGGTGGCGGGACTCGTCGGCGGACTCGTCTTCTGGCCGCAAATTGTCGCGGTCGATGGGCTGCCCTGGATCGCGCGCTTGGCTGGCGGAACCTCGCCAACACTCGGCTTAATGGTCCATCTCGCGATCAGCATTGCGATCGGCGCAGGCTACGGCGTGCTCTTCGAGCGTGAATCGCCGGACTGGGGAGCGGCCATCGGTTGGGGTATGCTTTACGGGATCACCTGGTGGTTTGTGGGCACACTGACCCTGTTTCCAATCTGGCTCGGAGCTTCCTTTACTTGGACTACCGCCGCCGCCGCCGCCGCTCTCTCTTCTCTTCTTGGCCATCTACTTTACGGCGCAGTCACCGCGTGCGTCTTCCTGCTGCTCGAACGTCGCCATCAGGATTGGATGCGCCTCGACCCGCGCTACGCCGTACGCCTCGCGCGCATCCAACGCCCGCTTGGCACCGCTGCGCCTGCGCTTTGGTTTTTCGCCCTCGGCCTCGGCGTACTACTGCCGATTCTGCTGAGCTAACGGTACGAAGCGATTTACAAAGCCGCCCGCCAAATCGGGTTCACCGGGATCTCGATCAGTCTCTCGCTCGTCGCGGTTTTCATCCCGCTCTTGTTCATGGGCGGATTGATCGAGCGGTTGTTTCACGAGTTCGCGGTGACGTTGAGCGCGGCGATTTTCCGGGATTGTTTCGTTAACGCTCACGCCGATGTTCTGCGGCCGTTTTTTGAAAAGCGAGGAGCGACCCGCTTCGCGCCGCTCAACGCAATCGGATTCTTCGCGGCCGCGGTTGAGACAGCACTTTTGATCTGGCTGAGCCTTGATAAAAGGGCGCAGCCAATCGAGCGATCCACGAACACGAATCCGGTTGGCTCATTCGCATCGGCGAAATTTTGAACGGTCCGCTCGCGTTTGTTCTCCGGCTGTTCGGCGTTATTCCTTTCGCAGCGATTTCATTCTTGACCGGCTCGCTGATCAGCCGCGTCGAGTGGATTGCGGTGGGCAAAGTTTCGGGGGCCGATCCGGAAGCAGTCTTTGCTTCGCAGCGCTGAGCTTCAGCTTGGTTTCGCCAGAACTCTCTTGTCAGCGATTCTTCGAGTAACACCGTCGCGATCGAGACGCTCGAGAAATGGAATGATCACGCGACGACTGGTGCCGAGGAGTTCGCGTAATTCGGAGGCGGTGCCGGAATTGTTCTCGCGCAGAAAGGCGACAATCGCATCGCGCATTTTTACAAACTGCTCAGTCGCAAGAACGACCTCAGCACTTAATTCCACTAGCTCACCACCATCTCGGAGGAAACGGAGAGCCTGCCGCGATGTCGCATCGGGCGCGAGTTCGGCAGACGAAGGCGGTTTTTCCGCCGCGAGGGCGTCGCGGATTTTCCGAGCGGCACTCTGAAGCTCAGGCGGCAGAGTCGGACGGTGCGAGGCGCGAGCGATGGCTTCGCCAGTGCGAACAAAACCATTGCGGCACAATTCAGATGCGAGCAGGTCGAAAACTTCCGGGAGCGGCGATCCACGTGCGAGCGCCCGGCGAAGTTCTGAGAGCGCGAGACCACGGTGGTTTGGATGCGTCCTATGTTCGACGTCGATGGTCGCTTCGGCTTGTCGCAAAAATTCATTCCACCACTTTGCGTCAACCACAAGTTCACCGCGCTCGATCACATTCGCACTCTTAAGCGACTCGGCGATCTCGTCCGCGCTGAACGATGATTTTACGACCAGCGCGTTACGCTTCACCGCGCGATCGCGCCCGATCTGCGTCGCCACAAAGACTCCTGCTTCGTGCGGCGCCTGCGCCCGTTTGGCGAGAAATTCGCGCTGAGCTGCGCGCCGAAAATTTCGCGCGCTCGAATCCGGATCCAATGCAACCCCACCGGCCAGCGTGTTCTGTTCAGCGGCATCGCGAATCACAAAGCGATCGCCGGCGAAAAGGAAAGCCGGTTCGTCAAAACGTATTTGGGCAATGGCAGTTTCGCCCACGCGCAGCTCTTCGCTGGTTTGGAAAAAAGCACGCGCACTGAAGTTGGCGCTGCCGTGGTGCACGCGCACTGCGGTGCCATGTTTGATCGACCTCGTCTTCATCGGCAAGCGCCGAGAGCGAGACAGCATGACGTCTGCAATCGCACTCGCTTCACCGAATTCACTAAGCGTGATAACATCGCCGCGCCAAACACCCAAAGTGTTCCTCTCTCGCGCTACGGCCACATCCGGCAGACTCAACGCCGTTCGCGCGCCGGGACCGATCGCTTCAACTTCACGATTGTGATTTTGAATCGTGCGGATCCGCGCGGGAATCTTGGCCGGTTGAACGACCACAGCTTGTCCGCGCCTGAGCGTTCCACCGACAAGTGTGCCAGTTACGATAGTTCCGATGCCGCGCAAAATGAACGCGCGATCCACCGCGAGGCGCGGTTTGCCGAGATCGCGCTGGGGGACGAGCACGCTGAATTCGCGCGCGAGCTGCGCCTTCAATTCCTCGATACCGCTCCCATTTGTGATCGATGTCCGAACGATTGCCGCGTCTCCGAATGGCGTATCCCGGAGTTGGGCGCGGAGCTTTTCCTCGGCCGCGTCTGCCGCTTCAATGAGGTCAATTTTCGTGAGCGCGACGACGATGCGCCGCACCCCGAGATAAATCAAAATCTGGAGATGTTCCTCCGTCTGCGGCATCCAGCCGTCGTCAGCCGCGACAACGAGCAGCGCGAGATCGATCGAGCCGACGCCCGCGACCATGTTCTTGACGAAATCCTCGTGCCCCGGCACGTCCACGATCCCGATGCTGAGCAACGCGTCAGGCATTCGCAGTTCAAGCTGCGCAAACCCCAGCTCGATCGTGATGCCACGCAGCTTTTCTTCGGGCAGGCGATCCGGGTCGGTGCCGGTGAGCGCACGCACGAGCGCGCTCTTGCCGTGATCAACGTGCCCGGCCGTTGCGAGGATAAACCGCTTCAATTCCATCGCGCCGTGCGCAGTGCGCTGACAACCTCCGCATCCTGTCGCGGGAAAATGGTGCGCAGATCGAGTTTAAATTTGCCCCCTGCGATGTAGCCGACGATCGGGGGCAAGCCGCGCCGGAGTCTAGCCGCAAAATCCTCAACCGAGATTTTGTCCGGCCGTAGATCAAGCGTGACCGAGGGAATGACAGCGCGGGGCAAACTACCGCCACCAACCTGCGCCTCGCCTTCGCCGATGGCAGGGTCCAGCGGCAGATCGCGAATTTGCGCGAGCAAAACTTCAGCGCGGGCGCGCAATTCGTCACCGGTAATATTCAGCATCGCAAGCACGGGCAGCTCGCTGCTCTTGTCAGCTAGATAGAGATCAACCGTGGTTTGCAGCGCGGTCAAAATGAGTTTGTCGCAGCGCAGCGCGCGGGAAAATGGCTCGCGCTTGAGCGCCGCGATGTAACGCCGTTTTCCAGCGATGATTCCGGCCTGTGGACCGCCGAACAGTTTGTCGGCGCTGAAGCAAACCAGATCGGCCCCGCTGCTTAACGTCTCGTTAGGCGTGGGTTCGTGTTCCATCGCTCCGAGCTTTTCTGTCGCGACAATCGCGCCGCTGCCGAGATCTTCGACAAAAGGGACGCGTTTCGTGCGGGCGAGTTTTGCCAGCGCATCCGTGGCGGGCGATTCAATAAATCCGCTCATGAAAAAATTGCTGCGATGCACTTTTAGAATCAGCGCGGTGTCAGGCCCAAGGACTCGGGCGTAATCTTTAACCGAAGTTTTGTTCGTGGTGCCGATTTCGCGCAGTTTCGCGCCACTCGCTTCGAGAATTTCCGGGATGCGAAAACCGCCGCCAATCTGAATCAGCTCGCCGCGAGAGATGACCACTTCCTTTTTCTTCGCGGTAAAATGCCGCAGGAGGAGGATGAGCGCGGCGGCGCAATTGTTCACCACGGTCGTTGCTTCGGCCGCGCAGAGCAGCGCGAGATTGTGCTCGAGGTAAGTCGCGCGATGACCGCGTTCGCCGCTGGTAAGATCGTATTCGAGATTGGTGTAATTAGGACCAATCGCGGTGAGCGATTCGATTAGCGCAGGCCCGAGCGGTGCGCGGCCGAAGTTGGTGTGAATGACAATACCGGTGCCGTTGATTACGGGTTGAATTTTCGCGAGCTGCAACGCGTCGATGGCCGTGCGAATGCGGCTCATAACGCCGCTGACGTTTGGGACCTTTTTCTCTGCCCGTAGCAACCCGAGTTCGTGTCGAACAACATCAACGATAACCCGCCGCGGCAGATCGCAGTTGCCGATTTCACGGACGACTTTGTCTACCGAAGGAATTTTTCGCCGCGACTCTGTTACAATGGCTCGGTTCATAAGATGGTATCAGTCGCCAACCGATTGCGCGGCTCTCATCCTAGCCTTCTCCCCCAGGGAGAAGGAAACCACCTGTCCTGTTGGAGAGGGGTTGGGGTAAGGGGTCGGGGATGTTGCGACTGCTTTTAATCGATCATGCATATGCGTGGTCTACTGGAGCGAATGATTTTGCCGATCATCGCTGCGCAGGCGGTGCGGTTCTTTTTCAAAACACCTTCCACTTCCTGCAATCGTTTGGGCGGAACACAGAGCAACAAGCCCCCACTCGTCTGTGCGTCTGCAAGCAGAAGGCGCACCGACTCAGGAGTGCTGTTCCATTCCACAATGGCGTTTGCCGTTTCGAGATTTTGTCTTGTCCCGCCGGGAACACAGTCTTGCGCGATGAGCGAGAAAACGTCGCGGCTAATCACCGGCACTTTTGCGGGGACGATTTCTGCGCCGACGCCACTAGCGCGGCACATCGAGGCGAGATGTCCCAGCAAACCAAAGCCGGTCACATCCACAGCCGCGCGAATCAAGCCGAGCTCAGCCACCTCGGCGCCGACGATGTTCAGCTGGCACATAAGCGTGATGGATTTCTTCATTAGTGCAGCACTCGTTAGTCCGCGTTTGATCCCGGTCGTTGCGATCCCGGTTCCGAGAGGCTTCGTCAAAAGAAGGAGATCGCCGGCGCCAGCGCGCGAGTTCGTCAGCATGCGCCTCGGGGACACCATTCCGGTGACAGCGAGTCCATAAATAGGCTCGGGATTGCGAATGGTGTGTCCACCGATTATTGCGCAGCCGGCTTCTTTCGCCTTCGCCGTGCCGCCGCGAAGGATCTCCGTAATCACCTTGTTCGGGACGAGATCAGTCGGGATTCCCATGATGTTCAACGCAGTGAGCGGACGGCCGCCCATTGCGTAAATGTCGGAGATCGCATTGGTGGCGGCGATTTGACCGTAGCAAAACGGGTCGTCCACGATGGGGGTGAAGAAGTCCACCGTCTGCACCAGCGCGCGATCTTTCGTTAAGCGATACACGCCGGCGTCGTCCGCGCTAACGGAGCCGACGAGCACGTTCGGATCGCGCAATTTTGGAAGCTGCCGCAAAACTTGCGACAGGGCCTTTTGGCTCAACTTCGATGCTCACCCGGCGCAGGATGAGAGCGACGTGAGCTTGCGAATTTGCTCGCGCGACATGCGATCACCTCCTTTCGGAAAATCTTTGAGGCTTGATGTTTGAGGTTTGATTTAGGATCCGATGCTCGATTTGCTCGTACATCAAACATCGTTAGGCGGAGAGGATAGGAATCGAACCTACCCCGATCCCGCGCATACGGGACCGACAACGGTTTTGAAGACCGCGAGGGCCACCAGGCACCCTTCACTCTCCGGCAGAAAGAAAACGCCCAACGCCCAACTTCCAGCGTCGAACGTTCAAATGAAGAAGAAGCGAAAGCGCTAAGGAAATTACTTATGCGCTCTGATCTGCGCGGCAATCGCGTCGAAATCGGGCCACTCGCCAGTCTCGAGTTTGGAGTAGATGAGTTCACCGTTGAGGCGAATTTCGAAGGCACCGCCGCCGGACGCGATCAACCTGGGAGTCACGCCCGCGGTCTTACGAATGCGAGCCGCCAAACTGGCGGCTTTAGGTTCGTAGTTTCAGACCGTGCAGTATTCGATCGTTACTTCCGATTTCACGCGTGCCTCCTTTATCTTCTTTACGCTATGCGCCCGCGACGACGCTGTCGAGTGCTGAGCCTCTTCCCTCGAATGAGGGAATCCCGGTCCGCCCTTCGGTAGCAACGGAATATCCTCCGGACGCGTCGTAGAAACCGATTGAGCGCAGGACGAACATTGGTTATGAACACGAACAGATCCCTCGCGATAACGATGATCGTATTGTCGATCTTCGCTTCCAACGCGTTTGCGGTGCTTCGGCCACCCTACCCGAGCAAACCTTCTCCGCCCGATCACATCATTACGATCATCATCGGTCAGGATAGGCATGACTTGGTACGGACAACGCATCGCGGAACGAAATGAACGTCCTAGTTACTTACCAAGTAATGGCATTCGTGGCGGTGATTGAGCAGGCTGGCATTCCGGCATTGCGCGTCGCCTTCACTATCGCCGTCATTGTTTTTCTGTTTGGCGGCTATGTGATTTTCCGCAAGCGACACCAGTTCTTCGATCGTGATCCAAGCGTTCCGAACGATGTGCCAGTGGTCCGACACAATCGTCTGGAAGAAATCCTATTTGTTTGGGGCGGACTGACGCTCGTCCTGATCAGCATCCTCTACCAGGTGTGGACCGAATGACATGAACGATTTCAAATCCAAAGCACAAACTCACAACCCTCAGGAAGAATAATTATGAGCGAAATTCACTCGTCGAAGTTTCATCGGAAAAACCGCAGTCGCGCTAGGTAGCTTTGCCGCGTTGCAAAAAGTGGTAAATGCAGCCAACCCGACTGATCCGGGTCCAGCCAATCGGGTGCTCGATGGCCAGAACCCGGATTCCACGTGGCCACCCGGGACGGACTCCAAGAGCCTGGTGCAAAATTTCAAGTACCCATTCTCCTTTGCGAACAAGCGTGTTTACGACGGGGGATGGTCGCGCGAAGTGACCGTTCGGGAGCTCCCCGTATCCAAGACCTTGGCAGGTGTGAATATGAGACTCACCGCCGGTGGATTTCGCGAGCTGCATTGGCACACGGCCAGCGAATGGGCCATCATGCTTTACGGGTCAGCACGGCTCACGGCGATCGATTTGGACGGCAAAAGTTTCGTCGCCGACGTGAACAAAAACGATCTTTGGTTCTTTCCGCCAGGAATTCCTCACTCCATTCAAGGTCTCAATCCCGACGGATGCGAGTTCATGCTCGTTTTTGACGACGGTAACTTTTCGGAATCAGAAACGGTCTTGCTGAGCGACGCGATGGCGCACCTGCCGCCTGAGGTGTTGGCAAAAAATTTCGCTGTCAGCGAACAGGCATTCAAAGACGTCCCGAAACAAGAATTATTTATCTTTCAAGCTGATCTACCAAGTTCACTGGAAGCCGACCAGAAGGTAGCGGCCGGGACGCGCGGAAAGTCGCCACAGAACCTTGTCTTTCGCACGATGGAAATGCCGCCGACGCTGCAGACGAAGTCGGGCGAGGTGCGCATTGTTGATCCCAGCAATTTTAAAGTCTCAACCACGGCGATGGCACTGGTCACCGTTCGTCCCGGCGGGCTAAGAGAATTGCACTGGCATCCAAACGCAGACGAATGGCAATACTTTATTAGCGGCAAGGGACGCATGACCGTGGTGGATACAGGCAACAAGGCTCGCACGATGGACTTTCAGGAAGGAGATGTCGGATACGTCCAGAAGACCTTGCTGCACTACGTCGAGAACACAGGCGACACCGACCTGGTGTTCCTGGAGATGTTCGGCAAGGTTGATCGTTTTCAGGACTTGTCTTTTTCGGAATGGCTGGCTCATACTCCGCCGGAAGCGGTCATGGGACACCTGCACATCGATAAGGCGACCTTCGATGCAATTCCCAAGAACGGCGGCGTGGTAATGCCGCTGTAGTAGGAGAATTCATGCGAACCAATAATCGCTGAGTGATTGCAATCGCGGGAGTATTCTGCAGATCGCGCTAGGTGTGTTGGGACTTTCAGGAGGGAAACGCCGGGTACGTGAAAAAGTCCTTGCTACACTAGATCGAAAACACAGGCGACACCGATTTGGTGTTCCTGGAGCTGTTCAAGGCCGATCGTTTTCAAGATCTTTCGTTCTCCGTGTAGCTGACTCGCACACCGCCGGAATTGTTCGTCGCGCATTTGCATATCGACAATGCGAGCCTCGATGCGATACCAAGAAAGACGCCGTTGATAACTTCAATATGATCAATCTATGCGCACGAATAATCGTTGGGTAATCGCGATCGCGGGAGTGTTTTTCCAGATCGCGCTCGGTGCTGTTTACGCCTGGAGCGTTTTCCGGGTGCCGCTGACGAAGCAATTCGGATGGAGCATCTCAGAAGTAACGCTGACCTTTACCATCAGCATTTTCGTGCTCGGCTGTGCCGCGTTCTTTGGCGGACTGTGGCTGAACCGCAAGGGACCGCGCATCGTTGCCTTGACTGGTGGCGCGCTCTATGGGCTGGGAGTTTTTCTCGCCAGCTTCTCGCATAACCTGTGGTGGTTGTATTTCAGTTACGGCCTGATCGGCGGAATTGGTCTTGGTTTTGGGTACATCGTTCCCGTGGCCGTGTTAGTAAAATGGTTTCCGGATCGAAGAGGACTCATTACCGGCATCGCCGTGGGTGGGTTTGGGGCGGGCGCACTCATAACTGCCCCCGTGGCGACGCGACTCATTCAGAGCGTGGGTGTCTTGAGCACCTTCGCTTACCTGGGCCTAGGCTATCTCATCGTGACAATAATTTCCGGCTCCTTTATGCAGAATCCGCCCGACGGCTGGAAGCCGGAGGGTTGGTCGCCGACAGCGAGGGAGACATCGGAACGCGCCGGGCACGACTTCGTTTTGAGCGAGGCACTCAAGACCTGGCAGTGGTGGGCGCTCTGGCTGCTGTTGTTTCTTAATACTTGCGCCGGCATTTCGGTTATCTCGCAGGAGGCACCGATTTTTCAGGAACTAACGAAGGTAAGCGCAGTCGTGGCCGCTGGCATGGTGGGAATTGCAAGCCTTGGAAACGCCGTCGGCCGAGTCTTCTGGGCATGGTTTTCCGATTTAATCACGAGACGGGCAACATTTTTTGTCATGTTTCTGCTCCAGGTTCTGCTCTTTTGGTTTCTTCCGAGCGTTGCCTCGGCTTCTCTTATGACGATCGTCACCTTCGTCGTGTTGATGTGTTACGGCGGCGGGTTCGGCACCATGCCGGCGTTTACGGCTGATTATTTTGGTCCGAAGAATGTCGGTCCAATCTATGGTTTGATGCTAACGGCCTGGGGATTCGCCAGCGCGTTTGGTCCGCTGTTTATCGCGCACATGCGAGAAACGACCGGCTCTTATAGCGGAGCGCTTCGCGTGATCGCGGGAGTGATGGCAGTTTCAACTTTGCTGCCGGTATTGGTACGGCCACCACGGGTTTCCGTTGCAGCTGGGGCCGCGCCCCAAAAGAAATTCGCCTAGCACCCATAGCGATCATCTAGTCCGTGTTCGTCGGCGGACGACTGATCTACCTCGAATGAGGTAGTAAAGATGTTTTCGGAAGTAGCACGAGAAGATCTCACGGACGCGCCATAGCCGTGATGTGATGGCCTGCTATAGGGTAGGCTATGAAAAAAAGGAGCTCTCATCACCGGGCCAGAACATTCAACGCGCCTGTCCTTAGACTGCCGGCCGAAGATCGTTCGGCCAATCCGTTTCGCTTTCTTTCTCTTGGTCGTCGGCTTGGCACGGGGACGAAAAGATTCTTTATCATTAAGCAGGCGGTGCAGCTGCCACCGACAAGTTCTGCTGGGAGCAGGACTGTGCAGCACGTTTTGATTTTTGATGATCACCCCGAGAGCCTTCGCCTGGTGTTTGGCGGCGCCGCCGCTCAGGTCGATCTCTCCCGACTGCCTGGCGCAAGCTCGCGGCACCTCGTCCTTTTGTCGATACTGATCATGGGCTTGCTGAGCGCTATTTTGTGGTTGTTCTTTTGACGATCCCACGACTTTCGTCGTGGACTGGCACAATCGCCGGGACCTCATCCGAAAGAGGCGGCCAGCATCACTCGAACGTGGTACCGGAAAATCCCACCGACGTGCAATAGCGGCGAAAAGGACAGCCACGATCGTGAAACATGAGAAAATTAACACTCTTTAGCTTAGTTAGCATCGCATCGATCGCCTTTGCTCACGCTGGCTGGGCAGCTGGTCACGAAGGCGTATTCGGTAGTAGTGGCGGTTTTGGCGGCGGACACCCCGCAGGCGGAGGTGGGGGCGGACCGGGCGGCGGAGTGGGTAGCCGCGGAGGCGGAGTGGGCTCCGGCAGACCTGTCTCCAGTGGTCGTACCGCTTACTACTATAGCAGAGGTATGCATTACGGGAACTCGCGCATCGGACAGGCGCGTTCTCCGTTTCATCAATCTCCCTCTATGACCAGACCGGATCTCCGCGGGAATAATTCAGCGGCGCGGCAAGCCCGAACATCCGCCCGGCCCGCGTTCGCCGGTCATATCGCCGAACGTCACGACCAAAATTGGCACAACGACTGGGACCGGCGTCATGCCCATTTTTTCCACAATCGCTTCTTTGTCTTTATCGATGGTTCCTGGTGTGGCCTGGATGATGGGTTTTTCCCCTGGGACTACTACCCGTACTACACCTACGACTATTACCCGTACGACTACTATCCCGGGTATTACGCCGACGTAGAGCCGTACTATTATAACGAGAACGTATACAGCAACACACCGATGGTCGATCCGACCGTGACCGCCGTTGAGAAGCAGCTTACGCAACTGGGCTATTATAGCGGCCCAATCGACGGGATTTACGGCCCGCTCGTGCGCGATGCGGTGGCAAAGTATCAAATCGCCACGAATCAGGATGTAACCGGGAGTCTATCCCCGGAGACATTGCGGTCCTTCGGGTTGTCGCAGCCGGTGGCAGGCTGAATCCCAACACTGTATTACGGTCAAATGGCAGTTTGTTGTTTTTTTCCCGCGCGAGCTCCGTCGCCTACGCGAATGGCGCTCGCGTTTGCTGCAAAAAGTCGTTGTCGGCCGCGCGGCTCGCTAAACGCGAACTCAGAGCCCGATCAGCTGCTGATCTCTGCCGAACGAAATTGGGAATCTGAAGTCTAAATGGAAAGGGAATTGAACTCAAAAGATCGAGATGAGAACAAAGCAGCTCAGTAACTCTGACTTTTTCATCACGTCTGCTCGGTTCGGCACCTCGGCCTGGGAGCAATCTCTGGCTCCGATTCATCGCGCGCTCGAGCTCCTCGGGCGCGTCCCGCCGACCGCCGTAATGGTCCTGTCCGTACTCCTCGTGGCTGTGATCGCCTGGTTCGATTACGTCACGGGCGACTTCTCGCTGGCGCTGTTCTATCTCGTGCCGGTGGTCCTGGCTACCTGGAATGCAGGCGCTGTGAGCGGCTGGTTCATCGGCGTGCTGAGCGCCGCCGGGTGGCTCGTCGGCGATTCAGCGCTGAGCCACGCCTACGGCCACCCTCTCATTCCCTATTGGAATGCTGCGATGCTAGCCTTGATCTACGGCATCGTCGCGCACCTTTTATCAACGCTCCGCCGGCTCCAGGCCGAACTTCAAGAACGCGTCGAGCAACGCACCGCTTTGCTGGCCGAAGTGCACCACAGGGTCAAAAATAACCTTCAGATCATCTCCAGCCTCCTGATGCTCGAGGCGGAAAAGCTCAACAACGCCGCTGACAAGGCCGTCTTCGATGAATGTCGCGGCCGCATTTACTCCATGGCTCGGCTGCACGAGCAGCTCTATTCCAGCGGCGAGTTTTCCGATTTGGATTTCGCGGCACACCTTCGGGAGATGGCCAAGATGCTCGTTCGCTCCCACACGCCTCAAGGCTGCATTTTGGCGCTCGACATCCACGCCGATCCGGTCGCAGTCGACTTGGACACCGCGGTGACGCTGGGCCTCATCGCCAACGAACTCCTTCTTAATGCGCTTAAGCATGGGTTTAGCGGACGTCCTGCGGGTAAGCTCACGGTGGAACTGCACGGGGGTAACCACAATCAAATGACCGTGTGCGACGATGGCTGCGGGTTCCCGCCCGGATTCGACGCGAGAAAGAATGCAGGGCTCGGCCTCGAACTCGTTCTGGGAATGACGAGGCAGATTCGCGGCGAAGCAAAAATTGAAAATGACCCTGCGGGCGGCACGCGCACCACAATTTTCTTCCCTATCTCTCCTATCTTCGGAAACAGCGAAACCAGAACCCCAACCCAAACCGACTTACCATGACTAACGCCCGTATCCTTATCGTCGAAGACGAAGCCATCACTGTGTCAGCCCTTAAGCGCGAACTCGTTTCACTCGGCTATCAAGTCGCAGCTACCGCTGGCACCGCTGATGAAGCTCTTAATGCCGTTGAATTACATAAGCCAGATCTGGTTCTTATGGACATCACTCTTGCTGGGACCGTCAATGGCATCGTTGCCGCAGTCGCCATCCGCGGCAATTTCCACCTGCCGGTCGTCTTTCTCACCGCTCACGCGGATGACGGAACAATGGAACGTGCGGTGGCCGCCGGCGCCTTTGGGTACGTGCTCAAGCCATTTAGCGGACCGGGACTGAAAGCGGCCATCGAAACGGCGCTCCACAAGTACCAGACCGAAATAGAGAGTCGTCGAGCCTCCACTCGGGCCGCCTGAAGAGATCGTGAAAAACATTATCGGGGGCGGACACGAAATTCGCTTGCACTCGCAGCCATAGCCGAGCCGGAGAATTTCAGTCTCTGACACGAACGAAACGAATAGAGAAAGAATGAGGTTATGAATTTGCAATTGGATGGAAAGAAAACCTTGGTCACAGGATCGACTGCCGGAATCGGGTTCGCGATTGCCCGTACGCTGGCGCGGGAAGGAGCGTCTGTCGTTATCACCGGCCGCACTCAGCAGCGAGTTGATAACGCGACTGAAAGTATCCGGAAAGAAATCCGCGACGCGAAAATCAGCGGCGTCGCCGTAGATCTGGCTACGCCGGAGGGGATTTCAAAATGTATCGAGGCTGTGCCGGCTGTCGATGTTCTTGTCAATAACGTGGGCGTATACGAGCCGAAGCCGTTCGAGCAGATCACCGATGATGATTGGCACACAATTATCGAGGTAAACTTTATGAGCGGCGTGCGCCTGTCGCGCCATTATCTGTCGCGGATGAAAGCGGCCAATTGGGGTCGCATCATTTTCATCTCCAGCGAGTCCGCCATCAACATTCCGGTGGAGATGATCCATTACGGAGTCACCAAGACGATGCAGGTGGCGCTCGCGCGGGGATTGGCCGAGACGACGTTGGGGACAGCCCTCACTGTGAATTCGGTCCTTGCCGGCCCCACTCGTTCGGAAGGTGTTGAGAAGTTCCTTATCGACATGGCGCGAACGAAAAACGTCACCCCCGAAGAGATAGAGAAAGAATTCTTTCACACCGCCCGGCCCGGCTCCCTCTTGCAACGTTTCGCCACAACCGATGAAGTGGCCGCTTTGGTGGCGTTCATCGCCAGCCCTCTTTCGTCGGCGATCAACGGCGCGGCGCTTCGCGCCGAAGGCGGCGTTGTGCGCTCGATTTTTTAACTACGGCGCACAGTTACAATGCAGGTCCGTTGAATGGCCGGCGTGGATCGCGTCGCGCCGGCTTGGCTTCATCGACCTTCGCCGATGTGGTCCTTTATCACATGCCGTTTTCGTGAATTTTGAATTGAGTGAAAATGCGATTCCATCCGTCGTCGAAGTTGAAGATCGACATGTTAAACACAAGTAATGGATCGCGCATTCGGCGGCGGCGCTGGAACATTTCTCGCCATTTGTGCGCAGATGTCGATTCATTCTCGTTTCGTGTTGTTCAGGGAATGGACCACCATTCATTTTACCGGCCGAGTTCATTCGGTCTGTTCCTTCCTTACGGTTACATCGTTGAATTCAATGATCATTAAGTTCCTCGTCTGCTCGCCCGCGTTCGCCACTTTGCAATTGCTGTTTGCTGCAACCCAAGCCCATCGCGAGGGAACGGCCGTATCGCAGTCTCTCTCCAACAGTTGGTCTGTTTGGCCCAACATCACGACCAGTCGATCTCGGCCATCGTGCGGCGGTGACCATTTCGTCCTTCCAGGAAGCGCGACTGTCGATATTCGCACTCCCTCTGTTTCGGATCCCTCGCTTTTAACCAGAGCAACAGGCCTTTGGCTCAGCGCGTCGAGATTCTGAAATTCGTGCTCCTTTTGCAATGCGCGTCGCATCTGCGACCGCTCGATGATGTCGATAATCGTATTCATGCGATTCAGATTTGAGCGATGCCGCCGTCGACGAAACAATTCCGTTCCGGTGATGTAGCTGCTGTCGTCGATGCGAGAAACACGACAGCGTTCGCGATCTCAAGCGCAACCTTTCCATCGAGCGTACCTAGCTGTTTCTCGTTAGTTGTCATTTCCCGGTTTAGGTTGGTTTCGATTGAATCTTTGTCTGGGCACTTTCACTCAATGAACCACCCGGAGCGGTTCGCAGTCGGATGTTTATTTCCGATTTTAGGGTGCGATGCACCGGGCACTTGCCCGCGATCTCCATCAGTTTGGCGCGCTGTTCCGGTGTCAACTCACCGCTCAATCCGATCTCGACATCGATCCGGTCTAGCATCCCGTCTTTCGTCTCGCACTCCGCGCAATCTTTCGCATGAATGCGCGAGTGGCGAAGTGAAACGCTTATGTTTTCCAAAGGCCACTTTTTGGTGCGCGCGTACAAGCCGACCGTCATCGATGTGCATGCCCCCAGTCCAACCAGCACATAATCGTAAGGCCCGGGCGCGGCATCACCGCCGCCGACGTCAACCGGTTCGTCAGCACGCAACTGATGCGCGCCGCTGACAATCTCTTGGAGAAACCCACTTGCGTCCCCGCGCACAACCACGTCGGCCGGTTTCGTCCCCGTTCCTTCAATTGTAGCTGTTGTTGAATCCCTCATGATCGACTAGCGAAATCCGCCTGCGACACGGATGGTTTCGCCGGTGATCCATTCGGCTTCCGAGGAAGCCAGAAACGCAACCACCGGTGCGACGTCTCGGGGTTGTCCGATACGACCGAGCGGCGTCTGTGCGACCATTTGTTTCTCAAAATCGCTTCCCGGAATTCCGATGGCGTGAAAGCCTTCAGTTTCAATCCCGCCTGGATTGACCGCGTTGATGCGGATTTTTCTTGGTCCTAGTTCTTTCGCCAACGCACGAGTGACCGCATCTACGGCTCCTTTGGTTGCGGTATAGATTGCCGAGTTGGGCGGGGTCGCCGAACTCGCCACCGAACTGACATTGATCACGCTTCCGCCGTCGGCGCTAAAGTGCTTCGCCGCTTCTTGGGTTGCGAGAATCAGACCAAGAACATTGGTATTGAACTCACGGTGAAACTCGGTTTCCGTCACTTCTTCAAGAGGTTTGAAGTCGTAAACTCCCGCGTTGTTGACCAGGATGTCGATCTTGCCGAATGACTTTTTCCCTTCGGCAAAAAGGCGCTCGATGTCTTTCTTCGTCGCGACGTCGCCTTGAACGGCGATCGCCTTTCCTCCCCGCTTGCTAATTTCGTCAACTACTTTGTCCGCACCCTCCTTGGAAGATGCATAATTGACCACCACCGCTGCGCCCTCGGTGGCGAGATGTTTTGCGATACCAGCGCCGATTCCTTTCGACGCCCCGGTTACCACCGCAACTTTTCCATTTAGTTTTCCGTTTTTCATTTCCTTCCTTTCATTTGATTTACCACGGGACTGGCTGGCCGAGATGAAAGAAACCGCCGTTCGGTCCGTCGTCGGGCAGCGTGGCGAGTTGTGCGCTCGTCTTGCCACCTTCGCTGACTTCCATTGTCGCGTTCGGGCCGCCCATCTCGGTCTTCACCCAGCCGGGATGCGCGGAGTTCACTTTGATTTTGTTGTCGCGCAATTCGTAGGCGAGATGCACGGTGAATGAATTTAGCGCAGCTTTCGACGCGTCGTAAGCGAAAGTCTTGAACGCGTAAATCGGCGAGTTCGGATCGGAATGCAGCGCCAGAGAACCCAGGATGCTGGAAACATTCACAATTCGCCCTGCCGGCGCTTTGCGTATAAGCGACAATAGCTTTTTGGTCAGCGCAACGGGCGCAAAGAAATTCGTTTCGAACGTTTCGCGCAAAGTTTCCGGCGACACCGCGCTGACCGGGTTCGGCCCTGAACCGGTTGGCGAAATTTGGTCCTCCTTCAAAACGCCGGCGTTGTTAACCAAAATATCCAGTCGACCGTATTTTCCCGCTAAATAATCATAAGCCTTCTGGTGATCGCGCGTGTTCGTGACATCAAAAGCCAGACTTTCAGCAGTAATATCTTCGTCGCGCAATTTCGCAGCTGCGGCTTCGCCCTTTTTCGCGTCGCGCGAGCCGAGAACTACAATGATCCCAAGCTTGCCGAGCTCGCGGGCGGTCTCCAAACCGAGGCCGCGATTGGCGCCCGTAATGAATGCCACTTTTCCATTTCGTTTTGCGTTTTTCATTTTGTCCCTTTCAATTTTTAGTGTCTTCAAACTTGTGCGAATCCGCCATCGACGAACAGTTCAATGCCGGTGATGTAGCTGGCGTCGTCCGATGCGAGAAACACGACCGCCTTCGCGATCTCTTCCGGTCTCCCAAATCGGCCGAGCGGGACCGTGGTTGAAATCATTTTCTTTCGTTGTTCGCCAGTTTCAGAAGAAGCCAGCAACTCGCTTAGGCCCGGTGTGTCAATGGGGCCCGGGCTGATTGCATTCACGCGAATGCGGCGATCCTTCAGGTCTGTTGTCCATGTTCGCGCGAATGAACGCACGGCAGCTTTCGTGGCACTATAAACACTATTCGACGACAATCCTTTGGTGGCGACGATCGACGCATTCAGGATGATCGATCCGCCATCGCGCAGCAACGGAAGCGCTTTCTGAACCGTGAACAGGACGCCTTTGACGTTTATATCGAAGATCGAATCGAAAAACTCTTCAGTGATTGTCCCGACCGGCGCGTATCTCGCGACCCCGGCATTGGCGAACACGATGTCGATCTTGCCTGTCTCTTTTTTGATTTGGGCGAACAAGCGATCGAGATCGTCGAGATTCGACACGTCACCTTGGATCGCGGTTACTTTCTTTCCGATCTGTTCTTTCGCTGCCGCTAACTCGGCTTCACGACGCCCTGTGACGAAGACGTAGGCGCCTTCATTCACAAACTGTTTCGCCGTGGCAAGGCCAATGCCGCTATTGCCGCCGGTAATCAGCGCAACTTTTCCTTCAAGCTTGCCCGCGTGTTTCGCGTTAGGTTTCATTCGTGTGGCGCTTATTCTTTATTGGGCTAGCATTCCTCCATCCACCACGAGGGAAGTGCCGGTGGTAAATTTCGCGTTGTCGGAACAGAGATAGAGAACCGCCGCGGCGATTTCTTCGCTGGCGCCAATTCGTCCGACCGGATGAAGAGACGTGAGGTAATCGCGCATCTCGCCTTCTTTTCCGGCAAAACGATCGACCATCTCGGTTGCGACACCGGCGGGGGCCACTGCGTTAATACGGATATTTTGTTTGGCGAACTCCAGCGCAAGAGCCTTGGTCAAGCCTTCGACCGCATGCTTGGACGCGGTGTAGATGCTGACCTGACCCATGCCAACGTGCCCGGCCACGCTCGAGGTATTGACGATCGCTCCACCGCCGTTTTTTAGCATGACAGGGATTTCGTGACGCATCGAATTCAGAACGCCCCAAACGTTGATGTCGAAGATGCGGCGGTATTCGGCCTCGGTGGCCTGATCCAATGGGCCTATCCACTCTACGCCGGCGTTGTTAAAGGCGATGTCGAGCCGGCCGAACGTCTTGATCGTAAAATCGACCATCCGTTTCACTTCCGCGTCTTTCGCCACGTCGGCGCGGACGAACGCCACCTCACCGCCGAGTTTCTTGATTTCAGCGACGACTTGCGCCCCTTCTTTTTCGCGGCGGCCGGTTAGAACGACCTTTGCGCCAGCGCGAGCAAATTCGATCGCGGTGGCTTTGCCAATGCCGGATGTTCCTCCGGTTACGAGCGCAACTTTGCCTGAGAATGTTTTGTTGTTCATGGAACTAGCCTTTGTTGGTTATCATTTCTAGAGTGAATCGGAAGTATTCATGAGTAGACCGATGTGGGTGAAGTAGTTCATGGCGCTAATGAGAACGAGCAACGCCCCGGCGGCGCTCCAACAAAGGCGAACCACGTTTATGACCTGGCGGTCCATTTCGGATTGTTCATGTCTGATTGGGGGGTGTGATCCACGAAATCGTCGGCGAAGAGTTCTTCGAAAATAGCGAAGTTCCCTTTGCTTGCACTTCCTCGGTATTTCGGCTGACAACGGCCTTGGCGGCTTCGGATGCAGTCATTGCCCATTGTTTTTAGTGGTAGAGCAAAAGAAGGCCGAGAAAGCCGAGCAGAATCCCGAGCACCGGGCTGAATACAGCGAACCAGAATGGGATGTCCCAGCTTGAGTCGGTGATGGTATTGGAGTTCGTCTTAGCCATACTTCTGGTTTCCTGTTAGTTGCTTGCCACTCGTTGTAACCCCAGAGCGCGCAGCGTGTCTGCGTTAAGATTTCCCGTCACGTACAAACCCTGGTCACTCTGATAACGCACAACCGCGCGACGGGTTTCTGCGCCGAAGATGCCGTCGATTTCTCCGCCGTAATAACCTTGTTGCGCTAACTGCTCCTGGACTGCCGCGACTGTGGAGTCCGTAGATGGTACCGATGAGCGGTAGGCGCCCTGGCTGGAGTAATCGGCGCCGTCGCCTTCGTAAACGCCGGGATCGTAGTCATACGGATAGTAAGCGGACCCGTAGTAGCCGTAGCCATAGCCGTACGGATACCAATAATTGTACGGATAGAATCCCGTGTCGTAGATGAACCAGAAGCCGTTGACGAAGTGGCAACGATGTCCATGCCACCAATGATCACTGCGCCGGTCCCAATCACGATGCCAATCGGCTGAGCGTCGCGCGAAGACACGGTCTCGTCCAATGTTTGAACCGCGGGTTTGGAAACGATTCCTGAAATCATTTCCGTTTCGTATGAAACGGGTTTCTCGACCATTAGCTATTCGAGATCCATCGAACCGACGAGTGGCCGTTTCAGTTGTAAACTGGCGACTAAACGTGCGATCGGAACCAACCATGCGCTGTTGACGAAACGTCGTCGTCGCATGGTACGATGAGAAGCGCGTTCCGGGCGCGATGTAGCGGCCGCCGCCAAAGTTACCGCGTGGAGCAGACCGTAATGCTGGAGCGGCAGCGTGTGCCGGAGCTGGATGCGCGGCCATGGCAAAGCCTCCGCCGCCTCCGCCTCCGTAATGACCTCCCGCTTTCGCTTGCGCAATCAAGGCCGCACTCGCGAGGAGCGCGACCCAGTAGAATTTAGTTTTCATGATTTTGATTTCCTTTGTGTTGTTTTTTTTAAATTCATTGTCTCCTGGGCTTAACGAAGGCCGCCCGCGACACGAACCGTTTCGCCGGTGATCCACGCGGAATCGGACGAAGCGAGAAAGACCGCAGCGGGAGCAATGTCCTCGGGTTGGCCGATGCGACCGAGCGGTGTCTGGGCTTCAATGCTTTTGCGAAGATCGCCTTGGTCGAAGCCGGCGGCGCGCACTCCTTCCGTTACCACCATGCCGGGATTGATAGCGTTGACGCGGATTTTGCGCGGACCGAGCTCCTTGGCCAATGTTCTGGTGATGGCATCGACCGCGCCTTTTGTCCCGGTGTAAACCGACGAACCCGCCGGCGTCAATGAGGTGACGGTCGAGCTAATGTTTATAATGTTGCCGCCAGTAGAGTCGAAATGCTTGACCGCTTCCTGCGTGGCGAGGAGGAGCCCAAGGACATTCACGTCGAAGTGTTTGTGGAATTGTTCCTCGGTGATCTCTTCAAGTGGCGACCAGTCGTAAACTCCGGCGTTGTTGACCAGGATATCGATCTTGCCGAAGGCCTTCTTTGTTGCGGAAAAAAGTCGTTCGATTTCCGCCTTCTTGGCGACGTTCGCCTTTACCGCGATCGCTTTGCCGCCGCGCTTTGCGATTTCGTCAACGACGCGATCGGCGCCTTCTTTGGAGGACGCGTAATTGACGACGACGGCTGCGCCTTCAGCCGCGAATTGTTTCGCGATGTCGGCACCGATTCCTTTCGACGCTCCGGTTACGACCGCGATTTTTCCTGCAAGTTTTCCATTTTTCATTGTCTGCCTTTCATTTTGGTTGTCTCAAAGGGGTAGTGTGCTGTTTAGCAATCCGCATAGGCCGGAACGAGCTGATGATGTAGGTCTGTCGAGAAGCCGGCCGGGGCCGGGACGCGATCTGTATCTGATCTCTGGTGGCCGCAATCCGAGCTGGGTGATATGCGCTTCCACCAAGTCGGGCAAAAACAAATGCGGGAAAGATAATTCCCACGCCTTGGCTTCTTCCTCGTCCAGGACAATTCGAACGAGGTCGCCCAAGTCTGGGTAGGTCCGCTCGTAATCTTGCTGCAACCGGTTTTTTAGTTTCGAAACCGCATTGGTTACTATCTGGGGGAAAACTGCTGTCGGGTCTTGGTATTGGTCAGTTTTCATTGGGTTTTGGTTTCTTTCACTTTGGGTCGCTATATTTGACTAGTCGTCTATAAATTTGGCAAAAAAAGAGAGGCTCACGATGACGCAACAACGGCCGCCTTGGCTCCCAGCGAATCCATCGCTACTTTTTTAAAATTCCGGAGAAGTTCGAGATCGTTTTGAATGCGGGCCTGGGCGAGCGTGCCGTGGTAACAAGCAAAAAGCATTTTCGCTTTCGCCTGGGGGTCTGGCGCCTCAATCAAACCTTGCGCATGAGCGTCTCGAATCGCCGACTCAAAATACTTTATCTTCCGATCAAAAATGCGGTCAACGGTATCGCGCACGACCTTGTCTTGCGTGCTCACCTCGCTCCCGATGCTTAAGAGAGGGCAGCCGAGGATGGAACCGCACTCTTGTTGAAGTTCGGCCAGACGGTCGTGCACATGTTCGAAGTAGCGATCGAACCGCTCGAGCGGTGGAATTGTTGGTGAAAAAAGAGCGTCCATGTTCGCCTTGTTTTTATTCCATTCCGCCTCCAGAGCAGCAGCGGTTAGCTCGGACTTTGACTTGAAGAAATAATAAAAGCTTCCCTTTTTTGCGCCGGCACGCTCGCAAATCGCGTCCACCGAAGTCGTGCCGTAGCTGTTCTCCCACATCAAATCCAACGCCGCATCGGTCAGGCGTTTTTTCATATCACTTACTCTTGGCATGACATACCGTTTATCCATCTAGACTAATCAGTCAACTATTTTTTAGCATTTTTTTTTGTGACCGGCTTGTGGAAAGGAGCGGAATACAGGCTGGTAGCTTTGCGCCCAACGGGCTTTCAGCCCGTTGTCTTCCTCTAAATAGAGCGAGCGGGCATCTGCCAAAAGTTGAGTGTTGATCGCGGCGGGTTGAGAGTGGTGCGATGGCCGCGCAGGATCTAAACGCGATGGCGTTCCCAAAGCTGACGGAAGAGCAGATCACGCAGCTCGCTCGTTACGCTGGCGCGTCAACGAAAACGTTTCACGCGGGAGAGGCGCTGTTTCGCGCCGGCGATCGCGATCCCAAGTTCTTTGTCATCAAGTCTGGTGAACTCGAAATTATCGATGTCACCGGCGATCAACCGAAGACGATCAGGGTGCAAGGCCCCGGAGATTTCACGGGCGACGTTGGCCATCTGACTGGCAGTCCGAAAGTAGTCAGTGCGATCGCGCGATCGAATTGCGAAGTATACGAAATGTCGGAGGCAGAACTGCGCAAGGTTTTGAACCAGGATCCGCAACTAAGCGATATTATTCTGCAGGCGTTCATCGCGCGCCGGCAATTAATGCGTGAATCGCCGGAGTTTACCGGATTGCGCGTCATCGGTTCGCGATATTCGCGCGACACCTTTCGGATCCGTGATTTTTTGGCGAAAAATCGAGTGCTCTTTACCTGGCTGGATTTGGAAGGCGATCCGGCGGTGAAAGAAATGCTCCAGCAATTCGGAGTGACCGAAGCCGACACGCCCATTGTTGCCTGTGCGCATTGTCTGGTCTTGCGCAATCCGTCGAATCGCGAGTTGGCCGAAAAGATCGGTATTCGTCGTCCAGTCGAGCACACCGTTTATGATTTGGCCATCGTTGGTTCAGGACCAGCGGGATTGGCGGCGGCGGTTTATGGGGCATCGGAAGGACTACGGACGATCGTGCTCGAGCATACGGCGCCGGGAGGTCAGGCCGGGAGCAGCATGCGCATCGAAAATTACCTGGGATTTCCGACCGGCATCACGGGAAGCGAGTTGGCCGATCGCGCGGTTCTTCAAGCCGATAAGTTCGGCGCGCAGATATCGGTTCCAACGCCGGTAACTAAACTGACCTTCGACAAGACGTATTCCGTTCTTGAACTGGAAGGCGGAGAAAACGTTGTCGCCAAATGTTTACTCATCGCCACCGGCGCGGAATATCGCCGTCTCGAGGTTGAGCATTGTAGTCGATTCGAAGGTGCTGGTGTTTATTATGCCGCTACACCTAACGAGGCGCAGATGTGCCGCGGCTCCGATGTCGTGCTGGTAGGCGGCGGTAACTCTGCCGGCCAGGCCGCGGTCTATCTTTCGCAGAATGCGCGTAAGGTCTTCCTCATTCTTCGCGGCGATGATCTTTGCAAGAGCATGTCGAGTTATCTGGCCCATCGGATCATGAACACCCCCAACATCGAAATCCTGCGCTGCACCGAAGTCATTCGCATGAATGGCGACGGTCATTTGAGTTCGGTTGAAATTTTAAATAAAACAACGGGCGAGAAGAGAACCCTGGCGACAGCCGCCGTTTTCAGTTTCATCGGCGCGACCCCGCGGACTGATTGGTTACCGTCCGAAATCGAGAAGGACGAGAAACATTTTGTGCGCACGGGAATCGAGCTGGGGGATTCGCGACACTGGACCTTGAAACGGCAGCCATTTCTGTTGGAAACGAGCCGGCCGGGTGTGTTCGCGGCGGGAGATGTGCGTTCCGGCTCAGTCAAACGCGTCGCTTCTGCGGTTGGCGAAGGGTCAATGGCAGTCCAGTTTGTTCACGAGTATTTGAAAACGATGTGAATTATGTCCAACGGAAGTTGCAGCCATCTTTCCGCCATCACGACCATCAAACTTCCTGACCGCCGCGAGTGCGCGGAGTGTGTGAAGATCGGGGCGCAATGGGTGCATCTGCGCACCTGCCAGCAGTGTGGCGTGACGTTGTGTTGCGACAGCTCGCCTAATCAACACGCCAGCAAACACGCGCGGGCGAGCAGGCATCCAGTCATCGCGTCCGCGCAGCCGGGTGAGCGCTGGCTTTATTGCTATCCCGATGCCGCCTTTGCCGAGTATTAAGCTTCGGCGAGACGGCGAATCCATGAAGGACTGCACCCATGCGCATTAGCGACATGAATTGGATGATGGTGGAGGAATATCTCAAGCGAGACGATCGCTGTGTGCTTCCGCTCGGGAGTACCGAGCAGCATGCTTACCTGAGTCTGAGCGTCGATAGCATTCTGGCTGAGCGAATCGCGGTCGAAGCGGCGGAACCTTTGGGCGTTCCCGTCTTTCCGGTGGTGGCTTACGGAATCACGCCGTATTTTCGCGCGTTTCCCGGCTCGATTACGTTACGGGTGGATACTTACTTACGCGTGGTCGGCGACATTCTTGACGCGATGGCGGAGCAGGGGTTCAAGCGGATCCTGATTGTCAACGGGCATGGCGGCAATGCGCCTGCGCAATCACTTGTTGGTGAATGGATGGCCGATCGTCCTGGCGTTCGGATCAAATTTCACAATTGGTGGAATGCGCCGAAAACCTGGGCCCAAGTCTTGGCGATCGACCCTGTGGCGTCACACGCCTCGTGGATGGAGAACTTTCCGTGGACGCGACTGGCGAACGTAACCATGCCCGATCAGCAAAAGCCGATGAGTGACTTCGATTATTTGCGCCAGTTAGATCCGCGTTCACTGCGCGACTACTTGAAGGATGGCAACTATGGCGGTCGTTATCAGCGCGATGACGAAGAGATAATGAAGATTTGGCGAGTAGCAGTGGAAGAAACGCGCCAATTGTTAACCGAAGCCTGGTAGACAACGCGACGCTACAACCGCTTGTCATTCCGAGCGAATACGCCCGTCCGGCTCGGACCGAGGAATCTCTAAATAACCTGAGCAGGTTCGTACCGCTTACGCACCCCCATTTGCGATGGATCGCTCTGCTGGTTTCAAGGACAAGCGGGAATCGCGCAGGAATAGCTAGAGATCCTTCGACTTCGCTCAGGATGACAGAGTAGAGGAGCCCTGAAGCCCAAGCCGCTCGGCATCCGACTTCAAGGCCGTGATAACTTCCGCGATTACATCATCGAGAGGCATGCCAAGTTCTTCCGCGCCGCGCACGATGTCATCGCGATTCACAGCGCGGGCAAATGCCTTGTCTTTCATCTTCTTTTTTACCGCCGTGACCTCCACTTCGTGAATGCTTTTCGAAGGCCGCACCCGCGCCACGGCAATGACGAATCCGCTCAATTCATCAACCGCATAGAGGGTTTTCTCGAGCGGCGTGTCGCGCGTAACATTTGAGTAATCAGCGTGCGAAAGAATTGCCCGGCAGATTTCTTCACTCCAGCCTTGATCGCGTAACCACGCTACGCCGACGAACGGGTGTCCTTCGGTCGAACTCCGTTCCAGATTCGGGTGACGCTCGTAATCCATATCGTGCAATAACCCGACCGCCTCCCAGAGATCCGCATCTTCACCACGCACCGCTGCGAAATGCTTCATTGAATCAGCGACCGCGTAACAATGTTTTCGCAGACTTTCCGATTGCACCCATTCGTGGAGGATGGTGAGAGCACGGGATGAAAGAGTCATGGAGGAAAGGTTAATGGTTGATGGTTGATTGCAAGAAAGTCGGTAATCAGCCTAAAGACTTAGCCGCAGAGACATGTCGCGAAGGGTTTATAATCTGCGGCCAGCTTTTGAGAAAGCGATTAACTTGCGTAGGCGATCTTGCTGTGTTTGTGGGCGCTTCGCGCTAGTCACCCACCAGATTGTGGTTTGCCGATAGGACGCTGGTTGTTGCTGGAAAAATTTCCAGGCTACGATATCGGCGTGGAATTTTTTTCTCGCTACCGCACTTAACGTCGCTGATTTTCGATTTTCGTAACTGTAAATGCCCGATCTCTCAGCCACTCGTTTCTGAAAGGCCCTCAGCCCAGCAGGTCGAACGCGACGCTCGCGCATAAGCTCTTTCATCCGCCGAATGTTGATCGCGCTCCAATTGCTGGTCGGCCGCCGCGGGGTAAAACGAATTTTGTAGCTCTCGGCATCGATGCCCTTGCGCAAACCGTCGATCCAACCGAAGCAAAGCGCTTCATCCACCGCTTCCGGCCAGGTGATACTGACGCGTCCGGAAGCTTTCCGGTGAAAACCTACCCATTGCTCGCGCTTTGTCTGATGATGTTTCTCAAGCCACGCCCGAAAAGTGACCGGTTTTGCGAAAAAGGTTGGAGAATCTTCCGCTGACATCATCGCATCAAATACCGCAATCCGATGCGCTGTCATCCCGAACCCCGAATGCTTTCGGGGTGAGGGATCTCGCGAGTGAGCGATGATTGTGCAAATACCTTGTGTGATCCACGACCGTAGGTGGGGTCCCTCGCTTGCGCTCGGGATGACGACTGCGCAGTGTGATATTCCATCGAATTCTTCCCTGGAGCTTTGCCCCAGGCTCGGTTGAGACGGCGCCTTTGGACCTAAGTACGTATGAAAAAACGGCCAGCCGAGCGGCAACCAACGAAATATATATTTGGTGGGGAAATCTTTGTCCCGCGTTCGTGGCAAAAATATGTTGATTGTGCCCGCGACGTTGCCTGGACAGCGATGGGAGATTGGTGCGAAACAAATTTTTCAGGAAAGGATTGAAATATGCAGCGCGTAATTCATTTCGAGATTTACACTCGCGATCCGGAAGCGGTCTGCCCGTTTTACCAGGATGTTTTCGGCTGGAAGTTCAAGAAATTTGAAGGTGGTCCGATTGATTACTGGGTTGTCACAACAGGTGACGATAAGGAACCTGGAATCAATGGCGGTCTGGCCCGTCCTCGTGAAGGACAGAACCCCGGTACGATAAACACGATAGCAGTCCCATCACTCGATCAATCGATCAAGAAAATTGAAGAACGCGGCGGAAAGATTTGTGTGCCAAAGATGGAGATCCCCAATGTGGGATGGCTAGCCTATGCTGAAGACCCGTCCGGCAACATCTTCGGAGTGATTCAGCCAGATACGAAGGCACGGTAATCGGACGAAAGAGGATCATGTCATCGGTGAACAGAACTTGCACAATTGAATAAACAAAAGGAACTGTTTCTGTAGCCGCGGTCGCTGACCGCAGAAATAAACCAAAACAATGGAGGAAATATGAGTACGGAAGACGTTGCGATGAGATTGGTGGAGCTTTGCAAGGGGAAGGACTGGAAGAAGGCGATCGACGATCTTTATGCGAAAGATATCGTCAGCATTGAACCACGCGCGATGGAAAACATGCCGGCGGAAATGCGTGGGATCGATCAAGTACGAGGTAAAACCGATTGGTGGGAAAAGAACATGGAGGTGCATGACTCCAAGGTGAGTGGTCCGTTTGTAGCAGGTGATACATTTGTAGTTCGATTTGACATTGACGCTACTGACAGGAATTCAAAGGAACGAATGCAGATGTCTGAGGTGGGCATCTACACCGTCAAAGACGATAAGGTAGTGCGCGAAAAGTTTTTGCCGCTGGCTGATGGGTAGCGCTCGCATTCTGCGCGCATACCGACACGCCCGTGGGGTTCTTCTTTCCTCTCCCTTTCCAAAAGGGAGAGGATGAAGGTGAGGGATTTTTCTTCTCCGTAGGTTGGTCCGGTCGGGCGATCTTTAATTTCTCACCTTCCTCTTCTCACCACACCTCGTAGTGCCCTCAGTGGCGCTTCGCGTCCGGCTCTCCCAAGGGAGAGAGTGAAAGGGAGGAGACACTCGCCGCAAGCGACGTTAAACACAGCCGACAAAATATCGGCTAATGCGTCGCGCTACCGGCTACTCTTCCTCAACCACGGGCTTGGGCAGCGGAGAGGAGACGGTGACTCGCGTAATTTTGTCTTCCGGAGCACGCCGGGCCTCCAATACCACTGATTGAAGCGGCTCCTGACGGCTGGACAGATAAATCGTGACTACCTTGGTGTCATTGTAGCTCCCGTTGGTCCGACTGCTATTTAACTTATCACCTGTCGCTCCTTCCCAGTTATCTCCCAGTTCGGCGGGCGTGAGCGGTGAAGTCCCGGTTTGGATTATGTCTACCTCGTCACCTACAATCTTCTTTGAAACTGGGCCAGCTGGTTTGAACTGCGGTACTTTTGGAGTCCAATCTGGAAGCGCTACCGGCCCGGGCGCTTTGAGTTGCTACTTTTGCGTGCATTCGCATGGCTTGATTGTTGCTCGCAATAAAGGGAAGCGCGCAATTGACAAGAGGGAACAACCTCTCTAAAGTGCGCGACCGCGAAAATTATGCGTCCTATTTGGAAAGGCAGCATCAGCTTCGGGTTAGTCTATATCCCGATCGCGGTTTATCCCGCCACTCGCGAGGAGAAATTAAGTTTCCGCCAGCTGCGTGCGACTGACCTTAGCCCCATCCGATACAAAAAAGTGGCTGAGGCCGATATGAAAGAAGTTTCAGCCGATCAAATCGTCAAAGGCTTCGAATACGAGCGTGGCCGATATATCGTTTTGAAAGACGAAGATTTTGAAAAGGTGCGGATTGAATCCACCCATTCCATCGATATTACCGACTTTGTGGAGCTGGAGCAGGTGGATCCAAAATTCTTTTATAAGCCTTACTTTTTAGAACCGCAGAAGGGTGGCGAGAAAGCTTATGCTTTGTTGCACAAGGCCCTGAGCGGTACCGGCAAGATTGGCGTAGCCAAGGTCGTGATCAGCAATCGTGAATACCTTGCCGCGGTCAAACCCGATGGACTATTTCTCATTCTTGAGCTCATGCATTTCGCCAGCGAAGTGCTCACGCCGGAGGAATTGAACCGGCCCAAGACCGAGTTGAACGAGAAGGAACTGAAAATGGCGCACGCCCTTATTGAGAGCATGTCGAGTGTGTGGGAGCCACAGAAATATCGGGACGAATATCGGGATGCCGTGATGGAGATGATCGAGCAAAAAGCTAACAAGAAGGAGATCGCGCCCAAGGTCGAGGTAAAGGCTCGGGCTACCAATGTGGTCGACCTGGTTAAGGTTTTGCAGGAAAGCCTGAACCGCAATCAATCGGTCAAGGTAAAACGCGGTTCCAATCGCAACGGCCGCCGAACATCCACTGCACTGGTCAAGCAGAAGCGCCGCGCAGCCGCCTGATCGCGTGTTTCGGCAACGGCGTTTGTGTCAAACGCAAGGCGGCCTTTGCTACAGGCGCTCGGCACAAGCCCCTACAACTGTTCGAGAAGTTCGCGCATTTGCGTGGCTAACTTCGGCCCGATGCCGGCTTCCTCATGCTTGAAGTAAACAAAAACATCGGACCATTCTCCGACATGTGCTTTGATTACGGTTGCCCATCGCTTCACTTCATCCGTTTGATAATCTTCACGCCGTAAACGCAGGTAACCCCAATCGGCGGTCACGACCTGCGGCGTCTCCAGCTTTTCGGTGTCGGCGATGCACAAGCAAACATTTCGCTTTCGCAGCAGCGCGAATATTTCCTCATCCAGCCATGATTCATGGCGAAACTCGAAGGCCGCCCTCATACTCGCCGGCAACGATTCCGTAAAATGCTCGAGCAGGGAGGCGTCCTTCTTCAAATTTGGTGGAAGTTGAAATAAGACCGGGCCAAGCCGTGACCCCAGCCCGCTGACAACGTCGTAAAAATAATCGACTGTGTCGCCGCAATTGCGCAGCCTCGCGAAATGCGTGACTTTTTGCGGCGCCTTTAAGGTAAATCGAAACGTTTCCGGGGTAAGCTGACACCAATTCGCGATCGTTTTCGGTGTCGGAATCCGGTGAAAGGTGTAATTAACCTCCGTGGTATTGAATCGTTCGGCGTAAAAAGGAAGCATCTTCGCTGCCGGCAAATCCTCTGGGTAAAAGCTTCCCTTCCATTCCGCATACTGGAATCCGGAAGTGCCAATCCACTTGTTCACTAGCTGCGCACTCCTTTCGTCACCCGGACAAGCTCGGCGACGACTTGTTCGATGCGTTTGGCAACCTTGGTATCTGCGAGACTGTCACCGTCAAAAGAATCACCCGTCGCATAAACGAATCGCGGAATGATGAGACAGCGAAAATCGAGCATGAGACTATTGGCAAAGCTCATGACCGACATGTAACTACCCATCCCGCCGGCAGCACAAAGAAAACCGACCACCTTGTCTTCCCAGACACTTCCAGTTAACTCGACCATGTTCTTGGCCGCCGCGGCAACATCGTAGTTGTAAACCGGCGTCGCAACAATGATTCCATCAGCTTTTTCGACCGCGGCACTTAATTTTTGTGCAGCCGGATGATTGTAGCAGGCGTCCGCGTCGCATAAGGGAAGATCGAGCTTGCCAATATCGAGCCATTCGCAGTTCAGCTTTGCATTCTTTAGCCAGTCAAACGCGATTTGGGCCAGCCGTCGGCTGTTGCTATCGGGATTTCCACTCGTACTGAGAACGAGATAGTTCGGCATAGGTCCAGCAGTTTAGCTGAAATCCGCGAGAGGCAAATCAAGCGGAATCGTTCTCATCGCAGCGTGCGGCCAAATCCCTGCCAGACCTGCGGCGCTAGAGCCTCAAGGAATCGCCAGTCATCTGCTGCCAGGAAAGAATGTCGCGCCTTCCTTGCTCGATGATCGCTCGATAAGCAGGCTGGTAGTAAAGGTTATGTGCTTCATTGGGATCAGCCTCCAGGTTGTAAAGTTCATTGAAGTCCTGATCTCTCAGGCAAAGTTTCCATCCTTCCGGGGAGATTACAGCACGGGTAGATTCATTCATCGCGCGTTTAATTTTCCGGCGTGACGCGAGCTTTGTTCCTTTCATCACCTTGAAACGATTGGGGGACCATTCGATAAAGACGTTTCCCGGCGCCATGTTTTCGCCGTGCAGTAGTGGGGCCAGGCTATGCCCAGCGCATTGATTCGGTTTAGGCTCGCCCAGAAGATCGAGTAAAGTAGGCAGGAAGTCGATATGGCTGACCGGTTGAACAACTCTTAAACTCTGGCGTTGGCCGGGTAATCGGACAAGGTAGGGAACGCGCACCGCTTCTTCGAACATGACTTCCTTTCCAAAAAGATGATGCGCACCAAGCATATCTCCGTGATCGCTGGTGTGGATAATAATGGTTTTATCCAATAATTCCGTGCGTTCGAGACACGACAAAATTCCTCCGATGCTTCGGTCAACCATCGTTATCAAACCAAGATAGCGTTGTTTCATTGCGCGATACTCGTCCTGAGTAACTCCAAAAAAGAAGAGATTGGGCAATCGCTTCCGATCCAGGAGCGCCTCGGCCTGTTGCCATTCCCGCATTAGTTGGTAGCGCAGGGGGAGATTATCATTCGCAGGTGCGACTGCTGTGGCATCAAGTTCTACATCTTCGAGCGCATGCTCGAGGTTGAGAGGACCGTTGTAGGGGGAGTGAGGTTCAACGAACGAAATGAATAGAACAAATGGATCGAGGCGATGCTTCTCGATGAACTTGCAGGCATGCTCTTCAAGAAATCTGGGCTTGGAAATGTCGAGCGGAGTTGACTAATCAAACGTTCGGAAAAAGATCCGTTTGGCTTGTCCGGAATGTAGCCATTCGAACTTAGGAATCGGCTGTAGTCACTGACGCCTTCGGTTGAAATCCAATCTCGAAATCCACGTTGTTTCTTCGCTTCATCCCCCAACTGCCACTTTCCCATATAGGCCGGATGGTAGCTGTCATCGCCAATCAGCTCGGCAAGGGTTTGAAATCGGAGATCAAGCGAAACGCCGTTCCTGGTGCAGCCCGTTTGATGCGGCCACATCCCGGTTAGTAATGACGCTCGCGAAGGCACGCACAGAGGGTGGGTGACATAGGCGCGCTCGAAAATGACCGATTCCGCAAGCCAGCTTGCGCAGGTTTGGTGCATGAAGTGTTCTACTCGCCTCGCCGACAATAGTATCGGCTCGCTGTTGGTCCGTCAGAAACACGATGAGATTGGGCTTGCGCATCGGTTTTAACAGCGGAAACTCAGAGGTGGAGTGCTCTAAGCCGTTCTCATAATTAGAGTCATGAAGGTGCGGCATCGTCGCAGCACTTCGGACCCTTCGAAGAGACAGTCCATTTCCCGAATCAGGGGACGTGTAGTAGCGTTGCTGTGCGCAGCGGAGTTGCAAACACCGCGCTCCGGGCGCAAGGCTCGAGCTGCTCAGTTGGCGCACCGCTAGCGGGTTGACTCGCTCACTGACAAAACCGCTCAAGCGGTCCGGAGGCTCCTTCAGGTCTCATTAGCACCCAGCTAAAGCAAGATGTTAGTGAAGAGGGATTCCTTAGTCGCTAAACACGTACGAGTCTAGGAACAGGAAGCGGAACCGGACTTTGGGGATAACGAAAGAAATGCCCGTTCGCCTTGCGTCGAACGGGAACGTGAATTGTAATTCGGCGAGATCTACTGGCCGACCATGGTCGCGCCGAGGAAGCTCAAGTTACGATAGGTAGCGAACTCTTTTTCAGGAGGGTCGCCACTGTTTGTGCGCCGTTGACGTTACAGTTAACATCGATTAGCCCCGGCTGAATGATTGGATCGCGATAGCATCAGTGCTTGCTGCCGGCAAAAACAATCCGATTCAAAAACGCGACAGCTACTTAGGAATATTGGTCTCTGCCGATTTCGAACCAGCGAGCCGAGAGTGCCGCCGCAGCAAAAACCGTTCGGCAGATCTTTGCTCGAACCTCCGGAGGTCCGCAGCTGAATCGGCGGAGTTTGCAGCGCGGTATGACTGGTACTGCCGCCATGCGGGTTGCCCTTCATGGACCGGAATTTATCCGTGAGAGGCACGTGCACTTCTGATTCCGCGAACATTCTTAGGTAGATCACGAATTACGTCGCCGAGCCTTGGCCGCGTCGCGATCCACATAAACGGCAAGAACCGGTGTGCCCGATCTTACACTGCCACCGCCGTGCCTGAACTGCCGGATGATTGTTATCGAGCAGCCCCAATGGTAGTGCCAGAGCCATCGGAGAGATGATGAATGCAAAACCCGCGATGAGTTTCCCCAGACGAAGGAATATCGTGTTTAACATGAGAGCGACCTAGCAAAACGTCGTCTTCGTAGCAACGTAATCGGCGGAAAACCCATCTCGGTTAGCAGTAGTTTATTGCGAGCGGCTTACAACGAGGCCGGCGCATCGGCATGCGAGGACTTGCTATATTCTTCCAACGCTTTCGGCATTTCCGCCTCCAGTTGCTGAATGCGGGCGCCATGCGACGGATGACTGGAAAGAAACTCGGGTGGTTGCGCACCCCCGGCATTTTCCATTCGTTGCCAAAAGCGAATACTCTCTCGCGGATCGTAACCAGCTCGCGCCATATAAAGCAATCCAATCTCATCGGCTTCCGACTCGTGTTTGCGGCTAAATGGCATGAGCACACCGAACTGAGTTCCGGCGCCGAGCGCTCCCATCACCGCACGTTGTTTGTCGTAGTCCATGTCGGAGAGAGACATGGCTACGCCGGTCAATGCAGTCTGGGCGAGATTCTGTTCCAGAACGCGCTGCGAACCATGTCGCGAAGTGGCATGCGCCATCTCGTGACCTAGAACGGTCGCAAGGGCAGGTTCGTTTTGCGTGATGGGTAGAATGCCGGTGTAAACTACGATCTTACCGCCCGGCAAACAGAATGCATTTGCCTGCGAAGACCGAATCAGCGAGACCTGCCAGTCGAAGTCCGCACCAGCTTTGCCTGTCGCGGTAGCCAGGCGCGATGCCACTCGTTTCACCATCTCTAGGTCCGGTCCCGAATTGATACTCTCCGACTGTGCCAGGACTTGCTGATAACTCTGAACTCCAAGAGAAGCTTCCTCGCGCGTGGACATGGCGACGTGACTCTTCCGGCCCGTCTCCGGATTCACGAACTTCTCCGAGGAAAAATATTGATAGGCGAAAAACAATCCTGCCAACAACAGCGGAAGCCATTTGATATGTCGTCGTTCCATCTTGCGGCTACGTTAAATGAACAGGTTTAGCTGCGCGACACCGTTTTATTTGCTGCGGCTAACTATGCGCACGCGAGCAGCAACAGGAATGGTGACCACGATTACGGTACAGCGCTTTCCGCCGAGGAAAAACGCGACCTGATTAGAATATCTCAAAACGCTCTAGCTGAGGAACACAGACTTAACCAGTCTGTGCGCCCAGCGGATTCGTAATCCGCTGATTCGAGACATCGGACAAAATGTCCGATGGAGCGCACAGGTCGGAGGCCTATGTTCCGTCTAAAGCAAACGTGTCCGTGCCAGCGCTCTTCTGTCATGTCGAGCTAGTCGAGACATCTCTAATTTCTTCGTAGAAGAAAGAACAGCTAGAGATTCCTCGAGTGCGCTTCGCTTCGCTCGGAATGACAGAATAAAATGTCACAGCATCGGCTTTGATCCGTGGTGACCGACAAACTCACGAACCACTCAGCAGTTGCTTGATCACGGTCGCTTCGGTGCTTCCGTCTTGAGCTGCACGGCCCAGTTGCCGGCGAAGTCCGACGGCATATAAACATCGGCGGAATAGGGTTGAAACCCTTTGGCCGTGATCTCTAACTTGAATCTGCCAAGGCTAGTGTGCGGAAACTCAAAGAATCCGTGCTCGTCGGTTTCCGTCGAATATGCCGGACCAGAACCAGGTGGGTCATGTTGGAGCACTACTTTGGCTCTGGGTTGCTTGTCTACGTAAGCGACATCCTCGAAAGCAACCCAGCCGTGCAAACTGGCACCACCGGATTGCGCCAGACTCGCGCTAAATGCCGTGAGCAAAATTGCCGCTGTCAGGGACGCAAAGGCGATCGCTTTGATGTTTCGTTTTATCATTGCCGATGCGGTCTTACAACGCTGTTACAATAACCGATAACAGATGGTTCGTCCGCGGCGCTACGCATCGCCGGTAGGAACAATGGCGGCAGTTTCCACCATCAGAATGACTGCTCGATCGGGCGCCCGGGTGCGATGCTTGACGCCTTTGGGAACGACAAATCCCTGCTGTGGCTGCAGATCAACCGAGCGATCTTCAAGATCGATGATGAAGTGCCCCTCCAAGACGAAGAAGAACTCGTCGTCGTTGTCATGTTTGTGCCAGTGGTATTCGCCTTGCATGACTCCCAGGCGAACAACGGAGTCGTTCACCTTGCAGAGCGTTTGGTTGTACCACTTCTCGGTGCAGGCTTTCACCAGGGCTGGAACGTTAACCAAGTGGAGAGGGGGAAACTTTATGTCGAGGTACGTGGCGTAAGGATAATCTTGTTGTTCGCTCATGGGCTAGAGAATGACTAATCAGGGTCTAAGAGGTGTGATGCTTCTCCGAATACTTGGAGGAACGCCGATAGAAGCAGGAAAAGCGAGATTGCGACGCCAATCGCAGGTTAACCGAAAAGTGCGCCAGGCGTGGAAAAGTCCCAAATCAGTTAGAAATCCTTCGACTTCGTTCAGAACGACAAAATAGCGCGCGGCACGCGCCTAAACTTGATCGGCGCGGTTGCCGGGGGCCACCGTTTGGTTCGGGTCGGGCTGGGCAGTCGCGCCGGGAGCTCCCGGTTCGATTCGTGGGACGTTTGCCTGGGCCGGGCGAACTGTTTTTTCGTCGGTCTTGCCAGCTTTGTTCAGCTCATCGCTGAATTCGTCTTTTGCTTTTTGAAATTCGCGGACGGCTTGTCCCATTCCTTTAGCCAGCTCAGGCAACTTCTTTGCCCCGAAAAGGACAAGGATGATCAACAGAATAACGATCAGATCTGGCCCTGCCAGATTCATGAAGCTCGCGAGCAAGCTCATAATATGTGCTTGAACATCAGGCCGCCCGGCAAAGTTGCAAGGTAATTCGGCGAGGGAGGGGGAATCCAAGGAGCGGCGGTCTCCAGACCGCCGTTTTATTTAAGTCGGCGGCTTGGAAGACGCCGCTCCTTGCAATTAATCTTCGCGTAATTGCAGGCTCGGGTCGCGCATCGGTTGGTGCTGTCGGTAGCGGTCGAGGACGGCAACAAATTCGTCGGCCAATTCGCTGTTACCTTCACGTTCGGCAAATTCCCGGCCGCGCTCCGCTGTTGCGATGGCATCGTCGAATTGACCGGATTCGGCATAGGCCGCAGCTAATGTGCGATGCAGAATCGGGTTGATGCCGCCGGCGAGTTTCAATGCGCGTTCCGCCAACTCGACCGCGCGGGTTCCGTTGCGAAGCGAGGCGTCGGGCGCAGTGGCGAACACCCATGCCAGGTTGCTCTGCGCATTTCCGTCATTCGGGTTTAATGCAAGCGCGCTTTCCCACTGCTCAATCGCGGCGCGCGTCTGATGTTTCTGCACCAGCAAAACACCAAATGTGTTACGGGCGCCGATGTTGTTCGGCTCGTTTTCTACTCGCGCGCTCCAAAAAAGAATCGCTTCTTCGAGCGGTTTCCCTTCCAGGCCGACCGGCACCTCGCCATAAACACCCGCATTGGCCGGGCGAATTTCCGCTGCCGCGCGCGCGTGCGCGATTGCTTCTTCGGTTTTGCCCTCGGCGAAAAGCGAAGTCGCGAAGGCAAGATGCGCGCCATCATTGTTTGTCGTCACCGCGAGCGTGTGCGGCCACAGGGAATCGGCGTTGCGCCAGAACGTCGTTTGATGATAAGCGCAAGCGCTGAGCGCGATGATGACAACGGCGGATGTAAGCATGCCGATTTGTTTTCGAAAACGCCAGCGCGCCGTCAGTTCGGCAACCAGCCACACTATGGCGATGGTGATACCGATGAGCGGCAAATAAGTGTAGCGATCGGCATGAGCCTGCCGGCCGACCTGCACGATTCCAATTACCGGGACCAACATGCCAATAAACCAAAACCAGCCAGTGAACAGAAATGGGAATTGTTTTCGGTAGATGATCGCGATCGTCGACAGCGCGATCAGGAGCACAGCACAACCGGCGATGATCAGGAACGGGAAGAATTTTTCCGGATGCGGATAAAGGACAGCGAGATCGACCGGCCAGATCAGCTGACGCAGATAGATCGCGTAACTAACCATTGCATTTTCGAATCGTAACGGCAGAGAGAAGCCGAAAGTGTTGATCTGGCCGCGTTGGGCCAGCACTGTCGCGACCGCCGAAACTGCGGCGACCAGCGCGAACGGAATTTTCTCCAGGAGCAGCCAAACGATTTTTTCTTTTCGAAAACGATTCAACGGCCAGTAATCGATCAACAAAAGCACGAACGGAATCGTGACCAGCATCGGTTTGGAGAGCGTTCCAAGCGCGGCCGCAAGAACCGCCAGCAGATAACGCGTCACTGATTTCCTGCGTGCATAGTAGGACCACGCCAGCAGGGTGAGGGCGAAGAATAAACCGCTGAGAACGTCTTTGCGCTCGGCGATCCAAGCCACCGATTCCGCGCGTAGCGGATGAATGGCGAAGACGCCGGCGACAAGTGCGCTTCGCCAGTTTTTTCCCGTCAGCGAGTCGAGGGCAAAAAAAAGCGCGATGGTGGCCAGGGCGTGAATGACAACGCTGCTGAAATGATGCCAAGCCGGATTTAGCCCGAATAATTGGCAATCGAGCATATGCGACAAGGTGGTGATGGGATGCCAGTTGGCGGCGTGAAAATGGGTGAAAGCCCATGCGATGTTGGAAAAACTCAACCCGCTGGTTACCTGACCGGAGCGATAAACGTAATCGTGATCATCGTAACGGACCCAACCAAAGTGCGTGGTTTGCCCGAAGACGATCGAGACCAGCGCGGCGAGACCGAGTGAGATCAGAATTTTTTGCGTCTTCAAACTGACGCGCAGACTATACACCGGAGCAGGAAGCGCGAATCAGCGCGCGCATACGAGAAGCGGCGGTCTCCGGCGCCTAGAAGGTGCCGCTCCCAGGTGATTCACCTTCTTTGTCATTCCGAGCGGAGTCGAGGAATCTCTGACTTCACAGAAAATAGTTAGAGATCCTTCGACTTCGCTCAGGATGACAGGAAAAAAATCGCGTCCGGAAAAAGGGAATACAAAGGGACCTTCGTTGCCTTTGCTTAGGGCACCGTGATGCCAAATAACCAATCGTAGGCCCGATGAATTTCTTCGACGACCGGGCCCTCAATCGGTGAGTTGTGGTACGCGCCGGGCAGGGTAATCACCTGTTTTTCCCCGGTAAAGGAATCAACCACCAAGCGTTGAAATTTCGGCGGAACGATCTCGTCGTTTTCGGCGAGAAGGAAAATTGCAGGCGCATGAATTCGTTTCGCATTCGCGACGCTATCGAGTTCGCGTGGAATTTGCAGCGCCACCGGTCCGGCCAGGAGCCAAAGGTTCCACCAGCCGTAGTGGCGCAAGATTATTTGGCGCAATGGCGGCGGATTGTGAAGAATAAGACCGCGGACTTCGCGGTTGGCCGCGACGGCCATTGCTACCGTGCTCCCAATACTTGCGCCAAAAACGTAGATCGGCGGGTTCCCGGCTTTCGACTTCAGCGCATCGAAGGCGGCAAGTGCGGCGGGCGACATTCGCTTCAGACGTGCTGGGCCGGAGCTCCCGCCGAAGCCGGGATAATTCATTCCCCAAATTTCAACGGCGCGTTCGCCGAAAGCGTCCGCGTCGAGCGCAACCCATCGTTCCGCGCGATCGGCGTTGCCGTAGAAGCGCAGGACGTAGGCATCGACATGATTGCGTTGTCGCGCGAGCCGCGAACGCGCCGTCCAGATTTCGAGTTCACCATTTTGGAATGGAATGGTCTGCCGCGCGGCGCCATGCGGATCAATCCGATACGTCGTTGGAAAAAGGATTAACTTATCGGGAAGGCTGCCAAACATGATGACGACAAAATAGGATCCGCCAAGGAGGAGCAATACCCAACGTCGCTTCATGCGGGTGATAGCGTTATATCGGTGACACGATCGATCGCCGAGGCAAAACAGACAGGAGCACGAGCATCTTGCTCGCTTCTTTCGGCATCCTGCGGAAGACCAAGGAGCGGCGGTCTCCAGACCGCCGTTTTGTTAAAGTCGGCGGCTTGGCACGCCGCTCCTGATAGCCGCGTCATAGACCGCCGCTACAGCTTCCGCAGGCTGGAAGCCCGCGGGCCCCACAGGCGGGACGACTGCGCCCCGAAACTAGAGCGATCCGCCTACACGTCGTAGTACATCGAAAACTCGTAGGGGTGCGGTCTTAACCGCAACGCGTCATATTCCTTTTGTTTCATCTCAAGCCAGTTTGTGATGAAGTCGGAATTGAAGACGTCGCCTTTAAGCAGGAAATCGTGGTCGTTCTCCAGCGCTGCGATAGCGCCACTGAGCGAATCGGGCACGCTGGGGACATTAGCGAGTTCTTCCGGCGGAAGATCGTAAAGATTTTTGTCGAGCGGATCGCCGGGATCAATGCGGCTCTGAACTCCGTCCAAGCCCGCCAGCAACAACGCGGCGAAAGCGAGGTACGGATTCGCTGCTGAATCCGGCGTGCGAAACTCAATCCGCTTCGATTTTGGATTGGCCGAGTAAGTAGGAATCCGAATCGCAGCGGAACGATTGCGCGCGGAATAAGCGAGATTGACTGGCGCCTCAAATCCGGGAACGAGCCGTTTGTAACTGTTGGTCGTCGGGTTCGTGATACAGGTAAGCGCGGGCGCGTGTTTCAAAATTCCGCCGATGAAAAAGAGCGCGGTGTCGGACAATCCCGCATAACCATTGCCGGCGAAAAGCGGTTTATCGCCTTTCCAAAGCGAGATGTGAGTATGCATGCCGCTGCCGTTATCGGCGAAGAGTGGCTTGGGCATAAAAGTGACCGTTTTGTTGTGCCGCTTGGCCACGTTGCGCACGATGTATTTGTAATACTGCATGTGGTCGGCCATCTCTTTCATCGGTGCGAACCGAATGTCGATTTCGGCCTGACCCGCGGTCGCGACTTCGTGATGTTGGCGCTCGATCGGAACGCCAGCCTTCTCCAACTCGAGACACATTTCATTACGAATGTCCTGCAAGGTGTCGGCTGGCGGCACCGGAAAATAACCCTCCTTTGCGCGGATCTTGTAGCCGAGATTGGGAAATTCTTCGCGCGCACTGTTCCAATGCGCTTCGGTGCTTTCGATTTGATAAAAGGCGGAATTCGCGGCTGACGAAAAGCGCACGTCATCGAAGATGAAAAATTCCGCCTCCGGTCCGAAATTCGCGGTGTCGGCGATGCCAGTACTTTTCAAATAAGCCTCCGCCTTTTCGGCGAGACCGCGCGGGTCGCGATCGTACGGTTCGCGCGTGATCGGATCAACGATGGTGCAGATCAATGAGAGCGTCGGTTCAGCATTAAAAATATCAATCCACGCCGTGGCTGGATCGGGAATGACGAGCATGTCGGAGGCGTTGATCACTTTCCAACCGCGAATGCTCGAGCCATCGAAGCCGAGGCCGTCGGTAAAAATGTCTTCGTTATATTCGGTGAGGGTGGTGGTGAAATGTTGCCAGGTGCCGGGAAGGTCGGTGAACTTGAAATCCACGAGTTTTACCTCGCGGTCCTTGATCATTTTGGAAACGTCGGACGGGGTCTTTTTGTCTTTAGCCATGGCTCAGAAGGTTGATGGTTGATGGTTGAGATTTGATGGAAAAATGATTGGTCATCCCGAGCGAAGTCGAGGGATCCCGCGAAGTTACCGTAAAGTTTTCGCCACGGGATTCCTCGACTCCGCTCGGAATGACGGCGGAGGAAGGGCGCACGTACCTCACACCGCTTTTTCGCCGATCTCTTCCGTCCGAATGCGGACCGCGTGTTCAACCGGAAGAACAAAAACTTTACCGTCGCCGATTTTGCCGGTTTTGGCCGCGCTCACCACTACGGTGACGGCTTTATCCACCATGTCGTCTGCGAGCACGACTTCGACTTTCACTTTGGGCAGAAAATCAACGGTGTATTCGCTGCCGCGATAAATTTCGGTGTGCCCTTTCTGTCGGCCAAAGCCTTTCACTTCCGTCACTGTCATGCCCTCGATGCCGAGCTCGGCCAGGGCCTCTTTTACTTCCTCGAGTTTGAAGGGCTTAATGATCGCTTCGAGTTTTTTCATTGCGGGTAAACTTGCGCGCGCGCGCCCCTTTGCAAACCGAAAGCGGATCGCGGCACGCGCTCTCTTAGCAACGCGACACGCGCGATGCAATTACGATTTTTCGAGAATAAAAGAAATGTCGTCCCGAGGGCGCCGGGAGGCCGATGCTGATTGGGACACCGGGCGAAAGGGCTATGCGCAGGGTGGATCGAGCAATCTCATGCTCGATGCTAATTCAGGCGGCGAAGCCGCATTTCTTTAACATTGCTCGACGGAGCGGCCAATGCACCTCGTCGTTGCGAGAGCCGCACGAGAAATCGCAACGAAATGCTAGGCAAATTTGCCAAAAGTTTTGTCCGCTCAATACTGACGTCGATGCCCCGCGATTCTTTCGTTCACCTTCATCTTCACACCGAATACTCCCTTCTCGATGGCGCGGTTCGGATGCGAGAGCTGATGAACGAAGCGGTGAAAATGAAAATGCCAGCGGTGGCGATTACCGATCATGGCAATCTTTTTGGCGCGATCGATTTTTATCAATGCGCCAAGGCGACGGGGATCAAGCCGATTATCGGTTGCGAGGCCTACATCACTAGCGGCTCATACAAGGAAAAACCGTCACGCGAATCTACCTTCCATTTCACCTTGCTGGCGGAAAACGAGACGGGCTATCGCAATTTGGTAAAGCTGATTTCGGCGGCGCATCTGGACGGTTTTTATTATCGGCCGCGCATCGACAAGGATTTGCTGGCGTCGCATGCGGACGGTTTGATCGGCCTGAGCGGTTGTCTCGCCAGTGAGATCAACAGCGCTCTTCAATCCGGCAACGTTGAAAAAGCACAGAAGTCTGACCGCGGAATATCGCGACATTTTCGGGCCGCGAAATTTTTTCATCGAGCTGCACGATCACGGAATGGCCGAGCAGAAGCAATGCAATGCGCATCTGCCAAAATTCGCCCGCGAATTCGGGCTCGGTTTGGTCGCGGCCAACGACGTTCACTTCCTCCGGCGCAGCGATCACCGAGCACATGACGTTCTTCTTTGTATCAACACCGCTACGAAAATTGAAGACGAACAGCGAATGCGATACGAGCCTGAGCTCTACTTCAAGTCGCCCGCGGAAATGCGCGAAATCTTTCGTGATTTTCCGGAGGCGATCACCAACACGCTCGAAATCGCCGACCGTTGCAATCTCGAAATCGAGTTCGGGAAATCGAAATATCCCGAGTATCCGGTGCCGGAAGGCAAAACGCGTGAAGGTTATCTACGCGAGCTTTGTTACAAGGGTTTGCACGAACGTTACGGCGAACGCGCAGCCAACGATCAGGAACTAATCAAGCGACTGGATTACGAAGTCGATGTTCTGGAAAAAACGGGTTTTGTTAGTTATCTCCTAATCGTTTGGGACTTTATTCATTTCGCCAGAGAGCGAGGGATCCCGGTGGGACCGGGCCGCGGTTCGGCCGCAGGCTCCATCGTCGCTTATGTCCTGGGAATTACGGATATCGATCCGTTGCAGTACGGACTGATCTTTGAGCGTTTTCTCAATCCAGAGCGAATTTCTCCGCCCGATATTGATGTCGACTTTTGCGAAGCTCGTCGCGGCGAAGTCCTCGAATACGTCCGGCAAAAATATGGCGAACGTCGCGTGGCACAGATCATCACTTTTGGCCGGCTGAAAGCGCGCAGCGTGGTGCGCGATGTAGCACGGGTGATGGGACTGAGCGTGCGGGACGGTGACCGGATCGCGAAAATGATTCCGAACGAACTGAACATTACTCTGAATTCCGCGGTCGAGAGGAACCCGGAATTGAAGAGAGCAGTCGCGAGCGAACCGCCGACAAAGCAGTTGATGGAATACGCGACCGCCCTGGAAGGACTTTCCCGCAGTGCCGGCGTGCACGCGGCCGGAGTTGTAATCAGTGATCGCGATCTTTCCGAGTACGTGCCGCTCTGCCGTGACGTCAAAGGCAACGACATCGTCAGCCAGTATTCGATGAATCCATTGAACGACCTCGGGCTGCTGAAAATGGATTTTCTGGGATTGAAAACGCTGACCGTGATTGAAGACACGGTGACGTTGATTCGAAGAAATGTGCCCGGCTTCTCGCTCAAAAACATTCCGCTAGATGACGCTGCTGCCTTCGGACTCTACAACCGGGGCGAAACTATCGGCTTGTTTCAAATGGAATCAGGCGGGATCACGTCGGTCTCGAAGCAATTCGATGTGCGGAAATTGGACGACATCATTGCGTTGATCGCGCTTTATCGGCCCGGGCCGATGGAGTTGATCGGTGACTACATCAAGCGAAAGAAAGGGCTAACGAAAATTAGGTACGAGCATCCGCTGCTCGAGGAAATCTGCGCCGATACCTATGGAGTGATGATTTACCAGGAGCAGGTGATGGCGGCAGCCAGCAAACTGGCAGGCTATTCGATGGGGCAGGCGGATTTGCTGCGGCGCGCCATGGGCAAAAAGGACAAGGAAAAGATGGCGAAAGAGCGCGCCAATTTCATCGCCGGTTGCGCGCAAACCAACGAGATCGGGGAGAAAAAAGCGAACGCGATTTTCGATTTACTGGAAAAATTTGCTGGCTACGGATTCAACAAGAGCCATAGCGCGGCCTATGCGCTGATCAGTTATCAGACGGCGTTTTTAAAGGCGAACCATCCGGTCGAATTCATGGCTGGTTTGCTCTCGAACGAAATCAATAACACCGAAAAAATTTCGGTCCTGGTGAGCGAATGCAAACGGATGGGCATTACGATTCTGCCGCCGGATGTGAATCGGAGCGGGTTGAAGTTTGTGCCGGAGGCTTTAGCCGCGGTCGCTGGCCGCGGCGGAATTGAAGTGGATTACGGAACGGCCGCGGCCGACGACCGCGGCTACACTGCCATCCGCTTTGGCCTGGCTGCGATCAAGAATGTCGGCCAAGGAGCGATGGAGCTCGCCATTCGCGAGCGCGAGTGCAGTGGCGACTTCAAGTCGCTGGAAGATTTCTGCAGCCGGCTCGATTCGCGCATTGCCAATCGCAAAATGTTGGAGTCTCTGGTCAAGTGCGGCGCGTTCGATTTTCTGCACCGCGAACGAGCGGAGCTTTTTGCCTGCATCGATGATGCGCTCGCCTCCTCAGCTGTAGCGCATCGCGATCGAATGGCAGGGCAAGTATCGCTTTTCGGGGATACCCACGAGCATGTTGCGCCGGCACGGACGCGGACGGTGATGCCATGGAGCGATCGGGAGAAAATGAGCTACGAAAAGGAGTTGCTGGGTTTTTACGTCACTGGACATCCGCTTGATGCCTATGCCGACGTTATCGCGAACGGAAAATATCAATCGATTGCTGCGCTGAATGAACTTTCCGATCGTGCCACGTTCCGGGTAGCGGGCGCGATCACGCAGGTGGACAAGAAATTTACCAGGAAAGACGGCAAACCGTTCGCCGTCGTCTGGCTGGAAGATTTAACGGGCACGCTCGAATTGGTGGTTTGGAACGAGCTTTATCTCGAGTGCGCGGAAAAGTTGGTGCCGGGAAATGTCGTCGGAGTCAGGGGTAAACTCGATTTGCGAGATGAATCATTGCGCGCGACGGCGGAAAAACTGCGTCTTCTTTCATTGGAAGTTCCGCGTAATCCAAACCCGACCCGCGTTGAGACGCCGCCTCTTTGTCTGCATTTTGCCGCGAACGCGGGCAGCGATGAGTTGCGGGAAGTTCGGGCGCTGCTCGCGGCCTCGCCGGGTCGCCGGCCCGTGCAATTGATTTTCGAGACAGCGGAAGGAGAAGCCGTGCGAGTCGATGCCGGCGCAGCATTTCACGTGTCGGTAACGGCTGAGCTCGAAGAACGATTGCGGCGCTGGCTGATTACGGCGGTGGAGGAGCGGGCGAAGGAAGCAGAGCGGGGGAAGGAGACGGCGGCGGCGGTTCCGGGCGCTTTGGAATATTGATCTGAACCGGTTGACCTGGCTCACCTTCGTCGCAGAGCTTGATTGATTGTGCGACGGCAGAGGTAGAAGATTGACGTAGCGTCAGATTGCGTCCGTCGAGCGTAATTTCGGAGAACGGCAATCCGCTTTCCCCCTCGCGTAACTCAAGACCGTTCCCACAACCGTTGTCGGCAAAAGGCCCATCGCAGCGCAGTTCGTTCGCCGAAGAAAGATTTGCGCGAAAATGTTTTGGATTGGTGAGATCGATCGTTCCTTTCACCTCCGCTTCGGCGGTGTCGCTCAATTTTATCTTGAGTGAATTGATGGCGATGGCATCACTGCGCCAGTTGCTTTGCGCAGAAAAAGAGAATTGATCGGTTTGTCCTGAAACCGTGCTGCTGAAACTGTTTTCGTCGCCGGCGCCAGTAAGCTTGGCTGAAAGAGCGCCGGACAACGTTCCGATGACGGGGAAGTCGAGAGCGTAATCACCCAATTCGCGGCACCAACTTTCCGCTGAAAGCGTGAATGATTTTTTCTGCGCCAGATCGATTTTTCCCTGCGCGCGTAGAAAATCCTCGCCGCGCTTCAATTCCAATTGATCCACGTGCGCTCGACCCGACTCAAGACCAATTCGCGCCGTTAAAGAATCGACCGGGACCCGAAAAATCTTCAAGGCGTCGCCGGTGAGGGCGAGATCGCCGTCAACGGTTCGCTCGTGAGCATGCATGCGACCGCGAGCGGCCACTTTACCGGCGAACGCATCCGGCGAAGCGCCGAAGAGCTCCGCGAATTGACCGAGATCATTAATTGATGCGGAGATGTCCCCGCGAAAATCAGGATTAAGCCACTCGGTTCCGATGGCGGTTTCGCCGCTCAGGGTCAATTCGTTGCTGCGTTGTTTAATAAAGAGCTGCTGTAACTGGACGGTGTGTCCGTAAAAATTTGCGCCCAGCATGATGACGTCGGCGTTGCGCTCGCGCCAACTGAACCCGGTCATTTCCGTCCAGATTGAAGCCGTGGCGTTGAGGAAGTCGCGTGGATCGCCGCGGAAAGTGAACTTCGATGCGCGGACCATCCCTTGGACCGGCTCCGTCAAGCCCAGAGCGCTGGCGAGTTGTGGAAGTGAAATTCCTGAAGCAGTGCCGGCCGCTTCCCAGAGTCGTGTTTTGCCGGGCCGCTCAGTGGCAATGTTCGCGCGCATTTTGCCACCCAAAACGGAAACGCCAAGATCAGTGCCGACGCGTCCGATGCGCAAACCGGTGAGATCAATTACCAATGAATCGATGGTGAAACCTTCCAGCAGATTGACCGAACCAATGGAGAGGCGGTCATCCTGCCAGCGCGTCACGCCTCGAACGTGCGCGAAGCGTCTTTCCAAAAACGGCGCCCGCATTTCGACCGCCCCAATGGAAAGTATCCCGCTGTTCCCTTTACTCGCAGAAACTTTTGTATCCTGAAATGCCAGCAAAGAGAACGGTTGCTCGAATCGGAGTTGATCCGCAAAAATCTCGAAACGTTCCGGCAAAAGTCTGGCCAGCGCAGTCCAATCAACGGGACCGGCAGAGAGTGGCGCGCGGCCACGGATGAATAATTTTGCATGCTCGACGCGAAGTGAGGAGAGAAGGTGTGACTTTTCCGATCGGCCGAAAAATGCGGCAAAACTAAGACCGGCTTCGATCCGTCCGGCGTCAAACTCGACATGATCGGCATCGAGACCGGCGCCGACGATCTTCAACTCGCGGATTTCAACTGGACGAAAGAGCGGGGCGTGAATTTCGGAGAAGCCGACGACAAGTCCGGAGCGTCGCACTTCATATCGGAGCCAGGCTGCGATGCTGTGCTCCATCAACGGCGGCACAACAAAGATCAGAACAACGAGCGCGAGCAGAACAAAACCGAGCGCAAGCAGCGGTTTTTTTCGTAGCGACATGGCGAATGTCTAACGCGCAACTGCGCCGCCGGAAAGGCGGATCAATCGGACCTCGGCGTTTGGTAAAAAATCACCTGCACTGGCGGGGTATCGCCAATACGGGCTTTCAATTGTGTCCGGAACGACTCTTCGGCTTCGGCCGCAAGCTTCCGCGCAGCGGCGCGATCGCGCGCGAGTTTGGCAAGAGAAGCCAACTCCGCTTGCACATCTGTGCCAGAAATGGGATTCCAAAATCCATTCTCGTAGGCCAGCAGTTCAATAGCGTTTTGTTCGACGCCCAGAATTTGTGCGTGCGGCAAACGAACAATAGTCGTTTCCGGCGTAACCGTGACACTGAATTCCTTGCGCAAATCGAAGCCGGCTTTGGCGGTGTACGTGCCGTGCAAACGCAGGCGTTTGGTGCTTCCAGCCCAGGTGTGAAGAAATTCGTGCTCGACTTCGATCGTTTGGGAAATGAGCGCCAGCTCGGCGATCGATGAGGTTTGTTCAAAATAGACGCGATTGTTGATGGTGACGCGCGGTTGCAACTGTGCGATCTGCACAATCGCGTCACGCAAATCGCGCCCAACCCGCTCCATTTGGTCGACCGTTTCCTTGGTCGTGCGTCCGGGCAGTGAGGCGCAGCGGTTAAAGACAAAAACTCCGGCGGCGATCGTACTCAGCCCAATGATCGTGAACGCCAGCGTCCAGTTGAAATATCGGGAAAAAGATGGCGGCACCGTCAACAGAAGGAAGTACCGCCCCCCACGCCCGAAAGGACGCGAAGGGCGGCTGTTCCCCCCAGAACAATCTTGGAAAACTTCTCGTCCAGTAGATGAGCTTGGCGTGCCCCGCAACAAAATTTTAGCGTAAATGCATTGCCGTTGTCTAGATGCCATAATCAAACAGATGAAAATCGGGGTTCGATATGAAACAATTTACCGCTACGATCGGGCGGTCAGGTTCTCTCCACACGATGTGCGCCTGTTTCCCCGAACCGATCGATTTGTGCGGATGACGCGGCTCGATTTTCGGACCCAACCGGAAACGACAGTGCGCTTCGGACGGGATGTTTTTGATAATGTCGTCGCCTCCTGTTTTTTCGATCAGCCGTCGGAAATGCTGGAGCTGCGGCTTGCCATCGATGTGGAAGCGGCGAAGAAAAATCCCTTCGATTTTGTTCTGTCCCGTCGCGCTGTCCAAATGCCTTTCAACTACGAGGAAGATATCGCCTCGATCATTTGCGCTTATCGCAAACGTCAAACGGACGAGTCTATTTCGTTGCCAGGCTGGACACCGCCTTCGCCGGAATCGCCGCGCGAGACTGTGGCGACGTTGGTGGAATTAACGAACGCTCTCCACCAAACAATCTCCTACGAGCGCCGCGAAGAAGGCACGGCTCAATCGCCGGCCGAAACTTTGCGTCGGCAACGCGGGGCATGTCGCGATACCGCGGTGTTGCTCGCGGAAATGCTGCGCGATCTCGGTCTGGCCGCGCGAGTCGTCTCCGGATATTTAGCGGGTGGAGAAGGTAGTCGCGCGGAAGGTTCGTTACATGCGTGGACGGAAGTTTTTTTGCCTGGCGCCGGCTGGATTGGATTGGACCCGACGAATGGCATCTTCTGCAATGATAATTTCATTCCGGCGGCGGTTGGATTACGCCCGGCGGATATCACCCCGATCAGCGGAAGTTTTTATCATCGGGATCGCATCCCGGCGGAAATGAAGAGCCGGCTCGAGCTGATCACGCTGTAAGATGAGGCGTCGCCCTGCCGTGCGCTTTGATCCCGAGCCGCGCCAGACGGCGAGGAACCTCTCAAATATGGTTGAGGGGTGCGAACTAAGCTGTGTGATCAGTACAGATATGTGAGGTCTCTGGCTTGCGCTCGGAATGACGTGCGTGAGGGTAGTCCCTTTCACGCGGCGAATCTTGCCCGGTTATCGAATCAAGGATTTTGACCACGGTAACGCGGATGCCACGGATAAGTGGAACACAGACTTTCAGTCTGTGCGCCCAGCGGAGTTACACTCCGCTGCTTCGGGGAAAGCGGACAGGATGTCCGCTGGGCGCACAGGCAGGATGCCTGTGTTCCGATCCGCGTTCGGTTATTGTTTCTGCGAGTGAGAAAATTTTTCTAAATGCTGGCAAACCTGCGACTGCGCAATTTCCGTTGTTTCGAAGGCGTATCGGTTGATATCGGTCCCGCGTTCAATTTGTTTCTTGGCGCCAACGGCGAGGGAAAAACTACGATATTAGAAGCAGCCTGCGTTCTTCTTCGTTTACAATCGCAGCGCTCTTCTTCGCTCGTACCGGTAATTCAAATTAATAAGAAATTTTTCGAAGTCCGCGGCAGATATGATGAGCACGAACTTGAGTTTCGCTTCAGCGCGTTGCGGCGTCGGGTGAAGTTTGATGAGATCGAGCAGAGAACATTGCGCGAATATTTGCGAATCGGGGGCGTAGTTTCGCTGGCGAATGCCGACATCGAACTGGTGCGCGGTGGATCGGAAGGGCGCCGCCGGTACCTGGATTTTCTCGGCGCGCAAACCGATGGTAGTTATCGGCCGACTCTGCGTGCCTACGAACGTGCCCTGCGCGCGCGTAACACGCTCTTGAAATCGCCAGTGCCGCGCTTGCGTGAAGTAGCAGCCTACGACCCACCTCTAATTGAACATGGTCGAGTGCTGCTGCGTCTGCGCGCGGAGTTAACAGAAATGCTCGCCCCGCTAGCGACTCACGCTTACCAGCGCATCAGCGCCGGTCGCGAAAAATTCGAGCTCCGGTTTCTGCCGGGCGCCAGCGACGATTTCGGAACCGATCTCGAGCGGTCGCATAGTGAATCAATCCGTTTACGTCAGACAATTGTCGGGCCACATCGCGACGATCTGGAATTGATTGTCGACAATTTGCCAGCGGCGCAGTTTGCCTCGGAAGGGCAACAGCGAACAATCGCGCTGGCGATGAAAATCGCGCAGGCGGAGACGCTGAAAAAATCGAGCGAGGGAAAAGCGCCATTGCTTTTAGTTGACGACATTTTCGGTGAGCTCGATCACGAACGCCGCAACGCATTGCTCGATAATTTGCCACCGGATTCGCAGAAGCTGGTTACGGCCACGGCGATGCCGTGGCGCGATGAGATCACAGCTGATACCATTTACGAAATGCGCGATCGGCGATTACGGCGGATGTAAGTTTCGCGCCAGGACTCGGACGGCGCGTCGCTGAGGTTGCGGACCTGCGCATGCGCTTTTACATAAAAATCGTGCGCGAATTACCGCAGGAGAAAAGAGAAAGTTATGCCGGTTCGTTGCTGGTGGCGCATCCCAACATGCTTGATCCAAATTTTCGCCGCGCCGTCTTGTTCATCTCGGCTCATACCGCCGATGATGGCGCGCTCGGTGTGATTTTGAATCGGCCGCTTGAAAAACAGGTGAGCGAAGTGGTCACAGAAACGCCGCTGAACGCCTTGGAGAAGGTGCCGGTATTTTTTGGCGGACCAGTGGGTCGCGATCGTTTAATTTTTGCTTCGCTGGAGTGGAAGACCGGGGAAGGACTTAAACTGAATCACAATGTGGATGTTGAAGAAGCAAATGAAAGGCTGGGGAAGGATCCTAACTCGGTGCGCGCGTTTATCGGCTACGCGGGCTGGGGGGCGGGCCAGCTCGAAGCGGAGATGAAGCAAAATGCCTGGGTCATTCGCAAACCGGACCGCGCCACACTGAAACTCGATCGGTTGCCCAGGCTTTGGTACGACATCATGCGCCGGTTGGGTCCGTGGTTCAAGCTGCTGGCCGCAGCGCCGGACGATCCATCATTAAATTAAACTATGGCGCTTAGCGAGAAGAAGTCGGTTCAGAAATTACCGAGTTAACATTGAGATGTCGCATATGCGACACTCAAATGTAAACAAGCGCGGTTTCAAAATCGATTGCAAAAGTCCGGAGACTTTGACCAACAAAGAAAAACATCGCACATCCAACATCGCAGGAGCAATTCAGGCATTAACCATGGCTTCAAGGTTAGGAGCCTGTGCGAAACGATAGCCATGGAGTTGGATTTCTCGGGCAAAGGCTCTTTCCACGATCTGGCGTTGCTGCGGACTAAATACTAATTGATACGGTGTACGATCGGTTCGGAAGTGACCCTTTTTTCTCGCCCCCAGGTCGCCGTCGAAGGGTATGTTCAAACGCGTAAAAATCTCGCCAAGTTCGTCAGTCAAATTTTCATAACGAACTACTCGATCGACGATAATTCTTGATCCGGATGGCGTGGTGTAGCGCGGGTAGTTGATCGGGAACTTGCCCCTGGCGAAGTATTGATCGAGGGAAAGGGCGCCGCCGAGGCGGTAGGCGTGCATATGGTAATGCGATAAAACCTTATCCCATGGGTTGCGCTCGACGCAGAACTTGAAATAACTGTTCCAGATGCCGGGAGGGACGCGCAGCCGAACGAGCCAGGCCGGCATATGATTGTAAAAACGCTGACGTCGACTGAGGAGGCATCGCCAGGCAGACCGCGGTCCGAATGGGACACGCAGGATTTCAGAGATGGGGTTACAGGATCCTTCGTAGTGACGCGGCTGGTGTCCTTCGATAGGAGGGTCGAAAAGGGTAAGGACATCATCTGGACCGCAATGCCGGGCGAGAAATACTTCAAGGCTTGTACCCGCGGTCTTGACCGTTTTAATAAAAATGAACTTGTGCTTGAGAGAAATGATCATCGACGGGTTTAGCCTGCTATTTCTATGAGGTAATCAACTACATACCTGTCAGCTTATGCCTCACATAGCGCAACCCTGAATTAGGTGGCGATGTCGTGCTGCGAAGCCGATCGCTTCAGTGTCTTGAGGTCGCGTCCGATGCCCTCGGTTAATGATGGACGGTTTGCGTTATCGCCCCGCCACCACGCCTGTCGGGATCGAGCTGCCGGTGACGCAGGAATTGAGTGACACTGTCTGCGCGATCTCTGCGTTTCTCAGCTTTGCAAAAGAGCTGAATGCGTCTAGTTCGCTTTCGGCGAATGAATGTGCTCCGGCCTCGGGCCGAGGCCGATAAAGCGCGCCGGAAGCGAACGCAATGCCGGAAACCATTGGAAGAGCCTGGGCAGAAGCGGAAGCGAATCTCCATTTTTGGATTCGCGTCCGGTCACTACCCGGCGATGAATGAAAGCCTGCATTGTCTGGATCACACGGGTTGGCCATTCACGACGTTCTTGCACCTGCTTCAAGTCAGTGACCGACACCGATCCGGCTCTTAACTTCGCCGCCAATAAATTTGCGGTCGCGACTGCGTCTTGCAACGCGAGGTTGATGCCAACGCCACCGGCGGGCGACATGGCGTGGGCGCTGTCACCAATGCAAAGCAAGCCTTCGCGATACCATTTTCGCAGGCGATTGATCTGGACGGTGAGGAGTTTGATCTTTGTCCAATCATCCAGCTCCGTGATTCGATCTTCCAAAAAAGGTCCGAGGAGCACGATGTCGCGATGCAAGGCGGGCAAGCCGCGCTGTTTAATCGCGTCGAGCTCGCCTTTTGGGATAACAAAACCGACCTGAAAATAATCGCCTCGGTCGAGGAGCACGAGCAGTTTCCCGTGTCGAAAAAATCCAAGCGATTGGGGCGGGTCGTTTTCCCGTTTGGAAATACGCATCCAGAGCACATCGATTGGGGCGCCGAATTCCCGGATTTCGAGTTTTCCTTTCGTGTGCGTGATTGAATGGCGACCGTCCGCACCAATGATTAGATCAGCTCGCATTTCGCACTCGCCGGCTGGGCTCTTCACGCGGACCCCAGTAATCCGGTCATTTTCAAGAAGCAGATCGATGATTTCATGTTGCATGGACAGAACAAAGGTGGGGAAGTGCATTGCCCGGCGGGAGAGAAAGTTGAGAAAATCCCATTGCGGCATGAAAGCGATAAATTTGCAGTGCGTCGGCAAACGCGAGAAATCGGCGATAGGAACCGCATGACCATTAAATATTCCGCGTATCTCGCGTAGTTCCTGGTGGGGTAACCGAAGAAATTCCTCGAGCAATCCAAGCTCATGCAAAAGCTCGAGGGTGGAAGGATGAATGGTATCGCCGCGGAAATCGCGGTTGAAATCCGCGTGTTTTTCCAGAACAACGACGTCCACTCCCGCCCGCGCGAGCAAATAACCAGTCATCATCCCCGCCGGCCCGCCGCCGACAACGAGGCAGCGAACGTGGATGTCAGGTAGCGCACTCATAGATTAACCGACCGCGGGCACGGCCGAGACATTTTTAGATTAACGTGCGAAAAAGATTGAAGCTAATCAGAGTTGTCTGCGCCAAAAAGAAGATGGCATAAGATTGATGGTAACGTTCATTCCGCGTAATCGCGGCGATCACTAGTCCGGCGAAAAAGAGGATGCTGCTGATAAAGTAAAGCGGTTCCAATGCGACTAGATGCGAAATGCCCTTTAACAGGGGTATCGACGAAATCGACCGGGGAGAATACTGCGAAGAGAACGAAGAATACGCGATGGTTAAAGTAATAGCGCGTTTTGTAATTGACGAACTCATCCAAAGAAGACTCGGGCGGAAAAAGAACGATAGAGGCCAGGTACAAGATCGTGGTTGCAATCAGGACAAAGATAAAAAGGGGAAATGTCCACGGCTGCTGGTTGCGCCAGCGATAGAAAATCCACCACGCCACCACCAAATACAGAAACAGGTTCACGACCCAGACGTGGTGTACCCGATAAAGCCGTCGACGCGAGCGCGCCTGCTGCATCTCGCCGACGCCGGCCAGGACCCGCGTCATTCCCAAGGCCAGGATGATCGAAATGAGGACGGAGAGATAACTGAACGGGGTCCATTAGGACGTGTTTGATGTATGAGGTTTGATGTTTGATGAAAGCGGAAACAGACGCGCAGAGCCGCGTCTCTTCGACGTGGTTCCGCGCGCGGTGTCGCGGGCGAAGAACACGCCGCTTACCCGTGTCCTGCTTAGCCTTTTTCTAGTTGTTTAATCGAGCATGAGCATGAGAATGACGATAGCATGATCAAGTCAGGATATGACGTCGTTATTCTGGGAGCCGGGCATAATGGGCTGGTGGCTGCGAGTTACCTCGGGCGGGCGGGTCTCAGCGTACTCCTCTTGGAAAAAAACGACTATATCGGCGGAGCGACCACTTCGCAGAAAGTCTTTCCCGATTACGAGGCACGACTGTCGCGTTACTCATATCTCGTTAGCCTTTTTCCTGAGAAAATTATTCGCGATCTCGGATTGAATCTCGAGCTGCGGCGGCGCGCGACTGGATCGTTCACCCCCTACGCGAAGAACGGGCGCCACGACGGCCTGCTCCTAAGCAATGTCGACAAGGAGGTGGGTCGAAAGTCGATGATCGATCTTACCGGTAGCGATACTGAGTTTGAGCAGCTAAAGAAGTTTTATAACTTGTCGCGCGTTTTCGCCGAGAATTGCTGGGACAGCATGCTGGAACCCTTGGTTGCGAAAGAAGAGTTTCGCCGCCGGTTTGATGTCGATGATATTTCCCGGGAAGCGTGGCGCAGTTTGGCGGAAGAACCCCTCGGACTTGCGATCGAGCGTTACTTGCAAAATGATCTGGTGCGCGGGCTTGCCATGACCGACGCGAAGGTCGGGCTCTTTACGCATCCGCATGATCCGTCGCTCGTCCAGAACCGTTGTTTTCTTTATCATCTAATTGGAAACAAGACGGGGGAATGGAAGGTGCCGGTGGGAGGAATGGGAGGAGTGGCGCGCGAACTGGAAGAGGCGGCGCGTCGAAGCGGCGCAGAGTTTCTAACGGGTATTAGGATAAGCGCGCTGGGCTTGAATGGAAAAAGCCCTTCCGTTGAGTTTGAAATGGTGGGAAAGCGGCAGACAATCGAGGCGCGGTTTCTCCTCGTAAACTTCGGTCCGAACGTGCTGGCGAAGTTTACCGGCAAGCCATTTCAGCCGGATGCGACCGATGAAGGGTCTGTCTTCAAGATCAACATGCTTTTGCGCAAACTGCCGACCTTGAAGGCAAAGAAATATCCGGCGGCCGAAGCGTGGTGCGGAACGTTTCACAGTGACGAAGGGTACGAGCAGATGAATCTGAGCTACGAGCAGGCCGCGCAGGGGCGCCTGCCAGATAAAATGCCTTGCGAAGTTTATTGTCACACGCTCACGGACAAAAGCATTCTCTCGCCGGATTTGAGTGAACAAGGTTATCACACCATAACACTATTCGGATTGGACGCGCCCTGGAGCTTGTTCGCGCGCGACAATGGGACGGTGCGGAAAGAAGCGGAGAAGAAATTCCTCGCCAGTATGAACCAGTGGCTGGAAGAGCCGCTGGAAGATTGTCTTGCGGTCGGACGCGACGGCACTCTCTGCCTCGAAAGTAAGAGTCCGGTCGATATCGAAGACTCGTTAGGAATGTATCATGGGAACATTTTTCACGACGCACCGACCTGGCCATTCGCCACCACGAAAACTCAAAGGGGGACCTGGGGCGTCGAGACGGAATACGAGAATGTCTTCTTCTGCGGATCGAGCGCGCAACGTGGCGGCGCCGTCAGTGGCATTCCCGGGCACAATGCGGCGCGCAAGGTCCTGGAGGCGATGAAGACATAAGCAAAACACCTAACCTCCACACCGGACATCCAATGTTGAAATTAGAAGCTAATCCGGCTGATGTCGCGACGATCGACTCGATCATCACAGCAATCTATGACGGAATTTCAGGCCCAGCGGGAAAGAAGCGCGACTGGGACCGCGAACGTTCGTTGTACATTCCAGGCGCGCGTTTAATTCCAACGGCGATGAAGGCCGGGACGGAAAACATGGATCTTGCGCCGCACATTCTGGATATTGAGGGATTCATCGCGCGAGTGGAACCATTCTTTGAGGAGAGCGGTTTCTACGAAAAAGAAATTGCGCGGCGCACTGAACAGTTCGGTCAGATGGCGCATGTCTGGAGCACGTACGAGTCGCGTCACGACGAAGATGATCCTGAGCCATTTATGCGCGGGATCAACAGCGTCCAGCTATTCAACGATGGCAGGCGCTGGTGGATCGTCTCGATTTACTGGCAGCAGGAAAATGCAAGCGCGCCAATTCCACAAGAATATCTGCCGGGAGCAGACTGAAGGCTAATCCGCTGCTGTCGCGGTTTCCCATTCATTTGTCAGTCGAGTGAGATCATCCGTCACGGCGGATAGTTCACGATTGAGGGCGACGGCACGACCGCCCGGTTGGTAAGCGGCCGGATCCTCGAGAGCGGTGACGAGTTCCTTTTGCTGGCCTTCCAAGGCGGCAATTTTCATTTCGAGTGCGTGAACGTGTTTTTCTTTTTCTCGCTTTTCTCGAGCGATGGCATTGCGTGCCTCCGCTTGCGAACGTTTTTGCATTTTCTGTTCGCGCAAGCCTCCCGCTCTTTGGCTAGCGTTATCAGTCGTCAATTGTCCGTTATTTGGGCTAGAGCCGGCAGTGAGTGCCGTCCGGGCCGAGATAGCCTTCGATTTATCCAAGTAATACTGGTAGTTGCCGGGATAAGAAGTGAGCCGACTTCCGGTCTGAGCCGGACCGGTAGTTATGTGCAGAACGCTGGTTGCAGTCTCGCGGATGAAATGCACGTCGTGGCTGATGAAGAAGAGAGTTCCGTGATATTGCTTGAGTGCGCCAATAAGCGCGTCGATCGAGCCAATATCCAAATGCGTAGTCGGCTCGTCCATGAGCAAGAGGTTGGGGGGATCGAGTAAAAGTTTAACCAGCGCCAAACGCGATTTCTCTCCTCCGCTTAGCACAGCGACCGATTTAAAAACATCGTCACCGCGAAAAAGAAACGATCCAAGAACGGTGCGCGCGGTTTGCTCCGACACTGGACGAGGCGCGTCCAACGCGCTCTCAAGGACGGTGAGCTTCGGATTGAGAACCTCGATTCGGTTTTGCGAGAAGTAGCCGACGCGAACATTGTGGCCTAACTCGCGCGTGCCGTGTTGCACAGGGAGCACTCCCCCGAGCAATTTGAGCATCGTCGATTTACCAGCGCCGTTCGGTCCGACCAGGACGGTCCGCTGCCCGCGCTCGGCATGAAAGTTCAGGCTGCGATAAACGACAAGATCGCGGTAGGCATGATCGACATCTTTGAGGGTGATGACGCGAAGACCACTTCGCAGCGGCTGCGGAAAATGGAACTTGATCGTTTTTCCACGCGCCGTCGGGGCGGCAATTTTTTCCATGCGGTCGATCTGCTTGAGCTTGCTTTGCGCTTGTGACGCTTTGCTCGCCTTGGCGCGAAAGCGATCGGCGAATAATTGCAGCGACGCGATTTCCTTTTGCTGATTTTTGTAAGCTGAGAGCTGTTGCGCTTCACGCGCGGCTTTCTGTTCGACGTAGTTATCCCAGTTGCCGCGATAGCGGACGAGCTTCGCATTCGCAATCTCGACAATGCTCCCGACTAACTGATTCAGAAATTCGCGATCGTGCGAAATCATGACGATCGCTCCCGGGTAAATTCTCAGAAATTCCTGGAACCATTGGAGCGATTCAAGATCGAGATGGTTGGTCGGCTCGTCGAGCAGGAGAAGGTCGGGCTCCATTACCAGAAGCCGCGCCAGATGCGCACGCATAATCCAGCCACCGCTCATAGCCTGCGCTGGCCGATCGAAATCGCTTTCGCGAAATGCGAGTCCGGCGAGTACTCGCTTCGCCTTCGGTTCGAGTTGCCAGCCGCCGTGCTCGTCAAAAACGTGCAAGGCGCGATGATAGGATGCGTCATCCGAGCCACTTCCCGACTCGTGTTGTTTGATGACTTTCTGCGCCTCGGCGAGCTCCGGCGTTGTCGCCAAGGCCAGCTCGAGGACGGTTTCATCTTTCGCCGCCCCCGTTTCCTGCGGAAGGAATCCAATTGTCGCACTTTTCTCGATGGTAATCTGGCCGGTGTCGGGCGATACGTCGCCCAGGATTAGCGAAAACAATGTTGATTTGCCGGCTCCATTGGGTCCGACCAATCCGATCCGGTCGCCCCGATTGACCTGAAGCGAAACATCATCAAAGAGTATGCGACCGCTAAAGGATTTGCTGAGCTGGGACACGGTGAGCATTTAGGAAAACACGAAGTGTTCACATGCCATGGGCGCGGCGCAACTCGGGTTCGCAATAGCTTTGGAATGTTGGGAACACTCACCGCGGCCTGCGCTCCCCAGATTAGGAGGCGCGGACAAAGGCGTTCACTTCTTTGGCGAATTGTTCGAGCATTATTGGATCGGGTGCGGGAGCGTAGCGTAGTGCGATATAGGTATTCGCGATACGCCGGATCCGCTCGGATTCGTCAGGCAACACTCGTGCCGCTCGAACCGAGAAATCCAGCGGACCTTCTGACGGATTGCGCAACGCTCCCAGCCTGGCCGCTTTCCGGCAAAACGTTTCATACACAATTTTGACGCGGTTACCGCCGGGGCGGGTCCGCAAATGCGTCCATCCCGCGTAAAGAGCGAGCAGAGCGGTTGCGAAAGATAAGCTGCCAACAATGAAAAAGATCGGTCCATGCCCGGCCATTCCGACCGACGCAAAAAATGACGCCTGCTCGTCGCCATCAAAGCTTAGAACTCGAGTGTCCCAGGCATAACTGAGCGTCTGCCAGCCGAGTCGGGCTCTGCCGAATATCGGCCACCGCGCCAGCTGTCTCGCGAATACGCCCTGGGTATTATCCAGTTGGCCGGCGGCAGCACGTCTTTCCAGAAAGAAATTCACTCCTAAATTCACGCGATCCGGAGCGACGACGGCAGTGGGATCGACTCTTTCCCATCCGCTATCTGGAAACCAAACTTCGCACCAGGCATGGGCATCGGCTTGTCGTACGAGAAAAAAGTGCCCAATCTCATTATACTCCCCGCCTAAATAGCCAGTAACGACGCGCGCGGGAATCCCAGCCAATCGCATTAGGGTGGCGAAACTGGCGGCATAGTGTTCGCAAAATCCGAGGCGGCGATAAAAAAGGAATTCATCGAGGGCGTTTTTTCCATATTCGCCGGGCGAAAACGAATAGCGAAACCCCTGGGTGCGAAAAAACTCCAGCGCTTTCTTCACTACCTCACGTGGCTCCGCTGTTTCGCCCTTCCAGGACTGTGCCAGCGCGCGCGCTCTCGGACTGATCGACGCGGGGACCTGGAGCAAGGGCTCGCGTTCGCGCGAGTGGAGCCGGTTGTTCGGAATCTCCGGATAAGATATGACTTCGTATCGCCGCGGTTTGCGGATCGGTTGATTACTCCACAAATAATTGCCGGGCGCGAGCGTTGCACCGGAAGGCGAATTCACTGGCCAGTCGAGGGCGAACATCCAGTGCGCGTCATGCGGTTCGATCGTAATCCATTGTCGAATCGCTTCGCCGCGCGGCGGGCCCTGGCTGATGCGGGGCAGTGCCGCCGGACCGGCTGGCGCTTCCCATTCCAAACCTTCGCCATGCCACATCACGGCACCTCGCCAGTACATCGCGCTGAGAGGAGGGATCTTGCCATCGGGAAACTCGGCGCGGAAAGCTGCCTCCGAAGAATTAGCCAAAAATGCAACGCTCCCGGGTGAGAGCCGGTCGGAGAAGCCAGCCGCTGCGCCACGTTGCGGCGCGATCTGAAATCGGAGCCCGGTACTGATGCGCGGAAAAAAGAGGAACAGCAAGATAATAAGGGGCGTGGCCTGGGCGATAAGTTTGCCGACGGTGCGAACCGGCGGCCAAAAGGCGGATGATAGACCGCAATGAAACTGGATGAGCGCGACGAGCAGTAAAGTGAAGGCAATAAGGAGACAGAGTGCAATTGCCAAATTCTGAGAAAGGAAAAATCCGCACAGGCAAAGAACCCACGCCACCATGATCATGATGTGGAACTCGCGCGCAGTGTGAGCTTCCAAAATCTTGACCGACGTCAACAGGACAATGAGAGAAACGCCAGGCTCCATTCCCCTGAGTGAGCCGTAGCTGAAGAAAAGCAGGAACAAGATTAGGGCTACGAGAACTAATTTCCAAATCAGGGAGCGAAGACGATAACCTCTCGGTTCCATCCAGAACTTCGCGGCGAGCGCGATCAAAAACAGCAATGGTACCCAGGACGGAAGAGTTCCAAACATTGGCGGCAATGTGAAAAGCAACGCTGCCGCCAGCCATAAGAGGGGTCGCCGCGGAATGCGGGTGTCTTGTTTTCGAAGCGTCTTCATTTGAACAATGCCAGTGCACGCAGGCAGCGATGGAGGTGAGGCTCGCCTAGTGATGGCGGAATTTCGACTACCGGCAGACGCAACCCATAAGGACGACGCGCACGTTCCGCCTCGATTACCCAGAGCGCGAGTTGCGAAAGGCGCGCTTCGAGATCGTCGAGGCGCACCGCCTCAAAATCGAGATAGAGCAGGCCGTCCGATTCGGCCGTAAATTGTTTTGTCATCAATGCCTGTCCGCGCGCGACCGCTTTCCAGTCGATGTGGCGTTGGGATTCGCCCCGCACGTATGCGCGAACGCCGGCGAAATCATCGCCCTCTCCAAACTCCCTCCGCGAACTGGATTGCCCCGAACGCGCAGTCTCAGTCGGCAAACGCTGCTCGCCAGCGGGCTTCGGATACACAACATAACGTTGCGCACTCGGAAGCTGTTTCAGCACCCTCAAGAATCCGAGTGGATAGGCACTGGTCAGCTGCAGTCTTCTTACCTCATGCTCGCCCCGGGTCGCCGCGGGAAATCGAAGCACAGTCCGGGCGGCTTTGCCGGCGGGAATTTCGTCGATGCGTTCGTGAGCGTCGCCCAAATCAGGCAGCGCGAGCGCAATGCCATACCGGGTGGCGCGCGATCCATTGGTCACCTCCACCGGCAGGGAAATCTCCTGGCCGGCGAACGCGGGTTTGACCGATTCGACCGTTATTTGCAAGCCTCCCAGATTCGAAAACGTCCATGGAATTGAAACGAGAAAAACGCTCGCGAGCGCGAACAAGAGCAGATATGAGGCGGCGTTATTTTGACTGGAAGCAGCGTACCAGATTGCGACCAAGACAAATATCAGGCCGGCGAAACTCGCGGTAGGGGAAAGGGGAAATCTGCTTTTGGAAGCTGCAGCTTGCCTCATGGCACCGGCACGCTCTTCAACAGAGTATCGGCAAACGTGCGACCGCTTTCCCCCGACTGCTCAATATCGTGTCCGAGCCGATGCGCCATGACGGCGGTCCCCACGGCTTGAATGTCTTCCGGCAACACCATGTCGCGGCCGTTCATCATGGCCCAGGCTTGCGACGCATGCAGCAAGGCCAGACCTGCCCGAGGCGACAAACCACTGCGATGGCGCTGTCGCGATGCTTCCAGCAAATCCTGGAGATAATCGAGCAGCGCCGATGAGGTATGGATTCTCCGCACTTTTGCTTGAATTTCGAGCAATGTTTCCGCGCCAAAAACGGGATTTAATTCCTTGAGCATCTCGCGACGATCCATCCCCAGAAGCATGGCCCGCTCGCTCGCGCGGTCCGGCACGCCCAGTTCGATTCGCATCAGAAACCGATCCAATTGCGATTCCGGCAATGGAAATGTTCCCACCTGATATTGCGGATTCTGTGTCGCGATGACAAAAAACGGCTGCGGCAGTTCGTAAGTGACGCCGTCGGCCGAGATCTGATGTTCTTCCATCGCTTCCAGCAATGCGCTCTGCGTCTTGGCGGTGGCGCGGTTCACTTCATCGATTAGCACCACCTGCGAAAAGAGCGGTCCCTGATGAAATACGAAACGCTGTTCGTTCCGATCAAAAATTGAGTTACCGAGGATGTCGGCGGGGAGCAGGTCACTGGTGAATTGGATGCGCTGAAAGACGAGGCCGAGGGAACGAGCGAGGGCTTGCGATAGCGTCGTCTTACCTACCCCCGGAATGTCTTCAATTAGGAGATGACCCCGGGCGAGCAGACAGGCGACCGCCAGTTTTACAGCTTCGGCTTTGCCAACGATAACCTCGCAAATCTGGCTGGTGAACGCGGCAATTTGTTTCTTGGTGTCGAAACGAATTTCCGGATCGCGTTCATTCGCGAGCAAGGTGGAATGCATAGAGCGCCCGATAAATGATCGTTCGTGCAGCAAGTCCTGTGCGGCTTTTTCGTCCATTCCCCAAGGGAATATAAGTGGATTCGGATAGAACCAAATCATCTTCCCTGTTGTTAGGGACGACGCCAAGTTTTGGCCCAAGCCTCAAGGACTTTAAGCCTGCGGCGAATCAGCGGGCAAGAACGGGCCCGCTAGCCCTACCGCCAAGATGGCTGTGCTACAAACGGAGTCCGTTTTTCAGGCCAAAACTTGATGGAAGGCGGACAAAAATGCTTCCATCTCGGCCTTTTTGCCGATGGTCAGGCGCATGTGATTTGGCAATGCCGGAAATAATCGGCCGACTTCCACATTTCGTTCCTTTAATGCCTTGATCAGGGGGAGGACCGGGCGTTTTAAATCAATCATGACAAAGTTCGCTTGCGAAGGAATGTATTTGTAATCCATGGCGTCGAGCTGAGTAGTCACAAACCTCCTGGTTTCCTGATTCAGCCGCCGGCCGTTTGTAACCTGGTCGGGGTCGCTCAGACTCGCCGTCGCAGCCGCCAGCGCCATAATATTGACGCTGTCCCAGCTTTGATGAGAGCGCAGTTGCGCGATGGCCTGCGATTGTGCCACGGCATAGCCGCAACGTAGTCCCGCCATGCCATAGATTTTTGAAAAAGTGCGCGCGACAATGAGATTTGGGTAATCCTTGACTAAAGGAATGACGCTGTCGTAGTCGGGATTATCGGCGTAATGAAAATAAGCTTCATCCACCAGGATTATCGTTTGCGGCGACGTTTTGGAGATGAAATCGGTTAGTTCATTCTTCGGCGTGAAACTGGCGGTGGGATTGTTCGGGTTACAGATGTAAACAAGACCTGCATTTGCCACTGCGCCCATCTTGCTAAGGTCGTGCGCGAAGTTGTCGGTGAGTGGTACCTTAACGACTTCCGCTCCATTAATGGTGGCATGTTGGAGGATGGCCTCGAAAGTTGGATCGCCCGCCACCAACTTTCGCTGCGCTCCCGTGAAAGTTTCGGCGCACAGTGTCAGAATCTCACCCGATCCGTCTCCTAACAGGATCTGATTCGCGTTAACACTATTTAACGTTGCCAGTTTTTCACTCAAGAGAGCGGCCGCTTCGTCAGGATAGCGACACGCCACGTTGAACGAGTCCGTCATCGCTTTGAGCGCGTGCGGCGAAGGCCCATAAGGGTTTTCGTTCGAGCTCAAGCGCACAATTCTCGTTAGCGGCGATGCTGGTTGACTTTTCACCTCCGGGACGGTTTTCGCCAAAGACAGCGCGGGTTTAACCACAGCGCAGGCTGCTCCCGCGCTCAAAAGCTGGGCAAATTTACGTCGAGAAATCGAGATGCTATTCATTTTAAACCTCCGTCTGGAGTGATACTGCGATCTCCGGTGAATTGCGAGATCGAAAATTACCTCTCTGTAGGCAGCCGTGTCGACTGCTCATTTTGTCTGGTTGAGTCGGCGGTTTTGTTTCCGGCTTGGCAGAGCGTCGCCCTACCAGTGGATTTCTTGCGAGAGAGGATTGGTAGAGCGAGACTCCGTCGAGCCGCCGCCATCACTCAAGCTGTGGCCTCTGGCTCGGCAGAGTCTACCGCTCGGAGGGGCGTCGCATCTACGATTACCGGCGCTGGTTCTTTTTTCTTTCTGGGCTCGACCGCGGCGGTAAGCGCGGCATCGAGCATGGGCAGGGCAACGGGTTTGCTGAGAATGGCGATTGCACCTGATAACTCGGGCTCGACCGGCGCACTCCAGCCGGAAATTAAAATCACGCGCGCGTTCGGATCCTTCGCCAGAATGTAACGGCAGGCGGTGATGCCGTTTAGCTTCGGCATCCGGTAATCCATTAGGACCACATCCGGCCGGTGCCGATCGTATGCCTGTATGGCTTCCATGCCTGTGGCCACGACCTCAACGACCTGGTGGTGACAAAGGCCGACCATTTCCGCCAGGGATGTCCCCACGCTTTTTTGATCGTCGGCGATCAAGACACGCATTGTCTTCCACTGAGAAGTTTTCATGCCAGCGGCGGAAAATAACAATAAATTCTGGAATTTGCCATCGAAAAACTGAAGGACTCATTAGGCGTCCAAGGCTCCTCCATTCCCACTGAGCGCATCTCATCGTCTTGGGGAAGAGGATTGATGAGGCGAGGGCTGGTAGCTCGCGTATCAACCGCTCGAGTCGCTGCCCACGTGTCGATTTGTCCTCAATCCTATTTATGAGTACTCGCTGGAGGCGCCGCGGTATCGTTCTGACGCGGCTTCGCTTCTGTTTGTTTCCCGAGCGATTGCTTTAAGCCATGCTGTCCGCCGCTGCTATTTGCCGTATGACCGCGCCGATATTCCTTCACTCCCAGACCAACCAGAATCGCGAGCATCACGAAACAGATGACTCTTTTTTCTTCCTTGGTGAGAACGAACATTAAGTTCGTGGCGGTTTGACATGGACCGACGGAAAATGCCCGCGCACATTCGCATCGTAGAATTGGGCCTTGGAAGCAGCGCTGAGAAAATCGCGGTACACCTGCGGTGGGACATTGCTGTAACGATAAATGGCGCCGCTGATAAACTCCACTTCGAGGGCGTGAAGTCGTTTGCTGTAGCCCACGGCTGCCAGAACGTGCGAATGCACCGGTTGGCGGACAATGCGGGAAGAAATTGGCCGCTGGTCCGCCGCCGAAGCGCCCCCCAGACTGAGCAGCGCGATAACAACAAGGGTAGCGCAGCGCTGCATCGGTGTTTCTCAGGGTAATTGTTTAAGCAGTGTCTTCCAACGTGTCCAGGCTTCATCGCGCGCGTGCCGGTTCCCCTCATTCGCATCTGGCTTCTCGCCTTCGCGCATGAATCCATGTGCAGCGCCACCGTATACCACCGGTTCGTATTTTTTCCCGGCACGCTTCATCAATTCCTGCGCTGTCGGAATGGTCGCGTCCACACGTTCGTCGTTCCCTGCGTAAAAGCCGTAAACGGGACAGGCGATGTTCGCGACCTTCGCTGGCTCATCCGGAGCAGTTCCATAGAACGAGTAAGCCGCTTTCAGTTTCGGATTCATATTTGCGTATTGGAAGACCCAACCGCCGCCCCAACAAAATCCGCATACCGCCAGAGTGCCGTTGCCCGCGGGGATTTTCAGCGCGTAATCTGACGTAGCGTCGAGGTCTGCCTTGATTTGCGGTTCTGGTAAGGCCGAGATCGCTTTCCGCGCTCCATCGGGATCAGAAAAGGTTTGACCGCTGAGCAAGTCGGGCGCAATCGCGATGACGCCGTTCTCTGCCAGTTGATCGCACAGACCGCGCACCCAATCACTCAATCCAAAAATCTCGTGAATCACGAGCACGACCGGCGCTTTATCCTTGCGCTCCGGATAAACAACGAACGCCTTGATTGTGCGATCGCCCGATTTGATTTCAACCCACTCACCATGACGGGGCGAATTGTTGAGTCGCGCCTTCGCCCAATCCTGCGCGAGAAGGGATTGCGCCGCGAAGATCAGTCCGAGCGCCAAGATGCCGCGTTTCATCGAAATAAGATGTTGATCTTACAATTTCGCGGCCGTCGCCGTCCGACCGCGGCCAATCATTGCATCAATGCTCCAGCTGCCGGGACCGCGCAGAAAGATGTAGAAAAAGACAAAGCAGTAAACCACGGCAAGCTCACCTTTGTTCACATAAGGAATCAGACCCTTTGGCGCGTGCACCATAAAAAATGCCACCGCCATTTCACCCGAGGCGACGAACGCCGCAATTCTTGTCAACAAACCAAACGCGACAAGAAATCCGCAGATGATCTCGAGCCAGCCACCTAGCATCATTAGGGGCGGGAGTGCTTCGGTCTTGCCGGCGAAGGTGCCGAATATCTTGTCGAGACCGTGACAAGCAAACATCAGCCCGACAATGAAGCGCATGATGGAATAAAACGGATCCGCAAATCGATTTAGAGCGTTCATAGCGTGAGGCTGCGCCTTTCCTGCATGCCCTGTCAAGCCTCTCCCAGTTTCCCCGTCTTATTTCTATTCATAATCGTATTTTTCGCGGTCGCTTTTTGGCTTGCCCACAATTCACGGGCCACGGTCCGTTTTTTTTCCCTTCCGAGCGAAGTTGAGAAACCACTAACTGGTTTCTGTATTTCCCGCTCTCATGCCCTGAATATCGCTCACTCACGAGCGCATGCTCGAGATTGCGGTATTTTGTTGGGACCGCAATAACATGAAAAAGTTTATGCCTTCGATGTCGATCCAAGCCAGCGTGATTCAGCCGCCGCCGCTACTTGCGGGTTCCGAAGCCGTGGCCGAGCTTGATCTCGTTAGGTACGCAAACTAAGCAGATATGCCAATATCGCTCACGCCGTCGGGTATTGCGCGACTGATCGTTGCCTCGCCCTCGCGATTCGATCTTTGGCTACGCCTTCTCCATACCGCTTCGCTCGAGTGTGCCGCCGAGATTGGCGTGTGGAAGGGAGATTTTGCTCAGGCAATCCTGGCCAACTTTAGTGCCCTCACCAAATACTACATGATTGATCCATGGGCCCATTTACCGGATTGGAACAAACCATTTAATGTAAACGATCAGACCTTTGAAGAGGTTTATGCCGAGGCCTTACGTAAAACAGACTTTGCCGAAAACCGGCGCATAGTCCTCCGCGGCCGAACGAGTGCTGTGATTGATGAGATTCCAGACCAGTCACTTGATTTCGCCTACATCGATGGGGACCACACGCTTAGGGGGATAACATTGGACCTCATACAGGTGCTTCCAAAGATTAAGGACGGCGGCCTCATTGGCGGTGACGACTTCGTCAATAAGCCCTGGCAGCATGGTTCTGCCTACGAACCAACACTGGTCTGTCCTTTTGCAGTCTATTTCGCCGAGGCAATGCGGCTTCCATTTGTGGCGCTGCCCCACAAACAATTCCTGATCCAAAAAGCGGCAGGCACCTCGTTCTCCTTCGTCGATCTGACGGGAACGTATTCAGACTTATCTTTAAAAAAGCTTTCTCAGAGCTAATTGGGTGACACTGCATGTTTCTTGTTAGGTGATAAGCCGATGAAAACTCAAGTCGAGTTCCGCTCCAGTACATTTCCACCCTACGAGGGGGAGCAGGAACAGATCAATCCCGGCCTGTGAGGCAAACGTCTGGCTGAGTACTTCGTGCGGAAACTATCCGAAAAGGGGATCAAAACGGAGGAGATAATTGCGGAGGACTGGGGATGGTACATTCCGGTGCAGAATGAGGGATTTAGGCTTGCCATCTGTTGTGGCCACCAGGACGGCGACGATGATGAGTTCGTCTGCTTCACTGATCCAAGCACGCCCGTCCTGAAGAAGTTTCAAAAAGATTGATGCCACCGCACAACTCACTCGGCTTACGGAGACGATGCAGCAGATTCTCTCTGCGGATCCAGAAATCAAGGAAGTGGTATGGAAAGGGCCGACCTAGCCACGAACTGCCGTTTCGAGAGGTTTAGGGCCCGAAGCGTGCCGAGAGCAATTCAACCACCGATCTGTGGCTGCGGTATGGAACGCCCGATTGTTGACATAGGCGGCCTTTGTCGAGGACGATGGGCACGATGACGAGGTTCGAAAATCAGGTTGCGGTTGTCACCGGGGCGGGGCGGGGGATTGGACACGCGATTGCGTTGCGGCTGGCGAGCGAAGGAGCGCGCGTGGCGAGCGTGAGTCGCACCGAAGCCAATGCGCAGAGGACGGCGGGCGAAATTAATGCTTTACGTAATGATGCCGCCAAAGCCTACGCGGTCGATGTTTCTGATCACGCTGAAGTGCAGAAAATCGGAGAGCGGATTCTGGCCGATTTCGGGCGCGCTGACATTCTGGTCAACAATGCCGGCGTGACCCGCGACACGCTAAGCATGCGAATGTCGCCGCAAGATTGGGATTTTGTTTTAAATACGAATTTGAAAGGCGCGTTCAATTTCGCCCAGGCACTACAGCGATCGATGGTCAAGCAACGCAGCGGGCGCATCATTAATATCAGCTCGGTTATCGGGATTATCGGCAACGCGGGACAGACCAATTATGCCGCGAGCAAGGCTGGCTTGATCGGTTTTACGAAATCGCTCGCGAAAGAACTGGCTAGCCGCAACATTACGGTGAATGCGATCGCGCCGGGATACGTTGCGACCGACATGACGAATGCCCTTTCTAACGAGATTCAGAAATCGATTCAGGATAAGATTCCGTTGAAGCGCGTGGGCGCGCCGGAGGAAATCGCGGCAGCGGTGGCGTTTCTCGCGTCGGCGGAAGCGAGTTATATCACGGGACAGGTTCTCTGCGTCGATGGGGGGATTGTGATGTGATGAGGCGACGAAGCTGAGACGTTGTCTGCCTGATTGCGAAAAACGGCAGGCGGAACGCTTGCCCTACAATTCAGAACTACGGGCGTAGCATGATGATGACGCGTCCCTCCGCCACGGGTGTGCCGCTGGCTGAAATTGCGCATCGATAAATGGTATTGCCGGCGTCTCCGAATAAGCGTTGGGCGCGAATCTCAAGCGGCGAAGCGAGATCGTCGAAGCGGTCGACATATAGATGCGCATCTCGCAGTGCAGCCAAATAACATGCTGGTGCAGTCGTGCCGGCCGCCCGGGCGCGTAATCCGCCATGAATTGCGGCGGCCTGCGCACCGTATTCAAGAGCATTTAAGGAAGAGAGTCGCCCGTCGCGTCGGAGCGGATTTGTCTTATCGCGATGCGTGTTAGTGATGCAAACGATCGATTCGTCATCCCAATCGATCACGTTATCCAACAAACACATTGTGCCGGCGTGCGGTATAAGCGTACGGATCTCCGGCTTATCAATCGAAGCGTTCATTCAGGTAAATTACGGTTAGGGTCCGATCAACTCTAAGAACTCACAATCAACCGGCAAGATGCCCGTTGGCCTCACAGCCAAGATGGCTGTGCTACAGATGTCGGCCTAATCCCAAAACGGATAGAAATTAAACCAATTGTAAGGTGCAAGTCGCGCGTAATGCTCGAGACGATCGACATAACGCTGCGTCCAGTACTGGATGTCTTCGGCGCGGCGGTTGCGGTTCAGGACTATTTCCTCGGCGAATCGCTCGAAAAAAATCTCGTAGCGGTTGCCCCCATGATAAAGACCAAAGAACAGGATAACGGGACAGTGCATCATGGCGGCGATAAGGATCGCGCCGATGGGAAAGGTGGCGGGCGCGCCGAGGAATTGACATTGCGCGGTCTTACCATCGCTTGTCGGCCGGTCACCTAATGTTCCAACGAGAAAGCCGCCATCGAGGCTCTCTTTTACTTTAAGCAACGTATCCGCGCGGTCCGGAACGATGACGGTGCTGGCGATCTCAGGGTTAAGCGCATCAAGATAGCGCGTGATATTTTCGTTATGGACAACGTCCATCAGGACCTTGAGTGGAAATTCCGCGCGGGTCACGCCCAGGGCGCGCAAGACTTCGAAGCTCCCAAGATGTGAGCCTAAAAGAATGCAACCCTGACCGCTTTCGACCTGCTGATGAAGTATCTCACGGTCGTGAAATTTTATCTCGAAGTGCTGGAAAGCGCCGGTAAGCAAATAGACTCGGTCGAGGATGGTCGCGGCAAAGCAATGAAAATGGCGAAATACATGCCACCAGTGGGCCGGACGGCCGCGCACGCGCTTTAGATATTGATAGGACATTCGACGGGCGGTATGAGCACTGAGCACAAAATAGAGCGTAGTTGGATATAGTAAGAGCCTTGCCGCCCAGCGTCCGACGGCGGTGGCGGTCCAATGAATCAAGCGCAGCATTGTGGGAGTGCCGCGCTCCGGCAGATCTGTCCAACGTCGCGTGTGAAGGGTTTTGTCCGCCATTATGGCCACATCTCATAATTACATGTAGCGGCGAGCTCGTGCGAGTTATTGTCGTCCAGCATCTTGCCGGGAGAGTCGTGCCCACCTTGTCATCTCGAGCGAAAGTCGAGAGATCTCTTACTATTCCTCTGTTAAAAAATTAGAGGTTCCTCGACTGTGCTTGGAATGACAAAAAGAACGCTCACACGAGGTGAACCTGCATTGGGACGGCGGCGTCTCGCCGTTGAATCCCTCAAAACGGCGATCTGGAGACCGCCGCTCCTTGTGCCGCTACGCTTTCCGCTGTCCGCAAATCGCGCCGGTGAAGAAATGGGGATAGATTTCGCGAATACGATCGAGCTCGGGTTTTACTTCAGTGTGTTCGAAACCGGCGCGGCTGAATGCGCGCCGCCAATGATCCGCGGTGAGAAAACCCGGATTAGGTCTAAATTCTGGATCGGTATCGACGTCAGTGAAACTATCCAGGATCTGAAATACCAATTCCGGATACATCGGTTGGTCGAGATAAGGCCGCACACACTCGCTGATTATAAGGCAGCCAGACGGCGCGAGCGCACCACGGGCCTGACCTAAACTGAACAACAAATCCTTGGCGACATGTAGGACGTTGACGCCATAAACGAGATCGAACTCGCCGCGAGCAATCCCCTGAGTGTCCCATGACAGGTTCATGTCGAGAATACCCCATTCAAGCGGCAGGTTGAGATATTGCTGCGATAGTTGGCGTTGGCCACGGCGCCGGAAAAATGCATTCGGTTCTGTAATTAGATAGCGGTCGAGGCGAGGAAGAAGGCCGCGTTCATCCAAGCAGCGAAGCAGAATTTCGCTGCCGCTACCTGCGCCCGCGCCTACTTCCAGGATTCGAAACTTGGGCCGAGTTGCCAGATAGGCAGTGGCTACTACTGCGCCGAGCCAGTTGTTAACCGCATAAGTTAAATTGTTATTATGAAAATAGTTCAACCATAAGGTTATTCCTTGCGGCAGAAATAGCCCCTGTTCGCCGTTTTGTTTTCCGGCAGCGACGAGTGGGTAAAGATCCGCAGCATAATCGAGGAGGTCCAAGGTTGACGCATTGGCGCCGTCAATCTCAAGAGCAATCGCGCGTAGCTCGGCGAGTTGCGGTTGCCAAGGTGAACACAACAAACGGTAGGAACGATCTGCGTTTGCCTTTTGTACCTCGATGCAACCGGTTTCGACCAGACGCTCCAAAAGCCAGCTTAGAGTAGAGCCAAAGCGGGTTTGGAACGAAAGAGTATGACAAAGGTCGCGGGCCGATCGCGATTGATCTAGTCGTTCAAGAACATTTAGACGGCCGAGCAAATCGATTGCGAGATCGATGCTATAGCGTTCCATCAACTCGATGCTTTGATAGAGGTTTTCGTTGAATAACGACGGCGGATAATCTTTGAGCCGGCGCGCCAGACGCGGATCACGAGGGTGAAGATTAAATACAGGCGCCGCAACTGATCTCAAGGCGCCCTTCAACTACCACGCGCCCGTCCAATCGGCAGCAAAAATCGATCTGATTTCCGGAAGTATTTATCGAATCAAAACCAATAACAAAGGATTGCCCGGGTTTGATCGGCGCGATGAACTTGACCGACGTTACACCGGTGAGCCGGGACTCTTTGCGCCACTCGGTTAAAGCCGCAGCGACTTCATCAAGAACCACGACGCCAGGCACGATTGGGGCACCGGGAAAATGACCCGCCAGGCTGGGATGATCGGCGGGAATAATTCGGGAAGTTTCGAAGGTCATCGGCTACGAATTTATAGGTACCTCATTCCAAACGTCAGTCGAGACTACACCGTCGCAGGTGATGAGAGGGAATGCTCCGGCTCGACAGAGTCTCGCCCTACGAATCGAATGCGCGGTGGTTTTTGGGAGGGCGACGCTCTTCGGAGCCGCAAACTAAGGGCTTTCGCGAAGGAATGCCTCCCCGTCTTCGCATAAGGCTTAGCCCGGCAGGCAGTTGCGTTCGGCGACGGTGGGGCTGGCGAGCATTAAAGCTGCTTCTAGAAATTATAGTATTGTGAAAAAGACGCTCTTTCTGCTGGCGATCGCCGGAGTCTGGTTTGCCCACTGGCAGTTGCACGGGCCGATTACTTACCCGCCAGGCGTCTTAATCGCGTCGGAGCCGATTCAGGTCGATTTGCCTACCAACGAGCCGGAATTCGGTTTCGGTGAGTTTCATTTGAAACCGCTCGCACGTTTCGCGGTTGATGCGCGGCTATTACACTCGAAAATTTACCGTTACGATCGGGGAGCCTCGCTCGTGCCGATCGACCTCGCGGTCGGCTGGGGGCCAATGTCCGATCAACAGGTCCTGGACCATTTGCATGTGAGCCAAAGCATGCGCTTCTTTTGGTACGAATACAAAATGCCGCCTCCGATCGCGGCAGAACAAATTGTCAATCACGCGACCAACATTCACATCATTCCGTCGACGCCAGAGTTGGCGGCGCGCTGCAAATCCTTGCGTTCCGGGGCGCTCGTTCATCTTAGTGGCGAATTGGTCCAGGCAACCGGTCCGCAGATCGGAACGTGGCGCAGTTCATTGAGCCGTACCGATTCGGGTAACGGCGCGTGCGAGCTTCTTTATCTTGAAGATTTGGGACTGCTCTCAGCCGAGGCCGTCCCGAACAAATCGCGATTGGTGCAGCGCTGACGTTAGCTGAACGGGCCGCGTCGACACTGGTGAGCCCACTGAAAATCGCTCGCAGTACTCTGCGAAAAATTCCTGTTCGTGTTCGGGGCGCAATCCAAATTGCGCTGCTTCATAACGATGAAAACCCTGCAGATCAGGCCGTTGTTTTGCCAGGACCTCGCGCATCCGGTTTTCCGCTCGATGCGACAGCACCCAACCGAAATGTTTGTATATGCGACGGACGGCGCCGATAGGATCGCGTCGGAGGTCGACGTAGGAGAGATCAAAAATGCGTTCCGGCGCGAGGCGATCTCGTTCGCCGATGAACTTTGCAAGGGTCTTCCACCAATAAGAGATCGCTTCCGCGCCGATCTTCACTGGATCGACGGTGTCGCTAAACACGCGTCGCAAAATCGTAATCAGACTGGAGACAGAAGTGATGGCTTCGAGCGGAGCGCGGTGTGTTTGTAGGAAAAGCGCGTCCGGATAGATGGCGAGCAATGTCGGTAGCCCAAACATATGGGTAGGCGCTTTTAGAATCCAACGGCGCCCATTTTCTCGTTCCTGCAAATGTTGGAGAAAGCGTCGGTGAAATTCGTAGGCCGGCTGCAGATCCTGCTGCAAAAACCATTTTCGATAGCCCGGCACATTGTACATCGTGTCGAATTGATCGCTCAAAAAACTTGGGCTCATCAGACTGACGCATTCCTGGGGTAATTCCGCACCGACCGGATGGAGCTTCCCAAAATTCGGCGCCACCCATTCCAGACAAGCAAGATTTTGCGAGGCGCGTCGGATGCGCCGTTGCTTTTCCGCGTTCGTCGGCGGTGAAGGTTCCATCACTTCCCAGGTTAGCGGCGCGCGATTCGCCGGATCAGCGGAGAGCAAGGTGTGCAAAAAGGTTGTGCCGGTGCGCGGCAATCCCACCACAAAAAGAGGAGCGCTGATCTGGTGCTGTGCGATTTCAGGATGCAGACTCCGGTCGCGTTGCAGCAAAAGCCGATTGCGTAGAATGCGGAGGACATCGGAGCGCAGCGCGATGCTTCCGATCGCGTTCAGGCGGGCATCTCGCCAGCAGGACTCAAGCAGGTGGCCAAGCGGTTCACGAAAATCGCCATCACCGAAATCGTCTAGATTAGCGCGGCGCTTTGCCGTCTCGATCAACTCTTCCGGCGGAATGCGCCGGCTGACCTTGCCATTAAGCATTGCGCCAAATCGGTTAAACGCGCGGATGACCATCGGCGGACGGAAACGATCGATGGTAGCGGCGGATTGCATTGGGCAAGAATTGTTTCAGGTGCGCGACCGTAGAAGCAAGCCTAAGCCGCCGCGACGGTCAATCTGTCTGCAGGGATTTCGCACGAAGAACAAGGAGCGGCGGTCTTCAAAGCGCCGTTTGTCTAAGTCGGCGGTTGAGAAATCGCCGCTTCTTGGATCAATTTGTGGGGCAGGCATTCCCGCCTGCCGCCCTAGATTCCCAAGGCAAGCGGGAGCGCTTGCCTACAATTGCTGAGCAATGTGATTGTAGCTTGGTAACTGCGTGTTTGCGCGAGGCACCCACCCGTTTCATCGTTCTGTATGGAAACGGAAAAAGCGACCTTTGGCGCCGGCTGTTTTTGGGGAGTGGAAGAAACCTTTCGCAAGTTAAAAGGGGTGACCGATACCGCGGTCGGTTACGCCGGTGGCGCAAAGGACAATCCCACTTACGAAGACGTTTGCACGGATGAAACCGGCCACGCCGAAGTGGTGCAGGTGGAATTTGATCCGGCGAAAATCTCCTATCGGGAATTGCTCGACGTTTTCTGGGCAAATCATAATCCGACAACCTTGAACCGACAGGGGCCCGATGCTGGCACACAGTATCGCTCCGTTATTTTTTATCATTCGCCGGAGCAAAAGGCCGCGGCGGAAGAATCCAAGAATGCGCTGGCAAAAAGCGGACGGTTCAAGCGCGAGATTGTGACCCAAATTGAACCAGCGCCAAAATTTTTCCGGGCCGAGGAATATCATCAGCGTTACCTGGAAAAGCGCGGTCTTTCGCATTGCGCGATTTGATGGCCCGCGAAGTTCTTCGCACGAAAACGTTCGCCAGTGACGCGGCGAACTTCATTCTGACAAAGGCGCGCGAATCGTTAGATGAGCGTCAGCAATTTCGGATCGCGCTTTCCGGCGGGAATACGCCGCGCTCGGTTTATGCGGAAATGGCAAAACGCGATCTATCGTGGGAAAAATTTGTTTTTACCTTTGGTGACGAACGTTGCGTGCCGCCGGAGAACGACGAGAGCAATTTCCGGATGGCAAACGAGGCGCTGTTTCGACCGGCATCCGTATCGGATTCATCCATTCTCCGAATGCGGGGGGAGATCGAGCCGGTTCTGGCGGCAAAAGAATATGAAGCACAGCTGGATGCGCTGGCCGCCAAGAGAGGTGAGGAAATTTACGAACACGATTTGATTTTGCTTGGGCTGGGCGATGACGGACACACTGCTTCGCTTTTTCCGGGAACTGAGGCGCTCTTAGAAACGGAGCGGCGCGTCATGGCCAATTACGTTCCCAAATTAAATTCCTGGCGGCTGACCTTCACGTTCCCATTAATTTTCGCGGCCCGGGCGGTTTGTTTTTTAATCGGTGCAAACAAAGATCCGAAATTAATCGAGCGGATTTTTTCCGGAGACCCCGCTCTTCCGGCCGCGCGGGTGGATCAAAACGCGAAAAGCGTAACCTGGATTATCGAAGAGAAATCGTGATCTACTTGTTCTAGACTGCGCGCGAATGCAGACAATTATCGTTACCGGCTCTTCCGGTTTGATCGGTTCGGAAACAGCCAAACGTTTTGCGCAAAAGGGACTGCGCATCGTAGGCATCGATAATGACATGCGAGCGCAGTTTTTCGGAACGGAGGCTTCGACAAAATCAACGCGTGACGAGTTGGTGAAAAACTTGCGCGAATACGAGCATCACGATCTCGACATTCGCAATGCCAAATCAATCAGCGCGCTTTTTGCCAAACATCGGGGCACGATTCGCGCCGTCGTGCACACCGCGGCGCAACCATCGCATGATTGGGCCGCGCGAGAGCCGCAGACCGATTTCACCGTCAACGCCAACGGCACCCTGAATTTGCTCGAAGCGGCGCGTGAAAATTGCCCGGAAGCGCCATTCGTTTTTACCTCCACAAACAAAGTGTATGGCGATACTCCGAATCGTCTGCCGTTGCGCGAACTGGAAACGCGCTGGGAAATCGAGCCCGGTCACGAATTCGAACCGGGAATTCCCGAAACCATGAGCATCGATGCGACCAAGCATTCTCTTTTTGGGGCCTCGAAAGTCGCGGCCGACATTTTGGTGCAAGAGTATGGCCGCTATTTCGGAATGCCGACGGCGTGTTTTCGTGGCGGCTGTTTGACCGGCCCGGGCCATGCCGGCGCGGAGCTGCACGGGTTTCTTGCTTATTTAATGAAATGTTGCGTCATCGGCCGGCCCTATCGCGTCTTTGGTTACAAAGGGAAACAGGTGCGCGATAACATTCACAGCTTCGATTTGGTGGAAACCTTTGCCGCCTTCATCGATAAGCCGCGCGTAGCGGAAGTTTACAACATGGGCGGTAGCCGCTTTTGCAATTGCTCGATGCTGGAAGCGATTTCACTCTGCGAAGAAATTAGCGGCCGGAAACTCACCTGGCATTACGAGGAGAGCAATCGCATCGGCGATCACATCTGGTGGATCAGCGATGTGCGGAAATTTCAATCGCATTACCCGGAGTGGAAATTTCGCTTCGGACTACGGGAAATCCTGGAGCAAATCTTCGGGGCGGTTAAAAACGAGTGATCTCTGCGGCAGACTGGGGCGTCTGCCTCCCAGGATCTAGTTGTAATTGTCGCGAAAACGTTACACGACATTTCGCGCCATCTCCGATAGGCGTCATGGGATGCAAATGGCAGTGACGCTCGATCCGATCCCGGCGGAGACAGCGCGATCCAGGCCCGCTTCGAACGCGTCATCCGAATCACCAGCGAAGTTTGTCGCCGAAGGGGCGGTCGATCTGCGCACGCTTATTGGCCATCGCCAGATCGTGAGCGCGGGCGACAGCGTCGAGCATGTCTTCGAGACCTTCCGCCACAGCGACCTCGAATTCCTCGCCATTGTTGATGGCGAGCGGCTGCTGGGAATGTGCTCGCGGCATGCGATCGACTCGCTTCTCGGAGGCCGTTACGGTTTTTCGCTCTGGGCGCGCAAGCCGATCGCGGAACACGTTGCGGCTAACGAGATCCGGATTGTGGTTACCAGCGCGATTACCGACGTTTTAAGGAAGGTCTTCGCCCGGAATCCGGAAAACTTTTACGACGATGTGCTGCTCGTTGACGAAAACGGGCGGCTGCTTGGTCTCATTTCCACCGAGACTTTGTTCAAAGTCCAGAATGCGCTGCTTCTAGCCAACATCAGCCAGTTGGAGAAAAAGGAACGCGAGATTCGCGAGAAGAATGAGCAGATGGAATCGGAATTGCGCATGGCGATGGAACTACAACAAGCAATGATGCCAAGGACAGAGCAGCTGTCTTTCCGCAAAGCCGGTAGCAGCTTCCCGCAGTTCGACCACCGTTACGTCGCGGCGGGTCTCGTCGGCGGCGACTTTTTCCATATCGTCCGGCTCTCCGACTCCGCCGCCAGTGTCTTTATTTGTGACGTAATGGGACACGGCGTGAGCTCAGCGCTCATTACCGCGATGTTGCGCGCTCTCATCGAAGGCTGCGGAGCCGACGCCGCTAATCCCAGCGTCCTCATGACCCGCCTCAACTCCGAGTTTACCAAGATCCTCCGGCAAACTGACACTGTTCTTTTTGCAACGGCTTTCTACTGCGTACTCGATGCAGACCGGAGCGAACTTCAGTATGCACGAGCCGGGCATCCGTATCCTTTCCATGTGCAAAGGCGTGGTGGTCGCGTCGCGCTGCTCAACTGCGTCGAAGGTACGGCGGGTCCTGCTCTTGGGCTGATTGATTCTGCGAGCTACGGTAATTCTCGCACCCTACTCGAGCCGGGCGATTGGGTCCTTCTTTTCACTGACGGCATTGAAGAGGCGACGGACAACGCTGGTGGCGAATTCGGTGTCTCGAGATTAGCCAGCCTTCTGCAAGCGAACCTTGAACGACCAGCTGGCGAAGTTCTGGATGAGTTGCTGGCCGAGGTTAGCCGGTTCACCGGCGGCGCATCCTTCGCCGACGACATCTGTTTGGTCGCCGCCGAATTACCGTTGTAGCCTAACTAGGGCGATTGCGGACCCGTGGCAACCTGAAACAAAGGCCGGAGCCTGGATATTGGTTCGCCGGTTGCGAATTGACGCAACTCTAGCGTAGGCATCGGGCGATGCTTACTGGCAGATAGCTTGCTTGATCAATCCTCGATGAAACACGCCGTTTGGGGTTTCGTCGGCCTCGGCGGATTTGTGGGAATCTCGCTGGTGGCAGTCGCGGCGGCGGCATTGCTCGACGGCGCGCTTCTCCGCTCTCGCGCTCTCGAAATCTTCACGATGGATGCTGTTCAGCGCCGCGATGTGTCAGTTCGCTTTCGTCCTGTTAGCGATTAAACGGAACGCCCGTTTCTGCTCGACCGTCCACGCCTTCACCCGAACGCTTGTCTCGTGGCGTTCATCGAGTACCTGCGACCCATTTCTTTGTCGCACTTCATCGACGAATGTTTCGGCAAGCGAGGAATTGCGTGGATTCGGGTGAACAAAAACATGGGATCAGCAAGCCGCTTCCAAAATCAAAGGCCCATATTCGCGAGCAGGGTGGAATATTCGCCCACGAGCTCTACCAGCTTCGGATGCGACGCTTCGAATTTTTCGATGGATTCCCTTAATTCGTCCAAAACTTTCTTAAGCGCTCCGGTGCGCTTTTCTTTGCGAGTGGCTTCATGTGTCGACGCCTCCAGCAAACGCGCGATGCCTTGCGCATCCTCCTTGTGTGTTTGCGAAACTTTGGCGATCGCCGATTTTAGCTTCGCAAGCGATTCCAACAGTTCCGCCTTCTTCTCTGCCGGAATATGATCGGCCGCTTCAATCGCTGCTTTGCTCTTCTCAATGCGTTGTTCGCTCATATATCAATAAGATCCTCGGCCCGGGCCCTCCGAATCTCGCGTGAAACATCGACCATTGTCTCGTCGGAGAAAACTATCAACACGCACCATTTCGAGTGCGTTCGCTTTGTGAAATACAAGGGCCGGCTAATTCCGTGCCTGATCGCCCCGGCGACACCGACCCTTCCCGCGGCGACCTCCGGAATGCCAATCCGCCTCGGACCGCGGGTGCGTCCCGCACCATTGCGACTCGAGGCATCGATGCCATCGTGACTAATGACTGCGAGACTGCTTGCGCTAGTTCTGATCAGCGTCGCGTGTCTCAGCGCCGCTGCCGAGCCGTCCCCTCCCACGCCGATACCGACGACTTCGCCAAGCGGTACGCCCGCTGTGTCGCCGCCGGCGGCGACGAGGCTAACGCAATCGGTTTCGGAGTTATCTGCGCAGCGCGCGGCGGCTGAGCGTTCACAGATTTATCGTGCCGGCGCTACTTATGGCCGATGGCTCGATCAAGTCGCGAAAAACTCGGGCAGCGAGTTTCTGCAAAGGCCGCTTTTCGATCGCGTAACGTGGGTGCGCCTGCTGACGTGCGTCACCAGTCTCGGCCTTCTCGCATTGATTACGGGCTGGTTTCTTTGGATCGTTAGGCGACGCGCCGGGCTGCTCCAATCGAAAAAAGAGCAGTCCTGGCTCGCGGTTAGCGCGACGGCCATTCGAAAACCGCTCGCGCTTTTCGTTTGGGTCATCGGGGGCGCCTTTGCGCTCATGCCGATCGTCAACGGCATCGCTTCCCGCCCGACGCGCGTCTTCTGGGCCCGTACCCTGACCGGAATTGTTTACGCGGGCGAGATCATCGCTCTTCTCTGGCTCGTGTTCCGCGCGGTTCTTGCGATTGAAAAACGAATGCACCTTTGGGCCGAGCGCACCAACAGCGTGCTCGGCAAAGTGATCGTTCCGATAACCGGCCAAACTTTGCGTCTCGCGGTTCCGCTGCTCGGCATCATTCTTTTGCTGCCGCTGCTGAAACTGCCGGAGGAATGGGCCTGGGTGACGCAAAAAGGTTTCGGCATTTTGTTCATCGTCGCGCTTTCGTTCCTGATCATTCGCGGCATCAACGCCGTGCAGCTGGCGCTCTTGAGCCGGCATCGATTGGACGCAGAAGATAATTTTTCCGCGCGAAAAATTTACACGCAGGTGTCGGTGATTCGCAAAATCATCGTCACCGCCGTCGTCATCATCGCGACCGGTTCCATCTTGATGCAGTTCGATCCCGTCCGGCAATTCGGCACAAGCATTCTCGCCTCGGCCGGAATCGCGGGCGTCGTTATCGGTTTCGCCGCCCAAAAGACGCTCGGCAACGTGCTCGCCGGAATTCAGATCGCCCTAACGCAACCAATCCTAATCGACGACATCGTCGTGGTCGAAGGCGAGTTTGGCCAGATCGAAGAGATCTCGCTTACTTATGTAACGGTCCGGACTTGGGACCTGCGCCGCATGATTCTGCCGATCACATATTTCGTCGAGAAACCGTTTCAGAACTGGAGCCGCGTTTCTACCGAGTTATTAGGCACGGTGATGCTTTACCTCGATTATCAGGTGCCGATGGCCGAGTTGCGCAAAGAATTGAAACGCCTGGTCGAAAACAATCCGAAATGGGACCGGAAGGTTTGCGGCTTACAAGTGACCGACACCAAGCAGAGCACGATTGAAGTGCGCGCTCTGGTTAGCAGCACCGCTCCCGGGAAAGCGTTCGATCTTCGATGCGACGTGCGCGAAGGCTTGATCGAGTTTCTGCGCCGCAATCATCCGGAGAGTTTGCCCAAGGTGCGGAACGTTGACGTTTCGGATCTTGCCAATACGGTCGAAGACTCGGGGCGGCGAACTCGAATTGCCAGTCAGGCTCGGACCGGGAAAGAGCACGAGCGCGGCGACACCAGCCCGGGCGTCCACACCGAGGGCAAAACGGATGGCGCCGCCTCAGATCACTGAAATTTTATGGACCGGTTCATCGATGCTGCGGTTGAGCAATTCGCGCGCGACCACACCGAGGCGGAAACCGATTTGTATGTCCGTCTTCGGGAAGAAACCTATCGAGTCATGCAGTCGCCCCAGATGCAGGTCGACGTTATGGAAGGGCGCTTCCTTCAAATGCTCGTCCGCCTGAGCGGCGCCAAAAGCATTCTCGAGCTTGGAATGTTCACCGGCTACAGCGCGCTGATGATGGCCGAAGCTCTGCCTGATAACGGTCATCTGATCACGTGCGAAATCGATCCGAAAGCCGAGGCGATCGCGCGACGCTACTTCGCGGAGAGTCCCCACGGAGACAAGATCACGATCCGAATGGGACCTGCCTTGGACACACTCAAGACGCTGGCCGGCCCGCTGGATCTGGTTTTTATCGACGCCGATAAGGTTAACTACTCAAACTATTATGAAGCCTGCCTGCCGTTACTGAAATCCGGCGGATTGGTCGTGGCCGACAATGTCCTGTGGAGCGGCAAAGTGGTAGATCCCAAGGACGCTGATGATCACGCCATCGTTGCCTTTAACCGTTTGGTCCAATCCGACCCGCGAGTTAAAAATGTCTGCCTGACCGTGCGGGACGGGATGATGCTGGCTTGGAAACGCGCCTGGCGATTCTGATTTTTCAGCTCCGCCTCTTCTCGACGATCGAGGAGAGGATGAAGGTGAGGAGTCGAAGATTGGCTCCGGTTACGCTTTAACTGTTCAACGCTTCAATGCCGCAGCGGTGATCACTTTAGCTGATCGTCAGCCAGACCCATCTTGTGCAAGAATGCGTTCCAGCGCGGGTCGTCGTGAAGATTCGTTAGGAGCGGATCTTTGCGCAAACTGGCTAGACCGGGGTCGCGTTGCCGGCGCGCACGCTCCAACCATTCGAAAGCCTTATCCTTGTCCCCGCGATACGCGTGCACTTCGGCGATCTGGTATGCCGCCGTTTCCGCAAAATCCTTGGTCAACTGCGCAAGCGCGGCGTCTGCTTCCGGGATTTTTTTCTGGCCCCAGCGTGCGCACGCCACAATCAAAAGCCGCGCCCAATCACCCGCGTCAGCTTGCGCCGCGGTTGCAGCCTCCTCGAATTTGTTCTCCAGCAAATACGACAAACCGAGACCGGCGTGCGCCCAGGGCGCCGCTGGATTCAACTCCACCACGCGCGGAAATTCTGCGCGCGCTTCTGCGAATCGTTTCGTCGCCGCCAGGTTAAAGGCGAGAAATGCCCGTGCTTGTGGGTTGACCGGGTCCAGGTCGACTGCTTTGCGATAGAGTTCGATTGCTCGATCCATGTTTCCGCGTGCTATCTCGAGGTTGCCCGCGGCGATCACAATGCTCGGATCTGCCGGTGCCAGCGCCAATGCGTTGCTCAGCGTTTGAGCCGCCCCGTTCCAGTTAAAATCGAAATTCGTCTCGATCGACCCGCGGGCGAGTAACGCCTCCGGCAAGTTAGGCTCAATGGAGAGCGCCCGCGTCACTGCGTCACGCGCACTCGACAAATGCGCGTCGAAAGTCTTTTGTCCGCCCTCGGTCGCAAACGCGGCAAGCCAGACATTCGTCCCCGCGACTCCGGCCCACGCCAGCGCGAACCCGGGGTCCAACTCCGTCGCGTGTTGGTAGGCAGCTAAAGCTTCACGCGCACTTTTTTCCGAATGGCGATTTTCATAAAAGCGGCCCTGCAGATACAATTGATGCGCTTCCACATTTTTCGTCCCGCCTTTCTCCGCCGCCTGCACTTCCGCCTGGATTTTCTCTTTGTCGGCAGGAGCAGCGGCGCCACCGGTCAGCCGATCGCGCACCTGTGCTACGATCGTCTCCGCCAGTTCGCTCTGGACCGCGAATACGTCTTTTAAATTACGCGTAAAATTTTCCGACCAGAGTTCCTCGCCCGTGTCAGCCCGGGCGAGTCGGGCCGCGATCCGCACCGCTTCGCCGGATTTGCGCACGCTTCCGTCGACCAGATAAGCCACGCCGAGTTTTTGTCCAATCTCCTGCGCCGTCGCATTTTTGCCCTTGAACGAAAACGCCGACGTCCGCGCTGCCACGTGCATTCCCGGAATCTTTTGCAGCACGGTCAGCAGTTCTTCACTCACGCCATCGGAAAAATATTCGCTTCCTTTGTCGTCGCTCAGGTTAACGAAGGGCAGGACGGCGACCGATTTCGGATCGGCGGCACTTGCCGGAGCGACCGGCAGCGCCTGAGCCGCCACCAACGACTGCTGGTTCTTACTCGAGCGCTGCATCCACCACCACCCCGCAAGCAGCGCGAGTATTACGAGAATGGCGGCCGGAACCAGGAGAGGCGATTTCTTTGAAGTTCGCTTCGCCGGAGATTCAGCACCTTTCTCCCAAGGCAGCACGATCCGGAACAGATCCATCGGTAGGCTGATGTTTTTCAGATCCGCGGTGCCGAATTTTTCAAATCGCGCCTCCAGCGCATTGCGGATCTGCCGCTCCACATCCATCGAGACGCAAATCCCGCCCGCGCCGGCCAGCGCTTCGATGCGGGAAGCGATGTTCACTCCGTCGCCGTAAACATCGCCTTCGCGATGCACGACGTCGCCAATATGAATCCCAATCTTCAGTTCGATCCGGCGATCGGATGTGACGTCATGGTTTCGCTTGGCCAGGGTCCTCTGGATTTCGATGGCGCATTGCGCCGCTTCCAAGGCGCTCCCGAACTCGACCAGGAACGCGTCCCCGATGGTTTTGATTTCGGTGCCGTGAAACCGCGGAAAAATTTCGCGCAACAAGCGGCGATGCTCTTCCAGCAGCTCGAGCGCGAGCTTGTCATCGCGCTGGGCCAGCGCGCTGTAGCCCACCATGTCGGTAAACATGATGGCGGCTAGCTTGCGCTGTTCGGCAGTTTCGGAATCCATCGATCGATTAAATCAGACCCCGCCGGAAATGAAACAATGAATCCCGCCGCGTTGCGGCAAACTATATGCGGGGCACCATTCTTGATGCACTGGCGGGAGCTTAATCCTTGGGCCCCTGTTCTCCCGCTTTCGCCTGTCATCGCGGGCCAGCGATGGGACACACAGCCAGTTTGGGCAACGCGCGTTATTTTTCGCGAGCATTCTTTGCCAGGATCTGATCCAGCGAAAAGCGGTCTTCTTCGCGCGGAAAACAAAGAATAAAAAGGACCAGGGCAAGCCGCGGAATGACGTGGCCGCTGAAGTTAAACAGCGCGTCGTGCAGAAGATGGCCGAAGGTGACGATGACGAGTACCGCGCCGAGGGCGACGAGCGCATCGCGGGTGCGTAATCCGATAAGAACGAGCGCGCCCGCGATCAGTTCGACGAACGGAATCGCGACGCCCATCACCCAGAGCGACCAGATCGGGAGAAATGTGTCGGAGAAAGGCAAAAAGTATTTTCGGGCATGCTCAAGCGGGCCAAGCTGAAAAACCTTCATCACCCCGGCCATGAAAAAGATCAGACCGAGCACCAGACGGGCAAATAGAATCGCCCACGCGCGATTCAGATTCGGTTTCATTTTTCCAAGCTGGAAGTCAACGCTATCATGTGCGCGACCTACAGGCGCAGTTTGATGTTTCCCTGATGGTCGGCCGTTTTGCGCTGTAAGATATCCGGGTAGCATAACAGCCTCTAGCTGATTTTTGCCCGACGTCGCATACCGGCTGCTGCCGACTCACTGGGGCCAGGGATTAGCGACTGGCGCGGCGACAGATTCCGTTCTTAAGTGAATCATAATTTTCCTCCGTCGCTTGCCTGCAGTTCGCCTGCAGAAAGTGGCTGAGTATGGCCAGGCAGTTAACTATTAACGAGACTTGTTTTAGGATAATCGGGGCTTTGATGGTCCATCTGTGATAATGGATCTTCTTCCTGATTTCCTGCTTTCCTGATTCGTCTTTTGCAACGGGTAGAGCCTGCGGTCATCCGCCTTCGTGCCACTACGGCGCGAGTAGGCGCCCTGATTTAAACTCCGTCACTGCCACCTGAACAGTGGCTGACTTTGTGTATTCAAAAACATGGGTGTCGCGTTAGGAAACTTCCGCGCTCTCCGTTGAACTTCGGAGAGAAGTTACTGTTTCTTGCGGCGCATGACTGACTGGTTTCACGAGAATTGGTTCGAAGCTGAAAAGACTCAAAGAGGATTCAGAGCGGACCGCGCCTTTCCAAAGGACGATTATCCCGGCAATCAAGATCGCCCATGGCCAGAGCGACCACGGCACCCAATCGGAGTTCGGCCGATACTTTGAAAGAACAAAGTACCAGGGGAACGCATCCGAATTGAAATTGTAAAAGAAAAACAAAAAGAGTGAACTGGCCAAAGTAAGATAAGCAAAGAGCGGTGGGGAAAGCAGAACAAGAAAGGGCATTAACCACACCATATACTGGGGAGCTACCGCTGGAGAAAAGATGAAGAAGATTATCCACGCGTAGCCAATTGACCTAACAGCTCCATCCGCGTCTAATTTGCGACGGCGCCACGCGAGCAGAAACACGCAGGCAACGATGAAAGCTTTTAGAACAAGGCCGACTATTCTTTGCGACGGCGTGAGGCTTTCATCCGACACGGTTCCGAAAGACGACCAACCAGTCAGTCGCAGCCAGTATGTAATACCCCAAACTCCGTAGAGTCCGCCATAGGAGAAGACGTTCTTAATGAAAAACATCGGAAATTTCAAAAGCGCCTCCGACCATAATACAACCGAACTCAGGGCAAACGGGAGGAGGAACGAAACGACCGCACCGCGGGATAGCCAAAAGAAGAAGAAAATAGGGAATAATAAGAGAGGGATGATTTTTATCTGGCAACTGAGCGCAAAGAATAGTCCGCAAAGCGCCGGCTTCTCTCGAAAAAGCATGACTGATGCGATGAAGAGAAACATCACCATGACTGGGTCAGTGTTTCCGTGAAATCCGGAGATCATGAGAGAAACTGGACTAATCGCCATGACAGCCAGGGCCCAGGCCGGAAGCCTCAATCTCGGTTCACGGCGTCCGAGATTGAGAAAAATGAGAACTACGACTAAGTCCGCTATGATACCCGGAAGCCGCAATAGAAAGGGGAACGTGATTCCATTCTGCCGGAGAAAGGGTTGCTGCTCGAGGTAGTAGATGGCGCGCAAAAAGTAGGCGGTCAACGGTGGATGGTTGAACGAAATATTGTGAGTGTAGGTCCATTCGACGCCATGTTCGGTCAATGCCTTGGCAAATCTGTGGAAACTAGTCACATCGTTTGTGCCGAGGGTGTTCAAGGCGATGGAGACCTTAAAAATAAAAGCAAGCGCAGCGACGGCGACCAACCAGAATGTTGAATTAATTCTTCGGCGCGACTTGCTCTGCTGCCACCCCGGGTCGGATCCCACTTCTGAAACTCGGTCCATCGGGTTCAATATGTCCTGACGGAGCTTGTAAAGGAAGGCGATATGAGTCGCGCCAATCTTTCCTGCGCTCCCGGGAACAACCAAATTCCTCTCATCATTCGTGTTTATTGGTGCTCATTCGTGGTTAAAGAATGTTGAATGAAGGTGATTGTCGAGACCGAGCGATTGATCGTACGGGAATATGTCGAAGATGACGCTGAAGCGTTCTTCCGATTGAACAGCGATCCAGAGGTGTTGCGGTTCGTCCCCGATGCAGGACTCGCCAATGTCGAAGAGGCGAGAAAAATCCTGATGGAGCATCCGATAGCCGATTACCGGAAACACGGATTTGGGCGGGGCGCCTGTATTCTCAAAAGCACCGGCGAAAATATCGGCTTCGCGGGTCTCAAATATCTGGAAGAGCTCGGCGAGGTCGACGTGGCCTACCGTTTCATGCGTCCGTATTGGGGACTCAGGCTTGCCAGCGAAGCCGCGATCGCTTCGGTTCGTTACGGATTTGCCGATCTGGCGTTAAAACAAATCATTGGGCTCGTTATGCCGGAGAACATTGCTTCCGTGCGGGTCCTGGAAAAAGCCGGTCTGCGCCTTAGCGGAACAATCCAGTTCTGGGAAAAGGAATTGGCGAAATATGTCATTAAAAATTCAGTGACCAGTGACGTGTGACCCGCCTTCGCCAAGGCTACGGACGCGGCAAGCTAGTGACGAGGTCACAGAATGACCGCGGTCAGCGTGTGCGGCTACAACAATTGAACGCTTTAATCCTTCAACGCTTCAACGAGTATTCGCGCTAATTCGTGGTTGAAATGCTAACGGCAATTACTCGCGGGGTGAGCCCGAGCATCAACAACTGCGAGCTGTCGTTTCATGCGCGGCAGCGAATCGATGTAGCTAAAGCAGTTGCCCAGCACAAAGCGTATGAGAATTGTCTGGCCAAATTAGGCGTCCGGATTGTTTCACTTCCCGCCGAGCCAGAACTTCCTGATGCCGTTTTCGTGGAAGATACCGCGGTAGTGGTCGACGAAGTTGCGGTCATTTCTATCATGGGCGCAAAAAGCCGGCGACCGGAGACGGCCAGCGTCGCGGAGACTCTGGTGCATTATCGGCCGCTCAACTTCCTGGCCGAACCGGCAACTCTGGATGGAGGCGATGTCCTGCGCATCGGCCGTTCGATCCTTGTTGGCTTATCGCAACGAACAAATCGAGCTGGCGTCAATCAGTTGCGCGAACTGCTTGGCGCTTTTGACTATCAAGTGCAGCCAGTTGAAATGAGAAATTGTCTGCACCTGAAGAGCGCCTGCTCTTACGTTGGCAACGACACCGTTCTAATAAATCGATCCTGGATTAACCCGGAGCCATTTCGCCAGTTCGAGATACTTGACGTTCCCGAGGACGAGCCGGCCGCTGCAAACGTGCTGCTGATCGACGATATTGTTATCTTGCCGACTTCTTTTCCAAAAACTGGTGCCCTACTCAAGAACCGAGGCTTGCGGGTTCAAACGATCGATTTGTCCGAGCTGCAAAAAGCCGAGGCTGGCGTGACCTGCGGCAGCTTAATCTTTAGCGACAAATCACGCTTTTAGTTGCCGCTGCCAGGTTGTGCTGACCAGGGACCGATATCACTGAGCTTCGTCCAACCGCATAGCAACATCGCTTCATCGAGTTCTCGACGGAGGCAATAGCTCAATGTCGCGCTCGCTCTATTCTGCGTTCCGCTGTGGGAATTCCGCATTACACTTCGTCAAACATGTTCGTCATCGCTCGTGCACTCACCTACGCCGCACTTTTCATTGGGTTGATCCTTATCTATTTGCCGGGCCAACTTCTGTCCTGGTCTGGGATTGCCCGACCCACCGTCACTGGACCGCTACAGATTGCCGGAATGATTATCGGCGGCATCGGTGCGGCAATAGCGCTCTGGTGCATCTTCGCATTCGCAGCGATCGGGAAAGGCACGCCGGCGCCCTTCGACCCGCCTCGCCGCCTCGTTATCGAAGGACCGTACCGGTTCGTGCGAAACCCGATGTATATCGGCGCCACCCTTGGTCTTGCCGGCGCCGCAATTTTTTACGGCTCACTGTCGCTCTCGATTTACGCCGCGTCGTTTTTGCTTGCCGCTCACCTGTTCGTCGTCGTTTACGAGGAACCGACCTTGCGAAAATCTTTCGGCGCAGAGTACGAAGCGTATTGCCAGCGAGTCAGGCGCTGGATTCCCGGCCGAACTCGGCTCTTCCATTTAAAAATTAACAGATAAATCGTTAACTGATACCAGCGTCAGCCTGCAAATAACTAATCTCGCCTCATTATGAAAAATGTCCTTCACGCGCTTTCGCTCCTGATCGTTCCATTCATCTCACTCCAAGCCGGAGATGAAGATGATGTTCTGCGCGCGGAACACGAACTCGCGCGCTGCTACCAAAACAGCGATGCCGCATGCATCGAACAGGGCGTGATGGAGGATTACATCCTGATCAACTCCAGGGGAAAGATAAGCACGCGGGCCGATGATCTCGCCGAAGCGAAGAAAGGCGATCCGAAATACGAGATTTTTGAGAACCACGACATGAAGGCGCGGTTACGCGGCGATTCCGCTGTCGTGACCGGCGTCACGCACACAAAAGGAATTTCCGGCGGCCAGCCCTTCGACGCCGAGTTTCGCTTCACCGACACCTTCGTGAAAGATCATGGTCGGTGGCGCCTCTGGGCCGGCCAGGCGATGAAGATCACGCCCTGAAGCAAGGTGTCGATCATTCATTATTAAGAGCAAACGATCTGAATCCAGATCGTTGATCTCGCGCATCTCAATGAACGGAGGGCGCGTTTATGATTCGAAACTTCCGGGAGGCGGCGATCGCAATGTCGATCTTCGCCATCTTAACACCAGGTTTTGCTGGAACGCAGGTAGTTCCACCAGACGATGATATTCGCAAGATTCTGGCCGAACGCGTCGGGGAAAACGAGAAAGCGGTCGGGATCGTTGTCGGTGTAATCGATCCGCAGAGCCGGAGGATTATTTCCTACGGGCATCGAGATGTTGGCGACGCGCGTCCGTTGAATGGCGACACGGTTTTCGAGATTGCGTCTGTCACCAAAGTTTTCACCGCGCTGCTTTTGGCCGACATGGTCGAGAAAAATGAAGTCGCTCTTTCGGATCCGGCCTCAAAATATTTGACCGCCGCCGCGATCAAGCTTCCGGAACGGAACGGGCATCTGATCACGCTTGTCGATCTTGCTACCCACACTTCAGGTCTGCCGTTCATGCCGGCGGATGCGCCGCCGTTCAACGATCCCGCCGCGGCGAAATATTCTACCGGCGATCTCAAGCGCTACCTTGCTAGTTACGAATTGACCCGCGAGATCGGCTCGGAGTGGGATTATTCGAATATCGGTTACTGGCTTTTGAGTGAAGCGCTCGCCGCCCGCGGCGGCAAAGACATCGAAAATCTTATTCGCTCACGCGTGCTCGCTCCGCTCAAAATGACGGACACCGATTTCGAATTATCGGCAAAAATGAAGGAGAATCTCGCTCCCGGCCACGACAGCACCTTGCAGCTCGCTCCGGCTTCTTCAACCATCCCGATTTACTCGATCATGCCCGCGATCGGTCTGCTGTATTCAACGACTAACGATCTCTTGACCTTTCTCTCCGAATGCATGGGATACGAGCCTTCACCACTGGCGCCGGCAATGAATGTCGCGCTGAGCAATCGCCGGCCCGTCCAGCCCGGCAATGAGCAGGCGCTTGGTTGGAACATTTACGGAAAGGATGCGGATCAAGTAATCTTTCGCGACGGCAGCTCGTTCGGCTACGCGAGTGTAATGGCGTACGATCCGGAGGCGCGCGTCGGCGTCGTCGTGCTCACGAACCAGGTTGGAGACGTTGGAGACATCGCGCGGCACTTGCTCCGGCCGGATTTTCTGTTGGCCAAACCGGCGAACACAAAACACATCGAAATCGCACTCGATTCAAAGGTTCTCGATTCTTATGTCGGCCGATACGAAGCAAAAGGCGAAGGAATCTTTACGATCGCTCGCGAAAATGATTTCCTGACGATCGGATCGCCCTCCGATTGGGGCCTTCCGAAACTCCGGATCCGTCCGGAAAGTCAGCGGGATTTTTTCGCATCCGAGCTTCCAGTCCGAGTCACGTTTCAAACCGGCTCCGATGGCAAAGTCGGCAGCCTGACAATCTATCCTCCGAGAGGCCAAAAAGGCGTGCGAGCGAACAAACTCGCCACCGAAAATTAGCAACGGGACTGTAGAGGCGGCCGTGTCGGCCGCAAAATTTGCGTGACCGCGTTGGAGGCGCAGCCGTGCTTGCCGCGCCGTCTTGTCACGCCGAAGCGTTGCCCGTAGGAGGAAGCCATTTCGCGAAGGCTGGTCGGCCGCGAGATTGTGATCCGCGAATTCTTCCTTCTTACTTTCCTATCGGTTGCTGCGGGGATCGCACCATTAAACTCTCGCAGTCCGGTCCGTAATCTCCTTTTGTGTTGCTCCGGGCGATGTCGTTTAAGCGGTGTTGGGAAGAATTTTAAATGTACGTAACCAATCCGGGTGGCTAGCGGTCTCTTCGGATGATGGGAACGCAGCGGAAGATGGAGTGGGCGCCACCAACCTCCCCAACTGACCGACAAAGTAAGACTTTTGAGAATCCATTGCCTCGTTCTCCTGGGGGAGCCAAACAAGTTGACTCACCGTGCAGGCTAAGGAAACGCGTCCAACACTCTCTATTTTTCAGTATCGCTGCGACAACGTTTGGCACCGCATTCTACATTATGCTGTTGCTCGGGTTTGCGTGGCTCGTACGGGCATCATTTTCCTGAAATAACGCGTTAGAATCCTTCATAATTTTATCGCCGGTTTCAGGTATTTGGATAAAGTTTTATCAGCTTGCAGGGCAGGGGGCAGCCGCAGGAATGATAGAACGGATCAAGAACGCTCTGGCAGAAGTTCCTCGAGCTACTGTCTCTAGCGTCCACTATCTTTATCTGGCCCGGATTCCATTTCTCGGGTGGGTCACTTTATTCGGTCTCCCGTTACTCGCGATAACCGTTGGACGGCCTCTTGTTCTTGCAGCTTACGATTTGGCATCTACTGGCGAAGCGTTTTTCGTCGGGATCGCCTTCGGATTGGCTGGTGGCAGCATCTATTTCACCGCTCACGTTATTACCAATCTTTGTTCGAACCGCTTCCGACTTGAGATCATTCGAATAGTTCAGAGCCGAATCGACAAGGCCTGGGCATCCGCAATTCTCCTTGCATTTCTCATAAATATTCTAGTAGGGACTAGCGCCTCAAAACCGGTTCTTTCTTACAGCGGCGGGATCGCGGCGGCTATGATCGCAGGAATGCTCGTCGCCTTCGCAGGCACGTTCGCAGCCGAAGCAATTTCCTCGAGTTTTCCCAAGAATCCCGTTTATCGAAATTTAGTTTGGTTCGGAATAAAAATCGGACTTCGGAAGCAGAAAGGATATTTGCGCCCGGTCTCCGCCGGCGTTGAGACGAACGATCCGGCGAACTGGAAGTATGAAGAGGGCCACGTTCGTGCGGTCTCCTATACGTTTATTGTCATTGTCGCCTATTGCATCATCACCGGAAGACAGATTGCGCCGCTGGTGGCGTTGATGTTGCTGCTCTCTCTGTGGGTCCTTGTTCTGGCCGGTGTTACATTTTTTTGGGACCGTTACCGATTGCCATTGCTGGTCATTCTCGTCGTCTATTTTTGGCTCGCAGGTTTTTCTATCAAGGCCGACCATTATTATCGCGTCTGGACCAGGCCATCACCCGACCCGGAACTAACGCCCGGCGAAATCGTTGGTCGGGCCGCGCAGCAACATCGGCCTGTTGTAATCGTAGCGGCAGCTGGCGGCGGTATTCAATCGGCCGCCTGGACTACTTCTGTGCTTGATCAATTAGGCAAGCGCCTGAAGGCAGATTCCAGCGGCGCCTACGATTTGCCGCACAGCATACGGCTCATTAGCGGCGTTTCCGGGGGCAGCGTCGGGGGAATGTTTTATGCGGAGTGTTTCAACGAGAGCGAACCCGATTTCAGCCACAGTTTTCAAGCGGCATGTTCGAGCTCTCTCGGGCCCACCATTCGTGGTCTTTTACGACAGGATCTTTGGCGCGCTCTGATGCCGTTTTTGGTTACTGATATTTGCAACGATCGCGGACGCGTCCTGGAGCGACAATGGTGCAAAAGTTTTGACAACAAATTTAAGCCAAACGCAAAACTGGCCGATGCTACCCTGTCGGCGTGGGGCGCGGATGCCCTTTCGTTAAAGCGACCCGCGTTAATATTCAATTCGACCATCGTCGAGACTGGGCAGCGGTTGGCCATTTCCACGGTACCGATCCGGCACGCGCTGATCGGCGAAACTAACTTCACCGAACAGTACTGTGCCGAGATTGCTGTCAGCACGGCGGCACGGCTTTCGGCAACCTTCCCTTTCGTGACTCCGACTGGCCGGCCCACCATGTTAAACACGAGTGACTTCCGCCTGCACGGATCGTTTCACCGCCTCCATGCGGCGGAGGCGATCAACACCTCGTCGATGGCGGCTACTATGAAAACAGCGGCGTGGTCGGTGCAATCGAGTGGATCGATGACGCTTTGACGGACCTTACCAACCCAGCAAAGAATCCGAAACAGTATCCGGTACCACGCGACATTTTGTTGTTAGCAATTGATGCTTTCGAACGACCAACCGATCCGGAAGATCCGTGTCAGCTAAGTCAGACGGGGCCAGCTGGTCAATCCGATGAAGTTGCTCACGGGGTGATCTACAATCTGGCATCCCCGCTGCACGCAGTGATGAACGTGCGAGGCGCGGGACAACGATCATTTGCCCGACGTTTGTTGCGCATGTTCCAAGCGCGTTGGGCACTGCAGCATGTCGATATTCGCGATGTTAAGATCTTTTTCGAAGTGGAAGATCCGGCCAACCGGGAAGAACATGTCCAGGCTGGTCAGAAGACGCAGGCGCTCGCCGGAAAAAAGCCGGCTGGTCGATTCTATATAGGAGTAGATCCCGGGAAAGAACCGCTTTCCTGGCATTTGCGACCGAGTGAGATTGATGAACTAAAAAAGCAATGGGTTGGTTTTAATGCCGCTTCGGAAAACTGCCCCGATAATTATGGAGCGATTCTCGACTTCTTTAAAACCGAATCCGCCGAACAGTAAAACGCTGTCCTGTCCGTTGCGGACCGCAAGAGGTCACGGCAATCGCGCCTCAACTCTTCCTCGCCAAATCTTCGATCTTCTTCCACTCGTCCGGGCTGAGCAGGAGTTTTTCTGCAGCCATGTTCTCGTCGAGATGCGCGAGCGACGACGTGCCCGGGATCGGCAGTATAACCGGCGATTTTTGCAGTAACCACGCGAGCGCGAGTTGCACCACGCTGACGTTGTGACGTTTCGCTTCGGCTTCCAACGCATTGCCGGTCGTGTGCAATGAAGGGTTCCTACTGCCGCCAATCGGCGCCCACGGAATGAATCCCATCTTTTCTTTCTCGCAGTAGTTCAGCGCGGCTTCCGAGTCGCGGTCGGTGATGTTGTATTGATTCTGGATGCTGACAATCGGCATCACCTTTTTCGCCTGCTCGATTTCCGCCACCGTCACTTCCGATAATCCAACGTGCCGGATTTTTCCGGCATCCTGCGCCTTTTTCAGCGCGCCCAACGATTCTTCGACCGGCACTTTGGAATCGATGCGATGCAATTGATAAAGATCGATCCGCTCGAGCTTCAATCGCTTGAGACTTTTATCGACGCATTGTGCCAGATATTCCGGCCGCCCGTCCGGCACCCATTGTCCCGGACCAGGCCGGGTGTTACCGCCTTTGGTCGCGATCACCAGTCCTTTCGGATAAGGATACAACGCTTCGGCAATGAGCAGCTCGTTCGTTTCCGGACCGTAAGCATCGGCGGTGTCGATGAAATTGACGCCCAGCTCGACCGCGCGCCGCAAGACTTTCTTCGCGTTCTCGCGATCAGGCGGCCAACCCCAGATCCCTTCGCCCGTCAACCGCATCGCTCCAAACCCAAGCCGGTTGACCAACAGATCCCCACCCAATTGAAACGTGGAATCTCGCGCCTCCGGAACCGCCGCGAGAATTCTGTGTAACCCGCCTGTTAGAACGCCAGCTGCACTTGCGGAAAGTCGCACCCAAAAATGTTCGCCGTGTTACATCGTTATGCATTGAATTTCCCTCCCTACTTCTTCTTAATTCTTACTTCCTACTTCTTACTTTCTTAGGCCCGCTGCACCCGCGAGACTTACTTCCAAAAACGTTCTTCGTTTCATCACAGGTAAAATATAGTGGCGCGATTGACTCTCAACTCCGTAAAGGAGCGTGACTCCAACGGAGCTTTACGCTCTCACCTATCGCGCCGCCTTGGTGAGAAACCATCGCTTCCTATGCGCGACCCGCCGTCGCCGAAGGCTATGGCGTGGCAAGCAAGTGACGGTTGCGCCGGGCATCGAACGGGGTGAGTTAGGCTCTGAGGAGGAGACTGACTATGCCACTACCGAATGACGAAAAGTTGATCGCATTGAGCGAAGAGATTTTGAAGCAATTCGAAGCCGTGTTTGGGTCGCATCCCGGATTCAGGCCGGGCCATGCCAAGGGCATTTTATTGACGGGGACGTTTACACCGTCCGGTGCGGCAGCGTCGCTGACGCGGGCGCAACATGCTGTGCAGGCTTCGACTCCAGTGACGGTGAGGTTTTCGGATGGGACGGGAATTCCGCTGATTCCCGACAACGATCCGAATGCGGATCCGCGGGGCATGGCGATCCGGTTCAACCTTGCCGAGCATGTGCACACCGACATTGTGGCGCATTCGGCTAATGGATTTCCGGCAAGTACGGGCCAGGAGTTTCTGGAGTTTTTGCGTGGCGTAACGCAGAGCGATCCAGCCGAGGTAACGGCGTTTGTGGGGAGTCATCCCAAGGCGCTGGCATTTGTGCAGGCGATTACACCGCTGCCGGCGAGCTTTGCGACCGAGAAGTACTTTGGGCTTAGTGCGATGAAGTTCACCAATAAGGATGGCGTGAGCCGATACGGGCGGTACACGATTGTTCCAGAGGCGGGAGAGGAGTACCTGGATCCTCCGACGGCTGCGGCGAAGGGACCGGACTATTTGTTCAACGAACTAAATGAGCGGCTGGCGAAGGGCCCGATCAAGTTCAAGATCACGGTTCAGGTTGCTGAGGACGGCGATATTGTGAATGACGCGACAGTGCATTGGCCAGCCGAGCGGAAGGTGGTGGAGTTGGGAACCATTGCGCTGACGAATATAGTCGCCAACAATGCTCACGAACAGAAGCACATTATCTTCGATCCGATTCCTCGCCTGGATGGGATCGAGCCTTCGGACGACCCGCTGCTTGAGTTGAGGGCCGCGGTTTATCTGATAAGCGGAAGGCGAAGGCGCACTGCTCCAGAGCAGTGAGTTTGAGCAAAGAAATCGCCTCAGTACGCGTGCTCGAAAAAGCCGGGCTGCGCTATTCCGACAGCGTGTCTCTTTGGGACCACCAATTTTCAAAGTATATTATAGAAACATGAGAACTCCGCCGCGCCCCATACCGCCTTCGCTTAGACGATCAACCTCGGCTGCGTTCGATATTGTCCGCGAACTTGGCCTGGCGTTTCCGCGAGCAAGAGAAACCCGGTACTATCGAGGGCCCGCACTGGAAATAGACGGTGAAGTATTCGCCGTTCAGACCAGCCATCGCAGCGCCGACCCGAACTCAATTTCGGTGGCGACTGAATTCGAACGTCGCGAGAAGCTGATCGCCGACAATCCGCGGGTCTTTTATTTGAGACCGCACTACCAAAACTATCCGGTCGTGCTCCTGCGTCTCGATCAGATCGACCGCGCAGAATTAAGCGAAGTGCTTCGTTCCGCTTACAACGCGGTCGTCACTGGGAAGGTTAAGATAGGTCGGTCGCGTGTGGCCAGCCGTCGCTCGACTTCGCGCAGGAAACACGTCAAACGCCGGCCCGCCCGCTAAGGAGCTGGCCACTGATCACTGATCCGCTTCGGCTCGGATCGTACCATCAAAATCTCGCAGTCCGCTCTTCCTCCACGCAATTTGTGAAATAGAACCTATTCCCATGAAATTCCTGATCACAAACGACGATGGCATCGACGCTGCCGGATTGAATGCGTTGCTCGAAGCCGCGCAGAATTTTGGCGAAGCCACCATCGTTGCACCGGCTGAGCCGCAATCCGGCGTGAGCCACGCCGTGACCTGGCACGAAGGTGTGCGCATCGAACCGCGTGGCGAAAAACGCCAGTCCGGTCGAAGACTCGCCGTGGAGAGCTCGGACCGTTTCGCCATCCACGGCACGCCGGCGGATTGCATTCGGCTCGGTCTGCTCCATTTGGTGCCGGACGCGAATTGGGTGCTGAGCGGCATCAATCACGGCGCGAATCTCGGCGCGGATGTTTATTACTCCGGCACGGTCGCCGCCGTGCGCGAAGCTATCCTGCACGGCTGGCCCGGCATCGCCTTTTCGCATTATCGCAAAGGCGCGGACTTCGATTGGGCACGCGCCACGCGCTGGATCACGCCGCTGCTGCGCGAGCTACTCGGAAAAAAGGTCGAGCCCGGTCTCTTTTACAATGTCAATCTTCCCCTCTTGCCGTCCGGCGCGGCCGACCCCGACGTCATCTGGTGTCCGCTCGATCCGAAACCGCTCCCTTTGAATTACCGGCACGAAGAAGAGACCGGCTTGTATTTCGCGGGCGACTACAACCTGCGCGGCCGCACGCCCAAGGCCGATGTCGATGTTTGCTTTAACGGCAACATCGCCGTCTCCCAGGTGAAACTACTTTAGAAGGAAGAAGGACCACGACTGCACAATTCAAGGGAACGGCATACGGCATACGGGCCAAATCTAAATTTCTTGACAGGTCTGGCAGGTTCGACAGACCACCTGACCGCTGATGAAGTGTCAAAGAATTCAGACTCGACCCCAATCAATTCCGCGGGTGTGAGCCCCCTTAAGCCCGCGCCGAGTGCCTATCAGCGCTTGGACCGGAAGAGGCGACTCTTGAAATCTTCACGCCTTAGCGAAGGTATGCGGATGCGACCGATCACATCAGATGATCTGCGGCGGTTTGCCGTGGGGCGGTCGCTCTTTCCGCCGACTACCCTCCGACGCGCCATCGCGCGGATGCGCTTTGTCCAGGCAGACCCGATCCGCGCACCGGCACGTGCCCAGGACCTCATCCTGCGGCATCGGGTAAAGGACTATCGCGCGGGCGACCTCGAACGGAACTACGTCTCGTTAGGGATTGAGGAGGACACGTTCGTTAACTACGGCTTTGTCACACGCGAGCTACAGACGTTGATGCATCCGCGGCCGGATGTGCGCGTCCCGGCGGAAGGCATGCAGGCGTGGTCGGCCGCCGAGCGAAAGAAAGCCGAGCTGCTTCTCGCCTTCCTCCAGTCGCGCGGCGAGGTGCATCCGCGCGAGGTGGAGGAACACTTTGCGCACGGGCGCGTGCGGAATTACTGGGGCGGTTCGTCGAACGCCACCACGCACATGCTCGACGCGCTGCACTATCGCGGCCTGGTGCGCGTGGTGCGGCGCGAGAACGGGATCCGGATTTACCGCGCGCATCAGCATGAACCGGCGCTGCTGAGGGAGGCGGAACGCCGGACCCGGATCGATGCGCTCGTGGACGTGGTGGTAAACATTTACGCACCGCTGCCAGGCTCGAGTCTCTCGTTCTACATCCGCCGATTGCGCTACGCCGTACCACAATGGCAAAATGAAATTTCAGCCGCGCAGAAACGCGCACGTGAGCGCCTCGCTCATGCGCGTGTCGCGGGCGTGGACTGGTATTGGCCCGAAGGAGAGAACCCGCGAAGGGCCGTCATTCCAAAGTCGGTGCGATTGCTAGCGCCGTTCGATCCGGTCGTGCACGACCGCACCCGTTTCGAATTGTTGTGGAACTGGACCTACCGTTTCGAAGCATACACACCGGCGCCGAAACGGAAGCTAGGTTACTACGCGTTGCCGCTCCTCTGGCGCGATCGCGTGATCGGCTGGACGAATCTGACGGTGAAAAATGGTGCGCTGCTCGCCGATCCCGGCTACGTGCACAGCCGGCCACCAAAGGATCGCGCTTTCCAGCGCGAGCTCGATGCAGAGCTGGACCGGATACGGTTCTTCCTTGGACTTCGTACCTGACGAATACTGCGCAATGCAATCGCCGTCACTCTCTTGTTCCGACAATACTTCTAATTCCTCCTTCTTACTTTCCTATCGGTTGCGGGTCGGAGCGCATTATTAAGATCTCGCAGTTCGTAATCTTTCTTCACGCAGTTGGTGAAATAGATCGTCTTGCTACGAACTTCCTAATTTTTAATTCTTACTTCCGACTTTCTTACCGGGTCAACTGAACCGGAATCGAAATCGCTAAATCGTCACCGCGTGCGAATCGCGCAGGCATTAGCAGCGCGATTACGAATAGAAAAATCCAAATCCGAACGCTGCACATGGCCCGAGATGTCACGCTGCCGCGTGTGCGCAAAAACATTTCGATTTGTGCAGATCCCCGCGCCGTCGCAAGATCGAGATATTGAGCGCGCTCTTTTTGACACCGGACTCACGATGAATGGCCTCGGCCTACTCTTAAGCTTGGTGCAATTTCTTCGCAGTGAAGTTGGGGAAGAAAGGCGAAAGAGGAAATCCTTGAGGCTCTCGATAATGATCGAGTTATTCAAGAGTATCTCGAGTGGCTTCGGCGGCAGGATTTGAATCAGTTGGTTCAACAAATCGAGACCTCCAAACTAGACCTGCTAAATGTAGTAAGCGATCTGAGCGACGAATTCGGTCGCATTTCCGACAAAATTGTTGCCAGCGCGGGTGACGTCGCGACGCGCATCGACTCACTTAATGAACAAATTTCAATTCCGGTATTGTCGCCCGTTGCCATTCCGACGCGCTACGGCGCAAACATAACTCTGCGTGGGCGCGAGCAAGAACTTGCACGGCTTTATTCTGACAAAAATACTTTGGTATTCGGTCAACCGGGTTCCGGAAAAACATCGTTACTTCAAACATTCGCCGCATCAGCGGGCGCGCAGTTTATTCTGTCGAATAATGCCGATGCCGTGATTGGTAGGATAATATTCCAACGTCCGAAGATCGTCATCATTGACGATGCGGGTCCTCGTCAGGAGCTAATTCGTCGCTTGCAACACACTCGAGCAGAAAGCGGAATCAGCTTGCGAATTATCGCGGTGTGCTGGCCGTTCGAGAAAATTGAAATGCAGCAAATTCTTCAACTTGCGGATGGCGACACGTTAGAGCTGCAAGGCTTGCCTCGAAAAATCATTGCGGAAGTGATTCGTGAAATCGCCGAAAAGCGCAACATTAGTGTTAACGACCAATTTATTCGCGTGGTCGCTAAGCAAGCGCGTGGCAAACCCGGACTCGCCGCCTCGCTAACGCTCGCTACGATCGAAAGCTCTGGTGAAGGTTTGTTCTCCGGCGAACTCTTGTTGAAAGATCTTGAGGGGTTTTTGCGGCGCCACATCGGCGAGGAGTCGATAGATGTTTTGGCTGCGTTTGCGTGCGGCGGGAAAACCGGGATAGCAACTGCGGAGGTGGCGAAACATGTTGGAAAACCGATCGTCGAAATTGTTGCAATTACCCGACGGATCGCTCTCGCGGGAGTATTGCAGGAGGTCGAAAAGAATGTTCTCGCTGTGCAGCCGGGTTTCCTTCGCAGCGCTCTGTTAAAAACATCTTTCTTCCCGGAGAGCGGACCGGCGCTTCCATTTAGCTTGTGTAACGCGTTGATCGAATCTTCGGATCAACCGGTATCCGGTTATGTTGAGTTGATCCACGCGAAAGGACGGGCCGCTGCATCCGTCAGCAACGACGTGCTTCGTGAACTAGCGATCAAGCTTGATGATGATCAAATCTGGGAAGCACTTGCTTGGATTGACGAACAGAATTGCCGTTGGGTTGTTGAAAACAAAAAGCATTTAACAGCCGACATCAAACGAACGGCGCTGCACTACGTATCAAACCAAATTATTCCCATCATGCTCGCTGGTGCAGCTAAGGACGATCGACCTCTGCATGCGTTTCCACAGGCGGATTTACGTATTCTTGAAGACTGGGCAGCTAGCGGTGAAGGCGTTGATGCAATCAGACGCAGACAAATTTTGTTTGGTTCGGTGATAAAATGGTTAACAGCTGGCGCCGACAAACGAATTGGACTCACTGCTGTTTCGTTTGTTTTCAATCTGAAATGTCACGTCAGTGACTCCGATCCGGCCGATCCGAACACTATCAGATGGCGCGACTGGTTAGTCTCGCTGGATGATGCGAAGAAAATCAGTGCTTTTTGGGACGAGCTGGTCGAGACGCTGAACAAGCTAATCGCAGTCCCGTGGGGACAAATAGTCCACATAGTTGACAACTGGCTTCACTCAGATCGGCCGCGCGGAGGTCCGCTACCTAAGGAATACGTCCGATTTCTCGAAGAGTCGTCTTCTAAAATGATTAGGGATGTCGCAAATCTCGCGAAGGATAATCAAGCCGTGATGCGATGGGCACATCTCCGCGGAAAGTCGTTAGGTCTAAATCTCACGACCTCACCGCTGTCAGCAGATTTCATGGCTCTATATCCAGAAGAGCTATTGAGCGAAGATTTCGAAGAAATCCAGCGGCAACAGATAGACGCGGCAAAACAATTGGCTCGTGCGTGGCAAAGCAAGCCTTTCTCGGAAATTGTGCAAATTCTGGGAGATTGGCAGGTCCAAGTGGAATCATTTGGCCGAGTATGGCCACGAAGGAGTTCAGTATTCTGCGGCCAGCTTGCGGAATTGTATCTGCCTAACGACAAGGAGCTATCGCTCGCGATAGCAAAACTGAACGCCGAAGACCTAACGCCCTTTCTTGAAGCAGCTTTGTCGGCCGGCTCGATTAACGAAGAGCACCTAGAGGAGTGTTTGGTGCGCAATGATCTGGAAGGCGTTCTCATTAACTTCGTCTTAGTAGGCAAACTTCCACAACTATACGAGAGACTGCAGCAGCGATTCGCGCCGTGGAAAGGTCTCATCGAAGTCCGATGTTTACGGGGGGAGGTTCCAGACGAAGTATTAGCACGGTTACTAGCTGACTCTGATCCGTCCGTTAAATTCGAAACCGCGCTCGGAATGTTTCGAGGCCGCGACCGAAAGCCGATTCCAACGAACTTGTTGGCTCTGTGGAAAGAAGCGATCGTACAGGGATTAGCGCTTTTACCAACGGGCGAAATAGATCACTCTCCTTATGACCTCGAAGCGATATTCCTATTCAACCCTGATATCCGAACTAAAACGCTCGAACGAATTCTCGTATCCGATCACGGCTTCCACGGATTTCAGCTGGGTGGACTATTGAATCAACTAGTTGCGCCGCTCAGTAAGGAAGAGCGGCGAGCGTCGTTGAAAAAATGGAAAAATCGTTCGTATTCGGTACTTCCTGGTCTGTTAGTCGGACGGGACCCTGAGTTGTATCAACAGTTGCTTGACGTGCCAGAACTCCAACGTTTCCACCTAGACCCTCTCTGCGGTGATCCGAACGAGAATGGTTGGGACGCATTAGCGAAACTTGCATTGGCAGCTGGATATGATCCGAAAACTTTGTCCCACTCTGTTGATAGCCGGGGCTTCAGTTGGACGGGACATTTATCAACCTATTATCAACAATGGGTACAGTCGTTTACTCAGCTTTCAGCGCACCCCGATCCCGAACTTCAACAAATTGCCGCTGAAGGATTGAAGTGGGCAATAGCTGCCCGGGATTTTGAGCGCCGGCGGGAAAGAGTAGAATCCATTGAAGGTTGGGATTAAAAGCGATTTCGATTAGACGAATTTGGAGACCCGATTACGTTCTGAGTCCCTCGATAAGCGGGTCAACTGCAATCGAGCGGCTGGCGTTTTTCCTGGCTCAGAGCTGAGTCGCCTTTGGTCAGAATTGACGAGGGTAGAGTTTTGCCGTCCCGTATACGGAAGATGGGCGCCCTGGCCCCGAAAAAGTGCAAAATGTGCTTTGACAGGGCCCGCGGGCACAGTATGTTGTTGATCCGCAGTTAAGCGGTCCGGCCGGTGGCCGGGCGTTCTTCCAGGGTTCGAAGCGAACCCAGTTATCTGTTAGCGGTTATCGGTTAATCGTGCTCAGAAAGCTGGGATTTGTTGCTGTACCCGGGTGGAACGGTTGATCCGCCTACGCCGAAAGGCTACGGCGCGACAGGTTCTTTGACAGTTTGGTTTTGAGTCCGTGCACGACTGGATTTGTCCGCCTTCGGCCCTTTGGGCTTTACGGCGTGATGAAATCCGAAGCGGATTTCAAAATGTGAAAGTCAGCGAAAATTGAATTGTGCGTTACCAAACTCAGGCTTAGCGGCCTGGGTGTTGGTTTCTTTGATCGAAATATTTAGTAGATCGACGAACCCCGCGTAAAACGTTTCGAGGAATCGAAACGCACGCAGGTATTAAAAGTCAGATCAACCGATGCTATAGCGGCGTCGGTTTCAAACTTTGGTGATGAGTCTGCTGAGATTCATCGCCTGACGTTTTTAACGGAGAGTTTGATTCTGGCTCAGAACGAACGCTGGCGGCGTGGATAAGACATGCAAGTCGAACGGGATTTTCTTTGGTAGCAATACCGGGGAAAGTCTAGTGGCGAACGGGTGCGTAACACGTGGGCAATCTGCCTTAAAGTGGGGGATAGCTCGGCGAAAGCCGAATTAATACCGCATGTGATCAGGGGAGACATCTTCCCGAAATCAAAAGTGGCGCAAGCTACTGCTTTTTGAGGAGCCCGCGGCCTATCAGCTAGTTGGTGAGGTAACGGCTCACCAAGGCTTTGACGGGTAGCTGGTCTGAGAGGACGACCAGTCACACTGGAACTGAGACACGGTCCAGACACCTACGGGTGGCAGCAGTCGAGAATTTTTCTCAATGGGGGAAACCCTGAAGGAGCGACGCCGCGTGGAGGATGAAGGTCTTCGGGTTGTAAACTCCTGTCATTTGGGAACAAGTGCCGGTACCTAACTGCTACCGGCTTGATAGTACCAGAAGAGGAAGGGACGGCTAACTCTGTGCCAGCAGCCGCGGTAATACAGAGGTCTCAAGCGTTGTTCGGATTCATTGGGCGTAAAGGGTGTGTAGGTGGCGCCGTAAGTCGGGTGTGAAATTTCGGAGCTTAACTCCGAAACTGCATTCGATACTGCGGTGCTTGAGGACTGGAGAGGAGACTGGAATTCATGGTGTAGCAGTGAAATGCGTAGAGATCATGAGGAAGACCAGTGGCGAAGGCGGGTCTCTGGACAGTTCCTGACACTGAGACACGAAGGCCAGGGGAGCAAACGGGATTAGATACCCCGGTAGTCCTGGCAGTAAACGGTGCACGTTTGGTGTGGGAGGATTCGACCCCTTCTGCGCCGGAGCTAACGCGTTAAACGTGCCGCCTGGGGAGTACGGTCGCAAGATTAAAACTCAAAGAAATTGACGGGGGCCCGCACAAGCGGTGGAGTATGTGGCTTAATTCGATGCAACGCGAAGAACCTTACCTGGCCTTGACATGCATCTCTAAGCTGGTGAAAGCCAGTGACTCCCGAAAGGGAGAATTTGCACAGGTGCTGCATGGCTGTCGTCAGCTCGTGTCGTGAGATGTTGGGTTAAGTCCCGCAACGAGCGCAACCCCTGTGAACTGTTGCCACCAAGCCGAGAGGCTTGAGCACTCTGTTCAGACTGCCCTGTGAAACGGGGAGGAAGGTGGGGACGACGTCAAGTCAGTATGGCCCTTACGGCCAGGGCTGCACACGTACTACAATGCCCAGTACAGAACGATCCGAGACCGCAAGGTGGAGGTAATCTAGTAAAACTGGGCCCAGTTCGGATTGGAGTCTGCAACTCGACTCCATGAAGCCGGAATCGCTAGTAATGGCGCATCAGCTACGGCGCCGTGAATACGTTCCCGGGCCTTGTACACACCGCCCGTCACATCATGGAAGTTGCTTGTAGCCGAAGCCGGCGCGTCAACCCGCAAGGGGCACAGCCGTCTACGCTATGAGCAGTAACTGGGATGAAGTCGTAACAAGGTAGCCGTAGGGGAACCTGCGGCTGGATCACCTCCTTTCTAAGGAGAAAGGCCTGAGGTAAGTGAAAAGGACAAAGTCTAAAGTAGAAAAAGTTTTCTACCTTCTACTTTCGAATTTCTACTTTGCCTTGCAGGCATAGGTCGACGGCTAACCCCAAGAGGTAATCAATTGATGCCTTTTGGACATGCCGTAAAGACTTTGGAGCGCGAAAGCGCCTCAAAGCTCAAAGAAAACGACGGTAACGCACAATTCAGTCTTTGCTGCTGCTAACTGCACATCGACTAAATGCCGGATCGCGAGTGAAGCGTGATCCGGCATTTCCTTTTTGTTTTTGAACCTGGAGGGACACGCGCCGTCGTGTCCCAAATTTTTGGGCGCCGACAGAGCGGCGCCCTCCACGCGGACGGATTTTTTCCGGCTAGCGCGCCCGTCTCGGGTGCTGGCGAAGCCGTCCCGGGTTCGCGGACTTTTCAAAGATCGTTTCGGCGAGACGCCGAAACCAACACGCGAGACGCGTGCGCTACCCAAACAGCCTGCGCTCGTCAGAATTGCATTCCACCGATCACCATTTACCATTCACTTTTCCCAAAGCGGGGGCATAGCTCAGTTGGTAGAGCGCCAGCTTTGCAAGCTGGAAGTCAGGGGTTCGAATCCCCTTGCCTCCAATTTTTGGAGGACACGCGCCGTCGTGTCCCAAATACTTGGGCGCCGACAGAAACGCCCTCCAGCCGAACTGGCATAGCACGCGAGACGCGGGCTATCCCTTCGGAAAGACCGCCTCCAATTCCACTTCAACAACAAATTACAGCAGATAGAGTAGCCGCTCTTGGACCCAGCTACCGACTGGGGCGCTCGCAAAATGTTGATTGCGCTTGGCCAGGTGAAACTGGAATCTGTCCCGCGCCATGCTTCGATTATCTTCGCTTAAGTCTCTCCTCTTTCTTTCAGCTTCTCTTGCCCTTGCCGCGACCGATAGTCCGCCCCCTAACAACAAGCCGCAATACGGCGCCTGGGGATTTGACTTGGCCGGCGCGGACACAAAAACGAAGCCCGGCGACGATTTCTTCCGTTATGCCAATGGCACCTGGATCGACAAAACTCAGATCCCGCCGGACAAGCCGGCCTATTCTTTGCGTCTGGCTATGACTGATCTGACCGAACAGCGGTTGCACGAAATGATGGAAACACTGGCCGCGAAAGATGTGACCAATCCCTCGACGTTAGAGGACAAAGTCGCCGCATTTTATCGCTCGTTCATGGACGAGGCGCGCATCGAACAACTCGGCGCCAAACCCATCGAGAGTGTCTTGTCTGAGGTAAAGAAGGCGGAGACGCGCGATGATCTTGCGGCTTTGATGGGACGCGAGTCGCTGGACTACGAATCCGCTCTCTTTTCCTATGGTATCGACGTCGATCTGAAAGATCCGAGTAAATATGCGTTCTATCTGCGGCAGAGCGGACTGGGCTTGCCGGACCGGGATTATTATTTGAAACCCGAGTTCGAAAAGAAGAAGTCGGCCTACCGAACGTATGTGACTACACTGCTTAAACTCGTGGCGTGGCCGGAAGCCGAGGCACGTGCGAAAGACGTTGTCGATTTCGAAACTAGGATTGCGGATGCGAGCTGGACGAAAGCCGAGCAGCGCAATTTGGATGCAATTTATAATCCTATGACGGTTGATGAGCTGGCTACGTTCACGCCCGGCTTCAACTGGAAGGGCTTTTTGGGCGCAACAAAAATGGACAACTTGTCGCGCGTCGTCATCGCAGAAAAGAGCGCGTTTCCAAAACTGGCGGATATCTACGCCAAGACTCCTCTTGAGACCATCCGCGCCTGGCACGCATTCCATATTGCGGATAACGCGGCGCCTTATCTATCGAAGGCTTTTACCGCTGCCTACTTTGAGTTGCATGGCAAAACGCTCTCCGGTCAAAAGCAACAACAAGCGCGCTGGAAACGCGCCATTACTACGGTCGGCGGTGGTGACTTCGGTGTGGGTGACCGCTTCGGGACATTCGGCACAATGGGTTTCGGAGTGGGACAGCTGTTTTCGGCGAAGTATTTTCCGCCGGAAGCAAAAGCCAAGATTCAGGAACTGGTGGCGAACCTGATGGCTGCGTATCGAGCGCGGATCCAGAAGCTCGATTGGATGGATGACAAAACCAAAGAGCAAGCCTTACAGAAACTCGACACCTATACTATTAAGGTTGGTTACCCGGATCACACGCGCGACTATTCGAGACTGGTAGTTCGAAAAGACGATCTGATTGGAAATGTCCGGCGGGCGGCCGAGGCGGACTGGGATTTCTATAGCGGGCGCTTTAACGGTCCAGTGGACAAAACGGACTGGGGCATGACGCCGCAAACTAACGATGCTTATAATGGTTCATTGCGCGACATTGTTTTCCCCGCTGGAATTTTGCAGCCCCCGATATTCGATCCCAATGCCGATCCCGCGATTAATTACGGGGCCGCTGGGGGCGTGATTGGACACGAGTTAACCCATGGCTTCGACGATCAGGGGCGTAAAATCGATGCCTCGGGCGCGCTGCGCGATTGGTGGTTGCCGAAGGATGCAGAGACTTTCAAGGCGCGGGCCGAGGTTCTGGGCAAGCAATATTCGCAATACGAACCGTTGCCCGGCGTGAAAGTAAACGGCGAATTAACCATGGGGGAAAATATCGCGGATTTGGGAGGTCTCACGCTCGCGCTCGATGCCTATCGGCGATCGCTGGCAGGGAAACCGGCGCCGGTGCTCGACGGGTTCAGCGGCGAACAGCGCGTCTTTCTGGGCTGGGCTCAGGCATGGCGTGGCAAAGTCTCCGACGATTATGTGCGCAAGCAGGTGGTGAGCGATCCGCATTCGCCTCGCCAATTCCGCGTGATTGGTCCGGCGCGAAATATCGACAGCTGGTATGATTCATTCAAAGTGCAGGCCAGCGATAAAATGTTTGTCGCGCCGGAAAACCGGGCTCGAATCTGGTAAAGCGCGCGCTCCTATTTTTGCTTTACCAGGTCAGCCCGGTTCAAATCCAGATTCGATTGAGGAATTACTTTGGTCTGCGAAAAGTTTTTCTTCAAAGGATCAACAAAAGCCGAAGCCTTACCTACAATGACGAGGCTGGACGGTGGCACGAGATATTTCTCAGCGAAAGCTGTAACGTCCTTTGTCGTTATCGCATTGATCGCAGGAATAAACTTGTCCAAAGTTTCAAGCGGCAAATTATAAACCGCCAAACCCGCAATCTGACTTGCGAATCCCAGATCAGTTTCGAGGCTTCGCGCGTAGTTGCCCGTAAGCAATGCTTGCCGCGACTTTAGCTCATCTCCCTGCACGGGATCTGTTTCCAATCGTTTCAGCTCGGTCTGCAATAGCGATGCAACTTCAGCGGCCGATTCGTTCTTGGTTTGAGCGGAAGCGATAAATGCGCCTGCATCGCGACGGACATCGAGCGAGCTCCTGGCCCCATAACTAAGACCGCGTTTGATCCGAATCTCTCGATTTAATCGGGAGGCGAAACCGTTGCCTAGCGCAGCATTCGCAACCACCCCTGAATAATAGTCCGGCGAATCGCGTTTAATCGCGGGCTTGGTTAAGCTAACGGAAGCCTGCCCGGCTTCTGGCATATCGACTACTACGCTCTCTGGTTTCCACCTTGCTGTTGCAACCGCAATAGGGTGGGGTGTCTCTTGATTCGCCTTCCAGGCCCCGAAAAACTTCTCAGCGTACTCTTTCCCTTTTTCCAGGGTCACGTTACCCGAAAGGATCAAGGCCGCGTTATCCGGTCGGTAGTAGGTCTGGTAGAATTTCAGGATGTCCGCCCGTTGGATTGCCGGCAATGTCTCCGGCGTGCCTCCGGCGGCGTGACCATATTCGCCGTCTCCATAGACAACCCGCCCCATAACATAGGACGCGACGGAGCCTGGTTGTTGCAAAGCGACGCGCAATCCGTCGAGTGACTGCTTTTTTAATCGATCGATCTCTTCTTCCTTAAAAGCAGGATGTAAAGCTACGTCCGCTAAAATAGTTAAAGCTGGCTCAGCTTTGCTCGACATAACCAGGACACCGGCATTCGAGTTATCCGAAGCGCCGGACGAAAAGATCGTGCCGCCTAACGATTCAATTGCACTGGCAATCTCCGGCGCCGACATTTTTTCGGTGCCTTTGGTGAGCAATGAACCAGTCAAGCTTGCCGTTCCCGCAAGGTTGTTAGGATCTGCCTCCGATCCATTTCGGATAATTAATTCTACCGCCAGCAACGGTAGGCTTGGGCGTTCCGCTACAATTACGCGCAAACCATTAGCGAGCTCCGCTTCCTTTGGATGAGTGAAGCTGCCTGAATGCGGCGGAGCCGGTGAGGGGGCAGTATCGACACCACCGATGGCGAAGCAATGGTGCCCTGGCCCAAAGCAAAGCAGTGCCAGCGATAGCAACAGATGAACCTGTCTGTTTCTCACGACTTCTTCGTATCTTCCGGTTTGGCGGCTTCTTTCTTTCCTTCAGGCAAGTACTCGATCAACACCTTCTTTTTTCCTGCTATGTATTTGTTTAATACATCTTTTATTTCACTGGCGGTTACTGCCTGGTATTTCGCCAAATCTGTGTTGATGTGGTTAGGGTCGCGGTAGATCACCGCGGCTTCGCCCAAGGCGCTTGCTTTCCCATTGTTCGTCTCCCTCTCCATCAGCTTTCCCGTTAGAAACCGGTTTTTTGCTTTATCCAACTCCGCTTCCGTCACGCCGTCCTTCAGGATTTTCTCAATCTGGTCATTCAACGACTTCTCGGCCTCGGGCAGCGATTTGCCGCTCGCCACAATGATACGAAATGTCAATAACCCCAGGTCGTCTCGAAGATCGGCGTCGAAGGAGGCGCGCTGGGCCACTTGTTGTTCATAAACGAGCGACTGATAAAGGCGCGACGATTGACCGCCGGATAGAATTTCCTCGGCCAAATCCAGTGCTGCTTCATCGTTACTGCGAACCGACGGCCCCAGATAAGTCACGGCGAACGCGGGCAATGGGGCCTTGGCACTGGACAAGACCTCATGCCGATCTTCTTTACGCGCAGGTTCAACGACCGTGACGCGTGGAATCTTCGTTGTCGGCTTGGGGATCGGATCGAAGTATTTTTTGGTCCAGATTTCCAGGTCACTCGCCTTAAAATCGCCAACTACAACTAATGTTGCATTGTCCGGTCGATAGAAGGTCGAATGAAACGCTTTTACCTCTGGTAGTTGCGCCGCGTCGAGCTCTGTAATATTGCCGATGCTCGGACGCTTGTAAGGATGGGCGGCAAACGAGTTTTGATCGATCGCTAACGAGAATTCGCCATACGGATTGGCCAGGATGCGCTGGCGATATTCTTCCTTCACCACATCCCGCTCTGAATTGAAGTTCGCATCATTGAGGGCCAATGAAGCCATCCGTTCCGCTTCCGCCCAAAGGACCGGTTCCAGGTAGTTCGAAGGAACAACCTCATGGTAAACGGTCACGTCCGGCGCGGTATAGGCGTTGTTCTCTCCACCGACGTTTTCGGTCAACTGCTCAAAAGTGTCCGGGGTCAGGTGCTCGTTGCCCTTAAACATCATGTGCTCAAACAAATGGGCAAACCCGCTCCGTCCATCGGGATCATCCTTGGACCCGACGTGGTACCAAACCTGGACAGCTACCGTTGGACTGGAATGATCCTCGATCGAGTAAATCTCCAGACCATTTTGCAAGGTAGTATGATTGAAAGACAACTTCTTCACTTCGGCTTCGGGCTCTCGCGCGAGACCTGAAGCAACCAAGGTCAAGCAAGCAGAAAAAAGAACGAGAAGCCGGCCGGCGCGCACAGAGCGCAAACCTTAGGGAGCGATTCTCTTTCGACAACCTCTTTTGCTCCCTACTCGGGTTCAAGCCACTGCTACGATTCCTGGCAATTGGTGCGCAAAACCTTCGCCTCGACCGCAGTTCGGCGCATTGCTCTCTGGTCATACGCTCTCTATCTCGTTCATTTCCCGCTTCTCCAGGTGGTGGCGAAGTACACGCCAGCGAGGTGGACCAGTTCATTCGTTCAACGCATGGCAGTTACGTCTTTGCAATTCGCCGCTGTTATCGGGATCAGTGCGCTGCTATATCGCTATTATGAATCGCGCTCTACCCATCTGCGCGAATGCCTGGCTCCGGCAGTAGCGCGATTGCTGCGCAGAACGTAACCAGCTCGGGCAATCAATTGCGGGCTGCCGCCTATCGCGCAGCTCACGCTGCCTGCTCGTGCGAAATTCGTCCACAGACGGGGCAATTAAGCTTGCCGTCCAGGTCTGTCGCGACCAGTTCCGGCGGCCAGCAGCGGGGACACAGACTGAATCCTAATTCGCCGCCAAGCGTCGCTTGGGCCATCCGCAGATCGTTTTCGGCTTCGCAAAGAAACTTTCCCAGCCGAGCCGGCGCATCTCCCGTAGCCGAGAGGATTTCTCGCGCGGCGCGAACTTTTTCAGAAACCACTGTGATTGAGAGAAGCGCAGAATGTAGAGCATCAATGTCCATGATAATAGATTAAACGCCTCCCGTGACGATTCGGTTGCAGTTGTGTGCCGATTTTGTGAAATCGCAGATCTGAGGTGCCGGATTCTCGATTTTTTGGCGAGGCCGTATCGCTGGAACGTAGGAACTCCATGCTCGGCCGCATGACGCTAGAACGTTTTACTCGGCCGAATGCTCGGACCGATGGCGGCAACTTATAGATGTCGTCGTGAGAATTCGCGACCTGAACCGGTCTTCAGATATTTTTCAAAAGCTCTAGCTTTCGCTTTTGATCTGAATGCAATTGCGGTTTCGATGCGCCACGGGCGGCATCTGGCGGTGTATATGCATGTGCCTTGATTGTGCTCTTTTAGACGAGACGGGAGGTCGCGCGTGATGCCGGTGTAGTGTTGAGTCGCATCAGCCTCGCTTACGAGAAGATAAACGTAGAAAAAATTTTCCGTTGCGTTGGCTTGCCAAGCCGTAGTCTTGGAGCGCAAGGGAGAACATATCAAGCACAGGCCCGCCTACGTTTCACTCCGGCGTGGGAGCCTTCACTTTGCGCTGCGCTCCAAGCGAAGGCTGGGCCTGACTGGGCTCGAACCAGTGACCCTGCGCTTATCAAGCGCATGCTCTAACCAACTGAGCTACAGGCCCGCTTCGCGGAGGTGAAAAGTGATCGGTGATCAGGGAATGGTCAAGCGGGATGCGCGACCCAGTCCCTCAAGTCGCTGTTCCTTTGCTACCCGCCCATCGCAGCGCAACAGGCTAACAGCCCGTTGGACGCACAGACTAGAAAATCTGTGTTCCGACCAGCCACGTCCGGCATGTCGCGGAACGCGGACCTTCCTGTTGTGCGCGAAACGGACATTCCCCCCTTTTCTTCCGCGATCGAATGCGAGCGCTCCTTCCTTTGGTGCCGAGATCAGGAGCGGCTTGGAATTATGCGACGTGTCGCGATCGACCAATACAGGATCACCGCAAACATTGCGCCACAGATGTCGATCATTACGTCGCGCAATGACGCCGTTCGTGATGGAACGAAAGACTGATGAAATTCATCGGTTGCGGCATAAGCCGCGCAGAGCAGTAGCACGAGGCCCGCGGAAAGTGCTCTCCGTCCTTTCAATGCCGTATGGATAAAGGCGCGATACAACAGCACCGCGAGGATGGCATATTCCGATACATGCGCGAGCTTGCGCATAAAAAATTGGACCCGCAAAACGGTGAGGGGCGAAATTTTGGGAAAAAGCCAGTGTAAGAGAGGCCCAATAATACGTGAAGTATGTTCGGCTGACATCAAATCAGTCGACCCAATGAAAATGAGGGCCAACCAAATTATGATCGGCAACCAGTATCGAAGAAATGCTTTCAGATAAGGAATGTTAACCCGCGCAGTCCTGTTCGACAATTTACCCTATTATCGGTTCAATAATTGAAGACGGTTGATGTTTGATGTTTGATGGAGGGCATGATGACGGGCTCCGATTCACCGGTCGTGTTCGAACCGATTTTCAAGGAAAGGATTTGGGGTGGTCATAACCTTGCTGCATCGTTTGGTAAGAAATTGCCTGCCAACAAACGAATCGGCGAGTCCTGGGAGATCGTCGATCGACCCGAAGCCCAAAGTATCGTGCACGAAGGCCCGCTGGCCGGCCGATCGCTTCACGATCTCTGGGTTAACTTTCGCGAAAAGCTATTTGGCGCGGTGCCCGATGCCCCGCGTTTTCCGCTGCTGATTAAACTGCTTGATGCGCAGGAAAAGTTGTCGCTGCAAGTCCATCCGACGCCAGAAATCGCAGAATCGTTAGGTGGCGAAGCCAAGACAGAATTTTGGTATGTTTTTGCGGCGGAGCCGAATGCCGAAATTTTCGTTGGCCTCCGAAAATCGATGACGCGCGATCAATTCGAGGACGCCCTTCATTCCGGAACTGTCGCCGATTGTGTTCACGCGATCCGGATGAAGAACGGTGACGCCATGTTGCTGCCTTCCGGGAGATTTCACGCCATCGGCGCCGGAAACATCTTGGTCGAGGTCCAGCAAAACAGCGACACCACTTATCGCGTTTTCGATTGGAACCGAGTCGATGATCAGGGGGAGCGGCGACAACTTCATGTGGATCAGGCGTTGCAATGCATCGATTTCAATGACGTGGCTCCCGAGCCGATTACAGCAAGTGGTGAATTACTTGTGCGACATGAACTCTTCGAAGTGCAGAAATGGCGTCTCGATGCTCAGCGTGCGACCGCTCCGCTCGGGCAATTTGCCATTGTTTTGTGCTTAACCGGCGCGCTGCGATGCGCCGGTGTCGATTTCACGCCGGGTGATTTCTTTCTCGTGCCGGCTTCGTTACGAGAACGAATGATCCATCCACGTGGCGAAGGCGCCTCGCTTCTGCGCGTGACGATTCCGATGTAGAGGCGACCGTGCCGGCCGCATGTTCTCAATCTGCAGGCGACACGCCCGCCACTACACCTGGGAGCGATCAATCGTAACGATCTTGCCCTGATATCGCCACGCGGCGGCCGAGTCGACAAGTCCGGCACGCACAGGATTTTGTCGGACGTATTCCCATTTCTGCGCGTAGCTTTCGTCATTGCGTAAGAGATGATCGAAAAATCCGGGCTGCCACAATGGCCGGTTATTCGTGCCACCTAACGCAACCGATATCGCTCTTTTTAATCCGTTGACCCATTTGCCGAGGTCGAATCGATTGTCACCTCGAACAAAGAAATGCATGTGATCAGGCATGATTACATAACGACCGACCCCGACGTTGAATTCCTCTACCCCTTTGAGCGCATATTTTCGAAAGGCCTCGTGCGCGGTCTCCAGGCGATCAATTTTTCGTCGATGGGCAGTACATATCGTGACGAAAAAAAGAGGCGGATCATAGGACTGAAAAATCTGCTGCAGCCGTGGCGGTCGCTTCTTGATCACCGGGCGATTGTAGAGGCGGCCGTGCCGGCCGCAAAGTTGCGGTAGTGGCGGGCGTGTCGCCCGCAAAACCGCTCTAGTAACCGGCGTACCGCCCCAGATCAGGAATTGCGGCCGACACGGCCGCCTCTACACGTCGCCAATCGTTGGAATTTTGCCAGGAGGATTCATTTCGGCGTCGTGCTCGAAGCCAACCGCCGCAGGTATTGGAAACTGTAAATCCCAGTGTTGTGTCCATCGTGCCAGCGCGGTTGCAGGGCGTAACCGCCGACGACGACGAAACTGTCGAGCTGAAAGCTGGCGTCGGTATGACTGACCTCCGGTCGCAAAACATTTCCGAGCACATCCGGTTCGCCACCGCAAGCTGCGCACGGACATGCGCGACGGAGTAGCTCAAGGTTGAGATACGATTCGCCGCCATCGCTCCATTGAATCGCCAACTCGTTACCGATTTGCTGAATGTTTGTCGGCGCCAAAGCCATGAAACAACAATCTTAGCAGGATGCCGCCGGAACACAGGCTTTTTAGCCTGTTCGCCCAGCGGGTTTGTACCCGCTGGGCCAAACCGCAGCGGACAGAATGTCCACTGGGCGCACAGACTACAAGTCCGTGTTCCTTCGCTTTCGTTCACCGAAAATGGCGGTGCCGACCCGGACAAGCGTCGCGCCTTCTTCCACTGCAACGCTGTAATCATTTGTCATTCCCATCGAAAGATGCGGCAACTTCACCTGGAATTCTTGTTCCAGCGCATCACGTAGCTCGCGAAGCTCGACAAAGTATTTACGCGAAGTCTCCGCCTCGTCCGCCAGCGGCGGAATACACATCAAACCTTCGATGGACAGTCGCGGTAGCAAGAGGAGCGATTCCAACTCGGCGCGCAGCGAAGTGGCTTTGAACCCAAACTTGCTTCCTTCACCGGCGACATTTAGTTCCAGGAGGATTCGCGGATGCAGCCCGTCCTCCTGGGCGATGCGATCAATCGCCTGCGCGAGCTCGAGACTCTCGACGCTATGTATCACTTCAAACAAAGGGAGCGCATGACGGATTTTGTTCTTCTGAAGATGACCGATGAAATGCCAGCGAATGTTCGATGGTAACAAAGGGATTTTGGCGCGAGCTTCCTGTACTTTGCTCTCGCCGAAAACAAGCTGACCGGCATCGACTGCCTCGCGCACAATCTCGGTCGGATGTGTCTTGGTAACAGCAATCAGCTCAATGTCGGTCACCTTTCTTCCGGAGACGTGCGCCGCTTGGGCGATCTCATTCCTGACGCGGTTAAGGTTTGCTTCGATATTGATCATCGCTTCCATTCAGAACAATTCCAGCGGCCCAAATTCTCGAGCTTGCTGATTGTCGCCGCCATTGACCTGGACATTGCCAATCTTTCTCTTGCCACTGCAATAAGGGTTCTTCGCCCCAGCGAGATTGCTCAACTACTAAACGATTAATCGCAATTCGGGTATTTCCAATTTCGCGGTTTCCTTTGGCCATCCAGGCGATGGCCGTTTATAACTGTTTCGAGCGAGTTCTTCTCTTTGGCTGGATCGATAGATCACGGTCTACGCCAGCAATGGCAACACCTTAGCGGTCAACGCCGGCGTTTGATTAGATACGATCCCCCCGGCGACAGTTCGAGGTATTGGCGCCGCCCTAATAACAGGAACTCGCGGTTCGCCCCGGGTTCGAAGCCCGATGTCCAGTTGGGCTATCCATATCAACGGGCTGCCTGCCTGGCAGAATTGTTCGCCCACGGCTCGACAGAGTCTCGCCCTACCACTTCACAATCGAGACAATTTTCGGTAGGGCGACGCTCTGCGGAGCCGTGTTTCGCTCCCCAAAACGGAACAAAATCTGCTCTACAATGGCTGCTGTTTTTGCATGACGCCCCCCAGCGAAAGTTCTTCCGACCATATCGATATGTTTCGGGATCGGGAGAAACCGCCCGAATTGCCGGATCGGTCTTTTCCAGCCGTCTCTGTTGTTCCGCGGCATTCCGTACCGCGCTATCACTCCATGCAACTCGCGCTCGTCATCGGTCTCTTTGCCTGCGGCGGTTTAGTTTGTTCAACGTTTTTCGTCGTTGAAAACGATGACTTTTTGGGGCCACGCTATTGGCCGCGGAAATCATATAGCTCGCCTGCGTTAGCGACACCACAAAGACCAGTGTCCGCACCGACCGTTCCACAAAATGGGCACTTCAAATCAGACGACGAGGAGAAAACTGCGGCATTGCAAGAGCATCGCGTCGGCGATCGCAAAACGTCGACCTTGCCTCTCTCACTAGCATCCGCAGCTCAAAATTCCGTACTGCGCCGCTAAATGGTCTCACGGAAGAAGCGGGCGAATCTTTTCCTGATTTCGCTCGGCGCACGATCCGAATCGGTAGCCGGGTATCGCCTACTCGCGAAAAGAAGGGTGAGACGGGGCGTTGTATTCTTAGATACAAACAAATATCTTGACGACAGGTAGTTAGAAAGTAAAAGCGAAATCACTGCACATCGTTAAGCTCAGGTGCGCCATTTTCTTATTGTTATAATTACTATGAATACGATAGCATCTAGAAATGCCACGCACATTCCGTTTCTTTCCAGTCCTACTCGTCCCACTCCTGCTCGGCCTGACAACCGCTCCTTCCCAAGGAAACACATTTACCCTCCAAGAACTCGGCATTAGCCCCGGCGTTGTCGCCACCATCTCCGTAACCGGGTTCTACACCGGAGGTGTCTACGCAGGAATCAATAAACTTGTGGTGGACGGTGTAGCCATGGATGGCTTTTGCATCGATCCCTTCCATTTTAGTCTGAGCTCCTCACCCGGATACCAATTCCTACCTTTAACCAGCGCTCCCAAACCTCCAGGAACAATGAATTCGACCCAGGCTAACGAAATTAGCGATCTTTGGGCGATGCATTATTCCCCGACCATGTCTGCCAATAACGCGGCCGGATTGCAGATCGCCATCTGGGAAATTGTGGGTGGCAATAAATTTAGTGTTCTAGGGAATGATTACGGTGCCGGTGCGATGTTGGCCCAACTGAATAGCTTCACTGGAAAAGGCGCCAAGTTGATTGCGGTCTCAGGGCCTGGACAAGATTATGTCGTGGCGGGAGTCCCGGACAACGGCTCAACTCTCAGCTTCCTCGCTCTCGCAGCCCTTGCCCTGGGCTTCACACACACTTTTGGATCGTCTGTTGCGGCGAATTCGCGTCGCGCCCTTTCGCGCGTTGCGATCCGACGGTCCTAAGTCCGCATCCCGAGTCCGTCGCTCGCCCCCAAAAAAGATTAAATTGGGTAAATGATCGGCTCGTTCTTCCTTTGGACACTCTGAGGCGGGTCGCGTCCTTTTAAGACTTTATCTGTGGGCAAGCCCTCGTGAAAACCGTTTCCGGATGAGAAAGGGATACTGTTAGTTCCACGACGCCGAATCTAATGCGATGACTGTTTGCCGGCATTCCAACAGGTACAGCGTAGATTGGCGCGCCCACGGCGAGTAGTTGACTCGCACTTCAACAGGCAGAGATCTTGTCCGCTCGACAGAATGCGGTAAAGACCTCGCGCCTAACATCCCGGAGACCGAATAGAGGTCGGTTCTCACTATTTGCACTTTTGGGTTGCCTCAATCGGGCAATTAAACCGCAACACACGATGTGGGGGATGAATGAGCTTTTGCTGGCTAGCGAACCCGGTGAACTATGTTTGATTGGCCGAAGAATCGATGCGCCCACCTAATCTGCTCGTACTTCTGCCGGATCAGCAGAGAACCGATACCATTGCTTGCTACGGGGGAACAAAGGTTCATGCTCCGGCCCTGAACAAACTGGCTTCCGGGTCGGTCATCTTCGAGCATGCCTATGTAACCCAGCCAATTTGCACGCCCTCCCGCGCATCCCTGCTCAGCGGTTTGTGGCCGCATACTACTGGTTGCACCAGGAACAGCGTTACGCTGGAACAGCGTTTTCCTACCTTCGCCGAACTACTGGAGAATAAAGATTATCACTGCGCTTACATGGGCAAGTGGCATCTAGGCGGAGATGCTTTCGCCCAACGCGGCTTCCGCGATTGGGTTTCGACTGAAGATGTGAGCGACTACAGTCGTTTTCTTATCAGCCATGGGATAACTCCCGATCGTGAGGATAACGCGTTCTCGCGCCGTCTTATTAGCACGCTCCCCCTCGAGCTATCGAAGCCAAAATTTCTGGAAGATCATGCCTGCCAGTTTATCGAGCGGCATCATCGTGATCCATTTGTTCTTTTTGTCGCTTTTGTCGAACCGCACACACCTTACAACGGACCGCTCAACGAGGAACATTCGCTTGCTGAAGTGGATCTTGATGAAAGCGCACTAACTCCTCCGACGCATGAGGTCCCGTTGAGGTACCGTCTGATCCGCGAGCGACAACACGCACACGCGATACTTGATCGAGCGCGTCTGCCGCAACTTTACTATGCTGGTATCACTCCGGAAGAATACCGCGGGATCAAACAGCGATACCTCGGCCTGGTAACTTTGGTAGATCGAAGTATCGGCGCCATCCTTGGCTCCCTGGAGCAGTTCGGCTTAATGGACGAGACGATTATTGTGCACACCAGCGACCATGGGGATTGCCTCGGCGCACATCAGCTTTTTGGAAAGGAAGTGATGTTCGACGAAGCAGCGCGCGTGCCTTATCTGATTCGGATGCCCGGGCAGCGTCGCAGCATGAGAATCAATCAATCCATCAGTCATATCGATTTTCTGCCGACACTGTTGGAGTTGCTTGGGCAGACCAAACCACCTCATTGTCCAGGACAAAGTCGCGTTCCACTGCTCAAAGGAAAAGCGATGCCGCCACAAAGCGTTTTTATGGAATGGTCGCCTAACCGGGCTAAAACGGTCAAAAGAAGTTCGGTGGCAACGCGCCGGCAGGCAAGACGTGCGATGGAGGAATCGACGCGCGCGGTAGTCACCGGCAACGGTTGGAAACTTTGCCTGAGAGATCAGGATTTGAATGAGCTATACAACTTAAAGGTCGATCCAATCGAAGCGCATAATCTATATTACACAGGCAAGTATGACGAGGTGATTGCGCGCGGGAGAGATGAGATTCATCGCTGGCAGGAAACGACCGAAGATCGTCTCAAAATTTAATCGCGGCGAAAAAATCCAGACAGAAGAAAATGAAGGAAACAAAAGGTGCCTCAACCGGCTCCGCAGAGCGTCGCCCTACCAGTGGAGTTTCGCGAGCACGCATCGGTAGGGCGAGACTCCGTCGAGCCGCGGCGCGCCATCCATTCAGAGCTTCCGATGAGAACGCGCGGTTATCTCTTATTTGTTGCGACCCGGCAAACGGTTTCGCAATCTTTGCCAGTAAGTCTCGCCTGGTAGCTGCCCCATTGTGATTCGCTCTCCATTTGAGTGTCGAAACCACTCTGGCAGTTCAATGTCGGTGCGAGCAATGCTTTCGAGGCAATTTCGAGTGATCGCGCCCCGTTTCGTGCTTTCGCCGAAGACGGCGAAGTTTTCCTGCGTGACAAACAGGTGATAGTCCTCGGGCTTTTCGATGCGATTCTTTAAACCATCCAGTGCTTTGGCGGAGGGCACCTGTGCGGGCAGATGAGAAAACAGAAAGCGGAGGACCTTTGCCCGCAGAAATTGATGAATCCAGATTTGATACCACGCTTTGCGCTCGAGTAGGATATCGCCGGCTGGAGTCACGCGTTGGTTAGGATGCAAAGACAGTTCAGGTCGATCCAAGGTAACCCGGGTGCGGCAAAAAAGAAGACCGCTTATTTCGGACGCCGTGAGTGCATAATTGAGAAGCTCTTTGACTTTTTCTACTATCAAACGGATCGGATATTTATCATCGGAGCACCAGTAAACCCATTCCTCATCTTCGATGTCTTCGATCAATCGCAGGACAGTTGCGGGGATTTCTGGGGGCGACTCGATATATTCTGCGCGTTCGGTGTTTGGGCCGCGAAGCTGTTGATAAGGGATGCGAAACCGAAATGGGTGATCCGGCCAGAGACGCTGGTATTGCAACATCAGGTGCTGGGTAATGGCGCGATGTCGATCGAAGGTCAGAACAATCGCTTTCATCAAAAAAGGAAGTCTATCCTGCCCGTCTGCGGCCGGCTAAACAAGCCATGATCTCACATCGCTACAAGTGCATCTTCGTGGAAGTTCCCAAAACTGGTTCGACAAGCGTCCGCCACGTGTTGGGAAAGGCGATTAAGCCGCACTTGAACCTGTGTGAGATCAAAAGGTTGATGGAAAGTTACTGGGTTGTGCGCGGAGGAAGAAAAAATCGAATACTGGAATGGCTCTATCTTACATTGCCGGCGGAGCGTCGGAAAGAACGGGGACGTCAACAATTCGAGAGTTACTTTAAGTTCGGATTTGTTCGCAATCCCTGGGATCGTGTCGTCGCGCTCTATGAGCGCAATGAAGCAGTGCAAATGCGTCGGGAGATGACGTTCGAAGAGTTCGTTCGTTGGATTCAATATAGTAGCAGCACCTGCATTCATTCATCGCCTCATCGTTACCAACTTGATTGGTTTGTCGACGCCAACGGTAAGATGCTCGCAGACTTTATCGGCCGATTCGAGCGCTTGCGGGAAGACTGGGCGATGATCGCGAAAAAGCTTGGAGTAAGCGAAGTGCTTCCTCATGCCCGGGCCAATCCCCGTTCGCGGCACTATACTGAATACTATACCCCGGAGACCCGAAGTATAATTGAAGAGAAGTTCAAGATCGACATCGAGACATTTAACTATCGCTTCGGCGAGTGAGTGAGAAAAGCGAGTAACCTGACTATTTTGCCAGGTTAAATTTCGAGCGCTGCGGCTACTTTCAATAAGCACGGTCGCCGGAGCGACGGTTGGAAGCCCTCATCCTAACCTTCTCCCCGCGGGAGAAGGGACCGCTCGCTCTCGCTTAATTACAGAGACACGCGATGCCTCCTCTCCATTCTCTCCCGCCTGGAGAGACGCACGCGCAAGCGGCAGCGAGGGTAAAGGTGTGGTGTGCGAGCGGATCGAAGTGAGAGCCGGCTTCAACAGTCTGCCAAGGCAGTGCGTCGCGAGAGATCGCTACGATGTCAGAACAGTGGGCCGGCGTTAGTGAATTGGCTTTTAGCTACGGGCAAAGAATCGAGTGGCGAGAGATCGTGATATGCTGATGGTGCCGCATGAGCGAGAAGGATTATGTTCTTGGAACGCATGATGAGGAGCTGCTCAGACTCGGACTGCAACACCGGGTCTGGCGTCCGGTGGTGTTGGACTGCTGGCAGAAGGCGGGCATTACCTCCGGAAAGCGCATCCTCGATCTTGGAGCCGGGCCCGGTTATGCCGCACTCGATTTAGCCGAAATTGTTGGACCATCCGGTGAAGTCGTGGCGCTGGAGCGTTCCGACAAATTTGTTGGCGCGATGCGCGAGTCCTTTCGCCGACGCGGCCTGAGCAATGCCAAGATTTACGAGCGAGATCTGATGACCGGCGATTTGCCGAAAGGCAATTACGATTTCTCCTGGTGCCGTTGGGTCTTGTCGTTTGTCAGCGATCAGGCGTTGTTGATCAAGAAACTCGGCGATGCAATGCCGAAAGGCGGTATCTCTATCTTTCACGAATACGCTCACTATGGAACCTGGCGTTTTCTTCCACCGATCCCGAGTCAGGAAAAATTTCGCGGGCACGTGATCGCAACCTGGCGCGAGTCGGGCGGAGAACCGGATGGCGCGGCCGATCTCCCGGTGTTGCTCTCGCAAAATGGGTTTATTATTCGGTCGGCCACACCGCATATCTTTTGTGTGCGTCCGACTAACTACATGTGGCAATGGCCGGTGACATTCATTGAAGTTTATCTTCCGCGCTTGGTTGAGATGGGTCGGATCGATCAAGTTTTCGCGGACAAAGTACGCGCGGATTTGGCTGGTGCAGGAGAGAACCCGAATGTGCTGATGATTACGCCACTGGTGGTGGAGATTGTGGCGGAAAAAATTTGATCGCTGGCAGCGCGTTGGATTGAACAAAAGGAGGTTGCTACCTCTTTTGTCATCCCGAGCGGAGCGAGGGACCTCTCATGTGCTCAAGCAATCACCCAAGAAAGGAAGCGTCTCACCGCTGGCGAGATCCTTCGCCGTCTTGCGCGGCTCAGGATGACACCGCTATGCGCCATCGCGTCGGACAAGCTTGCTGGAATCAAATTGCGAATAGTTTTTCGCAGATTGAGCTTTTACACTCTTCACAAATCACGTATCACCATTCACTCTCTGCCATGATCATCGGCATTCCCAAGGAAATCAAAGAACAAGAGCAACGCGTCGGTTTGCTCCCTTCCACCGCGCAATCACTGGTTGGCCATGGCCACACCGTTCTCGTGCAAAAAAATGCCGGCGTCGGCTGCGGTTATCCTGATGAGGAATACGTCAAAGCCGGTGCGCAGATCGTCGAATCGGCGGAGGAAATTTTTCAGCGCGCCGACATGATCGTAAAAGTGAAGGAACCGTTGCCAGCCGAGTGGCCGTTGTTGCGTCGAGGACAAATTCTTTTCACCTATCTTCATTTGGCGGCGAGCAAACCTTTGACGGAAGCGTTGCTCAAGTCTGGCGTGACCGGCGTTGCGTACGAGACGATTCAAATCGGAAATCGCCTTCCGCTTTTGGAACCAATGAGCGAAATCGCGGGCCGGATGTCGGTTGTGATGGGCGCATATTATTTGGCAAAACATAACGGTGGCACGGGTGTCTTGCTCGGCGGCGTTCCGGGGGTTTTGCCCGGGCGCGTGGTGGTGCTTGGCGGTGGCACCGCTGGTGTGAATGCGGCGCGTATGGCCACCGGCCTGGCCGCCGACGTTACCATTCTCGAAGTCGATCTCGAACGGATGCGTTTTCTCGACATCACCATGGACAACGCCAACACGCTCTATTCCAGCGAGGCACATCTCCACGAATTGATGGCGACGACCGATCTGCTCATCGGTGCGGTCCTGGTGCCCGGAGCGAAAGCGCCGAAATTAATTACGCGAGCGATGTTGCGAAAAATGAAACCGGGCAGTGTAGTGGTGGACATTGCGATCGATCAGGGCGGTTGCGCAGAAACGTCGCGGCCAACGACGCATCTCGATCCCGTTTATGTCGAGGAAGGCGTCACCCATTATTGCGTAGCCAACATGCCAGCCGCTTATGCGCGGACCGCTACCCAGGCGCTGACGAATATTACCGGCCGCTACGTCGAGTTGCTGGCTGATCGCGGATTGGAAGGGGCATGCAACAAACAGCCGGCGCTGCTTGGTGGTGTGAACACGCGCGACGGAATACTTACCATTCAGGCCGTGGCTGAGGCGCATGGTCTGCCTTACACCCCAACGTTCTCCACTGAGACGCTGGGCTCGCTGGGCGGGTGACGCTCACCTGGCGTAAGGCCGAAAGGAGACTTTACGCCGAATATGAAATGACCCACATTGGGTTTTCCATCTACAACTTATGAAGAAATACATCTGCATTTTGGCTGGAGCCGCGTCGTTGCTCGCGGCTTGCGAACAGAAAACTGAGACCGTAAATCCGCCGGCTGGGGAGAAGAAAGAAACCAATACGACAGTGGTGAATCCTTCGCCGGCCACGGAAAGCAAGACGGAGACGAATACGACGATCGATACGACGTCTTCGCCGGCCGCTTCGGCCACGCCGTAATCAACAAAGCTGTTTTGCGAGGTCTTCCCTGAGTGGAACTCCGGGAAGACTTTTGCTGTACGGATGCCGCTCGGGATGACACGGCTGTCACGCCGACTAAGCTTTCGCGATGCAAAAACGCCTTCGTTTTCCGAAGTCGCGCCGACTCACTCTGGATTCCGAATTCCAGCGCGTTCGGACGGAAGGCGCCTCCATCCGTGGCGGAACGCTTACACTCGGCGTTTTGAAAAATGCCGAACCAAAAGCGCTCGTTCGTGCCGGCTTCATTACTTCTCGGCGCGTCGGAGGAGCCGTCGTCCGCAATCGCACCCGCCGGCGTTTGCGCGAGATTTTTCGCAAACATCAACACGAAATCTGCGGCGGAGTTTGGGTGGTGACGATCGCGTCGGCGCGAGCAGCGCGCGAGACATCCCACGCCTTGGAAGATGAGTGGTTGCGCCTGGCGCGGTGCGCTTCTATCCTTGCCCCCTGATGCGCACGCTCGTTCGCATTCTCATTCGCGGTTATCAGATAACGATCTCACCGGTGCTTTCGTTCCTCGGCGGAGCGAATTCCGGCTGCCGTTTTTCGCCCACGTGCTCCGAATATTTCTTGCGAGCGGTCGAAGAGCACGGCGTCTGGCGCGGGAGCTTTCTCGGAATGAAGCGCCTGCTACGATGTCATCCGTGGGGTGGCAGCGGGTTTGATCCGGTGCCGGCGCCAGATTCACTGGCGCGGAGCTGCGTCTGCGAGTAAGCAGGCGCAGTTAATTTATGGATCGAACCGCCTGGATCGCCATCACTCTTTGCGTTCTTGGGCTGGTCGCTTGGGAAATTTGGATCGCGCGGCAACCATTGCCGCCGCCAGCCGTTGCGACGGCGCCTTCGGCTCCGCCTTTAGCGAGTGGCATTCCTGCTACCTCAGCCCCCTCGGGCGTTGCCACACCGGTGCAACAGGCGGGAACTGCGGCGACACCAGGTCCGAGTGCGACGCCGGCGCAATTTGAAGAAAAAACCGAAACGCTTCGCAACTCGGACGTCGAATTACATCTTACCAACCGGGGCGGCGGAGTCAGCGAAGCAGTTTTGCTCAATTACCCTGCGGAGGTAGGAAAAAGCGAACGCGTAACGCTGAATTCGCCCGCACGAACCCCGATCGGCGCAATCGTCGACGATCCTGCGGCTCCGGTTTTGCCGGAATACAAAATCGCCCGCGAAGCCGACACTGTCGCACTCGAGTATGTCACGCCCGAGCAGGTGACGATTCGCAAGAAGTTTTTCTTTCCGCCTACTAACGAGAAGAAGGATGATTTCGTTGCGAAATTGGATGTCGATTTCACAAACAATGGCGCGGCGCCCTACGCCAACCCCGGTTATTTTCTTGGAATTGGCTCAGCGGCGCGGATTCACCGCAACGACTACCCGAGCTATACCCGTTTGGTTTGGTTGGTTGGCGGCCACACTAAAGGGATTGATGTCGGTTGGTTCGCCGGGGGCGGCGGCTTTTTCGGCATGGGGCAACATCCGCCGCGTCCCTACTATACGCAGAGCGTCAATGCTGCGGAGTGGGTGGCGGCGAGTAATCAATTTTTCACTACTCTTGTGGTTCCCTTGACCGGGAAGGCGGACGCGGTTTGGGGAAAACGCTTTGAGATCGATCCGGCAGAGAAGAACTATGGTTTGGAGGGCGCGATGCACTTGCCGGGATTCCGCGTGGAGCCCGGCCAAACTTACAACGCACACTTCCAACTCTATCTTGGCCCGAAACTGTATCATCGGCTCGCCCAGCTCGAACATAACGAAGCCGAGGTCATGGAATTCGGCATTTTCAAGATCATCTGCCAGGCGTTGCTCAACGCCTTGAACACGCTGCACAGTTTCCTCGGCAACTATGCCGCTGCCATTCTCGCGCTAACAACAATTGTAAAGCTGTCGCTCTGGCCTCTGCAAAGTAAAGCGACGGCTTCGATGCGACGCATGTCGGCGCTCTCGCCCAAAATCCAAGAGCTACGCGAGAAATATAAGGACGATCCGACGCGGATGAATTCAGAGGTAATGAAGATGTACAAGGAATACGGGATCAACCCGGTTGGTGGCTGTTTGCCAATGCTGATCCAAATCCCCATCTTCTTCGGCCTCTTCACCATGTTGCGACAGGCGGTCGAACTTCGGGGCGCTCATTTTCTCTGGATTCGCGATCTCTCTCAACCCGATACCGTAGCGCATCTTCCCGTCGTCGGGTGGCCCATCAATATTCTTCCGCTCATCATGGCGGCGACCAGTTTCTGGATGACCCACCTGACGCCGAAGAGTGGCGATCCCACGCAGCAGCGGATGATGATGTTCACGCCCATAATCTTTATCGTCTTTTGCTATAATTTTGCCGCTGCCCTCGCCCTGTATTACACTGCGCAAAACCTTTTCAGCATCCTGCAATTGTATCAGAATCGGAAACAACCGGTGCCGATTTTGGAGAAAGTTGCGGGGCCGAAACGAAAACGAAGATGACGCCTAAAGAGTTACTCGATACCATGCTTGGCTACCTCGGTTTCGTCGTGGAAATCGCGGAAATGCAAAGCGAAGGCGGAAATCTGACCTTGCAAATTTACACCGAGGAAAGCCGGCGTCTGATTGGTCGCGACGGCGAAATGCTCGACGCCATTCAATTTCTTCTAAACCGATTATTGCAGGCGAAAAATAAGGATGCGCAAAAAGTCATTGTTGATTGCGAGCATTACCGTTCTATGCGTGAAGACCGAATCGTCCAACGGGTTCGCGAACTTGCTGAGCGAGTGCGCATCACCGGACGTTCGCTTCAGCTCGAGCCGATGAATTCCTATCAGCGGCGCATCGTTCACAACGCTTTCAAAGACGATCCCGATGTCGCCACCTGGAGCCCGTCTGATTCGGCGCGGATCAAACAAATCACGCTTCTGAAACGTCAGCCGAAGAAAGAACCCGCATCTCAAGCCAGGGGCGATTGATATGCCGGTCCGGCTCCGCCGCTAGAGTTTTCCGCGAAATCGCGCGGCTTCTTTAGTCTCGCCCGACTTCACTTCCGGGCGCCAGCGAAATTTTCCCAGCAATGGATTCGATTTGCCTTCGACTGCGTCGGCGATGATTCCACCCAGCACCGGCGCGAACTTAAATCCATGGCCGCAGTCGCCGGCCGCGATGGTCAATCCGGGACGCTCCGGATCGGGAGCGATCCAAAAATTTCCATCAGGAGTATCGCAATAGAAACAGATGCGCCTAAATACAATCGGGGAATCCGCCAGCGCGGGAAACGAGTCGGACAGAAAATGGCGCATTTGGTTTTCCTCCTCTTTCGTTACGACGCGCTCGGGAGAATCCGGCGACATCTCGCGTCCGGGCCCATGATTCGCGATTTTCACCACGCCGTCGCGATTGAGCGGGAAACCGTAATAGCCAGTGGTCGAAATATCCGCGCCGAAAATCGGAAAACGTTCCGGGGTGAAAAGTTCGGGTTGTTTGGGTTTTAGATGAAATACCGGCTGTCCGCTTGCGCGGAGAAAATTGCGCGTGAATGGCAGTGCGTACGGTGTCCAAGCGCCAGCGGTCATCACAACCGCAGCCGCCGCAATTTTTTCCCCATCTTCCAAAACAATCCCTTTTATCCGATCGCCCGCTTCATCCAGATCGCGGAACTTTGCATTTTCGCGCAATTCCACACCGAGCGATTTCGCCCACTGGATTAATGTGGCAACGGCCCGTCCGCTTTCGGCATATCCGGCTTCCAAATCGAGAAAACCATCTGGGTAACGTTCCGAGTTCCAGGCCGGATAACGCTCGCGCAGTTGTCTGGAATCGATCCGCTCGACCCGATGCCCGCGTTGTTCGAGGAGCGTGAAGCTTTCATATTCAAAATCGCCCGGCTGTATCGGGCGTTGTCGCATAAAAAGAAACCCGATCTCGTGATACAATTCGACGCCGAATCTCACGTTCCACTGCCGCCAAATCTCGCGCGACTGCTCGGCCAGCGCCGTATAATCTTCGTCTCCGCCGTAGGCTGCGCGAACGGCCTTACTGATATCAGTGGAAGCGGCGAGGGGATGCGGTAACGGACCGGGATCAACCAGCGCAACTTCGTGTCCGCGTTTTCGCAATTCAATCGCGGCAACAACTCCATTGATCCCCGCGCCAACCACGATTGCCTTTTGCATCGTCATTCAAAGACAGAACATGCCCACGAAATACACCAAACAAGCTAAAATAAAACGATCAGCCGCCTGCCCGTTACTTTGTCATGGCGAGCGAAAGTCGAGGCATCTCTTACTATCTCTCTGTTAAAAATTAGAGATTCCTCGACTGCGCTCGGAATGACAAGACGGCGCTTACCCGAGATGAAAGTGTATCCTGGTGACGGCTTCGCGGTTCTGTCTCATTCCGTGTCTTTAACGGGTTCCAAACTCGAAAATGATTTTGCCGCGGCGCTGCGCGTGGGCGGCATGTTCGACCGCCGCCTTTATTTCGTTCAGCGGGTATGATTTCTCGACTTTCGTTTGCAGCAAACCGCACCCCGCCATTTCGAAAATCGGATTGAACGCTGCCATTCGCTCCGCTGGCGTAGCGTTGTCGTACCATTTGTTAATCCAAATTCCGCGGAAACGCAGATCCTTGAAAATAAGCAGGCCGTTCGGGATTTTCAGCGGCTGCAAACTCATCGCGCCGAAAGTTACGAGCGTGCCGCTGGTGGCGAGACAATTCATCAGCCGCAGCGCGCTCTCGCCACCGACCGCGTTCAATCCCAAATGAATCGGTGCGCCGCCGGTAGCGTTTTTTAATTCATCGCGAAGATTTTCGCTGTCGAGTAGAACAACGTCGCCACCATCGGCGCGCAACTCATCGATCAATTCTTCACGCCGGACCACGTTCACGGTTTTGTAGCCGAGTGCATGCGCGATTTGAATGACCGCGCGGCCCGCCGCCGAATTGGCAGCGTTTTGAATCACCCAATCGCCAGCCTTCAATTCCACGTAACCGTGCAAGAGTCGCCATGCCGTCAGCGGATTAATCTTCAACATGGCAGCCTGAACGGGATCGACTTGCGACGGAACAACCACCAATTGCTCCGCCCTAACTGCGCAGGCTTCACGCCATGTTCCGAGGTCATGCGGTAAGATCACCACTGAACCGATTGTTAGCTTGCTAACGTTCTCTCCAAGCTCGGACACGATTCCCGAGCCTTCGAAGCCCGGCACAGCCGGGACTTCCCGTTTCCCCGGATATTTCCCTTCGATTGCATTCAAGTCCGCCGGATTGACCGGGGCGGCTTGCATTTCCACGACCACTTCGTCGGCTCCCGGCGTTGGCCACGGCTGAGATTCGATACGCAAGACATCTGCAGGATTTCCGTGCGTGGAATAGACCGCTACGTTAATCGCTTCCTTGCGCATGAATCCTCATCCTACCGCTGGCACTGCAGCGAGCAATCTGCAAGCCGGCGCCCGCTTGGCTCTGGTCGGCCTCGCCGTCAATGTATCCTTTGCCTTTATCAAAATCGCGGCCGGTGTTTTTGGAAATGCTTACGCGCTCATCGCTGATGGCATCGAATCCGCGCTCGACGCTGCGGGCTCGATCGTTATCTGGGGCGGGCTACGATTCGCCGCGCGTCCACCCGATGCCACTCATCCGTATGGTCACGGCAAAGCAGAACCGCTCGCTGCTGTTGTCGTCGCCCTTGGCGTTCTCGTGGCCGCCGCTGCTCTGGCGGTTGCGAGCGTTCGCGAAATTTTTCTACCGCATCACGGGCCGTCGCCATTTACTCTCTTCGTCCTCATCATCGCCGTCATCGTCAAGGGATTGCTGTTTCGCTCCGTCAGCCGACTCGGCCGCGCCATTGACAGCACCGCGATCACTACCGATGCCTGGCATCATCGCGCCGATGCCATTATTTCATTGGCGGCAGCTGTCGGAATTTCCATCGCGCTTGTCGGCGGCGAAAAATGGCAAAGCGCGGATGATTACGCGGCCCTGTTCGCCTGTGCCGTTATCGCTACCACAGGGGCGCGGCTACTCGGCCCGGCGCTGCGCGAAATTCTCGATACCGCGCCGCGCGGCGAAATTAGCGAGAGTATTCGACGCGCTGCACGTTCCGTCGCCGGCGTAATCGATCTCGATAAATGTTTCGTGCGCAAGATGGGGGTCTCCTATTACGTCGATCTTCACGTGCTGGTGAATGGCAGCATTTCCGTGCACGAAGGCCACGCGTTGGCGCACAGGGTGAAAGATGCGATCCGCGCAACAAATCCGCGCATCGCCGACGTCCTCGTGCACGTTGAGCCGGCAAATCCTCAACTGTAGCGGTGGTCTATGACCGCCGAATTGTTGTAGCTGCCGCTGTCACCAGCGGCAGAGGCTTCAGAAATATTTCTGCCGCCGGTGACAGCGGCAGCTACAACGCACGAATGACCGCGCAAAGCGCGTCTGCCAATTTCGTTTTTGCGCGCGTGATTTGCTGCGAGAATTGCGCCAGCCGAACTGCAGACGCCGGATGGCGAGCAAGGTATACGACTAAAGCGGTAAATTTTGTCCGCTGCGCTTCCATATCAAAAAGCACGTTTGGCGGAGCGGGAAAGGGTGCGGCGGGGGAATCGCTTATTGCGCGCAATGCCAGCACCGGAATTGATCTGTCCGCGCAGAGACGCGTAATCGTTTTCGTTTCCATGTCGATCGCGATGGCGCCGTGTTCGCGCCCGATCTCGTATCGGTCCACCGCAGGATCAACGATCCGATCCGCCGAATGAATTTTGCCAACAACGGCGCCGGGTAAAATCGCACGCGCTTTCCGAGACAAATCAGATGCATCATCCGCAATCACGAGATCGCCCGGATGCAGTTCATCAGTTGTCCCACCGCAAAATCCGCTCGCGATTAACAATTCCGGCATTTCCGCCCGCAAGGAATTGCCGAGACGCTCTTCGCATTTTGCCGCGCCGACCCCGGTATGCACGACGCAGATGTCCGGGGTTCGATGCTCCACGTTGCCGCGTACTACCGCCCCATCGCGCCTGACATTTTTTAGCAAGCGAATAAACGCGCTGCTTTCTGTCGGCAGTGCGAACGTGACGACGATCATTTCGCTTCCGTCAGCTGCAGGATTATCGAAATTCTTTCCGCGGAATTTGTCGTCGCTACGTCGCCGTTCACTTCCTTTACTCCAGGCAGAGCGGTGAGAGCGCTCTTAAATTCAGCTGCTTTGTTCGCTGGAATCTCCACCAGCATCTGGATTTCTCCGTCATTCTGAACGCCTTTAGTTCCGGCGCCGAGGAACTTTTTCGCGGCTGTCACTATTCCATCTGCAACGGAATTGGTTTGCCCTTGCTCCGTCGTAGTTTGCCATTCGCTAACCCCAAGCGGTGGCGGGGTCAGAGTAGCGGCGGCCGTTTTTTCGAGAGATTGTCGGAGATCCTCGCGCGCCTGCTTGTCCAGCAATTGCCGATTCGGGTTTTTGCTTTCGTGATGAGCGATGTAAACCAGACCAAGCAACACGTTCATCGCTACCAGCACGATAAAAGCCAGCCCAACTTGTCGCGCCATGCGACGCCCGCGCGCGGCCGTTTCTTCCGACATCTCGCTGAGAATTTCCGGCCGGTCACTTTGATTCTCGCGCATGCTGGCGTGAATGCGCCGGGCCACGTCGAATTCACGGCGCGCACTCGCATCACTCATTAAACGCTCCTCCAACGCTTGTCGTTCGTGATCGGGAAGTTTGCCGTCGAGGTAATCGAATAGCTTATCCGGATTCATGTCGCGAAAGAGTAGCACAGCTAACTCGCGGCGTGGACGGGAGCTTTTAAACTAATGGCGGGTTCCTCACGGAAATATCGCTTTCACCGCGCGCGTTCCTCGGATACGTTTTTCTAAAAGACGAACATCCAACGACAATTAGGAGGACAATAAAACTATGGGACTTCTCGATTCAATACTCGGTGCAGCGAGCGGAAAAACGGGTGCTTCTGGCGAAGCGAATCCGCTCATAGGAATTCTCGGCGGTCTCCTGGCGCAGAGCGGGGGATTGCAGGGTTTGGCCAATAAGTTTTCGCAGAGCGGCTGTGGCGGCGTTTTTGCCTCCTGGGTCGGCATGGACGAAAACCAGTCCATCTCGAGCGATCAAATTCAAAAGGCACTCGGTTCCCAACAAGTGCAGGCGCTTGCGGCAAAAATGGGAATTGATCCTACGCAAGCCTCGAATCTCTTGGCTGAATTTCTGCCCAAGGTGGTCGACAAACTAACACCAACCGGCAAAGTCGATCCGACGGCGGATCATCAGCAGGGCTTGGCCGCGCTGATCCCATCGCTCCTGCAAAGTGTCGGTGGTTCGCGCACGTAGCGCTTTTTCCTCCAGGAACAATTGGTTTAATCCCGGTCGAGCTGAATTTGGTCGTGCACAGAAGGGCCGCGATCATTGCTCACATTACAAGGAGCAAGACCGGCCGGGTTATTTCAGGAAGACTTTTGAGCGAAAAATGCGGGCGCGGTTTTTCAGGAATAATTCGCGAACATCGACGGGATAGAGCTCGCCGTTTTTCTGCGGATGAAATTCGAGAAGCAGCATTCCGCCTTCAGCTAATTGGTTGGCCCGAACGTCGTCGATGAAGAATTGCCATTCCGCCGCCGACCAGGTGCGCCAGTTTCCGTCACGCAGACGCTCCAAACGGTGGAAGCAAGTGAGATAACTGGTGATAAGATCGAATTTTTTTTCCGGCGCAGGCAAGTGGAAGCACGGTTGAATGCATTGCACCACGCGCTTCACCTTTAGAAGTCGGAGGGTGTCACGAAAAATCGCTTGCTCGTCAATGTCCAATCCAACGCCACTGTGTCCGAGTTTTTCTGTGACATAAAGAAAGAAACCGGGACCGCAGCCGAGATCGAGAATGTGACGGCGCCGACCGCGATCAAGCGAAAGATCCTGTGCGCGTTCGACGTTGCGATTAATCCAAAACTTGGTGTCGCCAAAGCGATGCACTTCTTTTATTCCGCGCGGATATTTCCGGCGGAGTTCTTCCCACGAAGGATCCATTTCGAGCTCGCGCTGTAATTGGCGCGCACTTACCGGGTGAAACGCGCGATGAATGTGCTCGCGCATACTGCCGATAATCTCGGGATCAAAAAGCTTTCGCAGTTTGTGGGGAAAATTCATTCCTGTAAGCGTCTGCCAACAATCACATGGCTGACAACGCGGTTGGGCTACCCTGGCTCAAAAAATGGAAACGATATTGCCGACGGTCACGAGTTCCTTCACCCGCGCGGCGTCCCAGTTTGCCGTCCGGATGCAGCCGTGACTGGCAGCGCGGCCGATTGTTTCAGGTTGATTCGTTCCGTGAATCCCAACATGCGGTTTGCTTAGCGCCATCCACAAAATGCCAACCGGATTATTCGGACCAGCTGGCAAAATGAATGCGGTGTCGCTTTTGATTCCATAATTCAAAATGCCTTCGTCGTGACGAAAGACAGGCAAGACCGCGATCCCGGTAATCTTCCATACCCCGATGGGCGCGGGCAGCTTGGTTGAACCAGGAGTGATCGGAAATTCCGCGACAAGTTGATTGTTTTCGTAAATGAGAAGGAACCGTTCCTTGGTATCGACATAAACAATACGGTTGGCGAATGCGGGATTCGGCGGCACGAAACCTTCGTGCAGATCTTCGATTTTAAAGGGCAGAACATTTGGCACCTTTACAGTGTCGCCGGGCTTAAGCTCGTCCAGATTCATCGGGCGATTTAGTTTGCGCAGGTAATCCTCCGCGGAATGGAAACGTTCCGCCACAAACTCGAGAAGCGAACCATACTTGAGTGCTTTCAACTTCGCTTGCTCGCTTGGCTTGCTCGCCGTCGGTCCCACAAAGTTTTCCGCTTCCGGTGGAATCGTGTAATTCGTGAATGGTTCCGGCACTTGGTCGAGCAACCATTGATCGACTGTACCGCGTAGCGGCATGAGGTGCGCGCGTTTGTAAGCCAACAACGCCTTGCGAAAGAATTCACCCATTTCTCCGTCGATCTTGCCGGGGCCGAAATCGTTGTTATCGAGAAAGATTTGGAGGCGAGTAGCGGTGACTTCGTCGTAATTGGGCAGAGCGACAATTGTTTTTGTCTCCGCTCTGAGCGCTTTAGGAGGGGCTGACATAAGGGGCAAGATCTTCGGTGCTTCCTCCGCGAGCGCCGACCCGCAGAAGCAGCAAAAGCCTGCCAGCAGCCAGGCACTCCCCAACCGGACTTTGGGAATGAAATGAGAGAGCCGGAGAAACTTCATTGGCCGCAAGTAATCGACTGACTGGCGGCTACGCGCAAGTAATGCCTGGAGCCAGCGTTAAAATCCATTTCCCAGGGAAATCCAGCCACGGCCAACGACCGCGGCTACAGGAGCGGCTAGCGCGCGTCACCTTTCGGGAATTTCGTCTTTTCCGGTACAGCGTTCAGGGCGGCGAGAAGTTTGGGAAGAAGCCGAGTCTTGATTGAACCCGCCTCGCGCGGCGGCACCAAATAGCGCACGATTGCTTCCAACCAGGTGTTCTCATTGACGCGAAAGATAACGCGCGGGCGTTCCCTCACTTCTAATTCGTCCACCGGCGTTTTGGCCAGCAATTCGCGAAACATTGCCACCCGTTCCATCATCTCTTCGCCTATCTCTTCCTCGGTGATTTTCTGCATCGTTCGCGAGACGAACTCCAGATCACTATCGTAGGCGATGTAGAATTTGATCTCATTCCAGATGTAGGGGAAAAGCGGCCACGAGTAGTTGAAGACCATCACGCTTAGCACTTTCGAGTTGGGAAACTTGATGATCCGGCCGCTCGGATGATCGGTGGAAAGATATTTGCCGCCGAATTCCCACAAGGTGGTGTCGAAATAACTCACATCAATAACGTCGCCGGTGGCGTCTTCGATTTGAATGCGATCGCCGACCTGATAAGGCCGCCGGATCAGGATGTAGATCCAGCCCAGAAAACTGGTCATTGGCGTCTGCACGGCCAAGCCAACGATGACTGAGCCTATGCCGACGGAAATGAGGGCAGTGTACCAATTAACGAAAATGACGCCGATAACAATGACGGCGATGACCAGAACGACGAGCAAGTGTTCGATTCGACGCAAGGTGAAGCGGGTGGCGGCATCATCGAGACGTCCGATTGCGTAAATAGAAATTGCTTTGGCAATCGCAAGCGCGATCACGATCAACGCCGCGCCGCGGAGAAATCGCCGGGAGAGGTCGACGGTGTTTTGCGGCACCGGAATCAGCTTCGATCCAACGAAATAATAAAGAACGGCGCAGCCAACGATCAAAAGAGCGTGAGTAACAAACCAGAATTTATCTTTCGTTGCGGCCTTAACTTTTTCCGTCCCCGTTTTAGGACCGCTTGTTTGGGAAAGGGCCTGCCGGACCTCAGGCTTTTTGGATATTTCCTCAGCTGTCTCAGCCGTTGCCATTTACTGTAAATTCGCGTGGCGCGATTCATTTGATTGTCGCGAGCGAGAAGATTCCGGCGATGTGTGTCTTTCTTGGGGCCATTCTGTCATGTCGAGCGAAGTCGAGACACCTCTAGTTTTTTTAGGAAGAGAATAGTTAGAGATCCCTCGGCTGCGCTCGGGATGACAGAAAGGGCAGTTGTAATACTGCCGCGAATCTTCAGGCGAATTACACGTGGTTCTAAGCAGTCTTGATCCAGCTTCGTAATACTTCAGCCACGCTCCAGGCTTGCGCGATACAACCGCCGGCAAAATGTGGGTCCCGAGCGTCAAACACTTCGCTGATGGTACCAATTCCGTTGTCGTTGAGGTGCTGAGGAAAAGTTCCGAGAAATTTTCGAGCGCTGGTCTTGTCCTCGGGATGCACTTTCAACCACGCATCAACAAACGGGCCGATTAACCAGGCCCACACTGTTCCTTGATGGTAAGCGCCGTCACGCGAACGGAGGTCGCCGGAATAAATCGGTTTGTAATCGGGATGATCAGGGGAAAGGGAACGCAACCCAACCGGAGTAACCAATTTTTCATCTACCACCTCGACTACCGATGACCAGCGTGTTTGCTCGAGCACCGGGTGTTCCAGCGAGATGGCAAAGATCTGGTTTGGCCGGCAGGAAGAATCGGTCGTTCCGCTCTGGCCATTGCAATCGACCACGTCGAATAAATAGCCGCCGTCAGCGAACCAGAAGCGTTGATTGAATGAATCGCGTGCGCGTTTTGCCGCATCACTGTACTTTTCTGCGCCCGCACCTTCCCCTTCCTCACGACACCAGCGCGAGAGAAGTTCAAGTGCGTTATACCAAAGGGCATTGATCTCTACTGCCTTGCCGCGACGCGGCGTTACCACCCAGTCCCCCATCTTGGCGTCCATCCACGTTAGTTGATAGCCTTCGGTGCCCTGCGCCAGCAGACCGTCATGCGAATCGACGTGAATATTGAAACGTGTGCCCCGCAAATGATGCTCCGCGATATCGATCAAGACCGGCAGCAGCAGATGCAGAGTAGTCCGATCGTCGGTGTAATGCAGGTAACGACTAAGCGCGTGAAAAAACCACAGAGTTGCGTCGGCGGTATGATAAAGCCCTTCCTTTTCTCCATCCGGAAACATGTTTGGGATGAGCCCATCGCGAACGTAATGAGAGAAAGTGCGCAAGATATACCCCGCTTCCAAACAGCGACCGGAAACGAGCGCGAGTCCTTCCAGTGAGATCATGGTATCGCGTCCCCAATCGGTGAACCAATGATAACCGGCGATTACTGTTCGCACTTCATCGCCGGCAGCGTGCGCGCGAGCAGCTTCTTCCGCCCGACCAGCCGGCGTGATGATGAATTGGTCGCCGGCAAAAACCAGCTCGGCCGGAAATCCACGGCGCGCTTCCGGCAGCGCATCGTCCAGCATTTTCGCGCGCCGTTCTTCTTCCGCCGCTATCGCAGCTTCGGGCGCGAGAACGTTAACGATGCCCCATTCTTCCGTTGAAGCGATGATCGCGGCCATGTTGCGCTCCTGCAGGTCGACATAAAAAAATCCCGGGCTCCAGAGAGTACCTTCGTAAGCGTAACCGCGGCTCTGCTCGATACGGTAAACCACCTGGTGAATGACTTGGGGCAAAACCGTGAGTTGCGCGATATCGTTTTCCAGCTTCATGCGCAGCGGTGGCAATCCGCTGTCGGCGCCACTGATTTCGTAGCGATCTTCAATCGCACTCAAACGATAAGGCGCGGGCAGTCCTTCATTCACCGGCGACTCGTAATGGCGGAAGAAAAAGGCGGGTCGCAGCTCTAGTCGGGGGCGTTTTTCGCCTTCGAGAATGCGATAGATGACGTGAACGGTGTTCTGCCAATGCAGCATCAGAATGCGTTTCTCGAGAACGAGATCGCGAACATGATAAGTCCAGACCGGCAATCCATTTTCGAGGCGGAATTCATGTAAATAATCGGCCGCGCCGAGATTAAGCTGACCACCGGCGCGTTCTTCGGCCCCGAGAGAAACGACATCGTCATCCGCAAAACGCAAGAATTCGGAAACGTGACTCCACATCACCATGCGACCGTACGGCGCCGGCAACGCGGCGATGAGCAGGCCGTGATAACGCCGGGTAATCGCACCTGAGATAGTTCCGGAAGCGAACCCGCCGAGTCCATTGGCCACGAGCCATTCGCGTTCGAGGAGCAATTCTCGCGAATGGCTCGTTTTATCCCAAGGCAGGGAGCGGTTGGTGAAAGCCATTGTGTGCGGGAATCTAAGATCCGTTAGAAATCATCGGAGGTAGATCGCCTTCTAGCGTTTTTTCGGTTTTTTGCGCGGTTGCGTTCGTCGCCGCGGCCGAAAGACTAACGCCGATTCGGCAGGCAACACCCATCTTTCATCTGTATCGATATCGACCGCCCCCGGTCCGCCATAGCGCTGCGATTCGCTTGTCCAGAGGATCTCCCACGTGCAATCTGCAGGCGGTGCCAACAAAGGCTCTGGCACCGGCGTCAATTCTTCGCCGCCTCCGAAATTAACAATCAGCAATCGATCGTCGATCACTTCATCGAAATAGCGCAAGACAAATGATTCCGAGCGGAGCACGGCACCGTCGATCCTCCCTTTACTTTGCTGACATAGCCGCGAGTCCTCACGTCGCAGTTTGATTAAATCCCGGTGTAAATTAGAAAACGCGTGATTTTTTTCGCGCTCACTCCAATCAAGCTTGCAGCGTCGAAAGGTTTCGATTTCGTAAGGCACGGCGAGCGTCACTTCCGCTGAGGCGGCGGACGGGAATTGGGCCAAAAACTCAAAGCGTCCTTTTTTCACCGCCTCCCGCAATTTCTCGTCGCCAACTTCGCTGAAATAAAGAAAGGGGGTGGAGGCACCAAATTCTTCGCCTTGAAAAAGCAATGGGGTCCACGGACCGAGTAACAGCAATGCTGTCATCGCGCGATAACGTCCGGGTGAAGTTTGCAAGCGCAGCCGATCGCCGGTCGCGGAATTGGAAACCTGGTCATGATTTTCGAGAAAGGAAACGAATGCCTCAGGTTTCAGGTCTAGACTGGGATATCCTCGCGGCGCCTCCTGCCATGAATACGCCTGTCCCTGATAGAGATAACCATACTTTGCCGCAGAAATAAATTCCTGCGGACACCCACGGTAATCGGTGTAGTAGGCTTCGTTTCGACCGGTCAGGGCAACAACGGCAGCGTGATGCCAGTCGTCATTCCATACTCCATCAAGATCATCGCCGCCTTGCGCTCGGGTCCGAATCAATTTTGCCTCCTCGCGTTCATTCTCCGCAAACAAAAGGATGGAACGCTTTCCCGCCGCTTCCCGCGCCGCGCGCCCGATCGCTCCCACGATGTATTCCTGCGATTTGTCATGAATGCTTTGGGTCGCATCGAATCGAAAACCGTCGAAATGGAATTCCTCGATCCAGTAGCGTCCATTGGTGATGAAGAATTCGCGGACCGGCCCGCAATTTTCCCCATCGAAGTTAATCGAATCGCCCCATTCGTTTTCGCGCTGGCGATTGATGTAATCGTCGGAGTAAACGCCGAGATAATTTCCGTCGGGTCCGAAGTGATTGTAAACGACGTCGAGAATCACGCCTAATCCGAGGGCGTGCGCCCGATCAATGAATGCGCGCAAGTCGTCCGGCGTTCCGTAGAGGTGCGCCGGCGCAAACAGATCGACGCCATCATAACCCCAGCCGAAGCGCCCGGGAAAATCGGAGATCGGCATCATCTCCAGCGAGGTGATGCCATCGCTCTTCAACAGCTCGAGTTTGTCCGCGGCGGCGCGCCACGTTCCCTCCGGGGTAAATGTGCCAATATGAAATTCGTAAATGACCTGGCCGGCTAACTTCACGCCGCGCCAGTTTGCGTCCGTCCATTTGAAAGCAAATGGATCGACGAGATACGAGCTGCCGTGCGGCCCGTCCGGCTGAAAACGTGACGCCGGATCGGGATGAAAATTTTCCGATCGATTCAGCCGAAATCGGTAACGCGCGCCAACGCCGCAAGTGACCGTTCCCGAAAAATAACCGTCCCGCTCTCGCGTCAGGGAATGAAAAGTGCGTGCGGCGCTTTTCTCGACGGAAGACTCCAACACGACGTCCAGCATGTTCGCCTTCGGCGCCCAAACCCGAAAATGCGTTTCGTTTTTGCTGATAATTTCCGCACCTATGGGATAACGCCGTTGCATTCTGCTGTTTTTTCGTCGTGAATTAGGACGGTGGTTGTGCGCGATTTCGCTTCTCCGGCAAAGGCCGCGCGATTTAGATCATTCCGGTGAATAAAGCGCGCATAGCCAGTAATGTTCATTTGCTCGAGCATTCTCTTGTCGCGGCCAAGATGTCGGTCTTGCGTGATAAAACAACCGGAACTGCGCAATTTCGTCGTGCGCTCGAGCAGATTGCAATCTTGCTTCTGACTGAAGCCTCGAGACGTTGGCCGACTCTCACCATCGAAATCGAGACTCCGCTTGGCCCGATGACCGGCGCAACCCTGGCGCGGCCGGTGGTATTCGTGCCAATTTTGCGCGCGGGCCTTGGCTTACTCGAAGGAATGTTGCGCATCATACCCGAGGCCGGAGTTGGTCATATCGGACTCTATCGTGATGAAGTCACGTTGCGGCCGGTCAATTATTATTGTCGTTTGCCCGCCAGCCTGGCACAATCGCACGTTCTATTGCTTGATCCGATGCTGGCCACCGGTCGCAGCGCAACGGAAGGGGCGACGCTTTTGAAAGCCCAGGGCGCAACCAGTATTCAATTCATTTGCGTGGTTGCGTGTGAAGTAGGAATTGAGCAATTGCGAGGCGCGCATCCGGACATTCCGATCTATTCCGCCGCAATTGATCCCGAACTTAACGAGTTTGGGTACATTGTGCCGGGCCTGGGCGATGCCGGCGATCGCTACTTCGGCACCCTTTAGCAGACTATTGAAAGACCCTCATCCTAACCTTCTCCCCCAGGGAGAAGGAACCGCTTTTTCGTGCAATGTGAAGTACGAGTCTCCTCTTCCTTCTCTCCCGACGGGAGAGACGCGCGCGCAAGCGGCAGTGAGGGCGGTTTTAGCGATCTGCTAAGCAGCCGGAGGGGCACTTGCTGCCGTGCCCCTCACTTTTACTGGAAGGAACAGTCGCCCCTGATTATTCAGCTAGTGTCACCTTATCTACGATCAGGTCGCCGCTCTGTTTAGCGTAATGGACTTTGACCCGAAGATTTTTTGTCAGAGCGGGCGCCTGGATCGTCTGCCCATCCTTATCTACATAAGTAACTTTCTTGGCGAACTTGTAATGAACTGGCTCACCTGACCCGGTATCAAGGACCAACGCGCTGTCCGGCGTATAATCGGTAATTTTGCCTGTGCTCTCTGTTCCGGTCACAGTCGAGACTTGAGCATTTGCGATAGCGACGAAGAGAACGCCGGCGCATGCGAAACCAATCAAGGATTTAATCATACTAATTTTCCTTTCTCCATTCCAACTGTGCGCCCACCGCTCTATTCCTAACGATGCAGCGCCTGTAATTATATCGTCCACCACAAACCAGTTGAGCGTGTCTTGCGGTGAACGCGAAGGCGGCCGGACGTGGACAGATACCGGTGTTTCGGCAAACTGAAGCGTGCCTGAAGAAGGAAGCGAAAGTCGCAGTTTCCGTATTATCCCGTTAATCTGCGCATTGCTCGCGATCGCGTTGGGCTTACTCACGCTTATCGGGTGGATTTCGGGGGTGCCATTACTGGCCAGTGTTCGCGCCAACTATATTCCGATGGCGCCGAGCACGGCTTTTTGTTTCACCTTAATTGGCGTTGGACTGATTGCGTTCCTGTTGAAGGCAGCGTTACGCTGGATTCCACGGGTTGTTGCATCGGTCGTGCTTGCGGTGGCGTGCGCGAAATTGGTCGAAATTTTTGGCGATTTAAACTTTGGCATCGATCCCTGGTTCGTGCGTAATCCCGGACTATTCGGCGCAGTCCCGACCGGACGAATGGCACCGATGACTGCCATAAACTTCCTTTTTATTGGAACCGGCCTGCTCGCTCTTACTGGGAGGCAACCGGCAAAATTCGCCGGTCCTCTCGGTGCCCTCGCCGCTGTTATCGGCGCGGTTGTTCTTGTTGGCTATTGGTACGGAACGCCATTGCTTTATGGCGGCCACACTATCCCGGTCGCGCTTTCCACTGCCTGCGGTTTTTTTCTGTCGGGAATCGGCATCGTGATGGCGGCCGGCGCGACGGGATGGCCGTTGCGAGCATTTCTGGGCGACTCGACCCGCACACTGTTGCCGTGCTTTTGTGCCGCTCATTACCGCAGCGGCACTAATCAATGGTTGGATCAACGCGAGATTGCCTGCACGCATTCATGTCAACCCCGCGGTCACTTCCGCCCTCTGCGCTGTTGTCTTCGCTGCTTTGATCGCGTTGATCATTTCGCAGATTTCCCGTGTGGTCGGCGGGCGAATCGATCGCGCTGAAGCTGCGCGCAAACTTGCTCAAGCCGAATTACTCGCGCTTAATGCCCACCTCGAGACCAAGGTGCAGGAGCGCACGCGCGAATTACGCCTGAAGAATCAACAAATGGAAGAAGAGTTGCAAATGGCACGCGAGCTTCAAATCGCGCTTTTACCGCAAAAATTTCCGACCGTTCCCGCGGATGTCCCGGTTCAGGAAAGCGCATTACGGTTTCTCAGTTTGTACTTCCCCACTGGCGATGTTAGCGGCGATTTCTTCAATGTTTTTCCCATTGGAGAGAAAGCGGCGGGTATTTTTATTTGCGACGTGATGGGACATGGCGTGCGCTCGGCTCTGATCACGAGCATGATTCGCGGATTAGTGGAGGAGCATGTGCAGGCCGCGGCAGATCCGGGCGAGCTACTCACGCGGATCAATCGGGCTCTCGCCGTCATTCTCAAACAAGCGGACACAACCATGTTCGCGACTTGTTTTTATGTCGTGGCTGATGTCGAACGCGCGCAGTTGCGTTTCGCTAATGCGGGGCATCCGTCCGCCCTTCACATTCAGCACGGTAATGGAGCTGCGCACAAACTTCAGGGCAACGGACGCCCCGGTCCGGCCATTGGAATTTTCCCAACCGCCAGTTATGTCACGTCAAGTAGTCCGATGAAAAAAGGCGATCGTGTCATGCTCTTTACCGACGGGTTATTCGAAGTGGAAGATGCTTCCGGCACACTCTTCACGGAGGAGCAACTGCACACTACCGTCACTCGCTACGCTGGCCTTCCGGCCCAGGAATTTTTTGACCGTGTCATCAGCGACGTTCGCCAGTTTTCCGAACGCAAATCGTTCGACGACGATGTTTGCGTTGTGGGAATGGAAGTGCAGCATACCGGTTGAGCTCCTTGCTCTAGCTGGCGTCCGCGGCGGCAGAATGGCTGAACTGGTGCTGGCGAGAGCGGCGGCGACATCGAGTTGGGGGGCAGTGACGACACGAAATGTTTTGCTTGTGACCGGGGAAAACGATTGAAATGCGCTCATGAACGGGCCCGTCCGCAAAATCGAAATCTTATCGCCTTTCAATCAAGCAATCGAGGTAACGAGATTAATCCTGTTTCGTCCGTTCGATATTACAAAATGGCTCATCATCGGCTTCGCCGCTTTTCTCAGCGGTTGGTTGAATAGCGGCGGCGGAAGTATTAATCCCTGGAGTTTCCGCGGTTGGAACACCTCAAACGCCCAAGCGCCACAGTTCCAATTCCAGTCCTTCAATCTCGACCATGCTGGCGTGTTCGTACTGGTCCTCATCGCGGTTCTGGCCATTTTCATTTTCGCAATTGCCATTCTCTGGCTTTGGGTCACCTCGCGTGGCCGTTTCATTTTTATCGATTGCCTCGTCCGCAACCGCGGCGCGATTGCAGAGCCGTGGCGCGAATATCACCGGGAAGGCAATGGCTTTTTTCTTTTTCTGATTGTCCTGATCGTCGCCTCAATTGCGATCGTGGCCTTATTAGGCGGGTTCGTTTTCGGTTCCCTTATGTTGTGGCGAAATTACCACATCTCGAATACGCCGGCGTTGCTCGTTCTCGTGCCAATCGCCGTCTTCGCCTGGGTCGCATTTGCGGTTGTGGTAAATCTGATCCTTTATTTTATGCCGCCGGTCATGTATACGCGGCGCTGTTCGCCGGGCGACGCCGCACGCGCCATTCTGCGACTGATTCTCGACGACCCGGTCCCTTTCATTCTCTTCATTCTATTCATGCTCGCGCTCTGGATCGGATGGATCATGGTGGGTTGCCTGGTCACCTGCCTGACCTGTTGTCTGGCCTTGTTGCCTTATATTGGCACTGTCATGGTGTTGCCTGTTCCAGTTTTCTTCCGCTCCTTTTCGCTTCTTTTCTTGCGCCAATTTGGGGCGGACTGGGATGTGTGGAGCAAGATCCCGGTTCCGGAGACGACTACTCCGCCCGTGCAAACGATCGTTCCGGCGCCTCCGCCGGCACCAGCCTCACCAATGCAAGAAACCACTCCGCCAGCGTCAGAAGTTCCGCCGGAAGAGCCGAACCCGCCAGAACGCGCGCGCTATGAGCCACCCGAGTCCTCACCGCCGCCATGAACGTGTTGGCTAACGAGAACTGTGCGGGCGCGTATGCCAGGAATAATGCGACGTTAGGACAAGGCTCAGACAGCTACCCCTGTCGCATGGGACCGCGTTTTGCGTTCATCGTGTCTGCCTCGGCTGCGCTTCTGCTTCTACGACGCATTGATCCCGTGCTCGCGGGCAGCTGGTTGCCGTTTCATCCATCGTGTGGCGCCATCACGGGGTTGCCCTGTATTTTTTGCGGGATGACGCGCGCTTTGCATTTACTCCTCAATGGCGATTTTAGCGGAGCAATTTATTTCAACTGGCTGGCCTTTCCCTTTCTCGGAGCGATCATTTTTTTGTTTGCTCTCTTTGCCATCGAGATCGCTAAACGACGCGTGATTTGGAGGTTAAGCACGGTCTTGCGGGTGACGCGGTGGCGACTAATGGTTTTTGGGCTGGGCTTACTGTTGCTTTGGACGCTGCAAACTTATCTCGCCGTTTCGCAACACAAGCACGAACTACTTAATACGCGCGGGCCCCTTTACGTCCTTTTTGTGCGCTGATTTTCGAGGCGACGAGTACGCGAGTGCTCAACGGTGGATCGGCCGCTCCGCGGGCGATGCTATAAATGGGTGTGGCTTGCGCCGGCACATTCTTGAACATCGAGCAGGGGACTGCCCGATCCATCGTTAGCCGCCTGGCGTTAATGCCAACAAACGCCTCTTGTCCGCGGCGGACAAACCGCTGTTTTGAATCCACGCGCTTGCTGCGGCCGGATCCTTGTTCAGCCAAAACGCTGCGATCCCATTGAGGGATTTATCGCGAATTTTCGGATCAGAGATCGTAACCGCCCATGCCGCTGAAGCGTTGGGATCTTTTCGCAGCAAACTATAAGTATAAGTGCCGAGCGCTTCATCGCGTGCCGGGCCGCTGAGTCCCTTAATCCATTCGCCGGCGGCCGCCGGATCATTGGCGGCCCAGTAATTGATGGCGCCACCCAATGTCGCTTCGCGCACATCGGGTGGAAGGGTAGCTGCGTATTCGCTCGCGTCCCGTGGATCATTAACCGCCATCTGAATAACCAAGACGTGCTCCGCCTGCCGGCGCGTTTCCAAGTCCGGCAGTTTACCAACCCATTCTTTGGCACGCTCCGGATCTTTGGCGAAAATGTAACTCGCCAAAGTGGAAGCCATTTGGCGCCCCGCTGAATCAGTCGTTCGCGTCGCCACGTATTGTTCCGCGGCCCCATGGTCCTTTGACCACCATCCATTGATCGCACCGTTCATGGCCCCTTGGAATCCTTGAGTATCGCTATGGGAGCGCGCCCATTCGATGGCAGCCGATGGATCAATCGCCGCCCAATTTTGCGCGATGACGGATGCCTCCGGATGAAAATGCATTGCGTTTGCTTGCATGGTATCGAAGAACTTCGCGGCGCCGACCGGATCGAGGTCGGACCACTTCATGAGCAGAGAACCTAGGAAGCCATTCCGTTGCTCACGCGGAAGGACATCTGCCGGCCACTCCTGGATTTGTTTGGCCAAAGTCTTTGCCTGAGCGGCATCGGCGCTGGTAATTACCGATTGCACGGCCGCCGTCTTGGTCTCGGAAATTTTGAATCCCGCTGCTGCTTGCAACGCCGCGACCGGATCAAGATGCGCCCAGGCTTTAAAAAATACGGCAACCTTGGCGTTCGTCTCTTTGCCAGCGGGTAAATTTTGCAACTGCAGGGCCAATTCATTCAGTTGCTGCGGCGAAAGCGCGGAAAGAACGCCGAATAATTCCTGAAATGGAACCGTCACAATATTCCCAAGCAAGATGTTGGGATGCTCCATCTCCGATTCCAGACGTGAACCTGATTTCAGCCTAGGGTTGGCGGTGGCAGCAGAACCGCCGTCACCAGCTTGCACGACAGTTGAGGCAGTGCGACGCGCAGGCGAGATCGTGACGCCAATCACCACGCCAACAAAAATACCAGCGGCCAGCAACAAGGTTGCGCGAACGATCGAACTGTCCATGAATCGTTAGATTTCGGTCGCGGCCCAGAATTTGCGAAATGCGCCCGGCCAACTGCGGTCGATCACGGCCTGGCGCGCCTGCCGCGACATCTGATCGCGCTTGCGCTTGTCGTTCACTAAGTCACGGATGGCCCGGACCAAGTCTTCGACGTCGTGCGATTTCGTAACCACGCCGTTGACGTTCGCTTCGACCAATTCCTTGGGGCCGCCGGTGTCCGAGACAATCACCGGAACTCCGGAAGCTTGCGCCTCGATGACAACATTGCCAAAGGTGTCGGTGGTACTGGGGAAAACAAAAACGTCGGCCGAAGCATAGGCGGCGGCTAGTTCTTTACCGCGCAAATAGCCGGTGAAGATTGCCTCGGGCATTGCCTCGTGCAATGCCTGCAAATAGGGGCCGTCGCCGACGAGATAGAGCTGAATGGGAAGTCCTTCGTCACGTAGTTGGCGGTAGGCTTGCGCCAAAACATCAAGGTCTTTCTCTTTCGAAATGCGGCCGACGTAAAGCAAGTGAACGGCGCCGTTGTGTTCGCCGAACTTTTGCCAAAAGCCAGGATCGCGATGCTCCGGACTGAACAACGTCGTATCCAGACCACGCGGCAAAATTTTTAATTTTTCCGGCGCAAATCCGCGCGCAATCCAGCTTCGCCGATATTCCTCCGAGTTGACGAAAACGCTATCGAGCTGCCCGTAGAACCAATGCATGTAATTCCAGGCCACACTTTCAAGAAAACTGTCGTCCGTCAGAATGCGAATGTATTGCGGAAAATCCGTGTGATAAATGCCGCTCGTTTGCAGGTTCAACATTTTCGCCGCTGCCAATGCAGTCAACCCGATCGGTCCGGGTGTACTGATAATAATTTCAGTGAATCCTTCGCGCTGAATGTAATCGAGCATGCGCAGGATCGGCGGGAAGCTAAGTTTCTGCAGCTCATATTCAGGCAGCTCGAATTCGCCGATCGGTTTGAAATTTTTGATCGGAATATCGGTGATGCGAATCTCGTTGCGCGAAGTGACGACGATTAGATCGGCGCCCGCGTTCTTCGCCGCTGCCGTCATTTTGCGAATGGTAGTGGCGACGCCATTTACGTCCTCAAGGGTGTCGGTAAACCAGGCGCGTTTAGTGTTGCGCAAATTCTCTGGAACGGTGCCGGTCATTTCCTGGAAAATTTCCCGCAGCCATTTGCGCGAGGGCGCCTGACTGTGAAACCCGTAGATGTAAGGCGACAGGACAAGGAGAAGCGGCGCGATGGCGGTGAGCGCTTGCATGCCCTCGATCAGGTTTCCCCCCGTCATTTGCTGCACAAACCTTTGAAAAGAACGAAAAGCCAATTGTTCCGATACAATGTTGGCGAGAAGGAATGCGCGACGTTCTGGCTCCGCGACGACTTCGACTTCGCGCGCGATCTTCTCCTTCACCTCAGGCCGCGCGAAATAGCGCGAAAGTTCGTTCCAAAGCGAGACATTGGCGGGCTTGGCCAGCTCGAAAATCTTTCCGGAAAGCACCCCCTGCGCAACGAAGGTGGCTTTCTCACGGAGAGTGAATTGCGTCGGATCTCGCCCTTCCATGAAACGCGAAAAGATTTGCTCGAGCAGCGCCGCGCCCGGTCCCAGCTTTTCGTGAAAGCGACCCTGAATAAAACTCGAGAGGGTATTGTAGAATCCGTGCGAAAGGGCGAGGGGAGTTCCGGCGCGACCCTTGGGCTGACAGCGGCCCGCCTTGATATGAGCGAGGAATTCCGTCGGCGTTTTTGCCTTCGGCGTTTCTGTGAAAGCGGAGGCGAAAAATTTTCCGCCGTGGTCATCGGAGCCGCCAACGAGAATTTTTTTCCACGGCTCGGGGTGAGTCGGAGCGAGATCATGGCGATTGGCGAAGTCATCAATTTTTGCCGGCGTCAATTCGCGCAGTAATTTGACCGCCAGATCGCTGAGCAGGGAATCGCGCAAGCCATTGATGCCTTCAAAATGTTTGAAAAGAAGGATCAGCCGTTCGAGATGCGAGGCGGTGAGCTTGCCGTTGACGCTGTAGAGCGGGTGGGCGATGGCGTGCGCAATTCGATTTTCTCCCAGGTACTTTTGCAGCTCGAAAATGTTGCTACGGAAGACGGAGATATCTCGATGCTGCGCTGGCGTAATCCCCCAAACGAGCACATGAACCTTACACGGATCTTGCGGAAAATAAGTGGTAACCTGTTCGCTAATAAAAGTCCGCGGTTTATCCGCAATCGCTAAACAACCGTCAATGCAGTCGTGATCCGTGATGGTGACAAAATCCATCCCGTGCTCACGCAATTGCGTGTAAACATCAAGCGGCTCGGTGCAGCTATCAGGAAAATCAAACCGGCGGAAAAGCCAGTCTTCCGAACGCGCGCTAAACTTGGAATGAATATGAAGATCGCACCGGCTCATGTCGCTTTTCGATTTGTTCGCTGCCTACCAATCCAATCGCGGTAGGTGGTCGCGTTACGGGTGCGAGCGAAGCGCTGGATGATCTGAAGAATCTGGTCCCAGATTTTTGGAGCCTCGAAATCTGAAGGATGAATGCTCAACCGTGCCAGCTCGCGCATTTCGAGACTGCGCGCGAGCGCGGCATTCCACCCCAGGCTCACGGTGCGACGCCATTTCGAACCCGTGCTGTAAACCAGGGAGCGCGTCAACTCGCGTTGGTTGGTCAGAAGATCGACCACGCTGTTGATCCGAGTGATGTACTGCATTCCGGCGTCTCGCGCCGCGCGTTCGCCCGCGTGATTGAGCAGCCAGGCTGGGGCGACAAATCCAATCGGTGAGAGGCGCGCAGCTTCAAATTCATCACGCGCTCTTGTAATTCGCGCGAAGGCTTCGTCGTAATCGAGATCGAAAAATTCGCCCTCGTCCTGGGTATAAAATTGGGTGATGAACTTCTCCTTGATCCGTTCCCCCGCACGGCGTGGGCGTTCATGAAAATAACCGTGAATCACAATTTCATAGCCGCGCGCCTCGAGATCGCGCAACCAGGAAACAAAATTCTTGTCCTCGGTTGCGCTTCCTTGGCGGTGATAATTCGGTACAACCAAAAGCGAAGTAGTACGAACGCCGGCGCGTTGCAGTGCCTCGATAATTCTGGCCGATGCCTCCCGTGTGCATGGCGCAACATCGTGAACCGAAACCACAAATGAACGCCGCGGGGTTTCCGCCGCTAGTATTGGCAGGAAATCCGTGGCCACCGCCTCCGTCATGGGGTCAAACTTCCCCCTCTGACGCAAGCCGAACAAGGCGAAAATGGGGTGTTCGACAATGACTCCCCTTTGCCGCAAAATCGTGGCCATGCCGCTGATCACATTCGAAGGTTCCGAGGGCTGCGGAAAATCGACGCAGGTGAAACGACTCGCCGCCCGTCTGGAAGAATGGGGGATCAGGCCGGCAGTTCTTCGGGAGCCCGGCGGCACCGCGATTGGCGAAGCCATTCGGCATTTGCTCCGGCATTCTGAAGACAATCATGCCATGACGCCTGAAACTGAACTGCTCCTTTTTGAAGCGAGCCGCAGCCAACTCGTGCGTGAGAAAATCCAGCCGGCACTGCGGCGCGGCGAATGGGTAATTTGCGATCGCCTTTTTGATTCAACCACGGTTTGCCAAGGTGCGGCGCGTCAACTCGATCTTGGGCTCGTCAAAAAACTGAATGCCTTTGCCGTTGGCGATTGCGTTTCCCGATCTTACCTTCGTGCTCGACATCGATTGGGCCACTGCTCAATCGCGTCTTGGGAATCGAAAAAAACTCGTGATCGAATGGAGGAAGAGTCTGATGAATTCCACGAACGCGTGATTCGCGCCTATCGAGACCTGGCCGAAAACGAACCGAGACGCGTCGTGCAGGTAGATGGTCGAAAGTCAGTCCACCCAGTCGAAAACGAAATCTGGCAAACCATTTCCGCGCGATTTCCCGACCTCGGAAAAGATCAAACTTCAAACATCAAACTTCGAACATCCTGAGATGTCTTTCTCCGCTGATAGCGCGCTGGAATATTTGCAACGCGCACACAAAAAAAACCGGCTCGCTCATGCCTACCTTATTTCAGGTCCCGCTGGGAGCGGGAAATCGGATGTTGCCGCCCGGCTGGCTGCGGCCTTGAACAAGACGACGCCGGATAAGGTTTTGAGGGCGCAGGCACCCGATGTTTTCGTGACCGAACCCGCCTCGCGTTCGCGCAAAATTGTGGTCGATCAAATTCGCGGTCTCGAGCGTGCTCTTCAACTGCGCACCGCCGGAAATCGCAAGAAGATTGGGATAATTCGCGATGCTGATCGAATGCAAACGCAGGCGGCCAACGCATTTTTGAAAACGCTCGAGGAACCGCCGCAGAATTCACTTCTCCTTTTGCTCACTGCTCTTCCCGAAGCGTTGCCCGAGACAATCGTCTCGCGCTGCTTGAGCCTGCCCCTGCGAACCGCGTCCGAGATCGTGCCTTCGCCGCAGGAAATGGAGTTGTTGCGCTTGTTATGCGCGACGGCGGCGGAAAAATCGCGCGGGATCGAAGGGGCGTATCGGGTTTCGCAGGGAATCCAGGCCCTGCTCAATTCCATTCGCGAGCAGATCAGGGACGAACACGCGGCGGCCTTGAAGCGAGAGGAAACGCGCTACCGTCATACCACTGACGGGGGATGGTTGAGTGAGCGCGAAGATTATTACAAGGCGTTAACCGAAAGTGTGTATCGAGAACGGCGCAGCCGATTGATTGAGACGCTCTTTCTCTGGTGGGCGGATGTGCTACGCGCCAAGGTCGCGAAGGTGGAGCGCCTGCTTGAAAGTTGTGCCGAGGCGACAGAGAAACTCGCCGGGCAATTGAACACCGCGGCAGTCTTAAAACGAGTCCGGCGTCTGGAAGAAATGCGCGACCAATTGAACACGAACGCGCAGGAAGCGCTCGTGCTCGAAGTCGGTTGCCTGCACATTTTTCGCTAGGAACTAGAGGAACACAGATTTCCAAGTCTGTGCGCCAAACAGGCTTTTAGCCTGTTTCAGATCAGCGGGTTAAAAACCGGCTGGGCGCACAGGCATAGATGCCTATGTTCCGCTAAGATGCCGAAACGCCGCACTCTTTCGGTCGCGCTCATTGGAACTAAATTCATGGGCCGCGCCCATTCCAACGCCTGGCGACAGGCTCCGTGCTTTTTCGATTTACCCGCTGATATTCGGATGGCAGCAATTTGCGGACGCGATCGCGCTGGGACCGTTCGCGCGGCGAACAGGCTGGGCTGGGAAAGGGCGGTGACTGATTGGAAAGCAATCATGGCCGACCCAGCGATCGACATCGTCGACATTTGCACGCCGAACGACTCACACGCGGAGATGGCGCTAGCGGCTGCGGGTGCAGGCAAAGCGATACTTTGCGAAAAACCGCTGGCCCGAAACGTGGCCGAGGCGCGCCGGATGGTTGACGCGGTGAAACACGCACGGCTCGCGAACATGGTTTGCCACAATTACCGGCGGGTGCCGGCCATCGCATTAGCCAGGCAAATGATCGATGGCGGCGAAATCGGGAATCGCATTTATCATTTTCGTGCTCGCTACGCCCAGGATTGGATTGCCGATGATAATTTTCCGATGGTCTGGCGTTTGCAATCAAAGGTCGCCGGCTCCGGTGCGCTCGGCGACATTGGCGCTCACAGCATCGATCTGGCGCGATTTCTTGTCGGTGAAATTGCAGGCATTTCAGCGGTGAGCGAAACGTTTGTCAAAAGGCGGCTAACGAAAAATAGACAGTTTGCTCGCGTCGATGTTGATGATGCCGTCAGCGTAATCGGCAAATTTCGGAACGGGGCGATGCTGAATTTAGAAGCGACCCGTTTTGCTCGTGGCCGCAAAAACCAGCTTGCTTTTGAAATCAACGGCAGCCGCGGTTCACTCGCCTTCGATCTTGAGGAAATGAACCGGCTTCGTTTCTACGATGCAACTGATCCGGAGCAGACGCGCGGATTTCGGGACATTATTGTTACGGAATCGAACCATCCATACGTGGGAAATTGGTGGCCGCCCGGCCATCTCATTGGCTACGAGCATTCCTTCGTGCACACGGTCGCCGACTTTGTCAAAGCTGTTATCGCTCGCAAAAAGATCGAGCCCGATTTCGCCGACGGATTAAAGACGCAGCGCGTCCTCGGCGCCATCCAGCGCGCCCGACCTTTGTCCTCGCTGTAATCGAAGTAACTAACCACATGAAACGAAAGACAACCGGAATGAAACGCATGACGACATCTGCGAAATCGAGCAAGCCCAAGAGTCACGACGATTATCTTGCTGCGATGACCGAAGACAAGCGGGGCGCGTTACAAAAACTTCGGAAGGCAATTAAGACGGCGGCGCCCAAAGCCGAAGAATGCATCAGCTATCAATTGCCAGCATTTCGTCTGAATGGAAAATTTCTGGTCGCTTACGGTGCCGCGACAAATCACTGCGCCTTCTATCCTGGTTCTACAGTTAAAGCCCTTAAGGACGAGCTGAAAGGCTATGATACCAGTAAGGGCACGATCCGCTTTTCAGCCAATAACCCGCTGCCGTCCGCTCTGGTACGGAAGTTGGTAAAGCTCCGGATTGAACAGAAAGGTTAATGTGAGGGCAATTGGTAGGGCGAGACTCTGTCGAGCCATCGTGAAGTTGAGGCTCCGCAGAGCGTCGCCCTGCCAAAGATGATGATCAGTTAGGCGCGCCCTATCGCAAACCGGTGTCGCCGCGCCATGCGACCTTGGCCATCCGGCCTGCTAGTACGTCGACTTCGAAGGGCCCGTAGCCACCGATTCCCGTTTTTTTCTCCTTTAAAGAAACGGTGTAGTGGCCCGGTTCGAGTGAAACGCGAAAACGGCCCTGATCATCAGTGGTAAAGGATATTGCTGTTCCGTTTTGTTTTTGCGCGATGAATGTCGTGTTTGCCAATGCTCTCGAACCGGGAAGTCCCATTCTCGTTGGTCCGCCGTGTACGGGACCGACCGTAATAACGCCTTCGATCCCAGTCTCTGGTTCAGAGGCAGAAAGCGTTGTGGCCACGAGGAGGCAGCAGGATAGAGTGGACGTCGTCCAGATCATCTGGAAATAAAGACCGAAAAAGTGAAATATTGAAATGCGAGGGAGGGCCGGGATCAACGATCCGGACTACAGCAGCCAGAAAACGATATCGCCTGGCGCCAAAATCCGTTATATCGCGTGTGCAGCCGACACGGCTGCCGCTACAGAAAGGATCACGCGGCCTTTCGGTGTCGCGTTGCGGCTGAACTCTTGCGCGCGTGATGCGATTTTTTTGTCTTGTTCAGGCTCTCCTGCAGGACCGACACGAGATCGATCACTTTCGTAGATGGTCGCGGTTTCGGTTTTGGTTTTTCTTCGATTTCTTTCCCACCCGTTTCAACTTTCTCCTCGATCACCTCCATCAAGGCTTCGCGGTAATCATCCCGATATTTTTTCGGATCCCATTTCGACGACATGCTGTCGACGAGCGCTTTTGCCATATCGAGCTCGCGTTTTCCGACTTCGAGCTTCTTCGGGATATGAAGCTTGTCTGCGTCCGCCAATTCCTCAGCGAAATGCATCAGTTCCAGAACCAGGACACTATCTTTCGCTTTCACCCCGGCGAGATATTGCCGCGTTTTGATCACAACCTTGGCGATCCCGACCTTGCCGGTCTTCGCCAGCGTCTCGCGCAGCAAGACATAAGCTTTGTCCCCGCCTTTTTGTGGCTCCAGGTAATAGGGTTTATAGAAGAATATTGGATCGATTTCTTCCTGATCGACGAAATCCTGGATGTCTACGGTTTGAGTGGCCTCAAGATCGACACGTTGAAAATCTTCATCCTTCAGAACAACGTATTTCCCTTTTTCATATTCGTAGCCTTTGACGATGTCATCCCACGGTACTTCCTTGCCGTCCTTCTCTGCCACGCGCTTGTAATTGACCGGGCTCAAATCCTTCTCGCGCAAAAGCCGAAACTTCAGTTCTTCCTTCCGCGTCGCGGGGTAGAGAGCAATGGGAATATTGACTAACCCGAAGCTGATGCTGCCTTTCCAAATTGCTCGCATAACAAAAACATTTCGAAGCTCAAAGCATGAATGCGTGGATGAGGACAGATGCGGACCCAGATATAGCTGGGCCTGGCGACCAATTGGCGCAGCACCATCGCAGTCTTCTTAAGCGACCGGAGCAAGAATCCGCGATCGCAAAGGCCTAACCGCTAGAACACGGGGCGGGTGCGCTACCCACCAGAAAATTCAGGCTACGATTTTGAGCGCAGAATGCGCCGACTCGCATTGCGAAACGGACGCTTCCTCAAGGGAATCGCCGCAAAGAGGGCGGAAACCAATTGGCCGATTATGTGCGATCAATTACTGCTTCAGATGCCGATTGCAGTCCCCTTCAGTGCCCCCCCGCCGGATTGGTACTCCTGCGCTGCATCTCACGCGCTAAGTCTGCGCTGGAGGTCTGAGAATTTAACGCTCCAGGCGCGGCGTTCCCCCCGTCATCCACTTCGACCCAACCGCTTCCCATATGAGTTCCGGTCTTCGGCTCGACCCAGACATAGTGTTTGACCTTATTGGCTGCGGCGGGCTTCAGATCAAAATCAATTCTCGAATTGTTCGTCGTTGTTTGCACATTGACGCTCGATTGTACTGCGCCGCCCACGAACGACGCTGACTTTGTACACGCCCGGTGATAGTCGAGCGTAAGAATAATGGCCGCGAGTGTCGGTCTTTGTCGTGGCCACCTTTTTGTCTTTTCCCTCGACGCGGACTTCAGCATCCTTGAGAGCTTTGCCGTCGGAGCCACGCACGGTGCCCTCGATGGACTGGCCAAAGGCGGCCCCCGAAAAAACACCTGCCACCGCTACAAAAGAAGCGGCCAATACTTTTGTTCGATAAAACATGAAAACATTCTACTTGCAGCGAAGATTACTTACCAACCTTTTTTACGAATATCTGCAAGAATCACCCACACCGAATCCGTGTGGGCGCTCGATCCTTTTAAGCAGCGGTTTCCAACCGCCCTCTCGAGATGCCGCGCAGCTCAAACAGTCGAATCAACGTTTCTTCGATTAAATTGTTAGGACAGGAGGCGCCGGCGGTAATGCCGACGACGACAGGACCGGGCGGCAACCAGAAGTGGGAAACGACTTCGCGCTTCTCATGCGAGTCGTAATGCTTAATCTCAGTGGCCGAGACCAGCCTCGAAGCATTTAAAACAAAATAAGTGGGCAATTTTTCTTCGCCCATTTCGGCGAGGTGAGAAGTATTCGAGCTGTTGTAGCCGCCCACCACCAGCAACAAATCCATCGGAACGTTGAGCAATTCGCGCAGCGCATCCTGCCGCTCCTGGGTCGCGCCGCAAATGGTATCGAAAAATCGAAAATTCTTCGCCGCTTCTTCCACGCCATCACGATCGACGATCGCCTGTCGTACCCGTCGCTGCACTTCCTCGGTCTCGCCTCGCAACATCGTCGTTTGATTGGCCACGCCGACCGTTTTCAAATGCACATCAGGATCAAAGCCGGCTGAGTGCGCCCCCCGGAATTTGTCCAAAAACGCCTGTTTGTCTCCGCCGTGCCGGATGTAATCGCAAACATAATCGGTATCGGCCAGGGTAAGCACGACAAGGTAATGGCCTTTGCCATCTCCCAGCGCCCGGGAACTGGTAGCCTTGGTTTCTTCGTGTTCCGCCTTGCCGTGAATGATCGACGTCACGCTCTCGCTGGCATATTTGCGGACCCGCTTCCAAACGCTCATGACGTCGCCGCAAGTAGTATCCACAATCTGGCAGCCGCGATCCTTTATTTGCTGCAAAATGGACAGCTCCGTTCCGAACGCGGGCAGAATGACGACATCGTCGGGCTGCAATTCGGCGATGTCTGCCTGCTTGTTTCGTCCGGTCAGGTTCTTGATGCCGAGCGAAGATATTTGCTCGTTCACTTCCGGGTTGTGAATGATTTCGCCGACGATGAAAAGGCGGCGGTCCTGAAAAACTTTGCGGGCGGCATAGGCGAGATCGATGGCGCGCTCGACGCCGTAACAAAATCCGAATTGCTTGGCCAGTCGCACCGTCACATCACCGACCGAAATAATACCACCGTTGCGCCGAACCCCTTCAACCACATCGCTGCGGTAATGTGATTCCACTTGTTCCTGCACCGCCGCCATCACATCGGGCGTGCGCAAGTTTACTTTTTCGCGGGCACTGGTGCCGCTCGAAATAAGGTTTGTGTTCACAGATTCTTGCGCGGCTATCCGCAGGTGGGGCTATTCCAGAAGGGGACCACTGGGTTTCTGAAATGCTGCCGAACTAATACTGATATGCGGATCGGGGTCCGGTGTTCGTGAATCATCGACTCGTTTTACCTTCGGACCAAGCGACTCGTCTTCCGGTTGGGTCGTTGCGATGTTGACCGGAGTGCCGTTGTGAACGAGCGCGTAAAATTTTGGGGCTGCTTCACCCTTCAGGCGAATGCAGCCGTGCGTCCGCGGGACCGGATGCACGAAGCCCTGATGAAATCCATAGGCTGGTGCGAACTCGCACCAGAATCCCATCGGGTAACCAACATAACGTCCGGGAATATTGGAACCGGCTTCGGCAGGCACCACGCGATCGCCCTGCACGCGGAAACCATAGGACCCGGAGCGCTTATCTTCCTCTTTCCGGTAAATGGTGAAATTTCCTCGCGGGGTCGGTTTGGAGGGAACGCCAACACTGCACGCCACTGCCATCAGGCAACGATCACCTTCCATGACATAAATGTTCTGTTTCGAAAGCGAGACTTTTACTACAACCTTCGAAGGGTCATTTGGTTTGTAAGCCGTCACGTGATACGGGCCGCCGCTGGCTACCGGCGATGTTTCGCAACCGGTGAAAATAAAAGGACCGCACAGGGCGAGGACAAAAACAACGCGCTTCAACATTTGCATAATTCTCGGTAACTAATCAGGGCTGCTCGCTTTTTCAACTTAAGCCTGAGGCATTGGGATAAAACCGTTTGCAACGTGGCAGCGGCGGTGCCATGGATTAGGCTCTGCCGGGGAAAGGGTTGGGGATGAAGGAATGGACGGGTCGGCAGCGAAGTTGGTCTGACTAGGATGGAATTTTTCAAGGGTCTCTTTGGCCAAAACGGTTTCATGCCGCATGGCCATTGTTACTTGTGGGACCCAGGCTTGATGCGGCTGCATCTGATCTCGGATTTTCTGATCGCGACTGCCTACTTCGTCATTCCATTCGCTCTCGTTAATTTTGTTCGTAAGCGGCGTGATCTGCCCTTCAATTGGATGTTCGTTTGCTTCGGCATTTTTATTCTCGCCTGCGGCATGACGCATGTGATGGAGATCATCACGCTTTGGAAACCATATTATTGGGTTTCCGGACTCGTGAAAGCGATCACCGCCCTGGCCTCCGTTCCAACCGCGATTCTTCTCATTCGCCTGATTCCACAGGCGGTAAATTTTCCGGGACCGGCGGTTCTGCGTGCGGCCAATGAGGCGTTGATTGAGCAGACCAAGCTTTTGAGTCTAATCGTCACCAGTATGGGTGACGGGCTGCTGGTGGTTGATCGGGACGGCGCCGCGTTGCTTTCTAACCCGGCCTTGCGCCGGATGCTTGGATTAAAAGAGAACGAGGACGTTCCCAAAAACTGTTCGAACGATTGCGGATTTTTTCGCGCCGATAAAGTGCGGCGGATTGCGCCGGCAGAATCACCAACTTCACGCGCCGTGGCCGGGGAACACGTTGATGACGAGGAAATTTTCATCCGGCACGGCGGCAATGTCGAGGGCTCGTGGGCGGATGTAACGGCGCGGGCGTTGCGTGACGAGCAGGGCACGATTCATGGTGCGGTGGCCGTCTTTCATGATGTCACCGCGCATAAACAGGCCGAAGAACAGCAGCGAAATTTGCTGCGCGAACGTGAAGCCCGAGCAGAAGCCGAGGCAGCAAACCGCGCGAAGGACAGGTTTCTTGCTGTGCTCGGTCATGAGTTGCGCACTCCCCTTACACCTGTCCTCGCGGGGGTGGAATTGCTCGAACAAACGGTCAATGCCAACGGGGAATTCAAGGGCACAATCGAAATCATTCGTCGCAACATCGAGCTCGAGGCGCGTCTGATCGACGACATTCTTGATCTCACCGCTATCGCCAAGGGAAAAATCAATCTCGATATCGGTACCGTTGATATTCACGCCACGGTGCGGGGTGCGCTGGAGATTTTTAAAACCGACATCGCGCACAAGAATTTGCGCATCCACACAAATTTAGCTGCGCCTCAATATTTTACTCAGGCCGATGATTCCCGGTTGATGCAGGTTTTTTGGAACGTGATTAAGAATGCCATCAAGTTTACGGCCGAAGGCGGCGCGATTCATATCGAGTCGGCCAACAAAGACGGAAAACTCATTGTGGGTGTCAGCGACAACGGAATCGGGATTGAGCCGGAAGTATTGCCACGAATTTTCGATTCCTTCGAGCAAGGCGTGCGTCGCGTCCAGGCGGGTCACGGTGGATTGGGACTCGGACTCGCCATTTCCCGCGCCATTGTCGAGGCCCATCACGGTCATATGGAAGCGAGTAGCCCGGGCCGGAATCGCGGAACAATCGTGACAATTTCGCTTGCTACCATCCCGGGACGGTCCAGCGCCGACGAGTCTGAGGTTAAGCGAGGCCCGACCGCTGCGACCTCACTGAGTGATCAGCAAAAAGCCCCGCTCCACATTCTTCTGGTTGATGACCACACCGACACGGTTATCACCTTGGGGGCGCTATTGCGGAACCTTGGCTACGAAGTGGCATGCGCCGAAACGGTCAAGCAAGCGCTGCAACTGGCGAAAGAATCGAAATTCGATTTGCTCGTGAGCGACATCGGTTTACCCGATGGAAGTGGGCATGATTTAATGCGCCAGATTCGTGCACAACAATCGATCGCCGGCATTGCCCTCAGCGGATTTGGAATGGAAGACGATCTGGAGAAGAGTCGCGCGGTCGGATTCACCGAGCACTTAATTAAGCCGGTGAACGTCGATCGATTGCAAGCGACGCTGCGCGAGATCGCGCGGAGCAAAAGGTAACTACTTAATTTGCGGCACTGATTTCGATGATTTCTCCTGGTCGGCAGCGGATCGTCAAATCGATGGGACGGCAGCAAATGCTGCAGTCTTCGATCAAATTTTGTTTGCGCTGCGAAGTATCGATTTCCAAGGCAAAGGTTTCCCCACAATGTGGACAGGCGATATCAGCCGGCACCGTCAGTTGCATTTGTAGTCACGCTGCGTCTGACTTTTTCGCGGCGGCTTCGTCGAGCTTGCGAAAGTGCAGCTGCTGAACACTGCGTCCGTCGCTCTGTGAAATCGTGACCAGATAATTGCCAATCTGGACCTGCTCACCTTGTTTGGGCAAATGGCCGAGCAGATGGGTCACGTATCCACCGATCGTACTCACGTCCGCGCTTTCCAATTCGATTCCAGCCAGATCGCGCAGCTCGTAAAGCGCAAGCGCCCCATCCACGGTGAACTCATTCTCGTTAATCGCGCGAAATTCCTCTTTCTCGGTGTCGAATTCGTCCTGGATGTCGCCTACCAGCTCCTCCAAAACATTCTCCAAGGTCACCATTCCAACGGTGCCGCCAAATTCATCGACCACGATGGCAAGGTGCGCGTGTTTGCTGAGAAAGAGCGAGAGCAATTTTTCCAGCGACATCATTTCCGGCACCGGAATCAGCTCGCGTTTAATGCGCAAAAGATCGGGATTCGGATCGCGCATCAGCGGCACTAATTCCTTGATATGAATCAAGCCAATAGTGTTGTCGAGATGGCCGCGACACAGCGGAAAGCGCGTGTGACGCGAGGCCAGCGCTTTCTTTACATTGTCCTCAAAACTCTCTTCGACGTTGAGAAACACAACCTGCCCGCGCGGCGTCATGATATCGCGCACGACACGTCGGCGCAGATCGAGCGCGTTTACCAGCAAATCGCGACCGAGAGGTGATACCTCTTCGGATTCCTCGCTTTGATCCAAAATCAAGCGCAATTCCTCCTCGCTGTGTGCCAGCTCAGTCGCGGCTACTCGTTTGATTCGAAGAAGTTGGACAAGAAGAAGATTGGATGATTTGTGGAGCAACCAGATGGCGGGACGTAAAAGGAAATAAAATGCGTTGAGCGGTCGCGCCAGCGCGAGGGCGACGGGAAGGGGATTGCCAATGGCAATGTACTTCGGTGCCAGCTCACCAAAGACTATGTGGAGAAAAGTAATTCCAACGAAGGCGAGCGCGATTGAAATCGACGTTACCACAGCTTCAGAATGAATGCCGGCGAGCCCGAACAGCGGCTGCAACATTTCAGCGAGATATTGTTCGCCCAGATATCCGAGCGCGAGACTGGCAAGAGTGACGCCCAGTTGGGTCGCCGAGAGATAGGCATCGAGATGCGCACGAATGTGTTTGGCGAAACCCGCGCGGACATTTCCTTCTTCCGCCAACGCGTCGAGTTGACTGCTGCGGACCTTAACGATGGCAAACTCGCAGGCGACGAAGAATCCGTTCAGCGCCACCAGGACCGCAATGACCAGCAGTTTCAAAAACACTAAAACCGCCGAATCCCAATGATCGGTCACGGCCGTACTTAGAGCCAACCACAGACCAAAAGATGAAAATGAAATACTCATCGCGCGGATGCAGCCCGGCATCCGGACCCCCCAACTCCAACCCTTACCAGCTAGACTTGGTGACGCCGGGAATCAATCCGCTCGACGCCAGCTCGCGAAAAGTCAGCCGCGAAATCTTGAACCTCCGGATAAATGCCCGTCGCCGGCCGGTAACCTGGCAACGATTAACCACCCGCATCGGACTCGCATCGCGAGGCAGTTGCGCGAGCCCGGCATAGTCCTTCTTTGCTTTTAGCTCCGCCCGCAGCGCGGCATATTTCTTGACCGTCGCGCGTTTGCGTTCGTTGCGGTTGACCCAGGAGGTTTTCGCCATAAAGGAACGCGGAAGGTAGCGGAAAAACCGCTGGAAGCAAATCTTTCCACGGGCGCTCCAGCGCTGACGACCGCAAATTGAAGATGTTCCTTTTACCTCGAAACGAAATCCCGGAAACGCCGGAGACCTTGGCTCAGGCGATCGAAGAAGGATTGCGCACCTTTGTCTCACGCCCGGACAAAATGGTCGTGGTGCGCGGCGGCGAAACATCGGCGCTGGATTCAATCGCGGTCGATTTATCCGGAGCCACGATCGATCATCATCATCGTCGACCACCGCTTGACCCTTCGGAAGCGATTCCAGCAATGGCGGTGCGTCACATTTATGTTTCAGGCGAGCCAATTAGTATCCTCGGGGGCGACTTCAGTTTTCAGTTCGAAGCTTCTAATGTCGAACTATATCAGAAGGTTCAGCCTGAAGGGAAACTGTTGCTCATCATGCATCGCGCACAGGAAGGGAACATTCGCTTCGAGATTTCTCGTGCAGCGGCTGAAAGGATGATCATGAAAGGCGCGAGCAAGCTTGCCGAAAAACAAGGCGTTGTCGTCGACAATGCCCAACTCGAGTTGATACCGCACGGTCCGCGCGCCCTCGACGGAAAGCTCACCGTCTCAGCGCACAAACTCATTTTCCATCCCGTGCTTAGTCTGGCCGGCACATTTGCGGTCAGTGAGGATCTCGTCGCTACCGTCTCCAATCTTAAATGTCACGGCGAGGGACCGATTGCGGCACTTGCCTGCGCCGCCATCACCCCTTCCTTTTCAAAAATTGAACGGCGTACCTTTCCATTATCCGCTCTGCCGCTGGGTGAAATGAAATTGCGCGATCTCGCAATCAATGCCGCTAACGAACAAGTCGTCGTCCGAGCGCGATTTGGTTCGCTGTAAGAGACGATGCTGATCCGAATCGGCTACGATATCTCCTTCGAGCTCGCGAATCCGACGCCGTTGATCGCGATGCTTTATGTCCATCCTTCGAGACGAAAGGACTTGCAGGCGGCGGAAGAGATCACGGTCGAGCCAGATGTGCCAGTCCACACCTACCAGGATAGTTTTGGAAATATTTGTGGCCGCCTGCTCGCGCCAGCGGGCACGGTGCGATTCACACTCGACACCGCCATCCAGGACAGTGGTGAGTCCGATGCGGAATCGCCCGAGGCGATGCAGCATAATGTCGAAGATTTACCGGACGAAGCGCTCCGTTTCTTGCTTCCGAGCCGTTATTGTGAAGTCGATAAACTAGGCGATGAAGCGTGGAGACTTTTTGGTCCGACACGGCCAGGCTGGTCGCGGGTGCAAACGATCTGCGATTGGGTGCACAACCACATCACCTTTGGCTATCACTTCGCCGATCCGCAAAAAAGTGCGCTGGAAGTTTATCGCGATGGCAAGGGTGTTTGCCGCGATTTCATGCATCTCGCCGTTACCTTTTGCCGATGCCTCAATATCCCGGCACGTTATGTCACCGGTTACCTGGGCGACATTGGGGTTCCACCCGCTCCTTATCCGATGGACTTCAGCGCATGGTTTGAAGTTTTCCTCGGCGGGAAATGGCACACCTTCGACGCGCGTCACAACCAGCGACGCATCGGCCGTATTCTCATAGCCGTTGGTCGTGATGCCGCTGACGTGGCGCTAACGACAAACTTCGGCAGCGCTAAGCTGCTCCAATTTCACGTTATCACCGAAGAAGTGAAATAGTTGTGTAACGCTCAGACGAGCCGGCCACTATTAGCCAGTGCGATCTGCTCAAGCACGGTGCGCAATTGCGCGAAATCTATCGGCTTGGTCAGATGATAATCGAAGCCGGCATCGCGTCCGCGCCTGACATCCTCGTCCTCGCCATCAGCTGTTAGTGCCACGGCGGTGAGATGCTGCCGGCGTTTTGCTTCGCGAATGACCTCGCATCCGCTGCCGTCGGGCAGGGCAAGATCGCTCACGATGGCGTCGAAGTGCTTCGCTCTCAGGAATGCAAGGGCGCTTTCCACATTGTCGGCGGCGGAAATAGAATGACCGAAGTGCCCGAGCAAGCCAGTCAAGACACGGCGGGTATCGCCGTGGTCTTCGACCACCAGTATCTGCAAGGTCATAAGTCCGGGAAAACTAGCCGTGGCCACGACTGCCTCGCCTGTTACCACAATCGAAATAACCGTGCCGGTTGGTTGTTTCGCAGGCAGGAAAATTTTATCCGCGTATCCTCCGCAGGTGGGCAACTTAAGACATGCTCGAGCGAGCGACTTAGGATATTGAGGCGCGCTTAGCGCTTACTCAAACGGATGAAAAGGACCGCGCCCAACACAATGAAGAGGACGTTCGGAAACCAGACCAGCAATTCCGGATGAACCTTTGGATTGTTCCTAAGGGTATCGGCGATGATCACAAAAAGGAAATAAGAAATGGCGATGACCAGGCTGAAAAGAAAACCGATGGTGGTTTCCCGCCGATGCGCCGTGACGCCAAGCGGCACGCCAACGAGGGCAAAGGCAACGCAGGAAAAGGGAAAGGAAAATCGTTTGTTCAACTCAGTCTTGCTGGCACTCCGCTCCCGTTTGTTTGCGCTCTTTAATTGATCGACCAACTGGGCAATCGACAGAGCCGAGCGACTCGGTCGCTTCTTCTCCTTTTCGTAAAGCTCGTCGAGACTGATCGGAAGAGTTCCCTCAGCCATGCTGATGCCATCTCGAATTTTGCGAAGATCGAGCGGATCTTTTTCATCGCGCTGCTGATAACGCGCGTCGTAAAGGCGCATCAGAATCCGCTTGTTTGGCAGATCCGCTTCCAGCATTCCCGTGCGGGCAAAGGTCACCCGCACCGGCAATGACTGCTCATTCATTTCAAAAACCGTAATGTTCTCGAGTTTATTGCCGTCTTTCTTTCCGACATAAATTTTACGGCCCGGAAATTCGTCGATCACTTGATCGCTGCCGAAAAGCGCCATCGGATTTCTGGTTGCGAGATCGTAGAGACTGGAACGCAGTTTTTCCTGCGCCGCGGGAGCGACCTGCACATTGAGCCACAAGCTAATGGCGGTGCAGACAAGAGCGAGAAAGGCGAGCGAGACGCAAACGCGCGGCACACTCACGCCATTGGAGCGAAGCGCGATGAGCTCGTTATCGGCCGACAAGCGTCCGAAAACCAGCAGGATCGCGGTTAACAATCCCCACGGAATCGTGAAAATTAGCGAAAACGGCAGCACGTAGGCAATAAAGCTAACGAGATACTCGACCGGGACGTCGTGATTCACCAGCAACGGCAGGAGCTTGCGAAAAATATTGCCAACGACGAGGACGAGACTGAGGACGCAGATCGCGAACAAAAGATTCACGATCAGCTCGCGGCTGACGAAACGGTCGATCAACTTCATCTGTTGATTCGTTAATACGAAAGCATGCTCCTTACAAGGTGCGGCGTGTCTCGAACCGCGTGAACCGTCGCGTTTGCCGCAGTGTTCCGGGTAGCGCGCGCGTCCCGCGTGCTGGTTTCGGCGTCTCGCCGGAACAATCTTTGCAGAAAAGTCCGCGGAGGCGAGACGCGTGGGCTACCCTTTGCTTCCCCGCGAACTCGGCTACTTTCTGGCGGTGGAAAGTTATGATGTTGCGATTATCGGCGGCGGCCCCGCCGGGAGCACCGCGGCGACCTTGCTCAGCAAAGCAGGGCGGCGCGTGATCGTGCTCGAACGCGACAAGTTTCCCCGTTTCCACATCGGCGAGTCGCTTCTGCCTTTCAGCATGCAAACATTTACCCGGCTTGGCCTTCAGGAAAAGTTACGTGCCGGCTTTCTCGAAAAATTTGGGGGCGAGATCGCGGAAGCCGGTGGAGAAAAAGCAGCGAAGTTTTACTTCAAGGATGGATTCGGTTCTCGCACCGATCGTTCGTATCAAGTGACACGATCGAAATTCGACAAGATGTTGCTGGATCACGCGGCGGAATCGGGCGCGGAAGTGCGCGAGGAAACCTTGGTCGAGAACTTCGATTTCGATCGAGATGGCGCGATGCTCTCCCTACGGAGGGACGCGCGTTCGCGTGTCCTCGGACGTGCCGAAGCGCGTCTCTCCGAAAACATTCGGGCGCGCTATGTTGTCGACGCGAGCGGGCGGAATTCCGTAATCGGGAATAAGTTTAAGCTGAAGAAAAGCTATCAACATTTACAAAAGCTTTCGCTCTTTGCGCACTATGAAGGGTTGGAGCGAGAGGAGGGAATCGATGCGACGCTCACCCGGATGGTTCGCACTTTGCAAAGCTGGTTCTGGGTCATCCCACTGGAAAACGATCGCACTAGTATCGGCGTTGTATTGGAGGCGGCGGACTTCAAAAGCTCCGGACTTTCCGCCGAGGAATTTTTCGAGCGCGCTATCGCGGAGCAACCGCTTGTGCGCAATCGCATCGGCGCGGGCCGTCGGGTTTCGCAGGTTTACACTGCGGCGGACTTTTCCTATCGGAGCGAAAGACTCACCGGCGATCGCTGGTTGCTGGCCGGCGATGCCGCCGGCTTCATCGATCCAGTTTTCAGCAGCGGCGTTTTTCTCGCGATCCTCGCCGGCGAACAAGCGGCGGATGTTTTAGACGAAGTGCTCGATCACCCAAAACGCGCCCGGCGTCTGTTCCGTCATTACGAGCGGTTGGTCAATCGCGCGATGGACGTTTATCTGCGTTTCGTTGAGTCGTGGTATGGCGGCAAGGAATTCATCGAAGTTTTCCTAACGCCGACCGAGCTTTTCCAGATTCCACCGGCAGTAAACGCCGTGCTCGGCGGTAACATTGGCAACCGCTTCGCCATCCGCTGGCGAATGGAACTTTTTTATCTCATCGTGCGCTTGCAAAGACGCTGGACTCTTTGTCCGCGACTTTCCCTCATGCCCAAAAGCAGCGCTCAAACGGCGCCCCTCAAGCCCGCCTCTATATAATATGGGGCGAATCGCGTGGATCCCTGCTGTTGCCCTCATTCTGAGCAGCTGCGCAATCCATCAATTCGCGTCGCCGAGCCGGACTTGGACTGCTCGCAACGGTCAGCTTTCCTATCGTGGCAAAAAAACATCGCTCATTGGCGAAGTGTTTATTCGCTACTCCAACCGCGGCGATTTCGAATTGACTTTCAGCAAAGGCCCAGGCGTCACTTTACTAGTCATGCGAACCGATCCCACTTTTGCTCGGGTGGAGGGCCCGCTTGCACGCATCCCCTGGTCAGGGCCGCTTCAACAGCCGCCGGCGCGGGCCAGCGGGTGGCTCGCCTTGCGCCAGGAAATTTTGCGCAATCCGCAAAACCGAATTGTGCGGGTGAGTGAAGGATCGGAAACCTTCGTGCTGCGCTTCTAGGCGATCGCCAGTTTTCTGCGATGCGATTCAGCGAAAAGGTTGCCTTTCTTGTTACGGAACGCCGCGGCCTGATGTGGAGCGCGGTTCTGCTGATCGCGATCTCCAGTGTTGGCATTCTGGTGGCATTTTTGCGGCTCGATACCGAAGTCCTCAATTTGCTGCCGCGGGGATTTGATTCGGTTGAAGGCCTCAAGATCTACAATAGTGAGTTTGCGCAGACACGCGAACTGACGTTCGCCCTTCTTTGTCAGCCGGAGGACGTCGACAAGCTCGAAGAATTCGCGCCGAAATTTGTCGAGAACCTGCGGGCGCAACCATGGTGCGTTCGCGTCCTGGCGGGTTCGCCCATGGAAACACCGGATGGAGTGCGCGATCTACAGAGGATCGCGCTCCCGCTTCTGCTCAATCTCGAGCCGGAGGATTTTGATCGCGCTCTCTCTTTGCTTCAACCCCAGAAAATTCAGGAACGCCTCGCGCAATTGCGCCGGGAAATGGAAAGCGGCTCGCCGCGGCCCGAAATAGAGTTAACGCTCGATCCACTCGGCCTGATCACGCCTTCGCTCAAACCATTTGCCGGCAACGCCGCGATGGAAACGGATCAGCCGCTGACTTCGCCCGATTCCACCATGCGCATCTTCCCGACTGTGACGAACCAGCCAAGTATTAGCGCCTTCGATTGCCAGAAACTGATGAAGCAGGTGAATGCGTTTCGCGTTTCGGCCCTGGACGGGTGGGATGGCGGCAAACTCGAAGTGCTCATCACAGGGCGTTCCGCTTATGTCGCGGAAATTTCGTTGAGTATGCGCCACGACATCATTGCCACCGTGCTGAGTTCAATTGCGCTGGTCGGCGCCGTTTTTTTTATCGGCTTTCGGCGGTGGCTCCCGTTGCTTGGTATGGGCTTCGCACTTCTGCTTTGTTGCCTGATTGGACTGGCCGCCGGTCTCTTGATTTTTCATCGCCTCAACATGGTGACGGTCGGCTTTTGCGCGATTCTGGTCGGCCTCGGCGTTGATTTCGCCATTCTGATTTACGGGCGCTATCAACAGGCGCGAAACGAAGGCGATGCACATCGCGTTGCAGTCGCCGATGCCGTTCACAGTCTTGGCCGTGCGGTTTTCTTTGGCGCCCTAACCACCGCGGTTGGTTTTCTCGCCCTCGTCCTAAGCAACTCTTCCGGGTTTATTCAGCTTGGCGTTCTCATCGCCATCGGAATTTCCGCGGCCGGGCTTTTGATGACGACGGTTTTTTTCCTGTTCGTGCCGCGGAGAAATGTTCCGTTGCGGAGCGATTGGATTTTGGCTTCGGTGAAAAATTATGTGCATCGCATGCTCAGCCGGCCGCGGTCCATTCTTGCAATTAGCGCTCCCATTCTGATCGCATTGCTGATCATTGCAGTCGTCCCACAAATTCCACTGACCTTCGAGGCAAACGCGCGATCGCTGGAGCCGAAGAACAGTCGCGCCGGCACCGCACTCAGCTTGATCATGCAAAAAATGCCGGTGCGCTGGGAACCAGTCCTTGGAATCGTCCGGGCCTCAAACGAACAACAGCTGCATGATTCCTGGAAAGCGATTTCGCAGCACTGGGCCGAGTTGCAACACGCTGGCAAAATTAAGAGCTTCTCCACTCCCAATGCGCTCGCCCTTTCACCGCGCGAAATGGAACGCAATCGCCAGAAGCTGGCCTCGATTAACTTTGATGCGGCCCGCGCTGCCTTAGAAAACGCGCTTACTCAAAATCGATTTAACTCCGGGGCTTTTGCTTCCGCCTTCGAGTTACTCAACCAGCTCCAGGCCGCCGCTGCTCCTGATTACAAAATCCCGTCGTGGCGTACGCAATTGCCGCCGGGCTCCGTCTGGTGGTTTTTGGTCGAACGCTATTTCGCGCAGGATTCGCTCACGACAACCGGGTTCGTCACCACCAATGCCCCGGTGGCAACGCAGGAACAAAAGAATGTCCTCGCACGCGAATTGCCAGTCGCAGGAATCCCGATCACTCTCTCCGGCTGGAGTTATACTTTGACCGATCTGGTGCCGTGGTCGCATCGGCAGTTACTCCTGATCAGTGCGTTGATGGCCGTATTCGATGCCTCGCTTTTGGCGATTCTTTATCGGGACTTGCGCCTCTGGCTCGTGCAAGTGATAACCCTGGCGCTCGCGGTCGCAGCCATGATCGCTTCGATGAAATTGCTCCATGTGCCGCTGAATTTGTTAAATGTGCTGGCTTTCCGCCTTGTTCTTGCGATCGGAGTTGATTACGGAATCTACGTCTTGTTAGTTTGGCAGCGAAGCCACGATGTCGCACGCGACCTTACCGGAGTGGTGAAGCCGGTTGCGCTCGCGGGATTGACGGCGATTGCCGGATTCGGTTCGCTCGGCTGGGCCCATAACCCGACCTTGAGCGGGCTGGGGATTGCCTGCGCCATTGGCTTGTTCTGGAGCCTGGCTGCGACCATCTTCTTCACTTTGCCGGCGGCGGTTGCAGTTAAACCAAAACTGCCGCAGGAACATTTTACCAAAGCGGAACTGGAACATGCGTAAAATAATTACCGTTATTTGTCTGGTAGCGTTGCTCGCTATCGGCGTGAGAGCCGCGCCGCTATCGCCCGCTGACGTTAAGACCTTGCTCGAACGTATTCGCGAGAAGCGCGCGGCAGCTCCAAGCATGCAGGCCGACTTTCAAGAGCAACGAAAGGTTCACTTGTTGGACGAACCGATCAACAGCAGCGGAAAAATTTGGTTTCAAGCCCCAAACAAGTTCCGTGTCGAACGCAAGGGTAACGCCCCGAGCATTACCGTCAGCGATGGACAACAACTTTGGATTTATTACCCCAACTTCAAATCAGCCGAGCATTATTCACTGGCTAGACGCTCGCCGCTTGATGCCGCCATTTCCGCCATCACGACCGCGCTTAACTTGGAAAACGTTGAACACACGTTTCACATTGCCGGAGAGAAGGCAGAAAAGGGTTACGACCTTGAGCTGACGCCGCGCAATCCATCGATGAAGCGGATTTTCCAAAAGTTATTGTTGCACATAAGCGACGATCTTTTTGCCGAGCGCACCGATATGCTTCAGCCAAACGGTGATCAGATCGTGACGACCTACCAGAATCCGAACCATGCCGCCATCCCGGCCAGCCAGTTTGAGTTCACGCCTCCGCCTGGTACCGAGGTTAGCACGCCGCTAGGGAAATAGCGCTACTTCTGGACTTCGTCATTCCGAGGGCAGTTGAGGAATCTCCTGGCGTTACGCGAAGTTAAAATCGATCTACTTCCCGCCCTCTAATTCATCCGCCAGCGGGCTAGCATCATAAACTTTCCTTAAAGCTTCACTAATGGCCGCAGAATCGACGGAAACGGCGCGCGCTTGTTTGTCGGAGAAAATGCAATCGAGCACGAGCGATTGAATGTTACCGTCGAAAATTATGCCAACGAATTCGTTCGCCTTGTTGACCACCGGACTGCCGCTGTTGCCGCCAATAATGTCCGCGTCGGAAACGAAATTAAACTTTGTTGCGAGATTCAATTGCGTTTTGCGTTCGATCCAACGCTGGGGGAGATCAAAGGGCGGCTGGTTATTGTGCTCGGCAGCGCGTTGATAAAGCCCGGCGAAGTCCGTAAAAGGTGGAATTTGTTTTCCATCTTCCTCATAACCCATGACTTTTCCGTACGACAGACGCAGCGTGAAAGTCGCGTCCGGATAATTGCTCGTGCCTTCGATGGCGAAACGCGCTTTCGCGATTTCTGCGTAGGCTTGCCGCTTGATTTCCTCCTGCGCCTCATAGGCTTGGCGTGCTTCCCGAGCCGGCCCATCGATCATGCGCGCGAGATCTAGCATCGGGTCGTGCGCGGCCCGCACCGCTGCTGCGTTTTTCGTGTAAAGATTTTTTCGAAACTCGACGTCTTTCAGTTTTGTTCCGCTGACCAATTCCACCGCGCGAGCGTGCGGCGATTTGCCGGCGAGAACCTTTTTCACCAACGGATCGTTGCCACCGAATTTCTCGGCAAAATCGGTGAGCGAATCCGTTAACCGGAGAATCTCGTAATCGTCGTAGACTGGTTCGCTGGAGAAGAGTTCCAGCTCGAGGGATTCCTTCGCGCTGTCACGAAATGCCGCGATGCGTTCGCCGTTCGGTTTGGCGTGTTCGTCGATCGCGCGAGTCAGTAACCGCGCGTACTTGAACAGCGTGCCGTAGAATGCTCGCGGGCCGCGATAACCAACCGGGGCCGGGCGTTCTTGTTCCAGATAATCATAACGGGGCGCGATCTTGACCAATTCCGTCTGTGCTTTTTTGATGCGATCGTACGCTGCGAGTGTCGATTTTAATTTCGGATCGCCTGAAATCACGTCGCGCAATTTCTTCTCCCGCGCTTCGATTGCGCTCCAGATTTCCGGATCAAATAGAGCGGCAACATAACCGTCGTAGCGTTTGCGATTATTTTGATCGCCAAAGAAATCGTCTCGCGCTCGTCTCGCATTTTCGAACGAACGCTGTCCCCAGGCATGCAACAATACTTCGCGCCGGTTAAACATCTGGAGCCAGGTTGGCACCTCGCGATCGCGCCGATCGGCCAGTTCGTCGACTGTGAGTTGGCGGTCGGTTCGCCCGGGATTTCCGCTAACGAAAGTTAGTTCGCCATCGCTCGGTCCATTCGAATTCCATTTCAGATAATGGTCGATTTTGGCGGGCTGTCCGTTTTCATACGCTCGGAAAATGCAGATATCGAGATCATAGCGCGGATACTCGAAGTTATCGGGATCGCCGCCGTAGAAGGCCATCTGCTGTTGGGGCGCGAAAACGATGCGAACATCGTCGTAGCGCTTGGAGCGGTAAAGATGATAGGCACCGCCTTGATAAAGCGTGACCACATCGGAGCGCAGGCCGGTTTTGTCTTTGCTTTCCTTTTCGATCAGCGCAATCGCGTTCTCGCGCGCCTTGCCCGCGGCGTCGGGAGACATTCCGCTTTTTACCGCGGCGTTCACTTGCGCGGTTACATCCTCGATCGACATCAGCACATTCAGCTCAAGATCGCCGCATTTGATCTCTCCCGCATTCGTCTTCGCATAGAAGCCGTCCTTCAAGTAGTTGTGCTGCTCGCTCGAGGCTTTTTGCAGCGCGTCCGCCCCCACGTGATGATTGGTAATGCAGAGTCCGTTAGCGGAAACGAACGACCCGCTGCCACCGGAATTAAATCGGACACTCGCTTTTTGCAGATTCTCGAGCCACTGCGGAGTCGGCTCGAATTGATACTTTTCCTTGAATTGCTGGAGCGGCGGATTGTTGAAGAGCCACATTCCTTCGTCGGCTCGGGCAGGAATCGCGGTGGCAAGCAGCATGGCAAAAACAAGGCGGAGCGAAATCATCGCCGAATGTAGAACGCGGATGGCTTTAATGAAAAGCTTGCTTTGATTTCAGAAAGATAGCGCACGGGTTGCCCTCGCATCAGGGGTTCGGTTGATTTGCCGAAGCTGAAATTGCAGAGGACTACGAAAAGTAGTTCTCGCTACAATTGCGCGAACGTAGTTCATTCTACCAATGCCAAAGAAAAATTCAGACGGTTCGCACCGCGCCAGAGTGCTGGTCCTGGTCGATGAATCGAACGTCGGCAGTTCGGTGAGAACAGCAGGACGCGGCCTTGATTGGATCAAGTTGCGCGATTTCCTGGCCGGCCCGGCCACGGGCCGCGACTTAATCGAGATGGTGGTTTATGCCGGGTTGCCACCGGCGACCCCGGCATGGCAGGACGAGCGTGATAAGAAGAACAAGTTCGTCCACTGGTTGCGCTCGAATGGATTCATGGTCGTGACCAAAGATGGGTCGCCCGCCGAAGAAGGGCACTACAAGGCGAACGTTGACGTGATGATGGCGATCGATGCAATCGAACTTTCCGTCGAGATGCGGCCGGATCTCGTTATCCTCGTAACCGGTGATGCCGATTTTGCATATCTCGCCATCAAATTGCGGCGGCACGGGATCCGCGTGGAAGTAGCCTCGGTGGCAGCAAATCTTGGAAACACCTTGAGGTCGGCCGCGAACGACGTGATTGACCTGGCGCCGTTGCTGCGAACCTTCGAGATTAACGTTCCGGATTCTGCATCGCGATCGCGCCCACAACAACAGCAGCGGCGCCGCCAGCCGCGGTTTCGTCCGCTCGCGTCTCGAAACGGCTAACAGAACGTAGATCGGCGCGAAAGTATTCCCCAAAAAGAGAGCTAGCATTCTTCCGTTTTTTAGCCGATAGTGCGTTGGCAGCTGCGACTTTCCAAAGCGCGATCTGATTCTATTGCGCCTTGGGAATTAATCCTCGCCAGCCGTTTGACTTGTTTTAATCGATTATGAACGCCCAACTCCTCAAAGCCGCCAGCGAAATAGTCCACAATCAGCAAATTCTTGTGAACATGGTTTCACGGCGTGTCCGCCAGCTAACCCTCGGGCATCGTCCGCTCGTCGAGTTCGCTCCCGGAATGGGTCATGCCGATATAGCACTGACTGAAATCGCGAACGGCAAACTGGCGTTCGAATCCACGTTTGGCCAGAACGGAGATGCGCCACCGCAGGTTGTTCCATTTCCGGGAGTCACCGCAGGCAAGAAAGCGAAAAAGGCCGCGTAGCCGGGCCGCGAGCTGATGGAACCAAAAAGCTTGGGAAGTGCCTGAGCATAGTTGAGAGTTAAGACCTCATGGGACACAGTCACGGAAGAGACAATGTTAGGAAACGCGCGGCACGTCGCAAAAAAACCGAGCGCCTCGCCCTGGCAAAGAAAAAGCAGAAACAGGCGAAATAACTTCGCTGCAGAGATCGAGAATCCGAAGTCGAAAGAAAAAGCCGCGAGTTTGAAGCGAGGCGGCAACTTCATGGTGGTGTTTTCGCGCGCGCAATCTTCGTCGCCCTATCTAATATAGGAATGGTGCCTTCAACGCCCCATTCCGGCCTCATCCTGCATACCAGCAACCGCCTTGAGCGGCTGGCCGACCAGCTGGCCGAGCTTATAGCCAATCCTCTTCGCTCGCCTCTCGTGCCGGAAATTATACTCGTGCAAAGCAACGGCATGCGCCGCTGGCTCGAACAACAGATCGCAGAACGCCATGACATTTGCTCGAACGTGCAGTTTCCGTTTCCACAAAAATTCTTTCACGATCTTTTGCAGAACGCTTTCCCTCAAGCGGAAACGACGAATCTGTTCGATCAGGACGTAATGACGTGGCGGATCATGAAAGATCTTCCGCGCCTTGCTATCCGTCCGGAGTTTGCTGCGATCTCCAATTATCTCCGCGGTGAACGCACCGAATTGCGCGCCTATGAGCTGGCCCGAAGAATCGCTCACGCTTTCGACCAATACCTCGTCTTTCGCCCGAAGATGATTTTGGATTGGGATGCAGGCGAGGGGAACGATTGGCAGCCGATCCTTTGGCGCCAATTGCAGAAGGCCGCTCCGGCTCAGCATCAAGCGGCGCTCGGGTTGCGATTGATCGACGCACTCAAGCGTGATCGCGCGCCGGTTCCGGAGCGCGTCTCGATCTTCGGGATCTCGACCCTGCCCCCGTTTTACATCTCGCTCATCGGAGAAATTTCCGTGCGCTGTCCGGTCCATCTTTTTGTAATGGAACCGACGCCGCTTTGGTGGGGCGATATCCGTTCGAAACGCGAAAAAGCACGAGCGAAGCAACCAGAATTGTTCGGGTTTGACGAGGAAGACCCAGGCGACAACGAGTTGCTGAGCGCAAACGGAAAAGTCGGTCGCGATTTCCTGAATCTCATGGCTGAGCTCACGCCGGTGGCAGAAGACGAAGATTTCGTTTCACCGGCGGAGAAGGAATTCGGAGCCGCGACACTGTTGCTGGAAATTCAACGCGACATTTTCGAACTGAAATCGGGCCCAGCCAAAGTGAAGCGATCCATCGCGCCGACCGATCGGTCCCTGCAAATTCATTCCTGTCACAGCGTGGTACGGGAGCTGGAGGTTTTGCACGACTACCTGCTCGATTTGTTGCAGCGCGATCCGGCACTGAAGCCGAAAGACATCATTGTGATGACGCCGAACGTTTCCATTTATGCGCCCTTTATCGATGCGGTATTTGGTGTGCCGGAAAATCCGAAGCACAAAATTCCGTACACGATTGCCGATCGCGAACCGCGCGCCAGTAGCGGAATCATCGATACCTATTTTCGGGTCCTTGAAATTTTGTCGGGACGTTTCACCGCCGAGCGAAGTCTTTTCGATTCTGGAGGCACCGGCGGTGCAGCGCTGTTTTCAGATCGGAGCGACAGAGACGGAAACGATTCGCCGCTGGGTGAACGACTGCGCGATCCGGTGGGGGATCGACGCGCAACATCGCGCCCGACTTGGCTTGCCCGCATTCGCCGAAAACAGTTGGCGACAAGGGCTCGACCGGATGCTGCTGGGTTGCGCGCTCCGACCGCAGAACCGGGAATTGTTCGATGGAATTTTGCCGTTCGATGAAATCGAGGGCTCGGATACAGAAGTCCTTGGAAATTTTGTCGAGTTTGTGGAACGGCTTTTTTTGCGCGCTGGCGGATTCAGCAAGCCGCGCTCGCTTTGCGAATGGCAGCGCGATTTGCGCGAAACACTCGATGCTTTTTTCGAAGCGGAGGAAGCGGCGCAGCGCGAATTGAACCGTCTTCGCGCCGCTATCGCCGCGCTCGGTGAAATTGGCGTGGCCTCGCAAAATGAAAGCGCAGTCCCGCTCGATGTCGTGACCGCGCAACTGGAACATTCTCTCGACGAATCCAGCGGCGGCGCCGGCTTTCTGTCCGGCCAGCTCACCTTTTGCGCGCTCAAACCAATGCGAAGCGTTCCATTCAAAATTATTTGCCTCCTCGGGCTGAACGACACGGCCTATCCGCGACATAATCGCGCCCCGGGTTTTGATCTGGTGGCGCAAGATCCGAAACGAGGAGATCGAAATATCCGCGACGCTGATCGCGAGCTTTTTCTGGAGGCGCTTCTTTCCGCGCGCGAAGTTTTCTATCTCAGTTACGTCGGGCAGTCGTTGCGCGACAACAAACCGCTTCCGCCAAGCGTGCTGGTGAGCGAAGTGCTCGGTTATGTTGCGGAAAATTTCGAAACGCCCATCGGTGAGTTTGTAATCCAACATCCATTGCAGGCCTTCAGCCCCCGCAATTTTCAAGATAATGGCAGGTTGTTCAGTTACTCGGCGGACAACTGTGCGGCCGGAATCATCTCGGAAAAGGAACGCTTTGAAGCACCGCCATTTTTCGATCAACCATTAAAGGAGCCGGAACAGAAATGGCGTGACGTGGAAATTGCCAGGCTGGTGGAGTTTTTTTCTCATTCGGCGAAATTTTTCGTGCGGCATCGGCTGGGAATCGACCTGCCACGCGATCGTGAAGAAGTGGAAGATCGCGAGCCGTTCGCGCTGCATTCGCTCGATCGTTATAGCATTGAGCAGCAACTGCTGGATGATGCCCTCGATGGGGTTGGTCCGGACAGCGCGCTCGCGTCAGTGCGGGCGTTGGGCGTTTTGCCGCCGGGTGGGACGGGTGGACTGATTTTTGATGAGTTATGTGCCAATGTGACGACGTTCGCCGACGCCATTCGTCAGCAGGTCGCGGTGCGAGCGCAACAGGCCACTATTGTTCATGCGGACATTGGTGATTTCACTTTGGGCGGTCGAATCGATCGCGTCCGCGGCGACACTCTGCTGCATTACCGGTTAACGAGATTAAAAACGAAAGATTTCGTGCGGATCTGGATCGAGCATCTGGCGCGGAACTTGACCGAAAAGAAGCCCGCGCTGCTTTTTGGAAAAGAAGGAGACGAGATCGCCGGTTACGAATTTCCGCCGATGGAAAATGCGCGCGAGGTTCTGACCGATTTGCTGACGATTTATTGGGGCGGCCTCCGCCAACCGCTGCGGTTATTTCCGCGAAGTTCCTGGACGTTTGTGGAAAAAATCTTTGCCGGCAAGAAGCTGGATAGCGCGCGCTATTCCGCAAGAAGCGATTGGAAGAGCAACGAGTACGACGACAAGAGCAGGGGTGAGCGCGACGACGCCTACATCAAGCTGGCGTTCCGCAATACCGATGGTGTCCTCGATGAAGAGTGGGAAAAAATTAGCCTTCTTGTTTTCAAACCGATTTTTTCTGCGCGCAAACGGCGATGAAACCGGAATTCAGCGCCGCAGAGACTCCACTGGAAAAGGGATTCACCGTCATCGAAGCGAGCGCCGGCACGGGGAAGACAACGACGATATCGGCCATCGTTTTGCGATTGCTGGTAGAGCAGGGGATCCCGATCGAGCAAATTCTGGTTACTACTTATACGGAGCTTGCGACCGCGGAATTGCGTGGTCGCATTCGCGACACAATCGAGGACGCGCTTACCCAGCAGCATCTGCCATTCGCCCCGGAGATCATCAAGAAAGCTACCGACCGAAAACAGCTCGAGCGCAGGTTGAAACTGGCGCTGCAAAGTTTTGATGAAGCTCCCATCTTCACCATTCACGGTTTTTGCGCGCGCGTTTTAGCCGATCGCGCATTCGAAAGCGGAGCGCTGTTCGAGACGGAGCTGGTGACGGATCAATCTCGTTTCGTGCACGAAGTCGTGGACGATTTTTGGCGCGCCCATTTTTACTCCGACGACAGCATTATGGCTGGGTTGGCGCAGGAGCGACTGACGCCGGCGCGTCTGGTTGAGTTGCTCGTTCAGCTAACCAACAATCCGACTTTGCGCGTTTCGCCCCCTTCCGAAAATCGCGCTGCTCTGGAAAAGAAAATTACCGAATTGTGCCGCGCCGGCGGCAATCCCGAGGAAATTGCACAATTGGCGGAACGTTTCATCGTCTCGCTGCAATCGGAATTTTGTGAATGGGCGCGTGAGGAATTGCCCCGGCGGAAGATGGATCGGCGCGTTCAATCGTTTGATGACATGCTCACGCGACTGGACGAAGCATTGCGGGGCGAGAGGGGGAAACAGTTGCGAAAAAGTTTGCGCGACCGTTTCACCGTCGCGCTGGTGGATGAGTTCCAAGACACTGATCCGGTCCAGTATTCGATCTTCTCGCAGATTTATGGCGGTAGCGACAGATCAGTATTTTTTATCGGCGATCCCAAACAGGCAATATATGGATTTCGCGGCGCGGACGTTTTTACTTATTTGGAAGCGGCAAGAGTTGCGAATCGCCGTTACACCCTGGGGCGGAATTGGCGTTCGGAAGCGAAGCTCCTCGATGGAGTAAATGCGATTTTCCGCCGGCGCGGCGATGCTTTTGTCATTGAAAGCATCGATCTTTCGCCGGTAACGGCATCGGGAAAAGCCGACGCGGAGCCGCTTACGATTGGCGGCCGGCGGGATCAACCGCTGCGTTTCTGGATCGCATCGACTGACGACAAGGCGCGAGTAGAAGAAGCGGTGGCGGCAGAGATTGCCTCATTGTTGGCCGGGGAAACAAAAACTGGGGAGAGGAAAATTGAGCCGCGCGACATCGCGGTCCTGGTGAATAACAACACGCAGCCGGGCTGGGTTCAGCGGGCGCTGGCAGATTATCGAATTCCATCGGTCGTTTACAGTGCGGCCAGCGTTCTCAAATCCGGCGAGGCGTCGGAGTTATCGCGGGTCCTGATGGCAGTGTCGCAGCCGACGCACGAAAGAATTGTTCGCTCTGCGCTGGCGACAGAGGTGTTCGGCCTGAATGCGACCGCGCTGGAGAATTTGTCGAGCGATGAAGCGGACTGGGAAGCGACGCTCAATCGCTTTGCCGATTACCACGTGCTTTGGCGCGACCACGGTTTCGTGCAAATGATGCGGGCACTTCTCATCGGCGAGAAAGTGCGGTCGCGTTTACTGCGCTGGCGGGACGGCGAGCGGCGGCTCACGAACGTTTTGCATTTGATCGAACTGTTGCATGCAGCCTGCGTTGAAAATCGCCTCGGCATTAATGGGCTGATTAAGTGGCTGGCGCGGCAAGTTTCGCTCGGCGCCGAATTAAAAGACGAACATGAATTGCGTTTGGAAAGTGACGAAGACGCGGTGCGGATCGTTACTATTCACAAAAGCAAAGGGCTCGAGTACGACATCACTTTTTCGCCGTTTGTGCGCAAGGAACCATGGAGCGGGGCAAAGGAATTTCTGAAGTTTCACGAAGACGATAAACTTGTTCTCGATCTGGAAGAATTACCGGAGCACAAAAAAATCCGGAGTCGGGAGGACCTAGCAGAATCTGTTCGCCAACTTTACGTTGGGCTCACACGGGCGAAACATCGCAGCTATCTGATTTGGCAGGAGAGGAAAACAAGATCGAAATCGGCTCTGGCCTGGCTATTTTCCGAGGAAGCGTCGGCCGACGCCTTTCTCGAGGAAAGAGGCGAGTCCAATACGAGCGGAAGGGTGCGGGCCGCATTTGGCGAGCGCGATTTAATTGCGGTTGAAGATTTACCCGAAGGCGGAGCAAGGGTTTTCCCACCGGTAGCGGCGTTACGAACATCGCTGGCGCCGCGAGTTTTCGATAAGGAGATCGATCGAAGCTGGCGGATTTCGAGTTTCAGTTCGCTGATTAGCGGGCGAACGGAAGAACCGGAGGCACCGGATTACGATCGCGCTGAAATTGGCGTCGAGGTTGCCGAAGAACCGGTCTTCCAAGCGCAGGGCATTCACGCTTTTCCCGGTGGAATGCGGGCCGGGACCTGCCTGCATTTGATTCTGGAGGAACTTGATTTCGCCGATCTCTCGCACCTGCGCCCGCTCGTCGCGAGAAAACTGAGCGATTTTCACTTCGAAAACTTCGATGAAGTGGTGTGCGACGCTTTGGAGAAAACGTTGCGAATTCCACTGGGGGAAGATGGCTTCACGCTTTCCCAAGTATCGCGCCCGTCACGTCTGTCGGAACTGGAGTTCATTTTTCCAATTACCGCATTGACCACGGAACGTCTGCGCAAGGTGTTTCAGATGGAGAAGCTGCCACTTGCGATCGATCGCCTGCAGTTCGCACCGGCCAATGGATTCATGAAAGGATTCATCGATCTAGTTTTTGAGCACGAGGGACGTTTCTATTTTGTCGATTGGAAATCGAATTGGCTGGGTGCGGACTCTGCCAGTTACACGCCTGAGAGCGTTGCGACGGAGATGGCGCGGCATTTTTACAATTTGCAGCTTGGTATTTATGCGGTCGCGCTGCATCGCTACCTGGAACGGCGTCTTCCGGATTACGAGTACGAGAAGAATTTCGGCGGCGCCTTCTATATTTTTCTGCGCGGAATCGATCCGAGCAAACGGAACAACGGGATATTTTCAACACGCCCGGCGCGCAAGTTCGTGGAACAACTGAATGAAATTTTCCATGGGAACTCCTGAGGTTGAAGTTCATTTCATTGATCGGCATTTTGCGGCGCTGATTAACCGGTTGGCAAAGGTTCCATCGCCGGAACTGGAGTTGGCCGCCAAATTGGTCAGCAATTTTCGCGAGCGCGGAGACGTTTGCGTAGCGCTGCGAGCGATTACTGCCGGCGACGCCTCAAAAATCGGAGGTCCGGATATTCCGCCGCTGCACAGTTGGGTAAGAAAATTGCGTGCTTCGGGCGTGGTTGGCAAACCGGGAGAATTTGCGCCGCTCATCCTAGATGATGACGAGCGACTTTACCTTCAGCGTTACTGGAAATATGAGGATGAACTGGCGCGCAATCTTCGTACGCGCTTGAGAGAACATCCGATTCGCGACTTCAACCAAACCGAGTTAGCGAGCAGTCTGGCAAAACTTTTTCCCGCTCAGTCAGATTTACAAAAAGTGGCGGCTTTCGTCGCGGCAACCTCGCGACTCTGCGTCATTTCGGGCGCGCCCGGAACGGGCAAGACGCGCACCATTGTTTTGATCTGTGCGCTTCTGATCGCACTTGCCGGGAAACGCGACCTCAATTTTGCGCTCGCCGCTCCAACTGGCAAAGCGGCGGCCCGACTTAAGGAAACAATAGCGCAAACGCGGCCCTTACTGCGGTTGCCTGGCGCGATTGATGAAAAGCTTCCGGCGGACGCGTCAACCATCCAACGTTTGCTCGGAGCCAAAGGCGATTCGCCCCATTTCCGGCACGATGCCAAAAACCCGCTGATCGCGGATGTCGTGATTGTAGACGAGGCATCGATGATCGACTTGGCGCTACTGGCAAAGCTGTTCGATGCAGTGCGACCGGACACGCGTATTATCCTGGTCGGTGACAAGGATCAACTCGCATCCGTAGAAGCGGGAAGCGCTTTTCGCGATATCTGCACGCCTGGTTTCGAGCTCGGAGTCTCTGTCTCGCTAGCAGAAACATTCGCGGAATGCACGGGCGAGGAATTGGAGGGAACAAGTGCGAGCGAAGCTCCGATTCATTCCGCGGTCGTTGAATTGCGGCGCAACTATCGTTTTACGCCAGAAACGGGAATTGCCGAACTAAGCAGTGCTGTAAATCAAGGCGATGCCGAGAGCGCAATCGCGATATTGAAAAAGGGCGGCCGAATTTGCTGGCGGCCGACGCCATCGGCAAAAAGTTTCGAGCGAGAACTGCGCGAACGCGTCTTTCCGCGATTTGAGAAGTTTTCAACGCTGACCGATCCAGCAAATGCCTTGAATCAACTGGCGGAATTCACCATCCTGTGCGCGTTGCGCCGCGGCCCGTTCGGCTCGGAAACAGTGAATCGGTTGCTGGGGCGGATGCTGCGGGAGACGGGGAGTATCGAAGATGATGGGCCGTACCATGCGGGAGAGCCGGTGATTATCGTGCGAAACGATTACAATGTCGGTCTTTTTAATGGTGACCTCGGGATCGTGCTGCCGGATGCGACGAGTAGCGAGCTGCGGGTTTTTTTCCGCGGCGAAGACGGAGATGTGCTCAATTTTGCGCCAGGACGTTTGCCGGCGCACGAACCCGCTTTTGCTTTGACCGTTCACAAGAGCCAAGGATCGGAGTTTCGTGATGCGCTGCTTATTTTACCCGAAAGAGACGCGCCGGTGTTGACCCGTGAGCTACTCTATACAGGTGTAACCAGAGTGCGCGAGACGGTGGAAGTCTGGGCCGCGGAAAATATCTTAAGGCAAACCATCGAACGAAGAATAGAACGGAATTCAGGATTGCGGGATCATCTTTGGAAGAAACCGGCCGGCAGTTAATCGTTGACTTCGCTGGCCTAAATTTGAGACAGTACCGCGTGAATTTGAGGCAACCATCTTGGAAATAATGGTTGGGACATCGACAACTCACCATGAGATTGGGGACGGAAGCGGCCCAGTTTTTTGATTCCGAAGGCCAGAAACGATGCCAGTCAGGCAGCCAATCACGCGAGAGGGTCGAGTGATTTTTTCGAGCGGCGAACGCGGATTTACCGCCAAAGACGTAGTCGATTGCGCGCTCGTGCGCGGCGAAATCGATCCGTTGTGGAAAAAATTCTTGCGAGTGGCCGAGTGCGATCGCCTGGCGAACGAACGGGAGTTGGAATTGGACGATTCGGCGCTCGATTCTGCGGCGATTGCATTTCGCTACGAGCATGACCTGATCACGGCGGAAGAAACCGAACGATGGCTCGAGGATCGCGGAGTTTCGCTGGCCGAATTCAGTGATTATTTTGGTCGCCAATATTGGGGGCGTTCTGACAGCGGCACGCTCGATCCGCCCAAATCCAGCTATAAAACGGCGCCGCCGGAAGAGAAGGATCTTTTTCTGGTTGATCTAATTCTGTCAGGCTCACTGGATCGAATGGCGGAGCGACTAAGTTATCGAGTTGCGGCACAAGCAGATGAAGCGAGCGATAACAACCCAAGTTTGGATGACGAGCGAGCCCGGTTTTTGGCGGCGGCGAAAATTGATCACGCCGAATTGGCCGATTGGCTGACGCTTCTTGGCCGGGACCAGGAATGGCTCGATGAAACACTCGCGACCGAGGCGGTCTACCAGCGGCGTGTCGCGCAAATTCTTACCGAACAGGCGCTCCAGAAAGAGCTGGGGCCGATGCAACTCAATCTCACACGTTTTCAGCTCGAGACGGTAGAAGTCGATTCACGCGATGCCGCGGCAGAAGTGGTTGCTTGTGTGCGCAACGATGGCATGGAAATGAGCGAAGTAGCGGAGGAAAGCCGGTACCCGTTCCACCACAGCGAAGTTTTGCTGGAGGACGTTCCCCTCGAACAGCAGCAACGGTTCTTAAGTGTAAAAGCCGGCACACTGTTCGATCCCATTCCCCGAGGCGATGCCTTCGAGGTGTGGCGCGTCAAAACGCGAACCGAACCGTCCTTGCAGGACCCGGTTATTCGCGCGCGCCTGGAGAGCCGAATTATCGACCGCTGTTTCAACGAGTTGCGAAGCAAACACATTGATTGGAAATTCTACCTACCTCCGAGCGAATGAACGCAAAAGATGTCGATTTGCTGCGGCGTTCCGATCTCTTTCGGTTTTTACCCGACGAGCATTTCGAGAGAATCCGGTCGCTGCTTCAGGAGGAACGGCATGATTTTGGCGATTTGATCGTCAAGCAGGGCGAGCCCGCTAGCGCCTTTTATATTTTAATTTCGGGACGCGCCCGCGTGGTGAAATCGGGCGCGAATAACGGCGAAGAGATCGTTCTGGGCACGCTTCGCCCAGGCGACAGCTTCGGCGAGGCGGCGCTAACGGAAGGCGGGACGCGTACCGCAACGGTTCGTTGCAGTACCTCGGTCGAAGTATTGCGACTCGATCGGGCCGACTTCCTTGCTCTGACCGAAACGGTTCCGGAGTTGAAAGAACACATGCAGGTGACGCGACGCGCGCACACGCTGCAAAGTTTCCTCTACGAATTCAGCAATTTCGGGCGACTGCCGACTTCCGCGCTTCGCGGAGTAATCGAGAAACTCGAGCGCGTTCAGTTTCAAAAGGGCAACCTTATTATTAAGGAGGGCGACTCCGCTGGACCGATGTACATCCTGGAGAAAGGACGGGCCCGCGCTTTTACGCAGAACAATGGCGCGCATGTAAATCTCGCATTCTATCGGGACGGGGATTTTTTTGGCGAACTCTCAATTTTGAACGGCTCACCCCGTGCGGCTTCGGTCGAAGCATACTCGGATTGTGATCTTCTTGCGCTCGATCCGGAGGCCGTGCGCAGTTTGAAGCAGAGCTATCCCGAATTCGGCAGGTTGCTGGAAGAACGGCTGGCGCAATACAAAGCGAAAACCGAAGCACGCATTCCCCTGGATTTCACGGAGGAATTGGTTCCCGCCGAAACGCTGGCGCACAACAAAGTCGCGCTCGATGGAAAATTCGCAGTCAAGGAAAAGGAGGGCGCGGAGGCGCCCTTTGCCGACGACGAGGGGCATTTCCGGAAAAAGAAGCAACGCATCCGCAAATTCGAGCACATCACGCAGATCGATGAAATGGATTGCGGTGCGGCTAGTCTGGGCATGATTTGCCGGCACTTCGGGCGCAAGGTCAGCCTCGCGCGCATCCGACAGCTCTGTCACACCGCTACTGATGGCACGAGTTTGAAAGCGCTTTGTCGCGCGGCGGTCGAGCTCGGTCTGGCGGCGCGAGCGTTGAAGGTTTCGCTGCGCAATCTTCCGGTGATGCCCGTGCCGGCGATTGTGCACTGGGAAGGCAATCACTGGATGGTGCTTTACGACGTCGACGAAACGCAGGTGCGTGTGGCCGACCCGGCCCTGGGTTTACGCAAAATTCCACGGAAAGAATTTGAACAAAAGTGGTCGGGTTACGCGGCGTTGTTTGATTACACAATTGCGTTTGAACGGGCGCCGGAAAGCAAACCAAGCCTGGCCTGGGTCTGGCCGTTCCTGGCAAAGTTCCGTAAGATTTTGCTGCAGGTGCTGGGACTTGCGGTTGCGGTCAGTTTCCTGCAGCTGCTTTTCCCGGTTTTCACCCAGATGGTGGTGGACAAGGTAATCGTTGAGAACGATCTCGGCCTTCTCAAGACCATTATTCTCGGCATGCTTGCCGCGATTATTTTTGTGCAACTGGCAGCGATCGCACAGGAATATTTGCTCGCCTTTGCCGCGGTACGGCTCGATACCGCCATTCTCGATTTTCTTAGCCGGCAGCTTCTCTCTTTGCCGATGAGCTATTTTACCAGCCGGAGGACGGGCGATATTCAACGCCGGCTCGATGGCGCACGCCAGGTCCGCCAATTCGCGGTGCAACATGGCGTCGCTGCGTTATTGGCGATGGTGCATTTGCTTGGGGCGGTGGTGTTGATGGCGCTCTACAGCGCCTGGCTCACGCTGGCCTTCCTTGCCACCGTGCCACTCTATGCCGGTTTAATGTATTTCTCGCTCAAAGTTCTGCGTCCACTTTTCGCCGAGGTTGAGGAGAGCCAGGGAAAATATAGTTCGCATCAAATTGATGCCATCAAAGGGATCGAAGCAGTGAAAGCTGCCTCGGCCGAGTCGGTCTTCCGCGATGCGATGTTGAACGAGTTTCTTTCCGTTTCGAAAAAGATTTTCCGTTCCAATTTCGTAGTCATGTCTTACGACAGCGTGCTGCAAACCATCGGCTTGCTCTCGACCGCGATTTTTTTGTGGGTGGGCGCGAACCAGGTTATCAATGGTCATCTTAGCGTTGGCGGCTTCGTCGCCTTTAGCTCGCTGACCGCGATCGCTTACGCCGCGATCCTGCGTGCCCTCGGCGTTTGGGACAATCTTCAGCTCGCTGCCGTTTTAATGAACCGGCTCAACGATATCTTCGAGCAGGAACCGGAACAGGGACGTGATCGCTCGCGATTGACGCCAGTGCACAGCCTGGAAGGCAGGATCGAATTGCGCAATGTCTGTTTCAGATATGGCGGCCCGGAAGCGCCCAATATTTTAAGCAACATCACGCTCGATCTGGCGGCTGGCCGCATGATCGCATTCGTCGGGCGAAGTGGCTGTGGCAAGACCACGTTGGTGAAACTGATCGCCGGTCTCCTCGAACCGACGGAAGGCACGATCCTGTTCGATCACGTCGATCTGAAGAATCTGAATTATCGGGATGTGCGCCGTCACATCGGAATGGTGCTTCAGGAAAACCACATGTTTAACGAGACGATCGCACGCAACATTTCTTTCGGCGATCCTGAACCGGATTTGGATCGTGTTCTCGCTGCGGCTCAAGCCGCCGCCGCGCATGACTTCATCATGCGGCTGCCGATGGGCTATGAGACGAAAATCGGCGAATCTGGTCTCGCGATCTCGGGTGGACAAAAGCAACGCGTCGCGATTGCGCGTGCCATTTATAACAATCCTCCGATTCTTATTTTCGACGAAGCAACCAGTGCGCTCGATACGGAATCGGAGCGGGCGATCCAAAATAATCTCGGCCGCATTATGGCCGGACGCACTACCATCGCAATTGCGCATCGCTTGAGCACGATTCGAGAGGCCGACTCAATTATCGTGATGGAAAAAGGCAGCGTAGCCGAAATTGGCTCGCACGATGAGCTGATGGCGCAACGCGGTTTGTATTTTTATTTGTCCAGTCAGCAAATGGGGGTCGGCGGATGAGCTCGGAAACCTACTCGCCCAGCTCGTTTGAAACCGAATCGGAAATGCTTCCGCAGGATCCGCCGCCGAAAGTCATTCGTTTTATGGGTTGGTGGTTGATCTGGCTTTTTACCATCGCGCTGTTGGCAGGCATTTTTGTCCACCTTCCCGAAACGGAGCACGCCGCCTTTGTCCTCGTCCCGCGCGACGGGGCCGATCCGATTCAGTCGCCACGCCTCGCCACGGTGAATCGGGTTTCCGTTACCGAAGGGCAAACGGTTGCAGCCGGCGCGGAACTATTTGTCCTGCGGTCGGACGAGATTCGGGCGTTCGATATGCAGCTGCAAACCCTAACGGAAGATTTGCATACACAGGAACTGACCCTGACGAAAATGGACGAAGCCTACGCCGCCGAGGCAAACATTAAGAACGCGCAAGTGTCCCAGGCGGAAAGCGAGCTGCGCTTTCGCGAGAAGCAAACCGACAGCAATCGCGATTTGCTAAATCGGCTGGAGAAGCTTTCGAAAAGCGGCGGTTTTTCGCAGATCGATTTAATCAAGCTTCAGCTCGAGGCCGCTGGTGCGGAGAAAGATCAAGCCGTTGCCCAACGTACGCTCGAGCAGGTGAAACTGGAGCGGCAACAACTGGGAAATGAGAATTCACGCAAGCGCGCGGAACAAGCCGGCGAAGTGCAGAAATTGAAGATGAAACTCGGCGCTTTGAAAGTTGACCTCGAGAATTCGCAACGCAGCTTGCTGACAATTCGCGCACCTTACGACGCCGTCATCCTTTCGCTGGCCCAGCGCAATGTCGGCAGCGTTGTGCAAAGTGGGCAGGAGCTTTGTCAGCTTGGACGCCAAGACGCCAAACCGCTCGCGCGCTTGATGCTGAATGAGTCCGGCCTGGCGAGATTAAAATCGGATCAGTCGGTGCGGTTTTTCTTCGAAGCGTACCCGTATCAACGCTACGGCGCGCTCAGCGGAAAGCTCGATTGGGTGAGCCCGTCCGCGGTTGCGGGGGCGAGCGGTCAGTATTTCGTTGGGCTGGCATCACTGGATGAAGCGGCAAATCGACACCATCTTTCGTTACGGCCTGGAATGAAAGGCGAAGCGCGGATTCGGGTGGGAAGCCGGACATTGATTGAATATGCCTTCGAGCCGATCCGGCAATTACGCGAAGGAGTACGGAATTGATGCAACCGCGCCTTAGCAGTCTGAAAGTTGAAGATCTGCGAACGACGAACGCGGGGATGACTCGTTGCATCAGTTTGTCAAAGCTCGCAGCAAAATCAGATGTCCCCATCGTTCTGCTTGGCGAAACCGGCACTGGAAAAACTTTGCTTGCGCAGGCTATTCACAATTCGTCAGCGCGTGCCGAGGGGCCTTTCATTTCGTTCAATGCCTCGGCCATGAGCGATACGTTGCTCGAGAGTCAGCTCTTTGGTCACGAAAAAGGCGCGTTCACCGGGGCGCAACAAGCAGTGAAAGGAAAATTTGAGCTCGCCAACGCCGGGACAATTTTTCTTGACGAAATTTCGGACATGAGTCCGCTGGCGCAGGTAAAGATTTTGCGCGTGCTCGAGTATGGCGAGTTCGAGCGGCTCGGTTCCGAACGGATGTTGGAGACAGATGCTCGGATCATTTGCGCTACCAACGTTTCGCTGCGTGATCGGGTACGGCAGGGGAAATTTCGCGAAGATCTTTATCATCGCCTGAATGGTCTGACGATTTTGATTCCAGCGTTACGTGATCGCCGGGAAGAGCTGCCCGGATTAATCGCGAACGAGCTGAAAGCGTCTGCTTTGCGGCTGGGAAAAACGATCACTGCGATTCATCCCGCAGCGATGGATTGTTTGTTGATGCACGATTGGCGCGGAAATTTACGCGAGCTCAGTCACACTGTGCGAACGATGACTTTGTTTTGCGACGGTGATGTCATCATGCCGGAGCATGTTCATTTTCCGCCCGACCTCGAGCCGCTACAAACGTCCGCGAACTCGTCGGAGAAAAGTGTGAACCAGGCGCATCCTGATCACGCGGGCGGCGATCTCTCATTGGCAAGCGCAGTAAAGCGTCACGTGCGTTTTGTCTATAAACAGGCGAACCAAAATCAGCGGCGCGCGTCGAAGCTTCTTGGCATCTCACGTGCGACCCTGAGCCGGCATTTGCGTGAGCTGGATCATAACTGATCCGACTGCGATCGAAACGATACCAGATGGCCTAAATTCTGGCCATCTTCAAATCCCTATCAAATGATATTAGCAGAATTTTAGTTAATGGTATTAGGAATGTAAGGGACTGTTGAACAAGTCATTAGATATCGATCAGAAACTGCTAATTGCGGAAGAACCTGAAGGCTAAAATCACATGGCACGGATAGTGGTAATAGGGCGCATGTGAGTTCGCCGAACGAAAAAAAGGACGCAGATTCCGGGGAGCGTGGAACTCAACGGCAGAAGCGTTCCAAAGACAAGCTGATCCGTTTGGACGACCTGATCCCAGACGAGAAGGTCGTCGGGGGGCAGCAACTATTCGGCGCGACTAACACAACCCAAAACCAAAAAAACAACTAAGAAAGGTAATATGAGCGAAGAGAAAAAAGACAAACCGCAAGTTGAAGTGCGTGATCTGAAGCCTAACAAAGACGCCAAAGGCGGCCGCACCGGCCTACCGCCGACGAAGAACCAGTAATCACCTCACCAGCGCACGGCGGTTCAATCCCGCTGTGCAGCCTGGCAATACGAAACCAGGAACCCAACTAAAATGAGCGAAACGCAAAATCCGGATCCAAATAAGAAAGACATCCCCGATTTGACGCCGGACAAAGACGCCAAAGGCGGCGTCGGCGGCGGACCGCCGATGCATCGGAAGCCGCAGTAATCGATCGCCAGCCCCGCACGGCGGTTTGAATCTGCTGCGCGGCAAGGCGGGCAGCCATTAAGGAAAATCGACAAGAAATTTTCTGATCTGGGTCAGGTAAAACCTTTCCCCAGCAGGAGGTAGTAGCCATGCCCTGAGCCGCGCGAGCGGGCGTCGATCCCGCGGCGCGGCTCATTTTTTGTCCACAATAATATGCTCAATCTGCTTCTAGGTCACGACGATGCGCCCGCGGCAAAAACGGAATACGAGAGGATGCGGCGCAATGAATCGTCGCAAACTTGCGGCGGCGATTTGACACGACCAGAATTCGGAGAGCGACTTTTTTAAATGTGGGCGGGCCTTACGGGTGGAGTTATTTGCTCCCGAGCCGCCCCCAGGCGCCATAGGTAAAAAGTATAACGCTTAAAGGGACAAGGTATTGGCCTCGGAGGGGCGGCAGCCTTACTGGACTCCACACCAGCGTACTTTTCTGAGACCAAGAAGCAAGATTTCACCCGCTACTTCCAAAGTTTAGATACTAACTCCTGTGAGCTCATATCATCGACCGCGCCGGGGGACACATTTTCGCTCAGCACACCATCCTTTGCTCCGATCACGTGTCTGCTCACATTTTTGGTCGCCGCTTTTGTATCACTATCGACCACGGACGCTCTCCAACGGGAAAAGCGCAAAAGTTTTATTCATGGCTAGTCGTGGCATGCGCGTCGCTATGGAGATTGGAGTGAGTTGTGACCAAGTCTCCTGCTTTTACCGGTATTTATGGCACGCGTCGGTTGCGATGTTTGGAAGCGAATACGTGTACAAAGGCGCGGCGGCACCATTGGTCCGCTGCGCCGTAGCGAAAGGGTGCGGGAGCGTTGGACGAGTTTGTCAGCGAATTTGGCTTTGGGAGGAGGCAACCGCGTGATTCGGGCGCAACGAATTTGCTGAGAGGCAGTTTAATAAAAGCGAGATGTAGGCTTGTGAGCTGGGAATAGGACCAAAGTCCCATTGCTGCGACATACGTCCGTAGTAATGTGAGTGCTACTGTTCTTTTTAGACAACCTGAAAAGCCTAAAAATAAGAGTGAAAACTATTGACGAGAAATCGTTAAAGTTGTAGCTCTAGTAAGCGTGGAAATTATAGCGTGTCCGCGTGGGAGAGTGACCGCGACCTTTAGTGGGAAAGGTTCTGGCTAGAAAATGACGCCAGCAACCACGGGCGGCAGCGTGTCTCGATCCCTCGGATCGGGCGGGCAGGAAAAACAGAAAAAAATGATGGAAGGCAGAACAAACGAAATCCCAAAATCGAATCGTGAGCCGCGTATGAATCGCGTTACATCGGGCAATGGAGAAGAGGCCGCTGAGGTTACTCGTTTTCTTCATCAACTCGTCACCGAAGTAGCACGGGTCCACCGCGTCGATTCCGAGACGAGGCTTCCGTCGAATCCGTACTCGCGCGAGGAACTCGCGGCGGCCTTACCAAAATGGAAAAGATTTATCGACTTGGCCGTGATCACACTCTTATTCCCGGTCTGGTTACCGATAATGACGTTGGTCGCACTGTGGGTCGCGGTCACTTCACCCGGGCCTATTTTTTATCGGCAGCCGCGGATCGGATTCAAGGGCTGCCGTTTTATGCTCATAAAATTTCGCACCATGAAGGTGAATGCCGAAACTCATGTTCATGAGGCTTACCTTGAGCATTTAATCGTTAGCGATCGCCCGATGATCAAACTCGACGCCACCGGAGATTCACGTCTCATCCTTGGGGGGAAGTTTTTGAGAGCGACGGGTCTAGATGAGTTGCCACAAATCTTCAATGTACTGAAGGGAGAAATGAGTCTGGTCGGACCACGACCTTGCACTGTTGGTGAATTTGAATGCTATGCGCCGGAACAACGCGCGCGCGTAAACGCCCTGCCTGGCCTGACCGGACTATGGCAGGTCAATGGCAAAAACCGGACAACGTTCCGCCAAATGATCGAGATGGATATCTTTTACTCGCGCAACATTTCCCTTTCACTGGACCTTAAGATCATCCTGCGAACTCTGCCGGCGATCATCGGCCAGCTTTCCGACTCTGTGCAGCCATCGTCGCGTTCCAGCGCTCAACCAACCCCGCCGGTAAAGACTTAATCGGCCGAAAATGTCATCACCCATTAATGTTGGGGTAATCGGGTGCGGTTACTGGGGCCCGAACCTGGTCCGTAATTTCAAGGCGCTCACAAGTTGCCGTCTCAAGGCAATTTGTGACGTCAATGAAAGCCGATTGCGTCATTTGCGCACCCTCTATTCCGATGTCGAGGCGCATACCGATGCCAACACCTTAATCAACGATCCCGAGATTTACGGTCTCGTCATCGCCACTCCGGTTGCCTATCATTACAAACTCGCCAAAGCGAGCTTGCTTGCCGGCAAGCATACGATGGTGGAAAAGCCGCTCGCTGCATCTTCGGCGGAGTGCGAGGAGCTGATCGAAATCGCCGACGAAAAAGGTGTCGTGCTGATGAGCGGCCACACTTTCCTCTACTCGGCTTCCGTCCGGAAAATCTGCGATATCATTAACGCCGGCGATATTGGCGACATTCGCTACATCAACTCGCGCCGCCTCAATCTCGGATTATTTCAAAAGGACATCAACGTCGTTTGGGATCTGGCACCGCACGATATTTCCATCATCCTGCATATTCTTGGCGAATTGCCACTGACAGTGAACTGCCAGGGCAACGCGCACGTCACCGCGGGAATTGAAGACGTCACAAATCTTTCGCTTTCCTTCCGTAACAAGAAATTCGCGACCATCCAAAGTAGTTGGCTGGAGCCGCGCAAGGTTCGGGAAATGACCATCGTCGGGACCCGGCGGATGATCGTTTACGATGATCTACAGCCTTTGGAAAAAATCCGAGTTTACGATGTGCGAGTCGATCGTCCCCCGCATTACGATACCTTCGCCGAGTTTCATTACTCCTATCACTATGGGGACAGCTATATTCCCCACATTCAGCAAGAGGAGCCGCTAAAGGTAGAGTGCCAGCATTTTATCGATTGCATCGAAAGCGGAATGGAGCCGACGACCAGCGGCCGCTCCGGCTTGGAACTGGTCACTATTCTGGAAGCAGCGACTGCTTCGCTCAAGGCAAACGGCGCACCCGTAAATTTCCTTCGCAAACGCGTTGATGGCGTTGTGTCGCCGCGCCCGAGGCAAAGTCGCGGCGCCGTTCAGGTCGGACCCCTGGCCGTATGAGCGACGCTCGTGGGGAACAGCAATTAATCGCGCCAAACGTAAAGCTAGGGCGCGATCTGCGCATTTTTGGTTTCGTCAATCTCTATCGCTGTGAGATTGGCGACGAGACCAAGATTGGATCTCTTGTCGAGATCCAAAAGAACGCCGGAATCGGCGCGCGCTGCAAGATTTCGAGCCACACGTTTATTTGTGAAGGCGTGGCCCTGGAAGACAACATCGTTATCGGGCACGGCGTCACATTCATCAACAATCGTTATCCACGCGCAACCAACGGCAACGGCCAGTTGAAGAGCGACTGGAATTGCGAAGTAACCTTGGTTAAACGCGGCGCCTCGATCGGATCCGGTGTAACTTTGCTTGGCGGGATCAACGTCGGCGAAAACGCAATCGTCGGTGCGAGCAGTGTCGTAACCGGTGACGTGTCGGCCAAACACTGCAGTTGCGGGGAACCCCGTGCGCGTGCCCAAGAATCGCTTTGCCTCCACCAATGAAAGTCCCATTTTTAGATCTTAAAGCCCATCACGCTCCTTTGCGGGGCCATTTTAAAACTGCGATCGCCGAAGTGATCGATAGTGGCATTTTCGCCGGCGGCCCTGCCGTCGCGGATTTTGAAGAGGCATTCGCCGCCTTTTGCAAATGCGACTATGCGGTTGGTTTGGGTAGCGGAACCGAAGCAGTTTGGCTGGCATTGCTGGCTTGTGGGGTCGGGCCGGGCGATGAAGTGATCACGGTCCCGAGCACCTTTATGGCAACGGCCGAGGCCATCACTTATTGTGGCGCGAAGCCTGTCTTCGTCGATGTCGACGAACGCACCTACACGATGGACCCTGGGGCATTGGCCAATGTTCTAACGAGTCGTACGAAAGCTATCGTTCCGGTTCATCTTTTTGGCCAAACCGCCGACATGGATCCGATCCTAAAGTTTGCCCGCCAGCATGGCTTGGTCGTGGTCGAGGATGCTGCCCAAGCACACGGTGCCGAATACAAGAAGCGACGAGCGGGGTCGATGGGCGAAATTGGCTGCTTCAGTTTTTATCCTGGGAAAAACCTTGGCGCGCTTGGTGAAGCGGGTGCCATCGTTACAAATGACCTCGAACTGGCCGACAAGATTCGCGTTCTGCGCGACCACGGCCAGACCCGGAAATACTATCATACCATGGTCGGCTGGAACTGCCGAATGGATGCAATTCAGGGCGCATGTCTCGCGATCAAGTTGCGACACCTTGAACGGGGCAACGAGCTACGCCGGACACATGCGGCCCGATACAACACGGCATTTAAGGACGTAGAAGAAATCATCCCTCCGGTTGAAGCCGAGTACGCTCGCCACGTCTACCACGTCTATGCTCTTCGCGTGCGGGATCGCGACGAAGTGATGCGGCAGTTGGAAAGGAAGGGGATTGGATGCGGCGTGCACTATCCGGTTCCCGTTCATCTTCAGCAGGCTTATGTGAGCCTGGGTCATCAGCGGGGCGCGTTCCCAGTTTCGGAGCAGATTGCGAACGAGTTCCTTTCCTTACCGATGTTTCCGGAGCTTACCGAAGCACAGATCGAATTTGTCATCGAAACCGTTAGAGAAGCTGTTAGTGAGGGAGTAATCGCCTGAAAGCAGTCATGCGAATACCAAACCAGGCAACAGCCGGGGCATCCGCCGCGCCTTTGCTGCGATCTTTGCCACGAGTAGCCGCGGAGCAAAACGAGCAACCAAGCGAGCGATCATTAAATGGGATCCTGCTGAATCCTTTGTTGGATGGGAAGTGGGAGAACGCCATCAGCATGCATCGCGACGCGACCATCTTTCATTCAACAGCCTGGGCTCGTGTGTTGCTTGATACCTATGGTCATCGCCCGTGTTATATCCAAATGTCATTGAATGGCAGCCCGTTCGCTCTGATTCCAATGATGGAAGTCCAGAGCGCCCTGACGAGATCGCGTGGCATTTGCCTGCCATTTAGCGACTATTGTGCTCCGCTTACTTTTAGTAGTTTTGGGCACGAGTTGGTGGCGCAAAAATTACAGCAAATCGCGCGGGAGCGACGCTGGAGCTATTTTGAGCTACGAAGCCATTCGATCGTCCCCAATGATGTGCCAGCTTCCGAGTCTTATTATGGCCACTTTCTCGATTTGAGAATCGGTCCGGAGGCGCTCATTTCGAATTTTTCGAGCTCGGTTCAGCGAGCGGTACGCAAAGCGCAACGCAGTGGACTAAGTGTGAGCATTCAAACTGGCCCGGACACGATGGCTCAGTTTTACAAGCTGCACGTCCGGACCCGCCGCCGCCATGGAGCGCCACCGCAGCCGCGATCTTTTTTTATAAATGTTCAACGGCATCTAATTAGCGCCGGTTTTGGATTTATTGTTCTCGTCGAATGCCAAAGAGGCCCTATCGCAGCCGCCATGTTTCTAAAGCTGGGGCGCCATGCAGTCTACAAGTTTGGCGCTTCTGATGAAAGGGTGCAGGCACTTCGCGGCAATAACCTCGCCATGTTTGAAGGAATAAAATATTTGGCCGAGGAGGGCGCCGAAACTTTGCATTTCGGCAGGACTGACAAAGAAAATGAAGGTTTGCGCCGTTTCAAGCTTTCGTGGGGCGTCACTGAAGAAGAAATCCGCTACGCCTGCTTTGAAATGGCGAGCGGGTCTTGGAAACGTTCGCGTGAGAGTCGCTCCATATTTCACAAACGCATTTTTCGCGCCTTACCAGCTTCGCTTAATCGGCTCGCTGGTGCTATAATATACCCGCATCTCGACTGATGCGCCTGCCCCCATAACCATATGCCAGAACATCACAAGGAAGCTGAACCTTCCAATCTAAACTTATCGAGCATACTGCTCGCGATCTTTAAGAGGAAAAAGATCATCCTAATCTCGACCGCTGCCGGAGCGATTGCTGCCGCTGCTGTTTTTTTCCTCTGGCCGCACTCTTATGAATCCGATGCCACGCTCCTCGTGCGCTATGTTCTGGATCGCAGCGCCGTCGATCCGGAGTCAAGGGACGGTAGTACGGTCGGATCAGTTGCGACCAAAACCACCGACACGTTCATCAATGCCGAAGTGTCAATTTTGCAAAGCTGGGACTTGGCGGTGCAGGTGGCGGAAGCACTTGGCGCCAAGCGGGTGCTCCCTGACGCGAAGGGAGACCCGTCGATTAACGCAGCGGCGGGCGCCATCTATTCTGGCCTCAACGTCGTTACTACAAAAAATAGTAACGTTATTCAAGTTTCCTATACTAATTCTCGACCAGAAGTCGCAATTTTGGTCTTAAACGAGCTCGTGAACCGTTATTTTACGAAACATCTTGAGGTCCATCGATCGGCCGGTGCATTCGACTTCGTCAGCCAGCAAACCGACCAGGTTCGGTCCCGCTTGAATCAAACCGAAGACGCGCTGAAAGCATTGAAGGCTAAAGCAGGCATACTTGATTTGAAAGAGAGCACGGCCGGGCTGACCACCCAGGCGGGCAAAATGGAGGACGAACTCCGTAATGCGGAGGGCGATTTGGCAGAACAGCGCGCCCGAGTGAAATTAATGGAAGGTGCGGGGCCACCGAATCCGCTTCAGGCTGGGCCGGCAGCTCAAACCGCCGCAACTCCGACAGCTTCAGTCTCACCCGGGGCTAACGCTGCACCCAGTCCGGCGGCACAGCCAACGCGGGAACAGATACAACAGTATCAGGACTTAATTGCGCGACTGACTGAATTGCGAAAGAGCGAAGTAGAGCTCCTTTCTAAATACAGTGACACCGCTTCGCCGGTCAAGAGCGTCCGGGCCCAGAGAGCTGATTTGGAAAACGAAAAACGGAAGTCTGAAACAAAATTTCCCAGCCTGGCTACCCTTGGTTCTCCTCAATCCGATTTTGGAGCTGAGAAGGCAAGACTTGCTGGCCTTGAAGCCAAAACAGAGATGCTGAAGTCTCAGCTTGGTGGCATCCGAGAGCGGATCAAACAGCTTGCCGATACTACTCCGCAAATCGCCAACTTGGAACGTAATAGGGATTTGGAAGAAGCGAATTACAGATATTTCGAGGGGAGCCTCGAGAAGGCTCGCGTCGATGAAGCCTTGGATCCGTCAAAAATGCCGAATATTAGTGCCGTGCAACGAGCTTCGCCGCCCTCACTCGTCACAAAAATGCGAAACAAGGTCGCACTTGTGCTTGGATTTGGCGGCCTTGCTATTGGTCTTGGGATAGCGGTGCTGTGGGATTTGCTGCTCAATCGCACGGTCAAGCGCCGGTCGGAACTGGAACTGCAGCTGCATACGGCAGTTATGGTGTCAATCCCGTACGCCGGTGTGAATGGTCGGTTCAGGCTGCCTTGGAAAAAGAGCAATCGCAACGGTAAGGCTGAAACCAATGATGCGGCCGCAATTGCCCCGTGGGATTCCAGCCATTTCATCCGGCCTTATGCAGACGCAATTCGGGACCGCCTCGGCTTGTATTTCGAGCTGCACGGTGTGACGCACAAGCCGAAGTTGGTTGGGTTTACCGGCTTTTCCGAGGGGGCGGGAGCTTCCAGTCTCGCTGCCGGCGTAGCTGCAGCGCTTTCCGAAACAGGCGAAGGCAAAGTGTTATTGGTCGATGTCAATGCCTCCAACGGCGAAGTACACCCATTTTTTCAAGGACGTCCGGCGGCTTCCCTGGCCAGTGCGATCGAACCCAGATCCTCTCTGCCATCGGCTGCAGACAATCTTTATCTGGCGACGGTGAATCAGCCGCACTCCAAGCCAGCGCAGTTGGGCTTAAAGAAGTTTTTTGCCATGGTGCCAAATCTCAAGGCTAGCGATTTCGACTACATCATCTTCGACATGCCACCGCTGACACAAACCAGCCCAAGCGTCGGGTTGGCTGCCTTGATGGATAAAGTGTTGTTGATCGTGGAAGCAGAGAAGGACAGCCGCGATAAGGTGAAGCGAGGTTATCGTGAACTCGTCGCGGCTCGTTCTGACGTGTCAGTGGTTCTGAACAAAACTCGCAGTTACGGTCCCAAGTGGCTTCAGGAAGGATCGTAGCTTAAGCTAGAACGATTCATAACGGTACTCGACCGCTCTGTGTGCGCCAAACCCAATTCGGGTCGCTGATGTTCGGTGTTGCGGACGCCAAGGTTTGACCCGTTGGGTGCTTGCCTGATCAGGCCGTCTAGAGAGAAATACGAGTGATTTGAGATCGGTCGCCCGGCCGGATTCCCGGTTCGGGCGCTTTTAATCTAATCGCCGTTTTAGGGTCATGACTGTTTCAATCTTAGAGGTGATCAATAAAGTAACCATTATCGCGGATGCAGTGGTGTTCTGAGCTTCGATGTTACGGCACAGAATCTACTACCGTCTTAAGCCATTCGTTCCTCGATCCATTCGGCTTGGAATTCGTCGATGGTTTGCCACTCGGAAACAGAAGGAAGTCCGGGATATTTGGCCTATCGTGCCAGCCTCGGAACGCCGCCCTGCTGATTGGCTCGGATGGCCCGATGGCAAGCAATTCGCCCTGGTGCTGACGCATGACGTCGAAGGCAAAGCGGGTTTGAGGAAGTGCCGGGAGTTAATGCGACTCGAGCAGGATCTCGGATTTTGCTCCTCGTTCAACTTCATTCCGGAGGGAGACTATAAGGTTCCCCCCGATTTAAGAGATGAATTAGAGAGTAACGGGTTCGAAGTAGGAGTACACGATCTTAGGCACGATGGTCGACTGTTTTTATCGCGACGGGAGTTTAGCCGCAAGGCTGCGAGGATTAACCGCTATCTCCGGGACTGGAATGCGGCAGGATTTAGATCGGGCTTCATGCTCCACAAGCTGGACTGGCTTCACGAGCTCAATATTCTGTATGATGCTTCCACTTTCGATACCGACCCGTTCGAGCCGCAGCCAGAAGGGCGCCATACGATCTTTCCCTTCTGGGTGACGGCGCCTGGAGCGCGGAAGTCAGGAGCCAGCCTGCCCAAAGCGAATCAACGGCCAGACCCGACTTCTGGTACCCTCCGCGCCGGCTACGTCGAACTCCCTTACACGTTGCCCCAGGACTTCACGCTTTTCTTATTGCTCCGGGAGCAGACGGCTGACATCTGGCTACAAAAACTCGACTGGATTGCCAGGCACGGCGGGATGGCGCTTGTCAACGTGCATCCCGATTATTTATGCTTTGATGGAGCGACGCCAAACAGAATGGAATATCCGTGCGCTCATTACAAAGCGCTCCTGAAATATGTGAGCGAGCATTACGCCGGCGTTTTCTGGAACACGACGCCAAAAAAAGTGGCCGAGTTTTTTGCTAATACGACGAAGGTTCCCGCGGCTAGCGAAGCCTAGATCTCCGCATTAACTTTCTCCGATGAATATCACGGTTTTCGGAATGGGGTACGTGGGCTGCGTAACAGCGGCATGCCTTGCTGAGATGGGCCATATGGTGACGGGAGTGGATTTGCAAGAAACCAAGGTATCACTCATTAAGTCAGGAAGAAGCCCTATAATTGAGCCGGGCTTGGAAGACCTAATCCGCCGAGGAGTTGACACAGGGCGCTTGCAAGCTCTTCGGGAAGCAAAAAAACTGGGGGATATTTCATTGGTCTGCGTTGGAACACCGAGCAATGAAAATGGAAGCTTAGGCCTTGGCCAAGTAGAGAGAGTTGTCGGGCAAATCGGTGAATTGTTGAGGAATTCCGATAAATTTCATGTTGTTGTCATCCGCAGTACGGTGCTGCCAGGAACGGTAGAGAATATTGTTTTGCCGTTACTTGAGCGCACGTCCGGTAAGCAGGCCGGAAAAGAGTTTGGCATCTGCATGAACCCTGAATTCATGCGCGAAACCACCGCAATTGATGATTTTTATCACCCGCCCTTTACTATAATTGGAGCCCGCGATGACCTTTCTGCTGAACGGCTTGCGGCTGTCTATTCCAATTTAGAGTGTCCGATTGAGCGAATACCCATTCCGGTAGCTGAGATGATCAAGTATGCCTGTAACACATTTCACGCCGTGAAAGTATGTTTTGCGAATGAGATTGGCAATCTGAGTAAGCGCATGGGTATCGATAGCCACAAGGTGATGGAGATCTTCTGCAAAGACACCAAGCTGAATATCTCTCCGTATTATCTCAAGCCAGGGTTCGCTTTCGGGGGCTCCTGTCTGCCAAAAGATCTGCGCGCCATTCTTCACAAAGCGAAGCAACTGGACGTGGAAACGCCAGTGTTAAATTCCGTCCTCGAAAATAATCGTAAACAGATTGAACTCGCTCTCAATCTGATCCGCCGAACGGGAAAGAATCGGATCGGAGTGTTGGGGCTCAGTTTTAAAACAGGTTCGGATGATATGCGAGAAAGTCCTATCGTGATGTTGATTGAGACCTTAATCGGTAAAGGGCATAAGGTGACCATCTACGATGAGGAAGTTGGCCTGGCGAAGCTGGTGGGCGCGAATAAGCGTTATATTGAAGAGACGATACCTCATATTTCATCTTTGATGGTTTCATCTCCAAGCGAGGTTATCGAGACCAGTGATGTTGTGGTTGTGAGTAAGAAAAATCCTCGAATTTACGACGCTATTGTCAAACATGGGGATTCAAGAGTAATAATCGATCTCGTTCGGTTATATCCAGAATCTATACGCCGACCGGCTAATTACGAAGGTGTCTGTTGGTAGCATCCTGACAATGCAAACCGTCGTCGGATTATGAAAGCATCTGCGGTTAGAGTCCTCATGCTGGTGGAGAATCATTTCCCGCAGGATACACGTGTCAAGAATGAAGCTATTTTGCTCACAGAGTCCGGTTATCACGTCTCAGTGATCGCACTTCGAAAAAAAGGCCAGGTCATGACCGAAGTCGTCGACGGTGTTCAAGTTTACCGTCTACCTCGGTTAGAACTATTTAAGAAAACCTCGCATGGAAACCTCAGTCGGGCAGGTCTGCTTTTCCTTAAACTTAAATCCTCTCTTGGTTATCTTTTTGAATACTGCTACTTCACGGCGGCTTGTTTGGTGGTTAGCTTTTATGTTTTCATCCGGCGTGGTTTTGACGTCATTCACGCTCACAATCCTCCCGATACCCTTTTTGTGGTGGCTCTACCTTTCAAGCTGCTTGGGAAGAAATTCATCTTCGATCACCACGATCTTTGTCCGGAACTTTACCGCTCGCGTTATCGAACTGGGGAAGGTTTCTTTACCCGATTACTAAGAGTGTTTGAATGGTGCAGCCTCAAGCTGGCGGATATCACGATCGCGACGAACGAATCCTATAAACAGGTGCAGATGGAGCGCGCGAAGAGAGATCCCCGGACCATTTTTATTGTGAGAAATGGGCCTGACAAGTTACGAATGTCTCCGGTTCAGCCCTCTCCTCGCCTGAAGGCAATGAACAAGTGCATTCTTTGCTACGTGGGCAGTCTTAATCCTCAGGATGGCGTCGATTACCTCCTTCGGTCCTTGCGCTACTTGTTGAATGATCTGAAGCGGTCGGATTTCCATTGTGTCATCATGGGTACGGGAGATTCGTTGCAGGATTTACGCGATCTGGCTGGAACGCTGCAACTCAACGGGTGCGTTGAACTAACGGGCTTTGTCTCCGATGAAGATTTGCAGTCCAACCTTGCGGCCGCGGATATTTGCGTGGATCCCGATCCTTCGAGCCCTCTGAACGACGTATCTACTTGGATCAAGATCATGGAATATATGGCGTATGCAAAGCCCATCGTTTCTTTCGATCTAAAAGAAACGCGGTTTTCCGCCGGTGAGGCTGCTACTTATGCTAAACCAAACGGCGAATCCGAATTCGCGGAAATGATCTCCCATCTCATGGAACAACCTGAGCTTCGAAAAAAGATGGGGACTTACGGGCGTCAACGGGTTGAACAGGAATTGCAGTGGACTAAAGTTGGCCAGAACCTCTTGACGGCATACGAGACACTCCTGGGCGAGAAATGAACGACGTCTTTTCCTGGATAGGCGTTTTTTGTGTTGAATAAGCCCCACCATATCAATTCTCGAGCGCGCGCGCCCGTTCGAGGCCGGCCGTCGAGCAACGACATCCCCGCAAAGCCAGAAATTCGGCATGCAGGAATACGCGATGTGACGTTCGGAGAAAACGTCACGATCGTTCAGCCAGTCAACCTTTACGGATGCGTACTTGGGGATGATACGTTTATTGGCCCCTTTGTTGAGATACAAAAGGGAGTTGAGATCGGCAAACGGTGCAGAATTCAATCACACGCATTCATTTGTGAGCTGGTTACGATCGGAGATGACTGCTTCATCTCGCATGGCGCAATGTTCATCAACGATCTCTTTGTTGAGGGAGGTCCTGCCGGAGATCAAAATCTCTGGGCATCAACCAAACTTGGCGACCATGTGAGTATCGGAACGAATGCCACCGTGCTGCCGGTAACCATCTGTGACCATGTGGTTGTCGGAGCCGGCGCTGTCGTAACCAGGGATATCACCAAGCCGGGTATCTACGTCGGCAACCCCGCACGTCTCCTGCGTCGTCTTCCTGTAACGCCGTAGCCTCTCTGCCTGGAATGCTTATCATTAATGCTGACGATTGGGGCCGCTCGCTAGCGGAAACCGATGCAGCCCTTGAGTGCTGCAAAGCCGGTCGGATCACATCTGTCAGCGCGATGGTTTTCATGGAGGATTCCGAGCGCGCGGCGGAGCTGGCGAAGGAAAACAAATTGGATGTTGGATTGCATCTTAACTTTACCGACAGATTTACGGCTAATCAGGAGGCGAGCATCCTGGCAAGCCATCACGAGAAAATCGTCGCTTTTCTTCGGCGAAACAAATACTCGCAACTTTTGTATAATCCCTTCTTGCGGAAAGAATTTGCCTATTCATGCAAAGCACAGATTGATGAGTTCACCAGTCTATATGGCACGCTGCCATCACACATTGATGGACATCATCACATGCATCTTTGCGCCAACATACTTCTGAGCAAGGTAATTCCAAGGGGCATCAAAATGCGTCGGAATTTTTCATTCTGGCCCGGCGAAAAGGGTCCGTTGAATAGGGCCTATCGTGCGTTTGTCGATAGTCGGCTTGCCGGCAGATATTATATACCGGACTATCTCTTCGATCTGAGCCAGTGCATTGAGGCGAAGAAACTAGGCCGGGTATCAGTATTGGCTAAATCAAGTAACGTCGAACTCATGACCCATCCGGTCACTCATGCAGAAGCCGAGTACCTTATGAGTGATGAATTCCGGGAACTATTGCAGCCTCTCGACGTCGGCAGTCATGCGCTGGTGTGATGTCGCCTTGCGCTCTATCCGCCGGCCTTACCTAATGACAGTCTTGAGGTAATTCAAGAGTCGTAATCTGTGAATCTAGTCCACCTCCACCTTGCCTTGCTTGGCGTTCATCTGCCGCCACAGGTCGCGCTGCTTCTCACGCTGGGCTTCATTGCTTTCCTTTTTCGACGAGAAATTCGGAAAAGACCCAATGTCAGCGGTGCCCTTTGGCTTCCACTCCTTTGGCTCATGCTCATTTGCTCAAGATCCTTCACCCAGTGGCTCAATATCTGGGGCTTACACGCGAGCGGCGCCGTTTCGGAGCAAGAGGGAAGCCCGCTGGATGCGTGCTTTATCTTCGCGCTGCTTACAGCAGGCTTTTGTGTTCTTCTTACCAGACAAGTTCGTTTCTCGGAGATTGTTCGGAACAATAGTTGGCTCTTGATTTTTGTGACCTACTGTTTCATTTCCATCCTCTGGTCTGATTTCCCCCTGATCTCGTTCAAGCGCTGGATCAAGATGTTTGGTCATCCGATTATGGCACTCATTGTCCTCACCGAGCCGAATCTGGAAGAAGCCGTGATACAATTAATGAAACGATGCGCCTACGTGGTTGTACCGGTTTCCGTTCTCTTCATCAAATACTATCTGAATTTGGGAGTGCGTTACGATCCGTGGACCGGCTCTCAGATGCGTGTCGGCATCACTACGGGAAAAAACGAGTTGGGTGCAGATTGTCTGATCTTCGGTTTCTTTTTCTTCTGGTATTTGCTGCAAATTTGGCGGACTGAGCGGAGCGTTCGCCGACGAAACGAGCTCCGGCTGATTGCCGCATTCCTGCTCATGATTGGTTGGCTTTTCTGGAAAGCACACAGTGCCACATCTATCATCTGTTTCTTTGTGGCGATAATGGTGGTAGTGCTCCTCGGTATGCGGTCGATAAACAAGAACTTTATTGGCACCTACATGTTAGCAGGAATAGGGTTGATCGTCGCAGCGGAGCTGGCATTTGGTATATCAGGACATTTTTCTGAGGCCCTCGGAAGAAACGCCACCCTGTCGGGAAGAACAATCCTCTGGGCGCGATTGCTCGAAGTACATATTAATCCGATCCTCGGAACGGGATTCGAGTGTTTTTGGTTAGGAAAAAGACTAGATGAGCTGGAAGGAATTTTCTTTTTTATCCCAAACGAGGCCCACAATGGCTATCTGGAAATCTATTTGAACCTGGGGTTAGTGGGGTTACTCATTATAATTGCGGTGCTTATAGCGGCCTACTGGAAAATTCGCCCTGAGCTTTTTCGAAATTTTGAATGGAGCCGATATCGATTAGGCTTTTTCGTAGCGGTCCTGCTTTACAATTGCACGGAAGCAGGCTTTCGAATATTGAATCCTATCTTGTTGGTCTTTTATATCATTGCCATTCGACTATCCCCGAACTTATCTTACGGGGGCGCAACCGCCTCTCGAGGTTACGAGAGTTGACAAGGAATTCGCCTACGCCGAAGGAGAACCTTAAAGCGAACATTCTTTTGGCACGGATATTGCAATAACATTACCTCAAAACTATCAAGTACATGGGATATCTTGGAAATCGTAGGGAGTTCGGACAAAGGGCGACGGAGATTCAAGCAAAACTTGCGGATCAATTGGATTCGCCCTGCGACGCTGCCACTCGCGCATCCAGGGAGAAAGCTTCGCGCAATTCTCTTCGCGCTGTTTTTGGCTGCTTCTGGGACGGCTCAAGCGGCAACCGTGAACGCGCATAGCCCTTCCTTTGCGGACGTCAGCACGGCGGTAGGCGCTGCCAAAAACGGCGACACCGTGGTCGTTCCGGCTGGAACAGCGAGTTGGACCAGGACACTGGTTATCAACAAACCTATTTGGTTAGTAGGCCAGACGACCGTAAATTATACGAACGAAACGGCCAGTGACCAGACGATTATCCTGGATGATGTATCGCGTTCATCATCTACGCCGCCTGCTCCTATTATTCACGTCATCGTTACCGCGGGGGACATGTCCGTGGAGCCGACGGCGCCGCTGGTCCTAATAAAAGGATTCACTTTCAGGGGCAGTCCCAGCACCCCAACGGGCGCTGGGAACGGCGCCATCATGTTGTCGGGTACCTGTCCAGCGGTCCGGGTCAGCAACTGTGATTTCGACCGCCTCTACCAGACGTCAATCACTACTTTTGGCTGGATTTATGGTGTGATGGATAATTGTCTTCATACGATCACCAATCACCTTTTAACCGGCGTAATGGGCATGGCAACCTACAATAACCAGAAATGGGGTGACGGTTCCTGGATGGAAGCTGCTAACTGGGGCAGCTACAAGTTTTTCTTTACGGAAAACAACGTGGTCCACAATCTGGTCAAAGACAGTGGAAACATGGATGCCAAAAGAGGGGCTCGCTACGTGGTCCGCTACAGCAAACTCTATGATTGCTCCTTTATCCAATCGCATGGAACCGAAGGAGACCGAGACCGTGGATGCCGGGCGATTGAATTCTACAATAATATCTGTAACCGAAGCAATGGAGGTCCTGGAGCTCCAGGTGGAATAAGAAGTGGAAATCTGCTTTTTCACGATAATAAATATACAGGAGTACCTTTAGGTAACGCATTTGTATCCGCCTGGGTTGCCCGGATGATGGTGGATTTTCAGCCGTGGGGACTAGCATCTGGGGGTGATTCTTGGGACCAGAACGATCCCCATGGATTGTACGCCAGTGGAACAGCTGCCACCGCATCAGTTGTTGGCGCAACCCAAGGCGACATCTTCATTTTATGTAGCCGGAAATCTGAGCGCATATAACACAGGCGGATATTCTATCAAGAATACCCGAACAGGATTAGGTTCTGTTATTCACGCAGCGGTTTACAATTCGAGTGGCAACAGAACCCTTATAACATCCGGGTATAGCGTTGCCTGGCCGGCCTCCAAAGTTGCCTTTGCGGCATAGGCGATCCATTCGAAATCCGAAGAACGTTGCGTGTTCTCGATCAAATGGGATTAGGCGCGGGTAAGCTTTGTGGAGCGGCCCTGTCCCTTAACGGAGCGGTTAACGAACCGTCTTACGCTTGGAATAACACACAGGCGAACGGGTCCCATGTCGTCATTCAATCCGGAGGAATTACTAATCCAACCTTTGTAGCAGGCAGAGATTATTTTAATTCCGCCCCACCATTCGTCTATAAGCCGTACAAGTATCCGCATCCCCTGACAAACGACATCGCGCCGCCTTCCAATCTTCAAATCACCCAGTAGACCGGTTTCGGTCAACCAACCCATTGGCTGTCCGTTTTCGACGGCCGTGAGCGGTTCCTTTCGCGGCGGGAAGCAATTGTCAATCTTGCGGATTTTTTGGGGCCCACGGTTCGAACCGGTTGTGCCGGCCAGCAATTGAAGCCTACCGCGCATTCTTTTAGTGCAGGAGTCAGTCATTGCCGAATGGGTGGGGGGTGCAACTGGAGATAATCCATGGGATGTCAACGATACCGAAGGAAACGGTACTAACGTTCCGGGACACAGCCCGTTCGTATATGCCAGCGGAACAGTTTCCAGCGGATCGGGTACCACCCTTGTTGATACCACTAAGAACTGGACACCAAACCAGTGGCAATATTTTACGGCAAAAAGGATGTCCGATAATCAGGTAGCCTTTATCAAATCAAACACAAATAACACTCTTGAACTACTCTATTACACGGATTCGAGAGGCGGAGCTATTGGGAAAGCCGGCGACCAATATCAAATCCTCCGGCCTTTAATTTTTGCTGGATCAACCGGAAAGAGGTCAGAGCGATGTAATTGTCGGGGCTCCGCCCGTCAACCGCGCGACTGGGAAGGCTGCGTGGCCGCATCAAGCTTTGGAACCAAGTTATTCCTGGAACGACATCTATACCCCTACCGGGGAGTCGGTAAACTTCAAGACCGGTCCGGGCTACCAGAAACTTCAACAGCAAGGTCGAGATTATTATAACAATACCCCGATGCCGGGCTACAAGCCGTACACTTACCCGCATCCGCTGGTAAGCGGCGGTGCCAGCAAACACGCCCAATCTGGAAAACTCGACGACCGACCAGCTTCGACCCGCGAATGGTAGAGTCCGCGTCGGCTGCGGGAGATTTGCTGAAAGTCAAAACACGAACTCGCACTCCAAGATGAGCTCTGAATATATTGCCTCGAAAGCCGATCGTATCCTGATCACGGGGTCAAACGGCTTTATCGGCTCAAAAGTGGTGGAAATTCTTCTCGAATATGGCTTTGTCAATCTTCGCTGTTTCGTCCGGCCGTCAGGCCGCCTTGGCCGTCTCGAGAACGCGCTCAGCCGGTTCGACGGCGCGAAAAACGTTGAACTGATCACAGGCGATCTTCTATCGCGGGACGACTGTAAACAAGCCACTGCAGGAGTTTCCATCATTTATCACCTCGCCGCCGGCATGGAAAAATCATTCGCCGGTGCATTCATGAATTCAGCACTAGTCACTCGTAACCTGATGGATGCGTTTCTCCAGTTTGGACAGCCCAGGCGCTTTGTGAATATCAGTTCGTTTGCCCTCTATTCTAACGTGGGTCTGAGCCGCGGCGCCCTCTTGGATGAGAACTGTCCGTTAGAGAACGCTCCTCAAAAACGATTTGATGCATACGGTTTTGGAAAACTTAAACAGGAGGAATTGGTCAAGGAATATGGCAAGAAATTTGACCTGCCTTACGTAATCCTTCGACCGGGATATGTTTTCGGGCCAGGCAAGACAGAGCTAAACGGCCGCGTCGCGATTAATACCTTCGGATTTTTTATCCAGGTAGACGGATCGCATGTTTTGCCGCTCACCTTTGTCGACAACTGCGCCGAAGCCATCGCTTTGGCAGGCCTCATACCAGGCCTTGAAGGTGAAATTTTCAATGTGGTGGACGACGAGTTGCCCACCGCGCGACAATTCCTGCAGGCCTTTAAGAAGAGGGTGGGGTCCTTGCGTTGTTTTCGGATGCCGTATCCTCTGGCATACGCTCTCTGCGCTTTGTGGGAGGAATACTCCAAACGTTCACTGGGCCAACTCCCTCCTGTTTTCAATCGCCGCCGCTGCGCGGCGGAATGGAAAGGGAACCGTTACTCCAACCAGAAGCTTCATGATCGGCTAGGGTGGAAGCCGAGGATGCCGATGGAACAAGCTATGGTCGCCTTCCTTGGCCAGTTTGGTAAATCAGAGGACGGAGGACAGAGGTCAGAGGACAGAAGGCCGGCGACGCAAGTCTGAATCGTTCCGCCCACGTTAAAACTACGACGCGACCGGCAAATCGTTAAATCGGGAAAGCTGCTTCAACCATTAACACTCAACTACCAACCTCGCGCATCCTGCGGATCGCGCTCGTCGGTTGCGGAAAGGTTGCCGACCAGCATGTAGACGCCATCCGTCGGATTCCAGATTGCGAAATTGTTTCCCTTTGCGATCGAGAACTACTTATGGCGAAGCAACTAGGAGAACGAATTGGCATTCCCGGCTGCTTTTCCGATTTGGGAGAAACGCTGGAAGCTGTCTCTCCGGATGTTGTTCATATCACGACCCCGCCCCAGAGCCATTATGCGCTGGCCAGGCAGTGCCTCGAGTCCGGAAGCCATGTCTATTTGGAAAAACCTTTTGCTATCACAGCAGGGGAAGCGGAATCGCTGATCCAATTGGCTGAAGACTGCGGGTTAAAGATAACCGTGGGGCACAATTATCAGTTCACTCTCGAGATGCTGGAAATGCGCCGGCTCGTAAAGGAAGGATTTCTCGGTGGGCGACCTGTTCATCTTGAAAGTTACTGGTCCTACAATTTGGGGGATTCAAGGTACGCCAGTGCATTCCTCGCCAGCCGCGCTCATTGGGTCCGCCAATTACCGGGACAATTGTTCCACAACATCATCAGTCATGGGATCGCTAAGTTGGCAGAATTTCTGGATGATGAACTCACTGAAATTATCGCCACGGCATATCAAAGCGATCAACTCCGAGAGCTTGGCGCAGGGGAGATTCTCGACGAGTTGAGGGTGCTGATCCGAGATAAGTGTGGCATCACAGCATTCTTCTGTTTTTCAACGCAGATCAAAGGCCTGAATCAATTGCGACTTTACGGCCCGGCTGCTTCAATGGTTGCGGATATTATCACCGGAAGCCTCATTCGATCGGGAAACAAACCATATAAGAGCTACCTCACGTATTTTATTCCACCGCTAAAAAGTGCGAGAGAGAACTTCCGGAATGCGAGGCACAATATTACTAATTTTATTCGTCGCCGGCTTTATCAGGACTTCGGGATGAAGGAATTGATCGAACGTTTTTACAACAGCATTCGTGCTAGCGGTCCACTCCCAATTCCATACCGCGAGATTTTGTTAACAGCTCGCATCATGGACGAGATCTTTGCCCAAATCTATCCCGAACGCTCGAAAGCTCCCGAACCTTCGCGTGAATCAATTGCTTCCACCGTCTGATTCTGACTTCTGGGCTCTATTGCCGTCCTCGAACCCTCTTCCATCAGACTACTCGTCGTAACGATTTAACCATTTAAGGATAATGACACAGTCCTCGGTTTGGTCTCGGTCATCAGGTCTCCCTTGAAATACGTTCTTATCACGCCCGGCGCACAATGAGGAAGCATTCATTCGAAAAACGCTCGACTCAATGGTTGCGCAAACTCTGTTGCCCGAGCGCTGGGTTATCGTGGATGACGGTTCGACGGATTGCACAGCTGAGATTGTCGAGAGTTACGAAAAACAGTATCCCTGGATCGAACTGCTTCGGCGGCCGCAAGGCTCGGACCGCAGCTTTGCCGGGAAAGTGTACGCCTTTAACCTGGGTCTCAATCGAGTTGCGTCACTACCATTTGAAGTGCTCGGCAACCTTGATGCGGATCTTTCGTTTGATCCTGATTACCTCGCGTTTCTGATGGAAAAATTTCTTGCCGATCCGAAGCTTGGCGTTGCCGGGACTCCGTTCACTCAGAATGGCGGCTACGACACAGCCCACGATAGCTTTGAGGGCGAGAATCACGTCGCGGGCGGATGCCAACTCTTTCGGCGACGGTGTTTTGAGGAGATCGGCGGCTACGTCCCCAATGGAATAGGTGGCGTCGACTGGATCGCAGTCACCACGGCGCGAATGAAGGGATGGAAGACCAGATCATTTCTTGAAAAGCGATTTCACCACTACCGTAGTCTGGGCACAGCAGGGAGGAGTGGGCTGGCAGCTAAGTTTTCATACGGGGAAAAAGATTATTACCTGGGAGGCTCCCCCCTCTGGCAACTCTTTCGCGTTGCTTATCGGATGACGAAGCGGCCGATTCTGATTGATGGACTAGCTTTATTGTCGGGTTACTGTTGGGCTGCGATACGTCGGGTCAAACGATCGGTGACGCCTGAATTGATGCGTTTTCATCGGCGGGAACAGATGAAGAAATTAAGAAGCATCCTTCGCGCGATCTTCACATTCAAGAAAGTCGACAATTTTTCGCTCGAAATAGAACGGTAGCAATGGCAGGTTTGAGCTCGCCAGCAGAGTATCCCTGTGCAGTAAAAACTCCCTCCTAAGCTTACCCGCGCTGACCTAGTCGTCGAACACAGCTTTTCCATGAAAGCAACGAGAGAGGAGTTACTAGATATCATTTATCAGTGCCTTGATGGCTTGAATGAGCAATTGGCAAACGGAGACCAGATTCAGAAGTCGATGGAGGCGCCCCTAGTTGGAGGGCGCGAGGGCCTGGATTCGCTGGGCCTCGTAAACTTCGTTGCATTGGTCGAAGAGGAGTGCGCCCGTAAATATGGGATCGCCGTCTCATTAACGGACCCTTCGCCGCAGGAGGATGATCGGTTTGCGAACATAGGAAAGTTCGTGGATTTTTTATTTCAGCGCCTGAATGACAATCTCCTCTAGGCAGCGGCTTGAACTTTCTGAACACATTGAAATGAGGGGCCTTCTTATATCTGATTTTAATATTGAGAACCTTTCTTCTTACATGAGGAGAGAGAACGAAATGCCGGCGGTCGATTGCGTTAGCAGCTTTCATGGGGAAGTTTTTCAGACTTTGCTCGACGAAAAAGCTCCCGGCTGGAGCAGCGATCCGGATTTTGTTGTCGCTTGGACTCGACCCGAAGGCGTTCTGCAAACCTTCCGGGATTTGCTGAGCTGCTCTCCCGTGAATGACCAGGATCTGAACAGAGAAGTAGATTCTTACGCAGCCGCTCTGCTAAGAGCAAGTAAGCGGACAAGAGCCATGTTTGTTCCCACTTGGGTCATTCCTCCATTTCACCAGACGCAGGGGCTGCTGGATCTTGCTGCGAGCGGTGGAGCAGCTAGAGCGCTGATGCGAATAAATGTAAGGTTGTTAGAATCGCTTACAGTCGCGCCAAATATTCACCCCCTTTGGGCAGACAAATGGATACAGCTTGGGGGCCCTGCTGCGTTCAACTACAGGCTATGGTACCTTGGTAAAATACCGTTCTCCAATGAAGTGTTCAAAGCGGCCGCTCGGGACCTCAAAGCTGCTCTTCGAGGTCTTAACGGGCAGGCTAAGAAGATTGTGCTTCTGGATCTGGATGATGTCCTATGGGGCGGTATTGTTGGAGATGCAGGTTGGGAAGGTCTTACGTTGGGAGGACATGATCCGGCTGGCGAAGCGCTGGTCGATTTTCAGCGTGAATTGAAGGCGCTTACCAGGCGAGGAGTCCTGCTTGCCATCGTGAGTAAGAACGAAGAGTCAGTCGCAATGGAAGCGATTGCGAAACACCCTGAAATGGTACTCAAATTGGATGACTTCGCAGGTTGGCGAATCAATTGGCGTGACAAGGCGGAAAACATTCATGCTTTGATGAACGAGCTGAACCTTGGTCTCGATTCTGCTGTGTTTATTGACGACAGCGCGGTCGAGAGAGCGCGCGTTCGGGAGACCTTAACTGGGCTTTTTGTGCCAGAGTGGCCGTCAGACAAGCGACTTTATCCTCAGGCCCTGCTGTCCCTCGATTGTTTCGACCGCCCGTCCCTAACAGAGGAAGATCGGCAACGTTCTCGAATGTCGGCGGTAGATCGGGAACGAAAGCAGTCCAAGATTGATTTGGGCAATTTAGAGGAATGGCTCGCAACCCTCAACACCAGTGTAAGGGTTGAGGAACTCAATCAAGCCAACCTTGCCAGAGCAGCGCAGTTGCTGAACAAAACAAACCAGATGAATCTCTCCACCCGCAGAATGTCTGAAGCGGAGTTCCAGGTGTGGGTACGGGAAAAGACACGCCGGGCCTGGACCTTTCGCGTTTCGGACAGATTTGGCGATTCCGGCTTAACTGGAATTCTTACTATTGAGATCGATGGTTTACGGGCGACGATTATCGATTTTGTGCTCAGTTGCAGAGTAATGGGCCGCAAAATTGAAGAAGCAATGCTGCATGTAGGCATCAACTGGGCGCGCTCGGCGGGGGTTCAGGAAGTCTGCGCTAACTACCATCAAACGAGGAAAAACAAGCCTTGTTATGATTTCTTCGAAAAGTCCGGCCTGGCCTGCCGCGATGGCGATATCTTTGTCTGGGATGCTACGCAAGCCTATCCTTTGCCCCCTGCAATACACCTCGTCCATCACAATGGCGGCACGTTCGCGAAAAAGTCGGCTGAGGACAATCCGTCTGAATTGCTTGCAAGCATTTAAGTCTATGTGCGACCCCGGCATTGATGCTCGCCTCTAATTAACAAAGCGCTGTTGTTTGATGCAGAAAAAGCGTGCTTCGTTTACTTCAATGCGTTCTTGGTTTGACGGTCGGTCAGTTTTGTAGTTGGGCTGTGAGATCAAGCTCCTTTTTTAACGACTCGTCAGATCAGGCTAGGTACTAGTCAAACCCCGATCAAGTTAGATCTGTTTATGAGAGCAGACGCGCGCTGATAGTAACCTTGAATACATCAATCTTAAGGTGCAAGCGGCCTGCCATTATTTGGAACCCCAGTAGTCTCGATGATAAGACAGGGTAAGAACCGTATTTTGCAACTCATTGCGTTTCACGCGCCAGGCGCGAAATCACTGAGAGTGCGACTTCATCGCTGGCGCGGCGTGAAGATCGGTCAGAACGTTTGGATAGGATATCAAGTGCTGTTGGATACATCGCGCCCGGATCTGATCTCCATCGGGAACAACGTAATGATCAGTGTCCGCGCAATGCTGATTGCCCACTTCCGCGGACCGCAAGGAATCACGATCGAGGACGACACATTCATAGGCCCGGGTGCCATGATACTCCCAAATGTAACAATCGGTCGCGGGGCTGTGGTCACCGCGGGGAGCGTTGTGTCGTCATCGGTCCGACCAATGACCGTGGTGCAAGGAAATCCCGCCCGTCCTATTGCCACCTGTGGAGTAGCGTTGGGCGAAAAGACAGATATGGGGCAGTTCTTGCGCTCACTGCGGCCATTAGGGCGCCCATCCACCGGCCGGCGCAATTGACATGATTGGAAGAAGAATTGGGCTTCTCGATCGTTCGACGTCTTGTATCCTTAGATTCATGAAGGCTTTGGCGCGTGTGCGGAGTTATGGACTTCGTGGACTGGCCGGCACTACTAAGCACCTTTCATCATGAGGAAGCAGGAAGCGATAGTATTAGATGACCTTGACCTGTCTGTAGAAGGTAAGAAAATCGCCAAAATACTGGATTTCTTTGGCGTACCTTGGCGCGCCTCGACGATGACTGAGCTCCTGGCTCTCAGCGATGCAGGCCAGGAAAGCTCTTCGCGGTGGAGATTTTTCTGCTCGTCCGGTACTTTTCTACAATTGATCAAAGGCTTGGAACGCGATCCAGGCTTCATGCAGTTCTGGGAGGACCAAGTTGATTCCGCGTTTGTCTACGCTGGCGATGATTCCGAAATTTTACGAAAGCTGATGCGGAGACTTACTTCAGATGACGGCGTCGTAATCTCTAAGATCAATCCCGCAGTCAGAGATCTCACTGTATCGAATCAGTTGGACGATGTTTGCGGAGTGATGTCCGGCGTGCGAGCTACAGCGACCGGTATCAATGGGGATGCGGATGTGGTTTTGAATACCTCCAAAGGGAATGCAGTCAGCATCATATCGGTTGATCATGGAGCAGCCTTCTCGAGGATTGAATACAATGGGGTCGCTGTCTTTCTTTCAACGTCTAAAAAGATTATCGACATCGATTCCGAACTGACGTCGCAAAACTTTGATGTGCGGCACAACTTCCTCAACGCCGTGCCTCTTGTTCTTTACATAAAATGGGCGTTCAGGGACGCCTGCTGGAACGCTCCGGAAACTAATGCCTGCTTGGTGATCGACGATCCTGTATTGAAGCCAACTCATGGCTTCGTCAACTTTCAAGAGCTTCTGTCTCTGATGAAGCGGCACAAGTTCTCCACGAACATCGCATTTATCCCGTGGAACTGGCGCCGAAGCAGTCCCGAGGTTGTTCGACTGTTCACAGAGAACCCGGAAAATTACTCGATTTCGGTTCACGGTTGCGATCATACCAGGGCAGAATTTGGAGGCGCTGACCGGTGGCGCCTTTATTGGAAGACTCGGCAAGCGCTCGACCGAATGAATCGTCACGAATCAATCACGGGAATTTGTCACGATCGCGTCATGGTGTTCCCCCAGGGTATTTTCTCAGAAGCCGCCATGAGCGCATTGAAACATAGCGGTCTAATCGCAGCTGTTAATAGTGACGTCATTAGTTCGGATTCACAGCCGCGCGCAGTCACAATTTCGGAGGTTTGGGATATTGCAGTCATGGGTTACAGTGACTTTCCAATCTTTACCAGGAGGTATCCATGGGAAGGGATCGCAAACTTCGCCTTCGATGTTATGCTCGGTAAACCCGCGATAGTGCTAATCCATCACGACTACTGTAGTGACCACTGCGCGCGCCTGATTGACTTTATCAAGGGCCTGAACGCTCTCAAATGTCCGCTGACGTGGAGTAGTTTGGGTGAGGTGGTGAGGCGGAGCTACCGGCAAAGGGAAGTTTCGCCGGACGTAGTAGAATTAGAAATGTACGGCACAGAGTTGCGAATTGAGAATCGCTCTGGGCGGCGGAAGCGCTATTTGATTCGACGACGCGAGTCTGAACCATCAGGCATCAAAGAGGTTCGCGTTGGCTCAGAGGAGATGGTTTGGAATTTCCACAATGACCGCATCGATTTTGAAGTCGAACTCGATCCCGGCGAGAATAGAATAATTGCGATAAAATTTCACGATCTCAATGGCAAAGAGCAATGCGAGGAGACAGCGTCCTACAAAGCCAAGGCAATGCTAAGGCGCTACCTTTGTGAGCTACGCGATAATTATGTCACGACGGCGAAACTGAGGTTCGTTGGCTCTGCAAAGTAACTTGCTTGTGAAGAGGCAGGATAGGCAGACAGGGCACTCACTTTGCGCGGTTTTTCGCCTCGCCCGTTCCATCTCTAATTTCTTCAGTTGGACTTGAATTCGCCCGATCAACTTACGGACAGGATCCTAAAAATCTTGTCGGACTTCACCGAATGGCTGGAGGCTTACGGTGAAACCTCCTGGGATTTTCAAAGCTTTTATGCTGGCCCAATCGGCAGGCGTGCCAAGTCACTCTATTACCGAAACCGCCTTATCGGGACCGCTGCCGTTGCTCCGATGGTCTTTTGTGAAGCTTTCTTGCCGTCGGCTCGCCGACTGTTTCATCATCGAATGCGGTTCCCAATCGCCGATGCCCATTACGCTATGGGATTCGCATTCCTCTATCAGACGACCGCGAATCCTCTCTATCTGCAAAAAGCGATGCACTTCCTGACGGCGCTGAGAGAGAGCCGTTGCAGGGGATTCAATGAGTACTGCTGGGGGTATCCTTTTGATTGGGTTTGGCATGGGGGCACAATCAAAGCACAAACACCTTTGATCACGACCACGCCTTACGTTTATGAGGCTTTTCTCCAGGTCAATGAGGTGCAACCGCAGGACGAATTTAGGCGGGTTCTTCCATCGATTGCACGACATGTAAGCAATGACATAAAGGACTTTCAGACATCGACGACTGCGAGTTCTTGTTCTTACACCCCTTTCAGTGGGGGGGGCGTCCTAAACGCCGCGGCTTATCGCGCATTCTTGCTGGCGAGTGCTGCAAGGGTTTTATCGAAGGATGAATACTGGCGAATAGCAGAACGGAACCTGAATTTCGTTTGTGAGAATCAGAATTCAGACGGTTCATGGCCGTACGCAGTGGACGGAGTGCGCGGCTTTGTTGATCACTTCCACACTTGCTTTGTCATGAAGGCTCTGGCCAAGACTTACGCTCTGACTGGTTACAAACCGTGCGGGGAGGCCCTTACCAAAGGCGTTAAATATTATCTCAACAATCTCTTTGCCGCCGATGGGCTCCCGAAACCGTTTTCCAAGGCCCCGCGCCTGACCGTTTACAAGCGCGAACTTTACGATTGCGCGGAATGCATCAATCTTTGCCTGCTCCTTCGTGACCAGTTTCCGCAACTAGAAACTACATTGCAGGTAGTGATTCGGGGAATTCTGAACGAGTGGGTAAAGCCGGACGGCTCATTCCGTTCGCGTCGTCTCTACTGGGGTTGGGACAACGTTCCGATGCATCGGTGGGGGCAGTCGCAAATGTTCAGAAGTTTGGCATATTATCTTAACAAGACGAAAAAAACTGAAGAACTGAAAGCTGAAACGCTGAAAGGGGACCCAGTCGGAGCGGCAACGCTGAGGGCTTGAATACCCGAAAGCGGATTTCTGGTGTGCGGCTGGTGATTTTTGATTTCTGATTCCGATTGCAACGGTTCTAGCTTTTAGCTTTCAACACTTCTTTTGAATTATGTGCGGCATTTGCGGCCAGTTTAATTTTGCGAGCGACGAACCGGTGGAACCGGAAATAGTCCGGCGAATGACCGACTCGATTGCTCATCGCGGCCCCGATGATGAAGGCTACTTCTTCTCCGGTCCGCTCGGGCTTGGATTTCGACGACTTTCCATCATTGATCTGGCTGGTGGTCATCAGCCAATGTTCGATCCCCAGGAAACCGTTTGCATCATCTTCAATGGCGAGATCTACAATTACAAAGAACTACGGCAGGAGTTAAAAAAGTCCGGCCACTGCTTTCGCACGAACTCTGACACGGAAGTTATCATCCACGGCTACAAAGAGTGGGGGACCGACGTTCTCAATCATCTCAATGGCATGTTCGGGGTTGCCATTTGGGATCTCCAGAAAAAGCGCCTGGTCGTGGCCAGGGATGCCATGGGTATCAAGCTTGTTTACTACCGAATTGCCGGTGGAAGATTTACTTTTGGGTCGGAGATTCGCGCAGTTTTGGCGGGCGAACAAAGCCAGCCTGAAATTGACCCTACAGCGCTCAATTTATTTTTGCGGTTCCGCTACACGCCTTCTCCGCTGACGCTGTTCCGAGGTATCCGAAAACTTGCGCCGGGCACGATGGTGGTTCTTGAGGGAGGAAAGTATCGGGAAGAACGTTGGTACGATTACACGCCAATTCCCTTTTCGAAGCCGAGGGAAGATGAAGAGGCCGCACATGAACTTCTGGAATTGTACCAGGGAGCAGTTCGGCGACATCTTCTCAGCGACGTGCCGGTAGGAATCCTCCTTAGCGGCGGGATTGATTCGGGCTTGCTCCTCGCGTTGATGAATGAGCAAGGTGGTCCTTGGCCGGCATACACTGTGGGTTATGGAGAAGTGTTCGAAGATGATGAGCTAGCCGACGCAAAGGAAACAGCCAGCCTTTTCGGCGCTCGCTACGTGCCGGTTAAGCTCGACCAGGCCGAATTCGAACGATCACTTCCAAAGATCGTGGAGTGTCTGGAAGAACCAATCGCGGCTTCTTCCATCGTTCCGATGTATTTTGTCTCTCAACGCGCACGACAGGATGTGAAAGTGGCCTTGATCGGTCAGGGACCTGATGAATTGTTCGGGGGTTACAAGCGCCACTTGGGCGTTCGTTACGGAAACTGGTGGCGTTGGTTGCCAACTCGGCTCCAGTCGGTCGTGGGATTTGCCGTAAACGGGCTCTCTCGCAACGAAACGTTGAAGCGGGGCGTCAGTTCACTCGGGACTGAGAATCGGCTGAAGCGTTATCAGGATGTCTTCTCGCTGGCACCGGAGCCAACGATACACGAACTCTTTCGAGAAGGTTTGCTGCCTGAACCCGGTAGTGATGGACTCGTCGAGTATTGGCGCGCGCTCCTGCCGCAAATGAAGTACACTGACGAACTCGGTGGATTTCAGCTTTTGGAAATCCGCTCCTCCCTTCCCGATGAACTGCTCATGTACGCCGATAAACTCTCCATGGCGCACAACCTTGAATTGCGAGTGCCCTATTTGGATCGGACGGTGGTTGAGTACGTCCAGCGACTCGGTGCGAATTTAAAAATTCGGCGTAGCACTCGGAAATGGCTTCACCGCCAGGTTTGCCAACGCTATTTGCCGCCGCGCATCCTCAAGCGAAAGAAGCGCGGCTTTGCCGTCAATGTGGTGGACGCTTGGTTTCGGTCCTCCGTCCGGGGAGACCTCTCCGAGCTGCTCCTGGACGACAGCTCACCGATGTACGATTTGCTCAAACGCGAGCCCATTCGGAAACTTCTAAGCGACCATCGGTCAGGCAGGCAAGACAATCACAAGCTCCTGTTTAGCCTTGTCATGGTCGAGCAATGGTTGCGCGGAGCCCGCTCGCTTCAAGAGCGGCCCAAGTCTGAAGCGCCGCAAGGAATCAATGCGGCTTGCTCGCCAACTTAGACAAACGCAATGACGACGTCCTTGAATAGTAAACTGGAAGAGGTTCGCAATGCTGGTCAGGTGTTCTATGTCCCTTCTGCCGTTATATGCGGTCGTACTGTTGTTGTGACTGGCAAGGGGGTCAAGACAGCGCAGGTCAAAGATGAAGAGGTAGCGGAAGGTGTGATTGTAGAGGATCCCGCGGCATTCATCGCCAAACTAAAACAGAGCGGGGTAAAAGCCGATCTCTTTACGTTTGCGCAAAAGCCGCCTGAGACCAGACCAAGGTATGATTATCATTGGGAGTGGGAGAACTGGGCGGTAACACCGACAACTTCCTTTAAGAATTGGTGGGAGAATCTGCCCCAGGAATCGAGGAAGAATGTGAGACGTGCCACCAGGCGCGGAGTGGTCGTGAGACTTGCACCGTTTGACGACGACCTCGTAAGTGGAGTTTATAGGATTTACAATGAGAGTCCTGTACGAGGCGGGAGGCGTTTCTGGCATTTCGGGAAAGATTTTGAAACGGTAAAACGAGGGCTGGCGACGTACCCGGATCGAAGTGAGTTTATTGGCGCATATTGGAATGAGGAGCTAATTGGGTTCATAAAACTGGTCTATGTTGATCAGTTGGCAACGCTCATGCACATCATCTCGATGAACCAGCATTCTGATAAACGGCCGATGAACGCATTGCTCGCAAAAGCGGTCGAGCTCTGCGAGCAAAAGGGAATCTCACGTCTCGTTTACGGACAATTCATTTATGGCAATAACCGTCAGAGCTCGTTCGTCGAGTTCAAACGGCGAAACGGCTTCGAGCAGGTTAATTTCCCCAGGTATTACATTCCGTTGACTCTAAAGGGTGAAGTATTCGTCAAGCTGCGCCTGTATCGAGGCCTTAGCGAATTAGTGCCGGAACCTATTCTGCAACCCCTTTTGAATTTCCGGGCCTGGTACTGCAAGGCGCTGTCGACAAAGACACTAAAAAATTCCGCCGGTGTAGCTCAATGTTAGAGCGACTGAATCGTAATCAGGAGATGGAGTGTTCAATTCCTCCCGCCGGCTCAGCTTCTACGCTCAAGCCTCTTATCTGACGGCGATTCTGTCCTCGCTAGCTAGCGAATTAGCCATGTTACGAGTGTTACTCCTAGCTCCCGGCTGCAACCCCGATGGTATCACCGGTCCGCTCATTGGTTACTCTCACGCGGAAGCACTCGCGCGGCTCCACGCGGTAACGTTAGTGATTCTTGGTGAGAACGAAAGGGCGGTTCGCCCCCAAGCCGAACGCTTCCGAGCGATTGAGGTCGTTCAAAACCCGTGGCTCACCCGAATTCAGCGCTGGATGATTCGTCACATATTCGGGAACAGTTATCGAAGCCAGGTCCTCACCGCCCTCAATTACGTTTTTGCGGTGGCTTTTGAATGGCGGGCTTGGCGACAAACGCGAAAGCGTATCAGAGCGGGCGAGTTCGATGTAGTGCTTCGGATCTTGCCCATCTCCTCAGTGTTACCAAGTCCCTTCGCTTTTTTCCTGCGGCGCGGACCCATTCCTTTTATCGTCGGGCCCATCAATGGCGGTCTACCTTGGCCGCCGGGGTTCAGTCAGGCTGAGAAACAGAAGGAATGGATCTCTAATTTGAGAAATTTTTATCGATTTCTGCCCTTTAGCCGATCTACCTACCGAGATGCCGCCGCCATCATTGCAGGTTCATCGCACACCTACAATGAATTCGCAGCATATCGCGAAAAGCTCTTTTTTGTTCCCGGGGAAAACGGTATTAACCCCAGTCTTTATACAAGTGCTTTGCGCAAGTCGCGACGTAGCGACAAGCTTGAACTAATCTTTGTTGGTGGTCTCGTTCCATACAAGGCTTGTGATCTTGCATTGCGGGCGGCTGCTTCGCTTCTGCAAACCGATCGGGCGCGTTTTACTATCATTGGAGACGGCCCTGAACGCGTGCGCCTGGAGCAGCTGGTGAAATCCCTCGGAATCGAGACAGTTGTTTCATTTCATGGGATGCTGCGACACCAGCAAGCTATGCAGCGATTGGGAGCGGCCGACGTGCTGGTTTTTCCGTCGATTCACGAGTTTGGAGGCGCGGTGGTCTTCGAAGCCTTGGCCTTGGGCGTTGTACCGGTGGTCGTGGATTTCGGCGGCCCTGGAGACATAGTTCATTCCGGCGTTGGCTTTAAAGTGCCTCTCACTAATGAAGACGACGTGGTGCTTCAAATCGAAAAGGTCCTGACTGAACTAGCTCGCAATCCGGACCTTTTGGACCCGTTGCGGGATCAAGGGATACGTTATGCGGCAGAACGCCTAAGCTGGGACGGGAAAGCAAAGATTGTTACCCAGATTTTATGTTGGGCAGCAGAGCGCGGCCCAAAGCCGGATCTGAACCCTCAACAAAATCTGGCAACCGCAAGATTGGTCGCCTGCTAGCATTCGAGGCTTCTTACCTGATGCCGGGTATTACGGGAATAGTTAGCAAAAGACCCGCTGAAGACTGTCAGCGTCTTGCTCAAGCCATGGTAACTTCCATGAAGCACGAGTCTTTCTATGATTCGGGGATGTATTCAACGCCCGAGTTGGGGATATACGCGGGTTGGGTGGCGCACGAAAATTCCTTCGCCGCCGGTCAGCCTTTCTTTAATGAGCGAAGAGATGTTGTGCTTCTGTTCTCAGGAGAGTGCTTCTTGGATCCCGAAACGATAGCCGGCACCAAGCAAAAAACACATGAAAATGAGCAGGGAGTTGGTGGCTGGCTCGTCCGTCTCTACGAGGAGGAGGGCGATCAGTTTGTCGAGAAGTTGAACGGTTTGTTTAGCGGACTTCTGATCGACAAGAGGCAAGGCAAGGCATTTCTCTTTATTGATCGGTATGGTGTTGAACGCATTTATTGCCATGAGACGGAAGATGCCATCTTCTTCGCCAGCGAAGCCAAAGCGCTGCTTCGAGTTCTGCCGGAGCTAAGAGCGTTTGATAAAGAAGGCGTCGCACAGTTCTTAACATTTGGATGCACCCTGGGAGAACGCACCTTGTTTCGAGGTGTCCATTTACTTCGCGGGCGGCTCAGTCTGGTCCTTCGAAAACGGAAAGTGTCATAAGCGAAAATATTTTTCTCCCGAAATGTGGGAGTCTCAGGTGACTCTGACAGCCGAAGACTTTCAGGCAAGACTTCAAGAAACATTCCGACGTGTCTTGCCGCGCTATTTTAAATCGGATTCGAGGATCGGCATTTCTCTAACCGCCGGCCTGGATAGCCGGATGATTATGGCCTGCTTGTCGAAGGAGAGAGAAAAACCGGTTTGCTACACATTTGCGGGTGCGAAACAGGACACGCTGGATGTCCGACTGGCGGGGCAGGTGGCAAAGGCATGTGGCCTGGAACACGAAATTCTGCGCCTAAGCGAAGATTTTTTCTCGAACTTTGCCTCGTATGCTGACCGAACGGTCTACATTACCGACGGTTACCTGGGGGCTTTGGGTGCTCATGAGATCTATCTGAACAGACAGGCTCGCCAGCTAGCTCCCGGTACGTCTAACCGGTGTTTTCGGTGGTGAAATCCTGAGAGGAGTGTCCATGTTTAAGCCGTTCCCACTCTCGCCCCGCCTTGTGGACCCTGACTTGGGCCAGTCGCTGAACGCCCTGGCAAAGGAGTGGAGCCGGAACAGTCAGCACCCGATAACCTTTACCGCTTTCCGTGAGATACCGCAGAAGCGATTCGGGACTCCGGCAGCCAGTCGCTCGCAGCTAACTTTTCGAACTCCTTACCTCGACAATGAAATTGTCGCCCTTGCCTATCGAGCTCCACAGAGCCTTCAGGGGTCGCCTCTTCCAGCATGGTCGCTTGTTGAGAGCAACAATCCAATCTTGAGTCACATTCCTACCGACATGGGAGTAGCAGCGAAGGGCAACAGGTTGGCCGCGGCACCAAGGCGCTTCCTTTCCAAGGCTGTTTGTAAGATAGACTATCTCCGCACGCGAGGGATTGCCGCACAATCTATCAAGGCTCGACTCTTTATTCACGCAACTAAGTTCAGCCTTACGAATTGCCGGGCTGCATAAATATTTGTCCTACCGAATCTGGTTTCAACGGGAGTTGGCGGTCTATGTAGATGGGATTATAAAAGATACCCAGATCCGCCGCAGTTCGTTCTGGAACCCGCGTTTTCTCGAGCATGTGGCCTCGGATCACGCGGCCGGTCACAAGAATTACATGCACGAGATCGATGCAGTGCTGACGCTCGAAGTTGTCGAACGACTTCTCTTTCGAGATCTTCCGCGTGACCCAAGCTACTAGGAGCACGCAAACTTCGCACCCAGACGAACGCTTTATGCCCGATTATGGCCCGAGGCGATTGCGATAAAGCTATGGCAATTATCTGTCGCCAATATGGACTCTTATTCATAATGACTCCCAGGACAGCTTGTACAGCTGTTGGTGAGCTACTCTGCGGGCATTACGGTGGAGAGTTTTTACCTCCTGAAGATATTCTGGATTCGCAGGGTTTTATATCTGTTCAAAAAAAACACAGCACTTTGTCGGAACTCATCAAACATAAGATTTTAGCGCCTGAGGAAGCCAAATCGCTGCTAAAAATTGCCGCTGTTCGCAATCCATTCGATAGTTTGGCCTCTCTTTACTTTAAACAAAAATTGAAATACCAACCGCTGCTCGCTGACCCGTCTTCTTGGGTGAACCGCTCGCCACGCTACGCTGAGGATATGAGATACGCCCAAACGCACTCTTTCAACGAGTGGGTTGTGAAGATATCTTACCGGAAAGCCATCAAAAGACTATTAGGTTTGCGAGCCTCTATGTTCGCCGACCACACATGCGGTATGGACGAGGTTATAAGATATGAAAGCCTTGAGAAGGATTTCAAGGAAGTCTTTAACAGGGCAGGGATTATGTGGAAAGCAAATATACCAGAGGTAAATCGCACCAATGAGAGAAGAAATCGCGATTATCGGTCATTGTATTCTCGGTCTGCGGCGCTTACGGTGAGGTTCGCCTATTCGTACGACCTAAGGACATACGGCTATCGATTTTAAGACTCCGTTGCCTTAGAAGATCATGAATCGAGCTTTTGGACGACAGGGTCGCTGAGTGTAGACTTCGGTTTTGACCCAAGAATTGATGGAGGCAGTTGCTAAATTGAACGCGCGACTTTGTGAGTTGACTCGGCAAGTGGGCGCCAAAATCATGCGCTTTTATGGGAACCGTGATGCAGTGAAATGGAAAAAGGATGCATCGCCGCTGACCGCGGCAGATCGGGCGTCCCACGACTTTCTCGTTGAGTCTCTCAGATCCCTCATGCCCGAAGCCACTGTGGGTTTCAGAAGAGCCAAACGAATCAATGAATAACTTCGTGGAAGATGAAGCGTTGTTTTTGTTGGTGGATATTGACTGTTAGTAATATCTAAAATAGGGAAAACCTTGTCTAAGAAGGGCAATTTTGGACACAGGTGTCCGCCGACCTTTCTCGGAATCGGCTCCCTGCGGTGCGGGTCGACTTGGCTCTACCAAGTATTGAAGTGTCATCCAGACATACGATTAAGCGATCGTAAAGAGATGTCCTTCTTTTTTATGCGTCGGATGCTGCGGCACGATCTGGACTGGTACGAAGCACACTTCGAATCGGAGGATGAACTTGAGCCCAAGCCCATTCGCGGAGAGATTTCACCGGTATATGCTCGGCTGAAATCGTGGCAGGTTAATCGAATCGCGCACTTGCTGCCGGACCTGCGCATTATTCTAACATTGCGCCATCCTATCGAACGAGCGTGGTCTCAAGCGCTTTTGGAATCTGGATACGTAGAAGGGAGAGACGTCCGCAAAGTTAGTTCAATTGGCTTTGTGCGCCAGATCGAGCGTGCTCGCAATAGACTATCTTCGGATTACTGCCGCACCATAAAAATCTGGTCCAAGGCGTTTGGACCGGACGCACTGCATATCGATTTCTTCGATCGGATTCGCGATGATCCCGAGGGTTACGTCAATCGCGCTCTGCGGCATATTGGGGCCACGACCCCGTGGGCGCTGCCGGCTAAATTCATGAAGACGAAGGTGCATGCAACTACTAGTCTGGTTGGGCACAACCGTGAGATTCCAGAGGCGGTCCAATGGTACATTGCAGACCGGTTGCTGGAGCCTACCGAACGCCTGAATGAACTTCTGGAAGGCCGGGTTTCGAGCTGGGTGGAGGAGATGCGTACCATCCGCGGTAAAGTACGACCAAGCTGGCGTCTTCTGAGAGAACTAAATCTAACCGTGCTCTCGGCTCCGGAAAGATTGGCTTACGAGGCTTACCACGCAGTTCTTGATCTCAGACTTTGGTGGCGTTGGCGGCACCTCCAACGATCGTATGCCTCCGACGGGACCGTCCTCGGACAAGTTAAGTGAGGCTCAATCAACAGACAAGTTCCTCAGAAAGCAGTGAGTTTGTGATCAGCGGACCCTACCGGTCCGCTCAGTCTGAACGTTTAGGGTTGGAAGAACAGATAGAGCGGGTTGCCAAATAAAGAAGACTTGGCAAGCAAGGGAGCTCGACAATTGGAACGATTCGCTCCGCAGTTCGGTTACGATTGCGGCAGATTTGAGGCAAGGTACATGCTACCAACGGAAAGCTGAGCATTACCAGAAACGGAGAAGTGACTACAACTTGTTCCACGGCAGATTTTATTTCATGAATCGCGAAGAACCAGAGCGCTTAAAGAAGATGCTTGGATTTATAGTGCCCCGGTCATCGACTCGCTCCGTCTGCGGTCGCCGGAATTGAAGTTAGCTCTTAAATAGGCCGATTACGCCAAATCTGTGAACGCCAATTCAACAACAACTGTTGGATCAATGCCGCCGACAACTATTGGGTCGGTCCTGAGTAATGTAAGCCGACAAAGTGTAGTCGTGCTCCTAAGCAGGGGCGCGGCGCTTGTCCTGGGTATAGCCACAACCATTCTTCTTAGCCGGTTTCTCGGCCCCGCCGGGCTCGGGGAGTTCCGGCTTGGTTCGGTGGTCGTGCAACTTCTGACCACATTTTGTTTGCTTGGGCTGGATTCGGGTTTGCAACGCTATCTTCCAGTTTTAGAAACCCGGGGAGGAAACGGCAGCAGAACTCTGCTCGCTCGAAGCAGTCGTGTGGTCATTGCGACTTCGCTGGCTCTTTCACTGGCTCTCCTGTTGGGGGCGCCAGCCCTGGCGAAGTATTATTTCCATTCCCCAGGAATGACGAATGTCATGCGTGTATTTAGTTTACAGGTCCCGGTCCTTGTCCTCTTTAAGTTCCTTTCCGGGGCAGTTAAAGCGGCCAAACGCGTCGATCTTGCGTCGAAAATCACGAATATCCTTTCCCCAGCGATCTTCTTAGCCTTGCTGGCACTGACTGGACTTCGTTTACCCGGGGCTTTACGGCACCATTGCGGCCCGCATTCTGGCGCAGCTCGCCGCGGTTCTTTGCTTTGTCTTATTCGTAACGCGACGCTTTCCAAAGCCTTCCAAAATCGAGCCCGTCGCAGATAATATCTTTAGAGACTATCTTCGCCTTTCAATCCCTCTGTTTTTTATCGGAATAGGCTATCAGTTTTTGAATCAGATGGATACGCTAATGCTAGGTTATTTTGCCAGCCAAAGAGATGTGGGAATCTATTCAGTTGCCGCCAAGGTGTCTGCTTTCGTGCTGATTGGGCTTGAGATTTTACTTCCGATCGTGGCGCCTCTGTTTTCGCAATTCTCTGCCACGCGTGACCACGAGTTGACTGAGGCACTGTTCAGGACCGTCACAAAATGGCTGTGCTATTCTGCTCTTATCATATTCACTTGCATCGCGATTTTTCGAATTGAAGTACTACATCTTTTTGGGAAAGGTTTCACAGGGGGCGCTACAGTCTTGCTGATTCTTGCAGCGGGGCAGCTCGCCAGCGCAGCTACCGGCCCCACTGGGGCTCTGCTCACGATGACGGGCAAACAAAAATGGGAGCTCGCCAATACAATTTCGATGGTAGTATTCAATTTCCTACTCAACCTTGCTCTTATCCCAACCATGGGACTGATTGGCGCCGCGATCGCGATGGCCGTTAGTATTGCTACAATTAATGCCCTTAAGTTTGTCCAGGTTTATATGCTATTCGGTTTGCAAGCTTACAATCTCAAATACCTTAAGGGCGTTTTCGCGGTCGGCGGAGCTGGCCTTGTTGGATATATGCTGCGCAGCTGGTTATCTAATGCCGGCTACGGTCCCTTTACGATTATACCATTGGGCGGAATGGCGTTTTTGATTACGGCTACTTTGGGACTCTGGCTGGGATTGGATCACGAGGATAAAATGGCGATAAGTGCCTTGCGAAGGCGGCAATCAGATGTGCCCATCTTGCGCGCGCAAAAAGGACCCGAGGAGGGCTTGTATTAGTAGTTCGACAAGTTACGACTGTGAACATCCTAATTGTCAAGGTTGGTGCTACTGGTGATGTCGTACGGACGACGCCGTTGGTAAGTGCGATAAAGGGGCAAGTTACGTGGCTGACGGCCGCTAAAAATACGGTTTTGCTTAAGGGTTTGAATTGCGATCTACACTGCTTCTCTTGGGAAGAACGGACGAAAATATTGAGCAACTATTATGATCTCGTCATTAATTTGGAAGATACTGTTGATGTTGCACAATTTCTGAAGACGGTGCGGTACGGAGAGATCTTCGGTGCCTACGTTGATTCTGGTAACGCACTGCGCTACACGGCGAATTCCAGGCGCTGGTTTGACCTCAGTCTCATCAGTTCCCATGGCCGGCAACAGGCTGATCGGCTTAAACTGTTCAATCGCCAGACCTATCAAGAAATGATCTTTGATGGCCTTGGATTCCACTTTGGCGGCGAGACATATTTGCTCCCGGAACCCATCGAAACAGGGCTATCGGGCGATGTTGCTATAGCAGCCGATTCTGGTCCGATCTGGCCGATGAAACGCTGGGCTTACTACGCCGAGCTCAAAGAGCGACTCGAAAATCATGGACTGACCGTAAATGTGTTGCCGCAGCGCTCATCATTACTCGAACACCTCGCTGACGTCAGGAATCATCGTTGTTTGGTTGGGGGGGACAGCCTCCCAATGCATTTCGCCCTTGGAACGGCAACGCCGTGCGTCTCTCTCTTCACCTGCACCAGCCCGTGGGAGATTTACGATTACGGCGTCCAGAAGAAAATAGTTTCACCGTTGTTGGAGGAATTCTTTTACAAGCGCGGCTACGACGAACGCGCAACAACCGTAATTACTGTGGATGAAGTCGAGAGTGCGGTCCTCACGCAGCTTGAGAAAGCTGGGTCTCCGTCGAAGCAGATCACGGTGGAATGACACCGCCTCTCAGAGATCAGAGGTCGAACGTCATAGGTCAGAGAACGGCCTCCGCCCCCGTAGAGGTTGCGGCTCGGGGACAGGGCGGGGGGGGCACCGACGACGGCATCGAGGACCAAGAAAAACCAGGGAATGCGGGGGGGCGTCACTCGCAAATCAGCAATCAGCAATCAGCAATCAGCATCGCCCTCCTCACTGGTGGCGGGGACAAGCCTTACGCTTTGGGCATGGCAGAGGCGCTGACGGCAGCAGGTATATCGATCGACTTTATTGGCAGCAACGATCTGAACGTTCCGGAACTGATAAACAACCCCAGAGTAAGGTTCCTTAACCTGCGCGGCGACCAACAAGTCGAAGCGAGTCTGCCGGCGAAGATGCTAAGGGTGCTGCGCTATTACGTGAAATTAATCGCTTATGCAGCGACAGCAAGACCGAAGCTATTCCACCTATTGTGGAACAATAAGTTTCAGTTTTTTGACCGTATCGTGTTGATGCTTTATTACAGACTGCTCGGCAAAAAGATCATCTTCACCGCCCACAACGTGAACGCAGGTAAACGAGACTCGAACGATTCCTGGCTAAACCGGTGTTCACTGAAGGTTCAATACAACCTGACCGACCATATCTTTGTTCACACCGATGGGATGAAAACCGAGCTTGTAGCCGACTTTGATATTCCTGAAGAGAAGGTCAGCGTTATTCCGTTCGGAATCAACAATACGGTTCCCAACACCAGTCTTTCCGGGGCGGAGGCAAGACGCCAGCTGGGAATCGGCAAAGACGAAAGAGCCTTGCTGTTTTTTGGAAACATTGCTCCTTACAAGGGCCTCGAATACCTAGTAGTTGCGCTTACCGAACTCCTAAACAGAGACGAGAATTATCGTCTGATTATTGTTGGCAAGCCCAAAGGATCCGAGGATTACTGGAAGCAGATCCAGGCGACCATTGCTGGCAGCTGCATCCGTGATCGTGTTATTGAGGTAATTGAATATGTCCCAGATGAGGCGACAGAATTATATTTCAAAGCCGCCGATGTTTTAATTTTACCTTACGCCCAAGTATTTCAAAGTCAGAGCGGAGTACTCCTCCTTGGGTATAGCTTTGGGCTGCCGGCGATCGCTGCGGATGTGGGCACGTTGAGGGAGGACATTGCTGAGGAAGAAACCGGATTTGTTTTCAATCCGCGTGATTCATCTGATCTCGCCAGCAAGATAGACAAGTACTTCAAGAGCGAATTATTCCACAAATTGGAAAACCGGCGGGCGAAGATCAAAGCCTATGCCAACGAACGGTATTCTTGGAGTAAAGTGGCGAAGATCACGACGCGCGTTTACGCGGAGGTGCTCCGCAGCACGGGGGTCAGAGATCGAAGATCAGAGGTCAGACCAAGTTCGACGCACGGATGAAACCTTTGGTTTCAATCCTCATCCCGGCTTATAACGCTGAGCGGTGGATCGCTCAGACGATTCTGTCCGCTCTCGCGCAGACTTGGCCGAGAAAGGAGATCATCGTCGTCGACGATGAGTCTCGCGATCAAACGCATCAGATTGCTCGACAGTTTGCTTCCGAAGATGTTTCCGTTGTCACTCAGGAGAACCAAGGTGCAGCCGCAGCCAGAAACAAAGCCCTTCAGCTTTGTCAGGGTGACTATATCCAGTGGCTTGACGCTGACGACCTTCTCTCACCGGAAAAGGTCACTAGACAGATGGCAGCGGCACAGGAGTGTCAGGACAAACACAGACTGCTATCTTGCGGCTGGGGATACTTCATGTATCGACCGGCCAGGGCGAAGTTCATTCCGAGCCCCCTTTGGTGCGATTTGACGCCGGCGGAATGGTTGGTTCGCAGATGGGAACACAACCCGATCCTGCATATGCAGACCGCGACGTGGCTCGTCAGTCGGGAATTGACAAACGCGGCCGGGCCTTGGGATTCGCGGCTACTCAACAATGACGATGGCGAATATTTCTGCCGAGTCCTAAGGGCAAGCACCGGTGTAAGGTTCGTCAGCGACGCCAAAGTATTCTATCGTCAAGGCGGGTCGGATCGCTTGAGTTACGTGGGCCGTTCGAACAAAAAAATGGAAGCTCATTTCCTCGGTATACAATTACAGATGGAAGTTCTCCGGTCACTGGACGACAGCGAAAGAGCTCGGGCGGCGTGCCTTAGGCGGTTACAAGCGTGCGTTAAGTCCTTTTACCCGCAGCGTCCAGACATTGTGAAGCGAGTGGAAGAACAAGCCCATCGCCTGGCAGGAAGGTTGGAGATACCACCACGCCTGGGTACTAAGTATTCATGGATTGAGTGGCTTTTCGGCTATCGGATCGGCCTGCAATTGCAGATGTGGTACAATCAATACAAATGGAACCTCCTGAGATCTTGGGACAGGATCTTTTCTCAGATCGAGCGATAAAACCAACTTATAGAAGATTTGCTCGTGTGCGGTCAGGTAGTTGGCGGGTTCCGAAGGTCTTGCGATAAAACGCCAAGGATTGCGGGGCGGTTCAAGACATGTTGCGGGCAGGGGGTCCCAGTTCCCGTCCGTTGTTTAATGTAGTCTTTTTCTGCATCTAAATCGGTTAATATTTATGGAACGCCAAGACAGCAATCAGCGGAAGTACGTCTTCGTGTGTGGTCTACCGCGAAGCGGAACCAGCATCCTCGGCCGCAATATTGCACGAATGGAGAACTGCACGGGTTTCAGGGATACCGGGGTTCTCGAAGACGAAGGGCGATTTTTGCAGGATGTTTACCCGACCGAAGACGTCTGTGGTGGACCAGGCCGGTTCGGATTTGACCAACGCGCTCACCTGACAGAAGCGTCACCCTTGCTAACCCCGGAAAACGCGGCGAGGCTTCGGGTGAGTTGGCACGCTCACTGGGACAACAGCAAGACCATCTTTGTGGAAAAAACGCCGGCCAACCTACTGATGACGCGGTTCCTGCAAGCAGCTTTTCCAAACTCGTATTTCGTTGTTATCAAACGCCATCCCATTCCCGTGGGTATGGCTGCGCAAAAGTGGAAGGTAAACGTAACGCCACTCTACAACATGTTTGAGCATTGGTTACACTGCCATAGGCTTTACGAAGAGGACAAAACATATTTGAATCATGTCTATGAGCTGAGTTATGAGAGACTATGTTGGGAATCAGGCCAAGCACCACGAGGAAATTGCTGCCTTTATCGGGACACGCGTTCCGGAACCACCAAAGGAGGATAGATTTCGACCTGTGGTCCAGTGGCGCAATCCGTCCGGCCTGCGTGTCCCGGAACGCGCGATGGAAGAAGCGACCGGCGCTCATAACCGGAAATATTTCGATCAGTGGTACCGCCTTCTGATAAACTCACCCTTTAGAAATTACTATCGCTATATTGCCAGAAAGTATGAACCAAGGTTTGCCAAGTACGGCTATTCCTTAACAAGCGGATTTGGCGCGACCGGGGAATTGGTTCTACACGGAGAAACAATCGATCCTGTAATTGGCCCTCTCTACTGCCGTGGGGCAGATGCCTTGGCATTAGTTCAGCGTGTCGGGATGCGGTGTAAAGGGTATGCGAAGTGTCAAATCCAGGCGATGTTGCCTGAGTTTGCTCGAACGAGAATCAGACAAGCCCGCCAGAGGGAGTCTTTGACCAAAGCCTGAATCAGCAACCGTTATGAGAGAGGAAGAGAAACGGGAATGCAAGTACGTGTTTGTCTGCGGTCTGCACCGAAGCGGAACGAGCGTGCTCGGTCGCAATGTCGGAAGACTAGAGGATTGCACCGGCTTCAAGAATACCCCCTTCTACATCGGCACGTCCATACCCATAGATGAAGGCGAACATCTTCAGGATATATATCCACTCGACCTTGAATGCGGCGGTCCTGGCCGGTTTGGGTTTGATTCACGGACGCATCGCACGGAGAACTCAGAATTGTTAACGCCTGAGAATGTGGCCAGGCTTCGGGCCAGTTGGCATCGATACTGGGATAAGAGCAAGATGATATGCGTGGAGAAAACTCCAGGGAACATTTTGATGACGCGGTTTCTGCAAGCGGCATTTCCTAATTCGTATTTTATTGTGATCAGGCGACACCCTATCGCTGTCAGCATGTCCACACAGCGGATGTGGAGTGTAAAGATAACGTCCCTTCACCGTCTCTTCGAACACTGGCTACATTGTTACGAACTCTTCGAACAGGACAAGAACCATCTAAGACATGTGTATGAGTTAACCTACGAAGACTACATCGGAGATCCAGTGAAGTACCATCAGGAAATAGCTGCGTTTATTGGCACCCGAGTTCCTGAAAGTGGAATGGAAGACGTAAGGCGAGCTAACAATAAAAAGTATTTTGACCGGTGGTCCACACTCCTGAAACAATCTGGCACGCAGAGTTACTGCCGATATGTTGCGCGGAAGTACGAGCCGCGAGTTGCAAAGTAACGGGTACTCGCTGACAACGGGATTGAATTTGGCTGAGAAAGAGCTTTGCGCCAGGGACAAAACGTCCGCTGCGGTCGGCGCTCTGTATTGTCTTAGGGCAGATGTTTCTGCCTTTTTGCGCCGTTTTCACACATTGGTGCCAAAGTTATTAATTCAGGCGATCTTGCCTGACTTTATCCTGGGTAGAATCAGGCGTGCCCGGCGCAGTGCGGCTTTGAGGAAAGGGGAGGCAGAGGTGCTTTGTCGCTAGAATTAACCGGCGCCCACCGCAAGTTGATCTTGTTGCCAAACTAGAGAATTTCAGGGGGACAAACGGCGAAAGGCGGAGTGGTGTAGCGATGTAGAGGCCGGAGGATATGACAGCTCAGGTTTGAGTCTAGAGGTTCGAAGGCCCAGGAGGAAAACAGCGTTGCAATGTAAATCATTGCAATCTCAAACCGATGAAGACGGACAAATTAAGCTAATGCCGTCGACAGTTACGCGAGATCACCTGACCACTTCCCAAGGTGAGAAATCGCGCAAATTCTGGGGAATCATTACCCGAAAGCAGCGCTGGGGCTTGTCGTGGCGTGGTTGGCTCATTTTGGTCGCGCTTGCATTTGCAAGTGCCTTTTTGCTCTTCCTAAATGTTCAGCCATTTCTGTCGGTGACGCACCGTGTGAACACTGATATTCTCGTCGTCGAGGGATGGATACCTACCTACGCTATCCGAGCTAGCGTAGACGAGTTCAAGGCTGGGTCCTATCAGCGCATCTTTGTCACCGGCGGCCCTGTAGAAGGAAATGGGGGGTACATTAACGATTACTATACCTCGGCCAGTGTCGGGGAAGAAGCTTTGAAGAAATTCGGACTTCCGAGTGAATCTCTGCAGATGGTCCCATCGCGCGTAATTGGCCGGGACAGAACGTACTACTCGGCGGTCACATTTCGAGACTGGCTTAGCGAACACAAGGTTGGCGTGCATAGTTTTAATGTTGTAACGGAGGGTGCACATGCTCGCCGGACTCGCTTACTTTACGAGAAGGCATTCGGGAAAAATGTAGTGGTTGGCATTATCTCCGTCCCGAACCCCGATTATGACGTGAGGCATTGGTGGCGCTATAGCGATGGTGTTAGGGAAGTATTAAGCGAGGGCGTTGGCTACATCTATGCCAGGCTCTTTTTCTATCCGTCAAGGTCGTTAGGGGAGAAAACGGCGGTGTCTCGGCACAAAGGATCTCCCGCAGTTGATAAGGATAGCTCTGGTCAGGCTGTTATCCCGGATAGGCCTTATGTTGTTACTGTAAATCATTTCTTTTGACGGTGTCTTCGACCCCTAAACGACATCTGGATTGAGCGCTCAACACCTCCCAGCTCCTTAAAAGATAAACGGCATTGCCGCTGCGAATGCAACAACCCGAAGACTGCTTGTCGGCCCGTGGCCTACATGTCTTGAAATGACTTCAACTTGGGTAGTTCACAAGTTCGGGGGCACGAGTCTCGCCGATGCGAAGCGCTACCGCCAGGTCGCGGCAATTTTGCGCGGCGAGGTTAAGGACACGAAAAAAGCGATTGTAGTGTCCGCTATGCATGGGGTGACTGATGCCTTGATTGAGCTCGTAGGTTTCGCCAAAACAGGTAAGGAAGTTTATCTCTCTTGTGCCGACGCGCTCAAGGCCCGTCATGTCGCCGCCATTGAGAGCCTCCTCCCGTCTGAAAGGTGGCAGCCCCTTCTCGACGCTTTAGAGTCCGATTTTAAAGATATCAAGGATGTCCTCAGGGGTATTTATCTCAGCCGCACGTTTTCCGACCGAACTCTCGAATTTATTTCGGGGCACGGCGAGCTCTGGTCTGCGCAGATCCTGAGCGCTCATCTCAATGCGACGGGGATCGCCTCAAGCTGGCTCGATGCCCGGACTCTTTTTATCGTTGAGCACGGCGATACCGCCGTGAGCGTGGATTGGGAGCGGACAAAATCCAGGACTAGCGAATGGCTCAAGACGCTGAAGACGGATTGGGTCGTGGTTACCGGCTTTATCGCTTCTACCTCTGAAGGTCTTCCAACCACGCTCAAGAGAAATGGAAGCGACTTTTCAGCCTCGATCCTGGGAAAGCTTTTGAACGCACGTATTATCACGATTTGGACGGACGTTGACGGAGTCATGAGCGCTGATCCGAGACTGGTACCTGAAGCCGCCGTGCTCGAATATATCTCGTACCAGGAGGCGACCGAGTTAGCTTATTTTGGCGCCCAAGTCATTCATCCAAGCACGATGGCCCCCGCGATCGAAAACGAGATCCCAATTTGGATCCGGAACACTTTCAACCCCTCCGCTCCCGGAACCAAGATTCACAACAAGGCTGGGAACGGCCCTTCGGTCAAGGGGTTCGCCACGGTCGACGGAATGGCGCTCATCAATGTCGAGGGTACCGGCATGATAGGCGTGCCTGGCGTAGCTAACCGCCTTTTTGGCGCGCTCCGTGACGTAGGCGTTTCCGTGGTCATGATTTCGCAGGCCAGTTCGGAGCATTCGATCTGCTTTGCAATTCCGGAAGTCCAATCCGATCTCGCGCGCACGACCGTTGAGCGCGCGTTTTTCGCCGAGCTGCACCACAACCAAATTCAGATGATCGGAGTGACGGACAACTGCAGCATCGTCGCTGCGGTAGGTGATAACATGGTCGATCATCCCGGCATTGCCGGAAAATTCTTTAGTGCTCTTGGAAGAGCACAGGTCAATATTCGTGCGATTGCTCAGGGCTCCTCCGAGAGAAATATCTCGGCCGTCATTGATCGTGGCGATTCGCGAAAAGCGCTCCGATCCGTGCACGCCGCCTTTTATCTTTCAAATCAGACGATTTCGATCGGCGTCATCGGCTCGGGGCTCATTGGGGGTACTTTTATTGATCAGCTTAAAACGCAGATGGAGACTCTGAAGAAGGAATTCAAGATCGACCTTCGCGTACGCGGCATCCTTAACTCCAAAGCCATGGTGCTCAGCGAAAAGGGCCGATCATTGGAGAACTGGCGCGACTACATCAAGACTAGTGGTGTGTCGCCGGACCTGGAAAGCTTCGTGGCTCACGTCCAGGCCGATCATTTCCCTCACGCTGCTATCGTGGATTGTACTGCGAGCGCAGAGCTTGCCGCACATTACCCGCGCTGGCTTAAGCGCGGCATCCACATCATTACGCCGAACAAGAAAGCTAATACTGGCACGATGGAATTCTATCGGACGCTCCGCTCCGTTTCGCGAGACAGGAATTGCCATTATCTTTATGAAACAACCGTGGGCGCCGGGCTTCCCATTATCAGCACACTTAGGGACTTGATCCAGACCGGCGACGAAGTGTTGGAGATCGAAGGCGTGCTCTCGGGAACCATTTCATACATTTTCAATACATTTGACGGGACAAAGCCATTTTCGGAGATCGTCCAGGACGCCCGCAGCAAAGGCTATACTGAGCCCGATCCCAGGGAGGATCTCTCGGGCGTGGACGTGGCAAGAAAGCTCGTGATTCTTGCGCGTGAGATCGGTCTTGATCTCGAGCTTGAAGATGTCCGCGTTGAAAGCCTCGTACCGGAATTACTTCGTGATGGTTCCATCGAAGACTTTCTCCATGGCCTCCCCGGGCACGATTCTGCGATGATGGATCTTCTTAATCGGGCGCGAGACCGCGACCAAGTGATTCGCTATGTTGGCGTGGTCGATCCGAAGAAGGGCTGCGCAGTCCAGCTGAAGAATTACCCCCGCTCGCATGTCTTTGCTAGGACCAGCGGAAGCGACAACATTGTTGCTTTCAAGACGCACCGGTACAATCCGCAGCCGCTTATCGTTCAGGGTCCGGGTGCCGGGCCCGCAGTTACAGCTGGCGGCGTGTTTGCTGATCTGCTCAGGCTTGCTTCTTACCTGGGAGGCCCAGCTTGATTTAGCTAATATTCTGCACGCAACTCATTTTGCTGACTGAAGCCATTAAAATATGTGTTGTCGATTTTTGGCGTTTCGCCGGAGCGCGAAGGGCCGGCTAAAAACAGGAGCAAATTCAAGGTTGTCCTGAAAGTCGCACAAGGTTACTCGCCGGTCTGCTTCGAACGCGCGATTGGCCGCAGGAAATGGGTTATAAGTAAGAGTTGCTGTTGCAGGGACTCTTGATAGAATCGTTGATTGGATGCGCAAGTTGGGGAAAGGGCGATTATACAAATGAATTCAATTTCGTTACGTGCGGGTAAATTTCAGTGTTCCGGGGCCGCCACTTCTGCTGCGATCGTGGTCATGATCATGTTATCATGGAGCGGTCGGGCGAAAGCGAACCCCATCTGGATCGATCTGGGACCATCGCCGTCGCTCAAATCGCAGACCTCGGACCCCTTCGACGGGCTGGACGGCATATCTCTGGCCGGCCAGACGCTGTCGATTAACTTCCGGTTTACCAATAGCGAATTTGTACGTTTATTCACAGTTACCAGTCAATCATTTAAATCATTATTAACCCTGCAAACGAATGGTTCCGGGTTCGTGGGTTATCTCGGCGGCACCGGCTTCTTACTTGATCAGCAAGGTCACGCGCTCACTACCCCGGAGGATCTCGGCCTTGCAGCCAGAAACGACGGTTCATTGCACGCTGGTCTCTTCCCTTTTTTCTCGGGAGAGCTGAACACGCCGGTCGACTTCTTTGGCATCCATTTCGACTTAACCCTTCCCAACCGTCCCTGGCTGACCATAACCGGGAGCGATTTCGGACTGATTTCTGATCCCGGTCAGGTATTTGGAATTGGTCCCGGTGTTCCGCCGGACATCGTTCCGGATGCGGGCGGCACTTTGCTCTTGCTCGGTATAAGTGTGACTGGATTGATGGCAATCAAAAGGTGAGGAGTTGATCGCCTGCCGCTCCTGCGGTGGAGACTTTGCGATGTGTCCGCCCTGCAGACAAATGTGCTCACTCTAGGTAGCGCCCCGACTTTTCGCTTCCAAATAGCGGCGATAGCGGCCCAGAAACTGGGCACGATCTAGTAATCCCTTCCTTTCAGCAGCAAATTTGTACGTCTTTATGGATCTTGAGATGGCATCTGCTCACGTTGTCGCTGCTCTGCACGAGGGCGCAGACCTCCGGATGAAAATCGGCCGCGAGATTAGTCCGACAATCGTTAAAGCGGCTGTGCTGATCGCGAACTGCCTGCAATCGGGTAGCAAGCTTTTGCTGTTCGGGAATGGCGGTAGCGCAGCCGACGCTCAGCACCTGGCGGCTGAGTTTGTGGGCCGCTTTGCCATGGAGCGCGGCGGATTGCCAGCGATCGCATTGACCACCGACTCATCCATCCTCACTGCGGTGGGGAACGATTACGGTTTTGAGCGGGTTTTTTCCCGGCAAATTGAGGCATTGGGCCGTCCTAACGATGTCGCAATCGGCATCAGTACTAGCGGCAATTCAGCAAATGTCCTTGCTGGTCTAAAACAGGCGTCAAAACAGAATCTGAAAACGATTGGGCTGGCGGGAAAAGACGGGGGAGCAATTGCGAAATGTGTTGATCTTCCGATCACCGTTGCTTGTGCAAATACCGCACGTATCCAGGAGTGTCACATCACGATCGGACATATCCTTTGTGAACTGGTGGAGACCGAATTGTTTCACAACCGCAAAGATGTATAAGACACGAAGATTTCATTGTTGTCGCGGCGATCTATCGCCAATGGTAGATTGCGGCTAGTAAGAGATTTTGCTTAGCACAGACGGCGGGAGTTGGTTCGCACGAACTCGTGGAAGGTGTGTTCATTTGCCCCGGATTCCCCCGGCTGCAATCTGTCCCTGCCGTGAGTATTGATTCAACACGCAGACTAACTGTTACGAAGAAATGGAACCTGCACAGGGTGGCAGTAGCGTGGGCGGACGCGGAGGCGAAAATGCCGGTTCATTGGCAGTGAACGAACTCTTTCGGATGAAAAATCGGGACTTGTCGATGGATACTGGCACATCGAATCGATTGCTTTGGAGTGGGTTTCTTGAGTCTTCCGCCCGATTTCCAAATCGTGGTGCGGTTGAGATTGCCGGCCACGAGCTTAGTTATCAACGATTGGCGCAACAAGCTAAGCGTCTCGCCGCTACAATTCAAGAAGGCACAGACCAGGGCGCAGTTCCGCTGACCGGAATATTTGCCTATCGTTCCGAGACGGCATATGCCGGAGTTTTGGGTGGTCTCATGGCAGGCCACGGTTATGTGCCGCTCAATCCGACATTCCCTATCGGTAGGACCAGGCTGATGCTGGAAAGATCGATGTGTCGATCGCTCATCGCCGACGCACGGTCCGAGCCGCAACTGGAAAAACTATTGTCAGGATTTCCGCTTCCGTTACTGGTTATTTGCCCGGATCTAAATGACGTTAGTGAATTAGCGAAGCAATTGCCCAACCATCAACTAATTGGTGCCGCAGATCTAGCTGATGCAGGCGAATGGAAGCCGCGGAATATTGATGTTAATTCGATCGCGTATCTTCTTTTCACCTCGGGCAGCACCGGCCAACCAAAGGGCGTGATGGTCTCTCACGCGAACGTGCTGCATTATGTGGACTACATCACAAAGCGATATCGAATCGAAAGCGATGACCGCTTGTCACAGACATTTGACCTGACCTTTGATTTATCAGCACACGATCTATTTGTGACCTGGACAAACGGGGCTTGTCTCTGCGTTCCCACCCAAAAGCAGATGATTAAGCCGGGTGCCCTCATCAACGCTGCACGGTTGACAGCCTGGTTCTCGGTCCCTTCTACGGCAATATTCATGCGCCGACTCGGGGAGCTCAAACCGGGTCTATATCCACACCTGCGATTGAGCCTATTCTGTGGCGAAGCGTTGCCAGTTGACGTTGTCCGCGACTGGAGTGCCGCCGCGCCGAATTCACGCATTGAAAATATCTATGGACCTACTGAGTTAACTATCGGTTGCACCGCCTACCGATGGGACAATCAAAGCTCAGCCGCCGAATGTGAACGAGGCATTGTCCCAATCGGCGAACCCTTTGAGCATATGGAGGCGCTTATCGTAGATGAAGAACTACGGGAGGTAGCGATAGGCCGTGAGGGCGAACTTCTCATGACGGGTCCGCAATTAAGTCAGGGTTACTGGCGTGATGAAGAAAAAACGAGACGCGCGTTTGTATCTGTAGCCAATCGAAACGGGATCTACTACCGAACCGGAGATCGCGTTCGGCGATCTTTGCCTGGCAAACCTCTGACCTACCTGGGTCGCCTTGACCATCAGGTCAAAGTTTTAGGTCATCGCGTAGAACTCGGTGAAGTGGAAGCAGTGGCCAGGAGCCTATCTGGGGTAGACGGAATTGTCGCCCTGGGTTGGCCGAAAGGGAATAGTGCTGATCGAATCGAGCTATTTCTGGAAGCAGACAAGTTCGATACGGCGCCCCTTCTGAACGCGCTAAAGACAAAACTACCTCATTATATGGTACCGCGAACAATCCACGTTCTTCCGCGACTCCCCTTGAACCCAAATGGTAAGTACGACCGACGCGGGTTGGAAACACTCCTGACGGAAAAGCTAGACCCCGATATTGCTCGGCCCTAGGTCGCGCTAGGTTGGATGGGCTGCGTTTTGTCTGCCTGGGCGCATGCATCGGCTAACGGGAAAAGACATGTTGTCATGTGTCATTCAAATCGCAGGGCCTGGATCAAAATTGGTCCGGGGTGAAGTCGAAATAGTACCGATTGGCCTAAATTTTAGGCCAGCATCTGAAGCGGCGAAGCGAGGCTGCGCAGAATTTTAGCTATCGGACTTAAGGAAATAGGCATCTGCTTAGGAACAACTTAACGTCGTAACGTTGTCTGATGATCCAGGAAGAAGTGGCATGCAAAAATCGCATGGCATGCTTGATGTTAATAGGCACCCGTGAGTTCGTCGAAGGAAAAGAAGGACGCAGATTCCGGGATGACAAGACGCTCGGAGCCGACTACAATAAACGCAATCTCTCTTTCTAATTATGAATTTATGAAGCCTTTGTCACCGAAAAGTAATTCCGTAAAATCTAGCTTTGACAGCGGGCCCGCGACCTGATTTACCTACGTTTTTAGAGTAAATGATTGGCAAATTTTCCGCGGTTTTTAGCAAATCTTCACTGCGATCAAACGTGCCACCCAATCACTGTAAACGCCGGCCCCTCTTCCAAGCTTTGCGGTCGCTTTCCAGCCCGGTTGGTCGTCTCCGAATTTCGCTTCCACCCAGGCTCGTTTTTACTTTACTACTCGCAACTAGCGCGGCCGCGCAGGACCCTGCGACAGTCGGTCAATTTTCTTCGGTGATGAGCTGGCCATACGTAGCGACCCACGCTCATGTCCTCCCCACTGGCAAAGTGATATGGTGGCCCCAGTTCGTCAACGGCGACAACCCGTACCTTTGGGATCCCTCGACAAACACGAATAGTGCTACTGTGCAAGCGGGAGCAAACATTTTCTGCTCAGGCCATGCCTTTCTACCCGACGGACAGCTCTTCGTGGCCGGTGGACACGTAAATAACTACGTGGGGATAGCCAATGCCAACCGATACAATCCCTTTACAAACAGTTGGACGCGGCTGCCCGATATGAACAACAAACGGTGGTACCCGACGAGCACCACGCTGCCGAACGGAGACATGCTGGTGGTCAGCGGGTGGATCGGTACCCAGCAGGGGGTGAACGTTGAGCCCCAGGTATGGCAGACCGCGACTAGCTCCTGGCGCAACCTGAGCGCAGCGCACCTCGCTCTTCCGTTTTATCCCTTCATGCATGTAGCGCCTAACGGCAAGGTGTTCTGTGCTGGACCCAGCCAGACGACCCGGTACCTTGATCCTACTGGCACTGGTGCCTGGAGTTTAGTAGGGAGCAGCAACTTCGATACTCGTAATTGGGGATCAACAGTGATGTACGATGAGGGCAAAGTACTGCTCATGGGCGGAAGCCCATGCGCACCGTACCCATTCACACCGGGCGCTACCGGTAGTTGCACCACTACCCCAACGGCGACTGCAGAGATCATCGACCTAAACAATCCGAATCCCGCTTGGAGCTACACTGGATCGATGGTCACGGGAGGACGCAAACTTTTCAACGCTACTTTACTTGCAGACGGCACAGTTCTGGTAACTGGCGGAAGCAGAGGCACTGAGGATCCGAATACTCAGCCGACAAATCCAGCGTACGAGAGTGAGTTGTGGAATCCGGCGACCGGGACGTGGACACAGATGGCGAGCCTGACCAAGATTCGATCCTACCACTCCATCGCGATCCTGCTGCCGGACGGGCGCGTTCTGTCAGCCGGCGGCGTATTTGGGACAAATTCAGCAGAAATATATTCGCCTCCTTATCTATTCAGAGGCTCCCGTCCTACTATCACGTCGGCTCCCGCGGGCGTTACATACGGTCAGTCATTTTTCGTGGGCACACCCGATGCCACCAGCATCTCACAAATTACATTCATCGCGCTAGGCTCCGTTACGCACGGCTTTAACATGGGCCAGCACATTAACCGGCCGTTGTTCTCGCAAGCTACAGGCGGCCTCAACGTGACGGCGCCTTCAAACCCCAACACCACTCCGCCGGGCTACTACATGCTATTCATTCTGAATTCGAACGGCGTTCCTTCAGTGGCACAGATTGTCCAAATCAATAGTACGATTTCTACACCGCCACCGACTCCAACTTACCCGGCATCGCCGACCGCGCTTAAGGCTGTCGCCGCATCCTCCAGCCAGATCAACCTGTCTTGGACCGATAACTCGAACAACGAAACAGGGTTCAAGATAGAACGCTCTAGTGATGGCAAAACGTTTACACAAATTTCGACAGTAGGCGCGAATGTTACGACCTATCCGGACAGCGGACTTGCCGCTTCGACTAAATATTACTATCGAATTCTGGCTTACAGCGATGGCGGTAATTCGCCCTATTCGAATACGGCGATTGCCACGACGGCGTCACCAACTCCTACCCCAACACCAACACCGACTCCAACTCCGACACCGACTCCAACGCCGACACCGACTCCAACGCCGACACCGACTCCGACGCCAACACCAACTCCGACGCCGACACCGACACCGACTCCGACTCCGACACCGACTCCAACACCGACACCGACACCGACACCGACTCCGACACCGACTCCAACGCCGACACCGACTCCGACACCGACCCCGACACCGACTCCAACGCCGACTCCAACTCCGACGCCGACGCCGACACCGACGCCGACTCCAACGCCGACACCGACTCCAACGCCGACATCCACCCCAACACCTCCAAACCAGCCGCCGGTCGTGAATGCTGGTTCTGCGAATGCTGGTCCTGCGCTGGCCATTGCATTGTCAGACCCTGCGCCCTTGAACGGTTCTGCCACCGACGATGGTTTTCCGAATCCGCCCGGAGCGTTGACATACGGTTGGACAGCTGTGAGTGGGCCCGGCACGGTGACTTTTGCCAATGCCAATGCTGCCAGCACGACGGCGACATTTTCCAGCGCTGGCAGCTATACCCTGCGGCTGACAGCGAGTGACAGTGCACTCTCAGGCTCGGCTGACTTACCACTCCTAGTTGGCGGACCGTTGCCTTCGCCCTGGTCAGATCAGGATATTGGAGCGGTCGGCACACAAGGGCGGGGATCATTTCTTACAGGCACTTTCATCGAACGCGGCTCTGGCGCTGACATTGGAGGTTCGGCCGACGCGTTCCACTACATTTATCAGCCACTCAACGGCAATGGAACAATCGTTGCGCACGTTGCGACTCAATACAACAGCGATCCTTCAGCCAAGGCTGGAGTGATGATTCGCGAAACTCTGACCGCGGGCTCCAAATACGCAGCGGTCGTTATCACTCCCTCAACCGGAATTAGCTTCCAACGCAGAACAGCAACCAACGGCACTACGGCCAAGACTACCGCGACGGGCACTCAGCTTGTCGTTCCCTACTGGCTTAAGCTGACGCGAACGGGCAATAGCCTGGCCAGCTATTATTCCAGCGATGGCCTCACCTGGACATTGGGTGGAAGTGCCAGCGTCACAATGGGGAGCAGTGTCTTCATGGGTCTCGCGGTTACCAGCCATAGTGTCTTTAACTCGACTGCCACGATCGATAAGGTGAACCTGCCACCGATCGCAAACGCCGGTCCGGACCAATCAATCACCGTTCCCGCTAATACCGTGACCTTGAATGGTTCTGCCACAGACGACGGCCAGCCCAATGGAACAATAACTTACAGTTGGACGAAGGTAAGCGGTTCAGGAACCGTAACCTTCGGCAACACTTCGCAGGCAGTGACGACCGCACAATTCTCCGCAGCCGGCACTTATACGCTGCGGCTAACAGCTAATGATGGCCAACTTTCGGCAACTGATGACGTTGTTATCACGGTCAGCCCCGCGCCCTCGGGCAGCACGATCCGGATCAACAGCGGAGGGACCTCTTATACTGATTCGTCTAGCCAGGTTTGGTCGGCGGACGCTTATTTCACCGGCGGTACTGCCGCCAGTTACACCGCAACAGTCTCCGGCACATCCGATCCGACTCTGTATCAATCAGAACGTTTTGCCAAAACCTTGACCTACAACATTCCGGTGGCCAACGGGACGTACGACGTAACTTTGGCCTTCTCCGAGATGGTCTTCAATGGTGCCGGACAGCGCGTCTTCAACGTTACTATTGAAGGGCAAACGGTCCTTCAAAATTTCGATATCTGGGCCCTCGTCGGCAAGAATGCCGCGCTCCAAAGGACCTTCACTACGGTCGTGACTGACGGCACGCTGAATATTGTCGGCTCAGGTACCGTGAATAACGCGAAGCTCTCAGCTATCCAGATCGCTCCATCGGGCTCTCCGACTCCTACTCCTACGCCAACCCCAACACCAACTCCATGACAAGCGCTATGACAACGCGATTTGCTATCTCGTCTTCTGGACGATTGAAGTGTACTTTAATACTTGCCGTACTGTTAACCACGACAACGGTATTTTGTCCGTTCCGCGTCCTGTTGGGCCAAACTCCAGAATATATCGTCACGGAGCTTACCGGCGAAGACGCGGCTCAAGTCCCATCCAAATTGAACAATCTGGGAGACATCGTTGGCCGCAACACCGGCAGTGGTGAAGGAGGACCTCGAGCCGCGCTCTGGGGTCATTCCCACCACTCGAAGGCGAAGCACTTGGGTGTTTTCTCTGGCGGAGACTACAGTTCCGCAAATGCTATTAACGACGCCGGAGAAGTCGCCGGAGCATCGAATACGGGAACGGCGATTCTTCCTTTCGTGTGGTCTGACAAAGGTGGATTGCAGCGTGTGCCGCTCTTGGCAGGCGATAACTGTGGAGAGGCTGTTGCCATCAACAAACACGGGCATGTTGTGTCTTATTCTTCCGGGCCGTTCGGTTGCAGGGCGCTTCTGTGGACCCGGAAGACGGGTCCGCGCGATCTCGGAACGTTGCCCGGTGGCAGTTACAGTCGAGCACATGATCTGAATGATTCCGACGAAGTGGCTGGTGTCTCTGCCAGCCCTGCCGGCGACCGTGCAGTTCTATGGACAAAGAGCGGTGATGCACGTGACCTTGGTACGCTGCCGGGTGATCTGACTAGCGAAGCAATGGCGATCAATAACACGGGCGACGTGGTCGGTTATTCCAACGGTCCGAGCGGAATGCGCGCTTTTCTCTGGACCAAAGGCGGCGGAATGCAGGAGCTTGGAATTTTGCCTGGGGGTAACTCGAGTCAGGCTCTTGCCATTAACGATTCAGGCACCGTAGTGGGTAGTTCGGACAGTCCCTCCGGAGGTCACGCTTTCGTTTGGAAAAAACAAACGGGAATCGTGGACTTAAATGACGCAGGCTCGGGTGCTCTCGGCATTGTGCTGGTGGAAGCGCACGCCATCAACCGTAAAGGCGAGATTCTGGCGATGGGAGAATTGGACCATGGAGGGATGGCGCCGGAGGATCACCCATGCGCTCCGGCCCCGCCATTAAGCTTTCTGCTTACACCTACCAAGGCGCCATAAAGCTTACCCCGGTTGGGGGAATTGCAATGCCTTATCTGCGCGAGCAAGAAAGTGTCGCTAGCGTTAACGAAGCTCAGATAGACGGCGACGAGAAGCTGGTGCTTGCACAGCTCATCGTTTCAGCGGCGCCTCTATTTTACGCTCTTCTACCTTGTTCCGAGCAGGAGATGTTGACATTGGTCGCCGAGCAAATCGGTGAACCGGACACAGAGCTGCAAAATACATATGTTCTTCGCCACGGTGGCCGCGTCTCCTCGATTCTGTCAGCCGTTGGGGACAATCAAATCACCAGAGCTCGACTAAGGGGCTCGATGAAACTCATAAGAAAACTGGGGCGGTCAGAAAGAGCGTGCTTCATAAGCAACCTCGAGCGTTATGCGAAAGAATTAGAACCGATTGACAAGCCCGGTACCTACATCTCTCGACTGGCGACGAAGCCAGCTTCGAATACAGCCGGCGCTGGGGCGCGGCTTTTGAAATGGTTTTTGCTCAGCTCAGGCCCCGGTCTTTATACTTGCCACGTCCACAAGGATAATAGCATTGCTATGTGGCTCAACCAAAAGGTCGGCTTTAGACTCATCTCCGAACTTAATGAAGGCGCGTTTGACTATCGTGCGCTGGTTCTGCAGCAATAGCCGCTAAAGGCATTCGGGGTTTTCGGCCGCCAATATCAGGAACCAAAGTCGGACCGTCGAAATTATGAATTTCGCTAATGCTCTCTTATGTCGGCTTGGGAAGGCTCCGCACTTAATTGATGGAGCGAGCGGAGAGCGAATGGATGACGTGCGAGGTCATGTAATTGCTACGGCAGCGATGCTTCGAGAAACGGGGCTAGAGAGAGGGGATCGGCTGCTTTTGGCAGCGCAACTGGATCTGGAGTCCGTCGTAGCCTATCTCGCAACCATGTATGCTGGGTGCGTGGCCGTGCCGCTGCCCGCGGCGCAATGTTTTGCGGAAGCAAAGACCTTCGCCGCAGCGACCGGCGCAAAAGCAATCTGGTCGAGCACGTTACGGGAGAGTAGTGCGTTGCCGGTGATCGTCGGCATGGCGCAAGGCGAGGTGCGAGACGGCAACGTAGGGGCCGAACCAACCGATATCGCGGTACTTAATGCAACGTCTGGATCCACGGGTAAGCCACGACTCGTGATGGTGTCGCACGCCAATTTGCTCGCTAATACCGAGGCAATTGTTCGGAGCCAGTTGTTGACGTCAGACGACAGGGCGCTGCTGCAATTACCGTTGCATTATTGCTTTGGCGCCAGCGTGTTGCACTCCCATCTTTGGGCCGGTGGTAGCGTCGTAGTGGATCGTCGATCGATGTTCCCGACCCGGTTAATCGGATCAACTATTGCCCACGCATGTACGAGCTTTGCGGGTGTGCCTTTCACGTATGAGCAAATCATAGCGGCGGCGGACTTCGATCGCTTGGCCGGATCCTCTTTGAAGCGATTTCTTCAGGCTGGAGGCAAGCTCGAAATTCAAATTGTTGAGAGCATTGTAGCACGAGTGCCAAGCGCCGATTTTTATGTCATGTATGGTCAAACAGAGGCGACATCACGGATTTCGACCTTCGAGGTGCACCGGCATACGGCCAAGTTAGGCAGCGCAGGACTGCCGCTCGACAATTTGAAAGTGTTTGCTGTCGGCGCCGATTTCCGGCCGCTCGCTGCTGGGCGATCTGGTGAGCTTGCCGTGTGCGGTGCCTCGGTGGCGGCGGGTTACTGGAATGATGCAGATGGTACTGCGGAGCGCTTTGTAAATGGTACGCTGCTGACGGGTGACGTAGGCCACGTGGATGAGGATGGTTTTATTTGGATCGAAGGTCGAATAGCCGATTTCCTCAAAATGCGAGGAATGCGTGTTTCCATCGGTGAAATCGAGGCACGCTTGCGCCTCGCAGAAGGCATTAGTGAAATCGCGGCGTTTCCTGCCTGTCATCCCAGGTATGGGGAGGCATTTGGCTTGGCGGTGGTTGCTGAGAAGGAGCACGATCGCACAGGTATCGTTAGAGATCTCACCCGCCGGATCGACCCACTTTGGATCTGTGCGGGCATCAATTTTGTGGATTCGTTGCCACGCAACGACGTAGGCAAGATTTTGCGCGGACGATTGGCGGAGAAGTGTGGCTCATGAATGTATGCCAAAATTCCGTGAGTAAACTGCTTGAATGCGCACCCTTCGCGCCCAGAGATTTCTCACACGCAGGACTCCTGCTCCATGCCTTGCGTGAGGGAATTGGCTATGCGGCGAAGAACCCTCGCTACGCAAACTACATTCGACATTGGCCTATCCCGCTTGCAGAGGTGCGCCGGATAGCCGATCTCCCCTTCTTGCCGGTCGCCGCGTTCAAGACCGATCCACCGCTTGCTATTGTGCCTCAGGAAAATTGGTCAAAAGTGTTGCGATCGAGTGGGACCGGCGGGCAAATCCCATCGCAAATCGTAATCGACAAACCTACATCTTTGCGCATGACGCGAAGCGCAGCCGCCATTTTCGCGGATTTTATTGGTGTGTCCCGACGGCCAATGTTGGTGATTGATGATCCGAAGGCGGTAGGCGCGGGCAGTGAGGTCAACGCCCGGGGAGCGGCGATCCGTAGCCTTTTGCCGTTCGGGCATAGCGTCACTTATTGTGGTCGACAAGCGGGCCGCGACGCGATCGAGCTTGACCTTGAAATATTGAACGATTTTCTAAGAAAACACGACCCGACACAGCCGATTCTGATCTACGGATTTACGTACATCATATGGATGGCGTTGGAACGCCTTATCGAAAAAGGACGCGACCTGGGGTTACGACAGGCGCATGTACTGCACAGTGGAGGCTGGAAGACACTGATCGACAGAGCGGTAAGCAAGCGTTTATTCAATCAAAGCGTCGGAACGGCGATTGGTTGTGGCGCTGATCGAGTAGTGGACTTTTATGGCATGGTTGAGAATGTAGGTATCGTTTATCCCGACTGCGTCGAGGGTAATAAGCATCCGCCAACGTATGGCGAGGTTGTTATCCGCAATCCGTTGACTTTGGAACCCGCCGCGGTTGGTGAGACGGGTATCGTGCAAGTGTGCAGTATACTTCCAACCAGCTTTCCCGGCCACGCGCTCTTAACAGAGGATTTGGGGGAGGTGATGCACGCCGATCACTGCGGGTGTGGTCGGCCGGGAGTCGCGTTTCGCTTTAAGGGCCGGTCCCCAAAGGCGGAACTGCGCGGTTGTGGTGATGTACTCGCACGTCGCATGGCCTCAAGCTAATGTCGAAGCTCACTTTGCTATCTGATTCTGATGAGATTCTGCCCCTTGTCCGGCGTTTGCGCGACGGCATCGCCAGGGAAACTCCACTTTCAACCTTAATCGAAAAATTGGCGTCGTGGGGAGCGCGGCTACTTGCTTCTCGGGCCTGCAATGTTCCGGGGGCCGCGTATTTGTCGATCTGGCTTCGCCGAGAAAACCTGCATCGTCTTTTAGAGGCCGATTTTGGTTGTGCAGTTTCCGGGATGCTTGGGGTTCCGTCGGCGTTCCCGAAAGAGCCGATGGGAAACTCCTCGTTCATAAAGCCTGTTGGGATCGTGGGACACTGGACGGCGGGAAATGTCGATTTACAGGCTGTGCTGTCAGGTGTTTGCGGTCTGCTCGGTGGCAATGCGAACTTGATCCGAGTTCCGTCGGATCAGCGGGCGCATATCGAGCCGCTCTTGGCATGTCTCGCAGAGGACGATAGCGAAGGCGCGCTTTCATCTCGCTGGGCCTTTATTTCTTTTCCAAGCGATCGCGTCGATCTTCATGAAGCGATGGCGCGGCAGGTTGATGGCGCTATGATCTGGGGAGGCGATGAAGCTGTGAGAGCAGTCCGGGCTCTACCGTTTCCGAGCTGGGCGCGCATTGCTGTTTTTGGGCCGCGCTATTCGCTTGCGCTAATGGATGCTCTGACATGGTCTAATCCGGCGACGCGCAAAACATGGTGCGACCGATTGGCTCGCGATGTGTGGTTATACGAGCAGCGTGCGTGCTCGTCCCCTCAGGCAATCGTTCTGGAAAGAGGGAATGAGGATCCTCGAGAATTCGTTCGAGATCTGGCGGACTCGTTTCGAGCCCAGAACAAGCGTGTACCGAGGCGGCTTATGGAGCCGGCCGACGCCTTGACAGTGTTGAAGGCACGGGCGGATTGGCTGCTTCAGGCTCAAGACCACACGGCTCAAATGAGTTTTGCGCCTGACTGGACGCTCTTGGTTGGCGAGGGTTCAGCGCTGCCGCAAGCGGCCCAGCATCGGACACTGGTTGTTACCATTGTGGATCGCCTTGAGGAGTTCGTTGCCTCACTCGATGGAGTGACGCAGACGATGGGGGTGGCGGTTGCCGACGCTGGGCGCGAAGCGGCCTTGGCGCAACAGGCGGCGTTGCGAGGTGTAGATCGGATTGTACCGATCGGCCAGATGCATTTTTTCAATTCCCCGTGGGATGGCCAGATGCTAGTCAAAGGCATGACTCGCACCGTTTCGTATGCTCGTAGTCGGCATCAGGAAGAAGCGTAAACATGGCTCGCCAAGTCCTCATCACAGGCGTTACCGGTGGTATTGGCGGCGCGCTCGCTGAATCCTTTACCGCAAACGGCGACATGGTTATCGGAATCGGCCGACGTAAAGACAAGCTTACGGCGCTTCGTGATCGGCTTGGCGAAAGCTTTGATTCATTGCAAGCAGACTTAGAAACTGTCGAGGGAATCGACGCCGCTGTGGACGCCTTGGGCGACCGTGCAAACGCGATCGACGTTCTCATAAATAATGCTGGCTCGATGAAGTTCACGCCGACACATGCGCTCAATGCGCACGATGTTCACTCTCAGCTCGCGATCAATCTTCTCGCTCCAATTTGGCTCACTCGCAAACTCCTCCCCGGTATGATAGACCGAAAGTCCGGGCTTATTGTGAATATGGCTTCCGCGGCCGGCGAAAGGCCCTCCCCGAAACTTGCTGCTTACGGGGCAGCCAAAGCGGGCCTCATACATTTCACCCGCACTCTCGCGGCCGAATATGCGGACGCTGGCATCCGGTGCATCGCTATAGCTCCTGGCCCGGTCCAGACTGGATTAGTAGACAAATTTACGATGGCTATGATTGTGAGGTCCGTCCCATTGAAGCGCGCGGCGCTACCCGCCGAGATCGCCGATTTTGTCCGTTATATCGCCTCTGATGCCGTAAATTTGGCCACGGGATCGGTCTTTACGATAGACGGTGGCTTGAGTATTAGATCCTGAAAATTGATGGATCAAGAGATAGAAAAAAAGTAGATATGACCAATACTGCTCAGCGTGTGCGAGACCTCGCGGCCGAAGAGTTCCAAGTATCGGCCAATGAGGTGCAGCCGACTTCCGGTCCAGAAGATATCAAAGGATGGGACTCGACCGCCCATATGCGGCTGATGGCGCGTATCGAAGAAGCCTTCTCTGTTTCCCTTGATATCGAGGAAATTGTCGAGATGGTCACTATTCAGGCCATCATCGACACGATCAATGCCAAAATTGGCAAATCTTAACAAACCAGCAGGCTACGCTTTCTCGCGACGTATTGGATATATCGGATGGTCATCTTTTTCATTTTGTTGCCCATCCTCTTTGACGATCCGCTAACCGGCGACGCGCAACGCTGTCCCCTTCCAGATTCCCCATCCAGCCGGCAAACCGTCGCTGATATGATCGGGAGCCGGATGGTCAATTGGAACTCGAGCGTGCCGCCGGCACGAGATTTCATACCGGCCAGGGGGATCTCCCGGCAAGCTATGTCAATTTACATTTACACAAAAACACCAGCGTTCTAGTCTTATAACTACACAAACTTTATGAAGCCCGTGACTTCGAACGACATCCGGCAGTTTCTGCTAGTCAGATACTCTGGAACGATAGAAGCACTGGGGCTAATCCCCGCCGACCTGCCAGACGATTTCGATCTACTTTTGAACGGAGTGATCGATTCCTTTGGCATTCTCGAGATGGTCAGCGCGATAGAGACGGAGTTTGAGATCGAATTAGACCTGGAGGCCCTGGATGCGGAGCAAATCACGGTTCTGGGTCCGCTCTCGCGTTTCATCGCGGGAGGGGATTGTTTTCGGAATGTCCCTAATCCGGACGTGGCAGGCAGTTAGGTTACATGTTGAAACTTCTGTCTCACCGATTCCGATCGGAACAAATCAGCCGTTTTCGTTCAAAATTTCGCTGTGTCCAACAGCATGACCAGCTTAAAGTGTCTGCGATGTCGGAGCGAAGGCTGCACGGTTTATGGAACAGGGTTCTGCAGATCCTCGCCCGAGTTATGGCAGGGGCAACGTCTACGCGGGTCCGGCTGAATCGCTGGCGCGGCGGCCAGGGAGTTTCCCGTCAAGTCAAGCCCTGCTAAGCTTAATATGGGCAGGAAAAGCAGGGTTGCGTAATCCCGTCCGAAGACCTGTTTAGTTATTGGTATGATACTTCTGTATCGAGATAAGCCCATTTTTGTCTACTGCTTCAATCATCAACTCGGCAGCGTTGAAAGGGACTTAAGTCAATTAAAGGCAGAAAAGCTATTGCTTAGCAGCGCAGACACTCTGAGCGCCATAGGTTATTGTCATAACGTCGGCCTTGCGAGAAACGAAAGTCTTCTAAGTCTCGCGACGAATCCTGTATCGCTAGCTCTACAAGAGGTTCGAGAACCGGCTGGCTTTGTCTTTCAGCATTCTCTTGCTGAAAGTGCACTTTTGCCCTACGACCCCGCCGAAACGAACCTCGCTTTGCGAACGCGTTATTTCCCAGCAGAAATGATGAGACAGCTTCAGGTCGATCATTTGCCGTACTTCTGTTCATTTGCCAGTGGCTGCGCAGGTTTTAGTTCGGTGCTGGGACTAGCGGGAGGTTTTTTGTCCTGTTCTTCCGATGATCGCCCTGCCATCTGTGTGATGGCCGACTGCATTCCGCCGGGAGTTCCCTATGACATGTTAGAAGAACGAATACTGGCCTCGGATCACAGTTCCGCTTTTGCAGTTGGGCGTGAGCAACGCGGATATCAGTTGCTAGGAATCAACTACTACTCCACCACCCGAACGAAAGTCCCCTTTTTGGAGATCGTAAAGCGGACGGTGCGTATGATAAAAGAGCTTGCCGCGAATCTGGGCCTCGATTTGGCTGGAAGTAATAGTGCCATTCATTACCCTAATATTTTCCCGGAGACATGGGTCACGGTAACGCGATATCTGCGAAGTCCACAGATCGAACACGTCGTTGATGGAATGTTCGATCGAGCGCACTGCGGGGCGACGGATTCGGTTATTTCGCTGGCAAAACTTCATCGAAGCGAAGAGGGACGTATTCACATTGTCGTCAACTATGGAATCGGGCTTCACCTTGGGGTTTGCATGTTCAAGGAGACCGACGCAAACGAATCGGCGACCTGAGAGGTCGCCAGGTTGGTGGGATCCACGGACTCTCTTCTACCAGTGGCAGGAGACCTTCTTCGAAAAGCAACCGTCGCCACCGGCTAAAAGGCCGGTACGTGGCAGAAAATGCGAAGGCGACTATCAATTGAAAGTCCGGCATCTTAACGAGCAATTGGAGTCTCCTTGTCTGATGCTGCGGCTCGATGCAACGCGCTGGAGCAGCGAGATTTGCACGTTCGAGACTTTATTATACGCATAATTTGAGTGCTTTTAGCGCCGCGGTTGTATAGCCTTGGATGAGCGTATGTCCGAGCGGTTGTTGCGCGGGTTAAAAAACAGGATTCTTCAGTTCCTGGCGCGAAATGCACCGGGCGCCACAACGACACGCGTGCGACTCAACCGCTGGCGGGGCGTAAATATCGGCAAGGATGTTTGGATAGGATATGACGCAATCATAGAGACCTCTTGCCCGCATTTGGTTACGATACGCGATCGAGCGGCGATCGGCGTGAGGGTCACCATAATTGCCCATAACCGAGAGCAGCGGGGTGTAATAATCGAAGAAGACGTTTCGATTGGGCCAGGGGTGATAGTGTTACCAAACGTTACTATTGGGCGCGGAGCGGTCGTAACTGCGGGAAGCGTCGTGACGAAGTCAGTTCCTCCTAAAACGCTGATGCAAGGAAATCCGGCACGGCCTGTTGCGACGGTTGACATCCCGTTTGGACTCAACGTTTCAGTTAAAGAGCTTGCAAAGACACTGAGACCGATTCGGCGGGCAGCGCGGGAGACGGATACATGAGGAAAAGTGAATCGTCGTGGCAACGCGCGAGCCGGCTCGAGTCAACCGATTGCTGTCGGTCCTAGCTGAATGGTTTCAGATCGACATTGCAATTGCGCTGCCCTTTGTTCTAAGATGGGAAAGGTTTGCCGGAAATCCCGCCTCCGATAACCTTCAGATGAGCGTAGTAAGATCCTTGAAAGAAGACAGTTAAGTGCTATCTTTTGCCAGTCGCGGCGCCCACCGCGCGCAGAAACCAGAGCACACTTTCGATTTTGAACGGTTTGACCACTAACGAGAAGTCTGATTTCAGTCTGTGATTAATCAATCGCAAGTAGTTGTCCCGATTCGGCAAGATCGATTGGCCGGACTTGAGCTGTCTATCTTGATGCCCTGCCTCAATGAGGCGCGCACGCTGGGAGCATGCATCAGTAAGGCGCAGAATTTCCTAAAGATGAATGGCGTTTCCGGAGAAGTGATTGTTGCCGATAACGGTAGCACGGATGGATCAATTGAGATTGCGGCGGAGCTGAACGCACGCGTGGTTAACGTTCCGGTCCGTGGCTACGGCGCCGCTCTCGCGGCGGGGATCCAAGCAGCGAAGGGAAAATACATCATCATGGGGGATTCGGACGAGAGCTATGACTTTTCCGCTCTCACACCTTTCATCGACAAACTTCGCCAGGGTTACGATCTGGTTATGGGTAATCGTTTTAGCGGAGGTATTGCTCCGGGAGCGATGCCGCCGATGCATCGTTACTTCGGCAATCCTCTGTTAACTGCACTCGGACGCCTTTTCTTCTCCTGCAAAGAAAGCGGCGACTTCTATTGCGGTCTTCGCGGTTTCCGCAGAGACGCCGTCCAGCGACTAACTCTGCAAAGTCAAGGGATGGAGTTCGCGCTGGAAATGATCATCAAAGCTGAAATGCACGGACTCCGAATAACCGAAGTGCCTACTACCTTATCCCGCGATGGCCGGGACCGGGCTCCGCATCTTCGTCGTTACCGCGACGGCTGGCGAAGTTTGCGCTTCTATTTATTAATGAGCCCGCGCTGGTTCTTTGGAGTTCCAGGCATGGTTTTGTTAGCAGGCGGCGGGTTAATCTCGGCGTTGCTACTCACGGGTCCGATAACACTGGCTTCGGTTACGTTTGACTATCACACATTACTCTATTCAACCGCGGCGATTCTCCTCGGCTACCAATCTATTTTGCTCTTCATCTTCGCCAAGCTCATGGCTGTCGAAACAGGCTTGCATCCGCCTCAAACCAAATTCTGGTTCTTGGAGAAACGAAGGACGCTAGAGCGTTGTATGGTCGCCGGCATCGCGCTGATTGTGTTAGGCATTGTACTCGGAATCATTGCGGCGCGGCAGTGGGAGTTAACGGGTTTCGGCTCCTTGCAGCCTGCTGCCACCATTCGATTGGTTATCTGTTCAGTGTTGTTTCTGCTCCTTGGCGGCCAGACCGTTCTAGCCGGCTTTTACTTCGGCCTAATAAATCTGGTAGCGGAGCGCAAAGCGCAACACCTCTCGTCGGCTGGTCGAGCATCCGAGCTCGAGACAACTGATGGCCGCGACGGAGGAACAGTGTGAGAGAGGTTGGGACGGACCGGGCAGTTCTAAACGAACCGCAAAAGAAGACGCGCTCAGGAGCCGCAAGGGCGCAAGTTAGTAGCGCGGTATTGGGGCGAGGTGGTTGTGGTTACCATTGCCGTGCTTCTCTGGCTACCACGCTTGTCTGGCCCTATTGATTTGCGCTGGGATGCCGGCGTTTATTACGTTCTCGGCACATCACTCAGCAGCGGTCAAGGCTATCGTATTCCAAGCGAACCCGGATCGCCCGAAGCTGTGCAATATCCTCCACTACTTCCCGCTTTCATCGCCGCGCACCAATGGTTCTCCGCGACAAGCGATCCCGCAGTAGTCGCGCCGCGACTGCGGGTGTCGTATGCCATCCTTTCGGTTGCCTTTGCCTTGGCTGTGCTGGCACTGGCCAAAAAATTTCTTACCACCAACGCCGCCGTTCTCGTCACCGCACTGTGTCTTCTGCATCAGCTAACGATATTTCTCTCCGATCTCCTGTTCGCCGAGCTTCCCTTCGCCCTCGCCGGCGTGATATTTGCCATCGTTGCCATTTCTTCCCCACGATCAACGTTTCGCGAGCTTGTTTCATTCGTTCTTGCGACCGCGGCATTTCTCCTGAAAACAATGGGGATCGCATTGTTTGCCGCGTGGGTGTTGGATGCGTTCCTGCGGCGCAGATGGAAAGTCGTACTCGTTCGCTCTACGCTTGCCTTGCTGCCCGTTATCGCGTGGCAGGTCCACGTGACACGAGTAGTTCACAGCCGGGAATACACCCATCCCGTCTACGAGTATCAGCGAGCGGCCTATCAATATTCAAACGTCACCTATGCGACGAACGCATCGTTGCGCCATCCTTTTCGGCCCGAGCAGGGCACCATGAACTCAACCGCATGGGTCGAGCGATTGACCGGCAATTTTCCGTGGTTAATGATGGCGGTGGGCGAGACGTTGAGTGCAACAGCCGAAACCTGGCCCCTGAAGAGTTTACAGACGCGTCTTTGGCCGCGACGACTCGTTAGAGGAAATGAAAGCCCTGATGCTGTCTCTCCCGTGGGCGCAGGAATTCCCGAACCATCATTCATTCGCACCTACCTACTCATCGGGATACCGCTGGTAGCTCTGGCGTTGCTTGTTGGAGTCGGTCTGGTTGTGCTCTTTCGTCAAGAATCTTGGTTGACATTTTTTATCGTTGTCGCGACCCTCGGTCTCGTCTGGCTGACTCCGTGGCGGCCCCAATTCGCCCGCTACCTGATGCCACTGATGCCATTTCTGCTGATCTGCGCCGCGCTCGGTTTCGCCCGAATCTATGGCGCGCTCAAAACTGGCGGGCATTTCAGATTAGTCGGTCGTCTAATTCTTGTTAGCTTGCTCTTTCTCTGCTGCGCGATTCGTATTCTCGTGCCGTTGAAACTGTTTTATTTGCGCGGCGGCCGGGATGGATTGTTTCGCGGGGATGAGATTGGACACACGCCCCGCTTCTTCGCACACGACCGTTCATGGCAGGATTGGGAAGACGCAGCAGCCTGGATCAAAACGCATGCTTTGGCTGACGCGATTGTGGCAACGAGCGCCCCGCATCTTCTCTATTTATTAACTGGACGACTCGCGGTGCTTCCGCCGATGGAAATCGATCGAGCGCGCGAGCAGCATCTGCTGGAGACAGTTCCGGTCTCCTATGCCATCGTCGATCAACTCGAGGCGCTGGACGTCACCCGGCGCTATCTCGGGCCTTCTGTAAGTTCGTCGAATGACTGGCGACTTGTAAACACAGTTCATGGAACACGAATTTATCAGGCCACTGAAGTCACTATTCCACATTAGACTAAGATATGCCCGCTTCAGAAGTAGTTAAGGCAGGTAATATTCGACCGCAGCCTTCTCCAACGATATGGGGACACGGGCTTGTCATGAGATTTTGGACCGAAGCTGTGGTCATTGCCGTCGTTATCCTCCTGTGGGCGCCACGTCTTTCCGGACCGATCGATCTGCGCTGGGACGCAAGTGTCTATTACTTACTGGGCAGCTCGCTCGCACAGGGCGATGGCTACAGAATAGCGAGCGAGCCGGGATCTCCGGCAGCGTTGCAATACCCGCCGCTGCTTCCTGCAATTATTGCTCTGCACCAATGCGCGCTCGGAACTAGCGATCCTGCGACAGTAGCTCGCTGGCTGCGGATTACTTACGCGATTCTTTTCTTCATCTACGCGTTGGCTGTCCTGGCGCTGGCCAGGCGCTATTTGCGACCGGTCTTTGCCGTGGCGGCAGTTCTACTTTGCCTGCTTAACCCTTTTACGATTTTCCTTTCCGACCTCTTGTTCGCGGAGGTTCCCTTTGCGCTAATCAGCGTCGCTTTTGCTCTGCTAGCGGGCGCTCGCTCGGCGCGAGTTGGACGGTGGTGGTATGAGCTTTCTTCGTTCGCGCTGGCGGCAGCGGGGTTTCTCCTGCGAAGCGCCGGCCTCGCGCTGCTCTTTGCCTGGGTGCTGGATGCAATAATGCGACGCCATTGGCGTCTGGCGTTGATCCGAACCAGCCTTGCCCTGATACCGGTTCTCAGTTGGCAAGCGTACGTCGTTCATGTCCAGGCGAGCCCCGAGTATGCCCACCCTGCTTACGAGTATCAAAGAGCTCCCTATCAATACTACAACGTGAGCTACCAAAAGAACATGCGATTGGTAGACCCCTTCCAGCCTGAGCTAGGAACACTGAATGCGCGGGCATTTGCCGGACGGCTCGCTACCAGCATAGTCACAGTTCCTGGTGCTCTCGGCGAAATAGTTAGCGCCAAGGAGAAAGATTGGCGCGGCACCATGCTCTGGCTGCAAGGCCTTATCTCCACGCACCGGTTGTTCCCGATAAGTCTGGTGCGACTACCCATATTCGTCCTGGCGGCTTTGGTCGTCGCTGGGCTGGTTGGCTTCTTTCGCCAGCGCGAATGGTTGATGATTTTTATCATTCTTGGGTCTATCGGACTGGTCTGCCTTACACCATGGCCAACTCAGTTCACTCGCTACCTCGAACCACTCGCTCCATTCTTAACTATTGCCGGCATGTTAGGCCTTAGCGAAATAATAAGGGCGTCAGCACGATGGCCCAAGAAGGCCACTCTTCTCCTCCGAGTTGTTTCTTTCTCTCTTCTGCTAATCGCCGTTGTCGTCGAACTTCATACCGCAGCCTGGTTGTTCAGTGAACGAGGGCGTCAGCCCGTCGTCTTTGCTCACGCCCAACACAAGGCCGCGCCGAAGTGGTTCTTGTATGATCAATCCTGGCAATACTGGCAACAGGCGATCAGCTGGATCGATGAACACGCGCCCCCTGACGCAATAATAACGACGAGCGCGCCTCACTTTTACTATTTGCAGACAGGACGCCTTGCTGTCCTTCCACCGATGGAAGCTGACCCTCGTGAAGAGCGCCGGCTTCTTGCCGCTGTTCCAGTTTCTTATGCTGTCGTAGATCAGTTGGAATTCCTCGATACTACGCGGCGCTATCTTCTCCCGGCAATGAAAGCTGATCCCGCCGGCTGGCCTCTGGTTCATACTATCGGAGAAACAGCCATCTATCAGAGAACAACGCCTGCGCTCGCCTCGGACGTGACATCTCGTTAAAAATCGGAATGCAAGCTCCCGGAACAGCTTCGTTAAACTCTCCGCCGAAGTCTCAAACGAACGAGGCAGGCAAACCAGCGCCACTATTATCTATTCTCGCCCTGCGTGAACGTTATCGCGACGAATACTGGCGCAAACACGATCCCATCCTTGCGGACCGTTTGTTTTGGCGCGCACAAACGTTCCGGCACACTGTCCATTTGCTCCCTGGCCAGACGGTTCTTGAACTGGGCTGCGGCGAGCTCCGATTCACCCGCGCACTCTTGCAGGTCTCACGCAAGGAGAATCCGATTACAGCAGTTACATTCCAGCCAGGGCCGGCCGTGGCCGCAGATGTTTTTCCGAATGTCGAGTTAATCCAACTGCAGGAGTTACCCGGTGCGCTTGCCGGCCGCCAGTTCAACTACGTTGTGGCTATGGATTTGCTTGATCGCAGCACTTCATCAGAGCTGCTCGCAGTAGTTTACAATCTGCTCGCGCCCGGGGGAGAACTTGTGTTTTATGAGAGTAATCCGTGGAATCCGGTCTACAAGCTCAAGGGAGCGTTGCTGGGATTGATGGGCAAACGTGACCCGCGGAACTTGATTGATCGCCCGGGTCTCTACGAACTGCTTTCCGAAATCGGTTTCATCCGAGTGTATGCAGTATTTAACGATTTCGTCTTCGCCCCGCTCACGCGCGCGTTAATCTGGTTCCTGCGCAACTTATCCATTCTTCTGGAAAACACGCCCATTCTGCGCCGAACCGCGGGATCAATTTTGGTGCACGCGCAGAAACCGCCGGCCGCCAGGTCTCGGCGTCCGGTTTCGCTGTGCGCGCACGAATCTCTTCGCCGCGCCTTATCGGTAGTTATTCCCTGCCATAACGAGGAGATGAATGTGGGTCCATTGATCGAACAGATCCTGCAGTATTACGGCGATTACATTCATGAAATCATCCCGGTAAATGACGGCAGCACCGATCAAACGGGCGCGAAGCTCGAAGAGCTGGCGCGAGCCGAACCTCGCATCAAACCGCTCCATCGCACTCCGCCCAACGGCGTCGGTCTTGCCCTTGCCGATGGCCTGAAGGCGACAACCGGCCGCTACATCCTGAGTTTAGACTGCGATTTTCAGCATCTTCTCCCTGAGTTTCGCGACCTTTTCGACCCTGTCGCTGCCGGCCACGACGTCGTCATTGGCAGTCGCTTCTCGCGCCACAGCGTGCTGCTTAACTACCCATTCGCAAAAATCGTCGCCAACCGCGGTTTCCACGCCCTGGCACTCATTCTCTTCCGGCGCCGGATTCGTGATGTAACTAACAATTTAAAGATCATGCGTCGCGAAGTAGTAAACGACTTGCGTTTACATGAACCGGGTTTTGCCGTGAACGCCGAAACGGGCCTGCAACCTCTCCTCCTCGGCTATGATGTCGAGGAAGTGCCAATTTCCTGGATCAACCGCACTCCCAGCATGGGCGCTTCGTCCTTTCGTCTCGTGAAAGTCGGCGCCGGCTACTGGCGCGTTCTTGGCGGGTTGTGGCTGAAGCACGTGTTTAACGCAGGCCCATACAAGGATCTGCTGCGCGACTCGCACGTGGAGAAGGACCTTCCGACACAAGCCGCCCCCGAAACTCCAGCGCTGCGATGAGAATCACCGGCACTCATTGGCTGCTTCTCGCAATCGTAATTGCGGCCGTTATTCAGATCTCGTTAGCACAACGTCATTCGCTATGGGCTGATGAAGTTTTCTCCCTCGCCACCGCCACCGGACACAGCCTGGAACATCCCGCCGCAACAGCCCAACCACAGCTTGGCGATTTCGTCGAACCACAGGCAGCCGTCCCCGCCGAGCAATTTCGCAGGTATGTCGCACACGAAATGCCGCCGGCCGGCCCGGGACGAGTGATCCGCGCTGCTCTCCTGTCCGATACCAGCCCGCCTCTCTATTATCTTTTGCTCGACGGCTGGACAATAATCCTTGGCACGAGCGATCCGGCCCTGCTTTTCTTCTCGATTGTCTGGTCGCTCGCTTCGTTGCCGCTGATTGCAGCCATAGCCAGACGCGTCTCGGGCGAACGCGCCGCGATCACAAGTTGTCTGCTATTCGCCTTCTCCCCGCTCATCGCCTATTACTCGACCGAAGGGCGAATGTATTCGCTTCTGCTTTTTCTCGCGCTGGCCCTGGCCTGGACATCGCTTGTCCTGCAGGAACGCGGGCCGCGCCTGAGCTATTGTTCACTCTGGATTGTCGTTTCACTGGCCGGCTCTCTCACGCACTACTTCTTTTTGTTCCCCTGGATCTCAAACATCGTCTTTCTCTTTCTCCAACCAGGGAAACTGCCGCGCCGTTGGCTACTGGTTTGCGCAGTCTTCGTCTGCGCGCTGTTTCTGCCGTGGTTCTGGCTGGCCAGTGGCTTTTCCAAAAATTGGCGAGTGACTCACGATTGGTTGCACATGAGACCGCCCCAGTTTCATCGCGTGCGCGCCTCCGTGGCACAATTCACGCAGTTCTTTTCTTCCGGCGGTCGCGATCTTTGGCACACACCTCGCTGGGCCAGATTCGCAGCTACTGCACTCTTCACCGCCGCCGGCGCATTCGCTTTATGGCGGATGCGCTGGCAATTGTTCAGCGGTAAACGTCTGCTCCTCTGGCTTTGGTTTGCGGCTGCCTGCGGCGGACCGTCGGTGCTTGATCTCATTCAACACACCTACACGGCCAATCATCCGCGGTATGCCCTCGGCGGCTTGCCGGCGGCGTGCCTCATCGGCGGCGTGGTTCTCACACGCGCGCCGGCGTACCTGGTCTGGCTCATCATTCTAACCTGGGTTCCAAATCTGAGCAGCATTTACCGGCAACGCTCCCGCGATTTAGAGCCGTTCCGCGAACTGGCACAAAAGATCAGCAGCACCGCTACCGCGTCCGATCTAGTCCTGATGCATTCCATACCCTCCGGAGTTATCGGGCTGGCACGTTACCTGAATACCGATGCGCCTCTCGCCTCGTGGATCGGTCAGCTCGGCAACCGGCGAATTCCTGATTCCATTAGTGCTTTGGTTCACGGCCATACGCGCATTTTATTAATCAAACTGCACGAGGTGGGCGAACCGGCACCCGAGGAAGATTGGTTGCGCGCCAATGGCGTCGTTACGTCGGAACGATGGTTCGAAGGCGCCCGGGTGATAGATTTTAAGCCGCGGAATGGCCAGTCATTTTAGTCCTAAGCTGCGCGCGAGAATTCTGCTGCCGCTTTTCTTCTCGCCCCTGGCATGGATACCAAACATTCGGAGTATCTATCACTTGCGGTCTAGAAGTGACAAGCCATTTCGTGAGCTCGCACAAGCGCTTCCCTCGTCTGACGGCGTCTCCGATTTGGTCCTTGTTCATTCCATTCCATGGGGTGTTTTGGGTATTGTGCGTTATTTCAGCGGTCCTGCTGCGATGCCCTCATGGGTAGGACAGCTTGGTAACCGCCGAGTGCCGGAATCCATGCAGACTCTCGGTAGCGGTCGATCTTGTATCTCATTTGTCAAGATTCACGAGGTGGGAGAACCAGCGCCCGAAAAGGATTGGTTGCGCGCCAATGAGGTGGTTGTTGGAGAAAAGCGTATGGGGGCCGGGAATTTTGTCGAATTCTGTCCAAAGAAAGCGGAAACGTTTTGATGTTCGGCAACGTCGGAAAAGAGCATGCTTCTGTGGTTAACGATATGAAGGACCTCGGCGGTCGTACCCCAGCTGGGGAACAAGCCTGCAGGAATGATAGGTGAGCTGCTAGATGTGGCGACGTATAGTTCTGGTAGCGGCCGCTGGCAAGTAATAGAGTAACCTCCTCCGTTATGATCGAACGCACGACGCCGAGTGTGTCTGTAATCATTCCTTGTTACAACCAGGCGCATTTCTTGCCTGAAGCCATTGAGAGCGCGTTGTCTCAGAGGAACCGTGCGATAGAAGTCGTGGTAGTGGATGATGGTTCCCGTGATAATATCGCGAAAGTGGCGGACAGTTATTCCGGCATTCTATTCATGCGGCAGGAGAATCGTGGCCTGGCGGAGGCGCGTAATAGTGGTTTTCGCGCCAGCAAGGGTGAATACGTCCTTTTCCTCGACGCCGATGATCGACTAACTCCCAACGCTGTGGAATCGCACCTGCTTTGTTTCGCGCAACATCCTCAGGCCGGTTTCGTCGTCGGAGACATCGATCACATTACTTTGGACGGATCTTATGCCGGGTCGCCACGGTGGCCCCTCCTCGAATCAAACCACTATGAGGAACTTCTCCGAGTCAATCACGTTGCGAACACGATCGCGGTCATGTTCCGGCGCTCGATAGTTGAACAAGCAGGTGGTTTCAGACAGGACTGTTCTCCGGCGGAGGATTATGAGCTTCTATTGCATGCGGCCCGGCTCGGCCCAAGTGCACACCACAAAGCAGTCGTTGCGCAATATCGGCGTCACCCCAACAGCATTTCGCGCAAAGGTGCAGTGATGCTGGGTGCGATGAAGCGAGTGATGTCCTTGCAGCGCGATGAAGTTAAGGGAAATCCAAAGCTACTAAAAGCCTGCCGCGAAGGTGAACGCTACTGGCGCGACCATTTCGGGGCGGCGACGATCAAGGAAACCTACGCAAAGCTTGCCGCGGGCGCGCCCGGGTCCGCGGCTAGATCATTCGGCGCTCTGCTGTGGTATGTCCGGGGGCGTCTTTTTTTGTTCCCGTGCAAATACAGCCGACGCCTTTTCAGAGTTGTCAGTCGGCGCTTCCGGCGGATGCCAGAGAGGGACCGTCACACCAGCAAAGTTGCCGGCGGTTAAACGCCGCAGTGTTGTACGTGGATTCAATGACTGAAATCATAGAACTCGAACGTCAGCTCCGGACCGGATTGAGTAGTAATCGAGCGTCAAATTTGGTCAGCTCGTTCTTCAGGAAATTGGAGCCAAATCAGCTAATGCATAGGCGAGCAATCCCCACCGGCGCGGCTGTAACTCCTGCGCGCAGACGATGACCTTGGTTCGTCATTGGATACGCAGTTTTCCGGACGCGCAGAAGGAAGCGACCGCGGATGCGGTCGAGTCCGCGAGTCTGGCAAAGATTCACCGGGCTTTACACCTGTTGGAAGACATGGATCAGGATCAGCGCGGTCCGATCTTGGATGTAGAACTACTCAGCACTTTCAATCTCGAGCCCATCCTTCCGGTAATACAGTTCGCTCTCAATTGCATACCCAGTCGGGCGCGTCTGCGTTTGGCGCCACTTGATGCGATAGAAGCGCAACTTTCGCAGGAGTCAAAGGAGCCGCTCCATGCCCGAATTATTCTCTGGCGAATCGAAGAAGCGCTAGCTGATTTATTGTATCCTTATACGACCGGCTTTCCGGCAAAAATTGCCGGCTGCATCGATCAGTTCGGCCAAAGACTGCAAAGAGTAGTAGCCCTTCATAAAAAGAATGCTCACGGCGTTCCTTTGTTTCTATCGACAATTCCTCTCCCAGTACACTTCGCAAATAGTGTGTCCGCATCTCAACATTGGGCTGGGCTCTTTGGCCTGGTGGGGCAAATCAATCAGAAAGTTTATGAAATCGCGACGCGTGAAAGCGGCGTTTACGTCCTGGACATGGCGGTATGGGCGGCGTCTGAGGGCAGGGGACACTCAGATGCGACGCTGGATTTTATGGCGCGACAACCCTTGAGCGCCAAAGGACAGCTGGCATTCTCATTATTTCTGGCGCGTTGTCTTCGCCCGTTAATTATCCCAAGGCGAAAGGTGCTGGCACTCGATCTGGATAATACACTTTGGGGAGGTGTGGTGGGCGAAGATGGGGTGGCTGGCCTAAAGCTCGGCCACGAATTTCCCGGCAACGTGTATTTGCGGATTCAACGGGAGGTACTCGAGTTGCGAAACCGTGGAGTATTGCTGGTGCTGCTTTCCAAAAATAACGAAGCGGATGTTCGACAGGCTTTTGATTCGCTGCCGGAGATGCTTTTAACGTGGGAGGATTTTGTCGTGCGCAAGATCAATTGGGATGGTAAGCATCGGAATCTGTGCGACGCCGCTCGCGAGCTAAGTCTCGGTCTGGATAGCTTCGCGTTCCTGGATGATTCTGATTACGAGAGAGAACAGATGCGCCAGTTTATACCTGAAGTATTAATCGTGAACGAAAGCTCGGATCCGTTACATACGCTTTACTCCTTGTGGGAGACCGATGCTTTTGATTCGTTAGTTGTCAGCGAAGAAGATCGCATCCGGCAACATGATTACTCAATCCGCCAGGCGAGGAACGTAGAGGAACACCGTGATGACCTTGCGGCGTTCCTGCAGTCGCTGGAAATGGAAGCGACGGTCGAAGAGATTGGCCCGGGAAACCTGGAACGCGTGGTGGCGATGTTAGGCAAGACGAATCAGTTCAATTTGACGACGCGGCGCCATTCACGCGCGGAAGTGCAGGCAATGTTGGAATTACCGGGTGCGATTCCGCTCGCGCTCCGGTTGCGCGACAAGTTCGGAGAGCAGGGGATTGTCGCTCTCTTGCTGGCGATCCCTGGCGAGGGGGAAGGGACGCTCAAAGTTGATAGTTTCCTGGTCAGCTGCCGTGCCCTGGGCCGTGGAGCGGAGGATGTTCTTTGGACGACGGTAGTGAACCGGGCGCATCGGGAAAAGGCTCGAAGGCTGGAGGCGGAATATCGTGCCACGCCGAAGAATGGAATGGTTGCTAATTTGTACGAAAGGTTCGGTTTGCAATGCCTTAAAAAAAACGGGTCCACAGCCAGATATCAACTGGAGCCGGTTGAACCACGTGACTTTCCATCATGGATTGTGGTAAAAGAGAAAAAGGGATGAACAATAGTGATCCGCTCCAGCGCGTGCTGGTCGACTTTTTCAATCTACCGCCGGAGACGTCTCCTTCGCAGATTACCCAACAAACTATCGAGTCGTGGGACTCGCTCGCAATGGTGCAGCTAATCGCTGAGTTGCAGGGTGCCTTCGCAATCGAGTTCGATTTGAATGAAATTGAAACGTTGCGGAGTTATGAAGAAATTAGCCGTGCCCTATCCCGCCAAGGCGTATTGCTTCCAAAAACAACAGCTTAGCCAGCGTGAATCGGGTTACTCAAGAGCAAGTCCGCCAATTCCTCCTGGCGAAATATGCCAGGGCGATCAAGCAACTGGGGTTGAATCCATCGACGGTACCGGATGATTTTGATTTTCTTTTTCGTGAAGTAGTCGATTCTTTCGGCATACTTGAAATGATCATGTCGATCGAAAATGAATTTCACATCAAGCTCGACATGGCGGCGCTGGATGCCGAACAAATCACAATACTGGGTCCGCTCTCCCGCTACGCCGCCGAACATGGCCGGGCGAGAGGAGCTCCTCCATAAATCGCGTGCCCTGTCAGGTCTGACGCCGACGCTTACCTCACCGTGGTTCTCTCCCAAGGCTTACTCGGCCGATCGAGCTTTGTCAGATTGCCTGTAGGAGGGTTGGCGGCATGATTCTTCTCTACCAGGACTCGCCTGTTTCCGTTTATGGATTCAATTATCAGCTCGGTGGTCTTCGTCGGGATCTAACACAACTAAAAAGCGAAAATGTCCTTGCGAACACGGAGGAAACCCTTAGCGCTCTGGGCTATCGCTACTGTCTGAGCCTCGATAAGAATGAAACACTTCTCTCTTTGGCCGCAAAGCCGGTCACTGCCACACTGGCACAGACGGCAGAGCCCCGCGCGCTGGTGTTCCAACACTGCCATGCGGAGAGTGCAGTCTTGCCGGTCGAGCCAGGCGACACGGGGTGGGCTTCGCGAAATCACTATTTTGCAGCGGCAGTACCTGCAGGAATTGAAACTGGACCACGTGCCTTACTTCTGTTCCTTCGCCAGCGGCTGCGCAGGATTCTTGTCGCTCCTGGTAACCGCTGGCGGTCTTCTTTCCAGCTCAGACGGGCGTGCCGTCGTTTGTGTGATGGCGGATAGCAGGCCAGTGGACCCGCCAGGGCTTTCCTTCGACTTACCGCGAGAGCGTATTCTGGGCTCCGACCACAGCTCTGCCTTTCTGGTCGGGCATGAGGAACGTGGTTATCAATTGCTTGGCCTTAACTATTACTCGACGGCAAGGAAGCTGGTTCCGCTGGTTGAAATTGTTAAACGAACCGTGGAGATGGTGCAAAGTCTTGCCACTGAGCTCCGGCTGGATTTGAACGAAGCGGATATTGCTATTCACTACCCGAATAATTTCCCGGACGCGTGGAAAATGGTGACGGGCTATTTTCTTTTGCCTCAAATTGAGCATGTCATGGATGAAATGGCGGAGCGAGCGCATTGCGGCGCAACCGATTCAGTCATTTCGCTGACAAAGTGGCATCGTGGTCAGAGCGGGCGCCTTCATTTTGTCGTCAACTACGGTGTTGGACTCCATCTCGGCGTTTGTATCTTACGAGAATATGCAAGCATCTGATCGAGAGGAGCGATTTTTCTTGGGACTGAAGAACAGGTTTCTTCAAGCGCTGGCCCGTCATGTGCCGGGAGCAAGAAGCTGGCGGGTCTGGCTCAATCGCTGGCGAGGCGTAAAGATTGGGCAAGATGTCTGGATTGGCTACGACGCCATTATTGAAACGTCGCGGCCAGATTTGGTAACCATTGGAGATCGTGCCGCCATCCAGATCCGCGCGACTATCATCGCACATTTTCGCGAGCAATTGGGCGTCGTGATCGAAGAAGATGCAACCGTCGGCCCCGGGGCCATCATCTTACCCAATGTAACAATTGGTCATGGATCAATTGTCACGGCCGGAAGCGTTGTGACCAAGTCAGTCCCCCCGAAAACAATGGTGCAGGGCAACCCAGCACACCCCATAGCCATGGTGGAAGTTCCGCTGGCATTAAACGTGTCGGTCAAGGAATTCGCCAAAGGGCTTCGACCGCTTCCACCTGCATCTTCCCAGAACACGCGAGCCGAAGACGGCAGGTAGCGTTTTGCGTGAATAACAGCCACCCACAAAATTCACCTGCGTGGAATCTGTCCTGCTATTATTGTTCATCAATATATCTTGTAGCGCGTCGATCGCGTTTTACGCCCGATATCCCGGAGAATGGTAAAAATCTGCATTGTTGGGTTAGGTTATGTGGGGTTGCCACTCGCAATTCAGTTTGCGCGTTCCGGCGCAGAAGTAATCGGCCTGGATGTCGACCGGGCCAAGGTTGATCAGGTCAATCGCGGTCGCAGTTACATCAAGCATATTGCGGCGAAGACCATCAGCGAGGTCTTAAAGGCAAAACGACTGTCGGCGTCAACGGACTTCAGCCGGATAAAAAAAGCTGATGCAGTGATTATTTGCGTGCCGACACCGCTGAGTAAAAATCGTGAACCGGACATCTCGTTTATCATTGAAACGGGACGCAAGATCGCACCGCATTTGCAGAAGGGCGCATTAGTCGTGCTGGAATCGACTACCTATCCGGGAACGACCGATGAGGATTTGCGGCGCACGATTGAAGAAAATTCGAAACTGAAGGCGGGCGTCGATTTTCATCTGGCTTTTTCACCAGAGCGGGAAGATCCCGGGAACCCACATAGTGTCGTAGCGACGATTCCCAAGATCGTTGGCGGCTTTACCCCGGCGTGCCTGACAAAGGCAATGGCGCTCTACTCGATTGCGATCAAGCGGCTCGTGCCGGTCTCATCCTGTCGCGTAGCCGAAGCAGCCAAGCTCTTGGAAAATATTTTTCGCAGTGTCAACATCGCGTTGGTTAACGAGCTAAAGATGGTTTACGCCGCGATGGGAATTGATATCTGGGAAGTTATTGAAGCCGCCAAAACCAAGCCTTTCGGCTTTATGCCATTTTATCCCGGGCCCGGACTTGGCGGGCACTGTATCCCGATTGATCCTTTCTATTTAACCTGGAAAGCGCGCGAGTACGGGCATAACACGCGATTCATCGAACTGGCGGGCGAGATTAATACCTGGATGCCCGAGTATGTGGTTCGTCGCGTTGCCGACGCGTTGAACGCTCGTAGCAAAGCGGTCAGAGGCAGTCGCATTTTAATTCTCGGCATTGCCTACAAGCCGAACGTGGATGATGAGCGCGAGTCGCCCAGTTACTTACTGATGAGCTTGCTGGCGGACCACGGCGCCGAAGTCGAATACTACGATCCGTACGTGCCGGTGATAAAGCCTACACGTGAACATCCGCGCTGGGCGGGAAAGAAGTCGATTAGGTGGAATCGGGCGAGCGTCCGGAGTTTCGACCTGGTCTTAATAGCGACGAATCATAGTTCGGTGAACTATTGTGAGCTGGCGGAGTGGACTGACTGCGTCGTCGATACTCGCAATGCCATGGCTGCGATTACGCCGTCGAAAGCCAGGGTCTGGAAAGCGTGAGACCAAGGCGCGCAGAGTTCTATCTATTTGCTACCAGCTGGATGGGCGACGCATACTCTTTAATTGCAGAGGAGAACTTTGAGTTTGCCAAATATCATTAATCACGTCGCCGACAACAGAATCGGGCCTGCAAATAGAGGCGCGGTGATGACCCGGCGCTTTGCCGGCTGGTGTATCTATTTTGTCATCCTGTGCGGCGCGTTCGCTCTGCCGTTGCGGGAGTTCGGGACGTATGCGCGCCATAGTGACGTGCATTCTTACGTTCTTCTCATTCCGTTCGTCACCGCGTATCTGATATATATTCGATGGAAACAGCTTTCGCGCGAACTGAGGAGCTCCTGGGGATATGCTTTGCTCTCAGCAGCGGCCGGAACTGGCGCGCTGTTCGCCAGCCTGCACTTTACCGAACTCGGCCAAAACGATTACATGACGCTGGTCGCGCTCTCATTTGTTTGTTTTGTAATCGCCGGGATATTTTTATTTCTTGGGAGCAAATGGGCGCGCTCTGCCATGTTTCCGCTCTTTTTCCTCGCTTTCATGATCCCATTGCCGGAGGCCGCGGTTGATTTTTTGGAAAACGCCTCGAAGGAAGCTTCAGCCGAGGTTGCGAACTGGTTATTTGTTATCAGCGGCACGCCTGCGCTGCGTACGGGAACGGTTTTTCAGCTTCCTGGAATTTCTATCATGGTGGCCAAAGAATGCAGTGGGATCAGGTCAAGTCTGGTCTTAGTGATCACCAGCCTCCTGGCAGCGAATATGTTTTTGCGCACCACCTGGCGACAGGCTCTGTTGGTCGCAGCCGTGATTCCATTGGGTCTCCTGCGTAACGGTTTCCGCATTTTGGTGATATCGTTGCTGTGCGTCCACATCGGTCCGCAAATGATCAACAGCCTGATTCACCGGCGGGGCGGGCCTATTTTCTTTGTCGCTTCCCTAATCCCATTATTTGTCTTGCTTTGGTGGTTGCGCCAGAAGGAGGTAGCGGCGCAACATCAGCGTGCGCCGGGCCGTCCGAAATCGATTCCTGCTGATGCCCCGATCGCTTGATTTTGAAACTCTGGTGGCGATCTGATCGCTGAGACACAGGCGGCTACACTGAACCGAGGGGGTGCTGCGACACGCTTGTACAGCAAAGTGGCCGTTCATCGAACGGTCACGTCGTTGGCTTTCTTGCAGAACTAAGAACTATCGCCTCAGATAGCGTCGGATCAAGGCCAAGCCTGCCAGCGCAACACCAAGGAACATCACTGTGGCACCATTATCCGGGACATTTACCGTCGACAACGGCGTATCGGCACTGGCCGACAGGGCGAGCCCCGACGCCAAAGCGGCGACCAATGCCATACTTTTTATTGATTTCATATAAACTGCGGGTTGAGGGAGTAATAGTCGGAAACGAGCAAAAAATGGGCCAGCGAGGGTCCATCTACGCGACAGAATTTCGGCGAAGAAGATAAGTGACTGATTACTAATGGCGTATACAACGCAATAGTCCCGATTTTTCTTGAAATAGTTTTTAGACGCTTTTCTCATAAATACACAAAATGTAAAGAGCTTCGACATCTACATCGTTTCAAATCAGCATATAAAGGACAATTGTATCTCGGTATCAAGCACTTATCACGTAGGGCGCCGGCGTCGGAATTTCTGGTAGGATATCCATCGGCAAATTGAAGCAACTAAGCATGTCATCCCGGGCCCGCATCGTTGAAGGATTGAGGTGCAGAAACTACCCGAATGCGGAGGCACTACTGCGCCTCTTTTTCAGGAATTGCTACAGAAGTTCGGGGGGCAAGACGGCAGTAAAACTTCACTCCGAAGTCGTGTGTGCTATTAGTTGCCGTCGCTGACCGACACGGTGGTGAACTGCAAAACTATGTACCACGGGTAGTCATAATGGCCGAACAGCCGGCCGGTCGTAGGCCACGATCTGGAACTTACTTCGCACAACTGCGCCTTCAGTCCCTGAAAACTCGCGAGGTGATCGAAACACAACTGGTGCAACAGGCATCGAAGCAAAAGAAACGCTGAATTGGGCATCACCGGCGAGCCATCGACGCGAACAGAAGTAATCTCAAGAAAGTCGGCGGATAGCGGCGCGTCCGCATGATGCTTCCGGATTCTCTGGCGATCTCGAACTCATTAGCGCGCGGACGGAAAGGACCTTGCAAGTTCGCTTGCCAGTAGCTCCGCCGTCGGATAGTTAATGGCCTATGAACGGATGGAATTGCTCGATCAGGATCAGTGCCCCACGACGGCCAGGAACATTTTTTCTCAAGCTGCAAAGCCTGAGTCGGATGGCGGGTTTCATCAGCATTTTAACTTTTTTCGGCTTTGCTGGTGCCGGCTGTCAGACGGATGCAAACAGCACAACATTTTCCGGCCAGGCTGACGTTCCGCAACATGTCATTCTGGCGTCGGGCGACGTCTTGAAACTAACATTCTCTGCTGCGCCGGAGCTCAATCAGTCGCAAAAAATCCGGGCGGATGGCAAACTAAGCTTACCGCTGGTCGGCGAGGTGGATGCTGCCGGCAAGACGGTTGGGCAACTACAAGGCGAGTTAATTCAGCTTTATAAATCGCAGCTTAAAACTCCGGAAGTGACCGTGAGTTTAGAAGCGAGCGTAACGACCGTTGTAGTCTCGGGAGCAGTAAATCACCCGAGCAAGATTGCTTTTGAACGGCCCACCACCGTATTCCAAGCGATCATGGAGGCCGGTGGACCAAGCGAGTTCGGGACACTGAAACACGTCCGTCTTGTTCGCACCGTCAATGGGGTCCAAAAGAGCCAGGTGATGAATGTTCATGACACGCTAATCGGCCAGGGGACAAAACCTTTTTATGTCCGTGACGGTGATGTCATCTACGTTCCACAGACGACGTTCTAAGCCCCTTCAAAAAGCGTTAGTTCGACTCAGCGGAAAGGCGCGGTCCGGCGTGTCGAGCACCGGGTCTAACGCGATGATCGTTGAAAATTGTGCTGCCCGCGCGCCCGAGCTGTTCGAGACGATTCGCATCGTTTTGCGACGTGCCGCTTCCAGAGACTCGCCTGTGCTCGACCACCGGCACATTTTAAGCTAAAATTGCCACTATACTTTAGTCAAATGCGTTGGAAATGACTTCATTGCGCGATCTGGCAAACCATCCGCTGTGACATCGGAATCGACGTTGGCTTTCATCGCTGCGGCATTGAGCGTCGCTCTCGCGGTGGCGGCAGTGTTGCGGAATCGGCGCAGCGGCGCCGTCTGGTGGTTTGCCCTCGGCATGATCGGCCTAGCCGCAGACAGCATCTTAACCGGAATTTGTTTGTCCTTAATCAGCCTGGAAAAATTGGCCTTCTGGCAGGAATGGGCGCTGATTCTGAAGGCGTTTCTGGTCGCGATCTGGCTGGGGTTTGCGGTCACTTATTCGCGAGGCGATGCTGGCGAATCTTTTCGTCGCTCGCGAACGTTAATTGCAATCGCATGTCTGTTGCCAGTGGCGGCCTTGCTCGGATTTCGAGGTAATCTTATCCAGGTTTTGGTGCGTCCAAATTCAACTGACCTATGGATCAGTCTTAGTCCTGCCGGCAAAGTAGTCAATGCAGCTATCCTCGTCGGAACCGTTCTGGTGCTGATGAATCTCGAGCGCACGTTTCGTTCTGCGGTCGGGACGATGCAATGGCGCATCAAGTTCCTTATCCTCGGTTTGGCCGTTATTTTCGGGGCAAGGATTTATACGCGTAGCCAGGCGTTGGTTTATTCTGGTCACAACAACTCGCTCACGGAAGTTGAGGCAATCGGCTTGCTTGTCGGCTGTGCGCTTTTAGGCGCGGGTTACTTCCGCAGCGGATTGCGCGAAATCGATGTTTATCCTTCCCGCGCGGTCCTGCAGACCTCGATCGCGGTATCGCTGGTCGGGGGTTATCTCTTCGTCATTGGGGTCCTCGCGCAAATCGTCGAGCGCTACGGCGGCGCAACGTCTTTCCAGCTTCAGGCTTTCCTGGTTCTGGTCGCCATCGCCCTGCTCGCAGTCCTGTTGCTCTCGGAAAAAATCCGGCTGAGAATAAGGCGTTTCGTCAGTCGCCATTTCAGTCGGCCACAATATGATTTTCGTAGGATTTGGACCCAGTTCACTCAATCGACTTCGAGTGCGATTGATGATCCAGCACTGTGCGCAGCATCAGCCGAGTTGATCTCGGAGACCTTTAACGTTCTCTCTGTTGAGGTTTGGCTTTGCGATGAGGAAAAGAACAAGCTGAGGCTGGAGGCCTCAACTTCGCGTCCACGCAACGCAATGGGCGACGACGCGATTGAGTTTCCGGCCATCGATCCCGGCGTAGCCAAGATGCGTAAAGCTTTCGACTTAGAGAAAATCAAGGACGACTGGGGCGAGACGTTACGGCAGATTAGTGAGACGCAATTTAGGGAAGGCGGAAATCGCGTGGGTGTTCCTTTGCTGGCCGGCGAGCGTTACCTTGGCTTGATTATTCTGGCAGATCGCGTCAACGGCATTCCCTACACGGTGGAAGAGCTCGAGCTGTTGGACTGCATCGGCGATCAGGTCGCCTCAAGCCTGCTCAACCTGCGCCTCGCCAAAGAAATCATGCTCGGCAAAGAGCTAGAAGCGTTTCAAACCATCTCGGCTTTTTTTGTGCACGATCTCAAAAACGCGGCGTCCATACTTAAGCTGACGCTGCAGAACTTACCGCTGCATTTCGATGATCCCGATTTTCGTCAGGACACACTTCGTTCGATCGGGGCGACTACCAACCGCATCAACCAGATTATTGAGCGATTGGGAGCGCTCGGAAGCAAGCTCGAGCTTCGGCCTTCGCCCATTGATTTAAATCTGGTGGTGGAGCAGGCGATTGAAAATGTCACTGGAACGCCCGGGATCGAGGTGGACAAGGAATTTGAGCCCTTGCCAAAACTCATCGCCGATAGCGACCAGCTGCGCAGCGTTGTCACAAACCTCCTCTTGAATGCGCGAGACGCGGTGGGCGAGGGCGGACGGATCGAAGTTAAGACCGGCTCCCAGGATGGCTGGGTTGCGCTTTCCGTCTCCGATGATGGTTGCGGAATGAGCCCATCCTTCCTGCGCGATTCCTTATTCCGGCCGTTTAAGACGACGAAAAAGAAAGGATTGGGAATCGGGATGTTTCAAAGTAAGATGATTATCGAAGCGCACCGCGGCAGTATTCGAGTAAAGAGCGACGTGGGGAAGGGGACAACCTTTCAGGTGCTCCTGCCGCTTACCTTTGGCGAATAATGAATCCGGTTCTACTGCTTGTTGACGACGACGAAGCAATTCGCACCCAAATGAAATGGGCGCTTAGCGCTGACTACGAAATTGTCTCCGCGGAGGACCGCGCCGGAGCGGTTGAGAACTTCAAAAAGAAAAAGCCGGCAGTTACTTTGCTCGACTTGGGATTACCGCCGCGGCCAGCGGATCCGGACGAAGGTCTCGCGACGCTGGCAGAACTAAAAGCCGTCGATGAGATGGCGAAGGTTATCGTTATCTCGGGACAGGGAGAAAAGAAGAACGCGCTGGAAGCGGTTGCGGCCGGCGCCTACGATTTTTTGTGTAAACCGGTAGATCCGGATGAGCTAAAGCTACTGTTGAAGCGTTGCATTTATCTGGCTGACCTGGAGCGAGAGTATCGAAAGGCGAAGGAAAGTCAGCGTGTAACTGTTTTTGAAGATATGCTGGGAACGAGCCCGCAGATGCAGGGCGTTTTTTCCTTTATTCGCAAGGTCGCAACCACAACCGCGCCCGTCCTTTTACTGGGCGAAAGTGGGACGGGCAAAGAAATGGCCGCCTTGGCGATTCACCGGCGTGGTCCGCGCAAGGACGGGCCATTTATCCCGATTAATTGCAATGCGATCCCTGAGAACCTGCTTGAGAGCGAACTGTTCGGCCATGAGAAAGGTTCGTTCACCGGCGCAACCACGCAGCGAGCAGGATTGGTGGAAACAGCGAACGGAGGCACTTTGTTTCTCGATGAAATTGGGGAATTGCCTCCAAGCATCCAGGTAAAGCTTCTCCGCTTTTTGCAAGAGCACCGCTTTCAACGAGTAGGTGGGCGGCAGGAATTGGCCAGCGATGCCCGCGTCATCGCCGCGACCAACGTCGATCTGAAAGCCGGGATCAACCAGGGATCGTTTCGCGAAGATCTGTACTTTCGGCTGGCGGTGTTGGTAATTAGTCTGCCGCCTTTGCGGGAGCGTGGGGACGATGCCGTGCTGATAGCGCAGGAGTTTCTGCAAAAGTACGCCGCTCAAAACGGCAAAAACAACATCGCTTTTGTGCCGGAGGCTTTGCGGGCAATTAATCGCCATCCCTGGCCGGGAAATGTCCGGGAGTTGCAGAATCGGATCAAGCGTGCGGTCATTATGGCAGATAGCAAACGAATTACCGAGAAAGACCTCGAGCTATCGACCGGACTAGGTTTTTCCTCTTCAACCACGTTAAAAGAAGCGCGCGAAAACGTGGAGCGGGAAATGGTCCAGCGTGCGTTGAAACGCAACCTTGGCCGGATTAGTTCGGCGGCGGCGGAGCTGGGAATAAGCAGGCCAACTTTATATGAGTTGATGGAAAAGCTCGGGATTTTGCGCGAGTAAGTGGTGGGCGATAGTCTCAATAGGTAACAAGAAATGTATAAATCACCCATTCAAATCCTCCGCTTAATCGCAATCCTGGTGATGGTGCTGGTTACATCTAGTTGCACCTCTGAGATGAAGAAGTCCAGTTACCTTGCGCGAGCAGAGCGCTACTTCAAAGCCGGGGAGTATGACCAAGCCAAGATTGAATATTTAAAGGTCTTGCAGATTGATTCAGGCAATGCTGTCGCCTACGCTCGTTGCGGGGCGATGTGGGCGGACGAAGGCGTTCCCCTGCGGGCGGCAGCGTTTCTCTTGAAAGCGCGCGAGCTCGCGCCCGAGGATTTGGACAATCGCTACAAGCTTGCCCTGGTTTATCTCCAGGTAGGCCAGGCGAATGAGGCGTTCAAGGAAGCGACCGAGATTTTGAAGCAAGCCCCCGCTAGCGGACCGGCTCTGGCCATACTGGCGGAGACATCCGTTACTCCGGAGCAAAACCAGGCGGCAGAACAGGAGCTCCGGAAATTCCCGCAGCACGACAACCCTTACGTTGAAGTAGCTAACGCAGCGTTGGCGCTCCGTAAAGGAGACTTGGCCAACGCCGAAGTGGCACTGAATCACGCACTGTCCCTTGATCCGAAATGCATGCAGGCGCACATCGGACTGGCCCAGGTATCGCTAACCAAGAAAGATAACGCGCGAGCCGGGCAAGAACTTAAAGCCGCGGCGGACCTCTGCCCGGTTCGATCTCGAGAGCGATTAACTTATGCCGAATTCAAAATGCAGACAGGTAACACGGAAGAAGCAAAAAGTTACCTTCAAGATCTCACTAAGCAGGCGCGCGATTTCATCGGAGCATGGATTCTTCAGGCGAGGGTCGCGCAATCGGATAAGAAGTACGATGAAGTAGCAGCGCTGCTCCAAAATGTTTTCAGTCGGGATCCCGATAACATCGAAGCGCGAGTGATCCAGGCGCAGGCCCTATTAGGCAAGGGCGACATCAAACAGGGAACCGAGATACTTGAGCGCGCTGAGAAATCATTCGAAAACAACCCATTGATTAAGTATCAGCTTGCGCTCGCCTACGTTCAGGGCCGGAACGAGCCTCAAGCGATAAACGAACTGGAGCAAGCGATTAAGATCGCGCCCAAGTACGTCGAAGCTATTGTCCTCCTGGCCCAAGTACGTCTTCGCGCCGGCGATCCGCAATCTGCCATCGCGCCGCTGGAAGCAGCATTGCGGCTCCGGCCGGATGTGATCCAAGTCAGAATGCTTCTGGTCGATGCCTATCTGGCAGTGGGCCGTTCAGAAGAGGCGGCTTCTCTAATTCGCGAGCACATAAAGCAAACGCCGCAAGATTCGCAATCGTACCTGGTTCTGGGAATGATTTTAAGGAAACAAAAGAAGAACGATGAATCGCGCGAAGCATTCGAAACGGCGCTCAAGCTTAGTCCAGAAAATGTGGTCGCGATTGATCAATTGGCGGATCTCGACCTTGAAGCCAGGGCATTTTCCGCTGTCCATCAGCGGGCGGATGCGCTCCTGCAAAAAGAGCCGAAATCCGCCCCTGCTTATTTCATCCACGGCAGAAGCTATGTGATAGAGAAGAATTTTGCGGCAGCCGAAGCCGCGCTTAGGAAAGCAATTGAGCTCGATCCTAATCTAGCAGCCGCCTACAATCTTCTGGTCGCCATTTATGTAGAGGCTAACAAGCTTCCCGAGGCATTGAAGGAACTGGAAACAGTTCTGGGGAAGAATCCGCAATACTCCCCGGCACTTCTAACCTCTGGAATAATTTATGAGCGAATGGGGGATTTCGCCAAAGCACGCGACAATTACGAAAAGGTCCTAGCTTTGAACCCAAACTTTACTCCAGCATTGAATAACCTGGCCTATATCTATAGCGAGAAGCTCAACAATCTCGATCGAGCGGGTGAACTTGCCCGTAAGGCGTACGAGCTGGCTCCGGCCGAACCGAGCGTCCAAGATACCCTTGGTTGGGTATTGTATCGTCAAGGCAAATACCAGGAGGCGGCGGAGCTATTAGAGCAAAGTGCCTCCAAGTCGCCTGGAAATGGTGAGATTCAATTCCACCTTGGAATGGCAAACTACATGATGGGCCGATTGGATGAGGCCCGCGCTGCCTTAGAAAAGGCGGTTACAGCTTCAGGCGATTTTCCGGGCAAGGATGAAGCAAAAAGCCGCCTGGCGCTGCTTTCGCAAGGCGGTGATTTGTCGATCCCGGATCTGGAAAAATCTGTAAAGGATAAATCTAACGATCCCGTCGCCTTGATGCGACTGGGCGCGGCTTACGCAAAAGCGGGCACAGCCGATAAGGCGGCTCAGGCCTACGAGAAGGCGCTCCAGGCCAACCCGAAGTTACTGGAAGCGGTGCTGTCGCTGGCGCAATTGAATGCAGGACCTCTTAAAAGTAATGCCAAGGCGCTGCAGTATGCCAAAAGGGCGCGCGAACTGGCGCCAGCGGACGCACACGTCACCGCGACTGCGGGTCGTATTGCGTACCAGGCTGGAAATTTTCCGTGGGCCTACAGCCTTTTGCAGGAAAGTAGCCGCGGTTTGCCCGATGATTTGGCACTGACGCGCGACTTTGCCTGGGCAGCTTACAGCACTGGTAAGATGAACGAGGCGCAGGAAGGGATGCGACGCGTCGCGAATGGACCGCCCGCCGCTCCTGAAAGAGGAGAGGCAGCGCTTTTTCTGACAATGGTCGCTTTGGATTCGGACGATGCGATCTCCCCTGGCGCGGAGAATGAGGTGATGAAGGCATTAGGTGCGCAGCCGGATTACGTGCCGGCGTTGATGGCAAAAGCAGCCATCCGATTGCAAAAAGGGGATACGGCGGAAGCCGGTGGGATCTACAACAGCATCCTTCAGAAATGGCCTGATTTTGCTCCGGCGCAAAAACGGCTCGCTTCGATTTACGCGAACGAACCGGCTAACGCGGGCAAAGCCTACGAGCTAGCGACGAAGGCAAGGCGCAGCCTGGCCGACGATCCGGACCTGGCCAGAACATTGGGCGTTCTAAGTTTCCAGCGGAAAGAATATGCGCGGGCGGTGCAATTTTTTCAGGAAAGTGAAGCGAAGAAGCCGCTGGAAGGAAAATCACTTTTTATGTTGGGGATGGCGCATCTTCAGTTAGGGCACAAGGCTGAGGCCAAAAGGATTCTTGATCGAGCGCTGGTGGCCGGCATTCCGGACGACCTCGCTAAGCAGGTGAAAGACGCTATGGTTGAGCTGGATAAGACGGCGGATCAAAAGCGTTAGGCAAACCCTGGCAAGCGTCGGATTGTCTAATGACGATAACCAAAGCGACAGATTGCTCGGGCTCAGCCACTTAGATACGTGGACCGGCGGGTGAATGAGTCAAATGTCGGAGTTATTTACACTCCACGCTTATTCGCGAACGGGCTGAATTTTTCTTCGCAACCCAAATACCTGGCAGCGAGATAATTACGACGATCGTCTAAATCTTGGCACGCCCATTGCTACTACCCTCGGTGCGTGGAAGACGCACGGAAGGAAACTCACGTGAATATGAAACTTATTAAAACTCTCTTGGCAGGCCTCGCCGCAATGGTTATTGCGGGCGGCTTTGCTCTCTCAGCTCAAGCGACACCAATTACCGGCATTTTGAATATCGCCGGCACCGCCAATTTCAATACCCCCTCGTTAGCAACAGCCAGTAGCTGCTACTTTCAGTGACGTAATAGTGTTGGGCGGAAATAGTGGAAGCTTTGCCGGCTTCGCCGTTGGCACTCCTGTCGTGATGGCTTCCTACACCTTCGATCCCTCAACAATAACCAACGGATTATGGAGTGTGGGTGGATTCACCTTCAATCTTCTTTCTTCAACGGTGGTATCGCGCAGCGCAACCTTCCTTTCGGTCAGTGGAACGGGAATCATCACGGGCCCGGCAGGATTTGATGCCACGCCGGGTACGTGGGCGTTTACATCGCAGAACGCGGGTGGCCATCCTCATGACACCTTCTCCTTCTCTGCGAATACCACAGTCGGAGTTCCTGATGGCGGGATGACGCTGGTTCTGCTCGGCGCAGGCCTGATGGGAATCGCAGCGTTTCGCGCGAAGTTCAGAAACGTTTAAACAACCTTTCGACTATCAAGACCCGGGCAGGGCCGAAAACCCTGCTCGGGTTTGTCTTTTGGGATTAAATTCTCGCCTTAACTAGCGCGCTTGTTCTTCCCGATCCAAGCTTCCCAATATTTGTTAGTTTGGCCAGGAAGCCGTTTCGCTGCGAATCCAGTCACAGAATCACAAACAGTAATCGCCGGCCCACTTACTCAAACGATTTTACCATTGAGAGATTCTGCTACTTTAGAGTAAAATAATCTCGATTTCCGAATCATCCTTATTTAGAATACTATCGGAGTTTTCTACGTATTTATGAAACAGAGCCTAATTAAAATACTGCTAGCGTTCTTACTATTCACGGCGGCCGCTTGCTATTCGACTCAAGCTGCGCCTGGCGACCTTTATGATGGTGGCCTCAGTGATGCAAAGATCTACAAGTTTGATACCGCGGGAACTCAGTCGGTTTTTATTTCTGGTTCCATGACGACTTTTCAACCTGATTGGCTGGCTTTCGACAACCAGGGAAATCTATTTGCCTCCAATCCCGCCAACAGCTCTATTTCGAAGATCCCGCCCAACGGGAGCACGATCACCGATTTTGCCACAGGCATCAATCCGGGCGACATCGCGTTCGATGCAGCGGGCAATCTTTTCGCGATTGACGGGCTTAGCGGCTCAATCTTCAAATACACTCCATCCGGCGCAAAAACGACCTTTGTCGGTCCTGGGTTCAATGACTTGGTTGCTATGGCTTTCGCGACGGACGGCAATCTTTTCGTGACCCGAAGAGGCGCGGGTACAGCCGGGACCGGCTCGATCGTAAAGTTTACGCCGGCTGGGGCGATAAGCACCTTTGCGAGCGGTCTCTTTCTGCCGAAAGACCTTGCTTTTGATAGCTCTGGTAACCTTTACGAGGCGGACTCAGGGAGCGGCTCAGTATTCAAATTTGCTCCTAACGGAACGCAAACTACTTTTAAAGCAGGCCTAAATGCTCCTCAGTCTCTCGCTTTCGCTCGCGATGGGAATTTGTTCGTTGGTGAGTGCCCCACGTGTGATATTGTAAAAATTACGCCCGGGGGAACTCAGAGCACTTTTGCGTCGCCACCTGCGGTCGGTGGACTGGCCTTTGAGCCGCCAGCGGCGTATGATTTCAATCAGGATGGCAAGCGAGATTATGTGCTATTCAATGCTGTTACACACCAGTCTGCGGTTTGGTATCTAAATAACAACGTTTTTGTCGGCGGCGGCTTTGGTCCAACTCTTCCAGCTAACTGGCAAGTGGCCGGTGTGGCAGACTTCGATGGTGACGGCAGGCCCGATTACCTGCTTTTCAACTCTATCAGCCACCAAACGGCAATCTGGTATTTGTCTGGAACGACCTTTGTTAGCGGCGCCTTCGGCCCGACTCTTCCTAACGGTTGGGACCTTGTAGGAGTGGGCGATTTCAACGCGGACGGTAAGCCCGATTATGTGCTGTATTCTCCCGCTACCCGGCAAACCGCGATTTGGTACCTTAATAACAATGCTTTTGTCGACGGTGACTTGGGACCAACTCTGCCGATTAACTGGAGAGTGGTCGGTGTGGCAGACTTCGATGGTGACGGCAAACCCGATTATCTGATTTTCAATTCCAGCACCCACCAAACGGCAATCTGGTATTTGTCCGGCCCCACGTTAGTCGGTGGCGCCTTTGGTCCAACTCTTCCAGCTAACTGGAATGTGATCGGAACGGCCGACTTCAACAGGGACGGCAAGCCCGATTATGCGCTCTACAACTCCGCGATGCAGCAAACGGCCGTGTGGTACCTCAACAACAGTGTTTTTGTCGGCGGCGCCTTTGGTCCAAGCCTGCCGGCTAGCTGGAACTTGATCGCGCCCTAACGCGAAAGAAGAAGCGAAAACAGGGTACGAAATCGGGAACTTTCGTGAACCGGATCCTCGCAGGTTCTGGACTGGCACGTCTACACTCGCTTGGTGGCGATTCGTAGCCGCGAGGGCAAGCATTTTCGGCATGCCGGATCGGCCGTGGCAGAGTCGCAGCCAATTTTCACTGCTGCTGTGGTGCTACGTCATTATTTGCTCTTTCGGTGGTCCAATCGCGCGGTCACAAGTAACGCGACATTGCGTCCTCCGGCCGATTCTAGCTTGAGCCCGATTCCATCGGACAGGCTATAGTTGAAAAAATCGCGCTTCTTGGTAGGGGTTGAGGAGAAACCAGGCGCGCGAATGTCGAAGTCTCAACCGCAAATTTTCCCGACCGACCGGCCATTTTGGTTTTGCCTTCGAGCCCAGACCAAGCGCGAGCACTTCGCCGCTATTGGTCTACGAAAGCAATATCAGATTACCTGTTTCGCTCCGCGTCTACGGATGCGGAAATTGACCAAGAGGGGCGCGGTCTGGTTCGTGGAAGCAATGTTTCCGGGCTATTTTTTCGCGCAGTTCGATTATGTTACTGAACGGCGTCGAGTTGAGCATGCCCCCGGCGTCCGCGGTCTTCTTCAGTTCGGAGATCGACTGGCGACAATTGATTCAGCAACCATCGATGCTTTGCGCCAAAGGATGGAAGCCGAAGAGTTGGTCACGCTCGATCCAGAAATCAAGGTCGGCCAGGAAGTGCAAATTGCGCACGGGCCGTTGCAAGGGCTGGAGGTTCTCGTCACGCAGTTGCTTCCCGCTTCGGAACGCGTCCGCGTGCTGTTGGAATTTCTGGGGCGCTCCCTGCAGATGGAAGTGTCGAAGGAAACTTTAATTCAACCGCGGGCGTCGGCGGTTTCCTCGTTACAATAGGAAACCGGCTTTTGCCGAAGGAGCCTTGGACCTCTAGGTTTCAAACCTGCTTAGCGCGCCTGCGCCAAGGCACCGGTCACTCTTTCGGTCGAGCGCTGCTTTGGGATTCGGCGAATCACTTGCAGACCGTGCTCAGTCTCGTAAGCCTCTGGCGCTCTGGAGGCCAGGACGGCCAACGTTACAGCAGAGCTGAGGGTGAGGGCACCGCTGATGATAATGAAAAACATGATACGTATAAAAGCATAAGTGATGCCGCGGGCCGCCCTCGAGACAGCCTTTTTTGAGGCGGCTTCACGGGCTATCCCGTCACCCAAGAGGCTGAAATCACGTGACTTACTCCAGATGTAGGATTCGAACCTACGATCCGCCTGAGGCGGATTAACAGCCGAGATGGCGCTTAAGCCAAGCTCTACCTTGGCCAGACTTTAGTGCTTTTTCGCGACTTGACGCAGCACAGCGGGATGTCGCGGCTTCGGAGCAGACCAGCTGCCAGGGTCCGCGAAACCGCTTCGTCGTTCGGGTCAGGGTGTGGGTCGGATCGTTATGTTGATACAACCGATCAGTACGTTGTCGGTTTGGCCGACGTAAATTTTTCCATCCGGGTTATGGAGGACATAAACAAACCAGGAGCGCTCCGACGCGTCGGTTGTCATCATATATCCAATTTTGGCTCCAGCGGTAGGATTCGAACCTACGACCAATCGGTTAACAGCCGACCGCTCTACCACTGAGCTACGCTGGATCGCGATTTGAAATTGGCGCGGCAATTTTGCGCAGCTGATCGGTCACGGCAAGCTTCGTTTGACCGCCAAACTTCGCCTGAAAATTGGTTGCGGGGGCGGGATTTGAACCCGCGGCCTTCAGGTTATGAGCCTGACGAGCTACCAGGCTGCTCCACCCCGCGTCGTTGATTCACTATCTCAGATCGGCGTTTGAAGCGCAAACAAAAACATCTCCTACTCGAAGGAAGATTGAGAACATTCTTCAGCTCGAGCAGAATGACTCGATGGCCACTGGAAAAATCTTTGTTGGCACCGCCAGCTGGTCGGACCCGGGGTTCGTCGAGTTTTGGTATCCAAAAAAGATGCGCCCGGCAGATCGGCTCAGTTGGTACGCGCAGTATTTCACTTTGGTGGAAGTCAATTCCACCTTCTATTCCGTGCCTGAACCGACCCTAGTGCGCCGATGGTGTGATGTCACTCCGCAAGACTTTGTCTTCAATATTAAGCTGCATCAATTGCTCTCACATCATTCTACCCCCGCGAAGCTTCTACCCCCGGCACTGCAAAAGAGATTGCGATTAGAGAGGAACGCGAAAGTTGGACTCACCACCGCGACGATGGACGAAGTGCTGCGGGCTTTTGCGCCTTCCCTGGAAATCCTTCGTCGTGCAGAAAAACTGGGTGTCTTGTTGCTGCAGTTGTCGCCGGCCTTTTCGCCGCGCAAACATAAACTCAATGAGCTTGAAAACGTGCTGCAATTGACAGGCGACTTTCGGGTCGCGGTTGAATTGCGAAACCGAAACTGGGTAGAAGAGGAGCAGCGTGAGAAAACACTCGATTTTCTCCGGGAACGAAACGCAATTTTTGTGAATGTCGATGCGCCTGCAGAAAAGCATTTCACGATTATGCCGAGTGAGCTTAACGCGATTACTAATTCGGATACCGCATATCTTCGCCTGCACGGACGCGATTCGCGCGCGTATATTACCGGTAGGACGGTAGCTGCGCGGTTTAACTACAATTACTCAGACGCCGAGATCGACGACGTCGCCGTGCGAAGCAAGCGATTGGCTCGCGACGCGAAAGAGGTACACGTCATCTTTAACAACAATGCTCGCGATTATGCGCCTCACGCGGCCCTTCGGCTGCGCAAGGCTTTGGGTCAGCTCGTTTCGTTGCCTCCGCAGACGGCGGAATTGTTTTGAGCTAGGATATCGCGTGGAAGAACCGAGATCGCGCGAAGGTCCGCCGTTACCCAGCCCGCTGGCTCGTCTAAAGGCCTGGCTGGCGGCGCATCACGTGACCCTGATGACGATCGCGGATACACCCCATTCTATCGCCCTCGGTTCGGCCATCGGAATTTTCTTTGGATTTACCCCGCTTTGGAGTTTGAAAACGCTGCTTTCCATCGGGGTAGCGTGGATATTTAAGTCCAACAAGATCGCAGCGGCGATCGCCGTCACCTTGCACGACATATTCCTGCCTCTGATGCCAGCGATTTACTTCTGGCAATACCGGATCGGCATGAGAGTTCTTCACGGCCGGCCGCAACATCGCGCAGCCTTTCACCATTTATCTTTTCACGATCTTATGACCTGGCCGGGGTTTGTGCGCGTTGGCTGGCCTTTACTGCTCGGGTCATTATTTCTCGCAATTCCCAGCGCTATTGCGACGTACTTGATCATGCGCCTGCTTGTTAGTCGCGCTCGTAGCGAACCGCCGTCCGTGCGCAGCAACTAGGCCCAGCCGTAGTCGCGATCAAAGGCGGGTTGGCCGATCTTAGCTCCACGGGACCGGAAAGGTGTCTATGCCGAACGATAAGCTTCAGTAACCCCTCGCAAGTGTTTAGGAGATGGCATTTTTACCTCGCGTGCGGCACGATAGTTGCATTACCGAAGCCACGCGATCCGCCCGGCTCTTGGGGAAGAGCAGACGGTCGCCCGAAAAATTATGAAATCTCTTATCGCTATTGCTTCCAGCTTGTTGCTCTGTTCTTGCGCAGACATGTACGTTACAAAAAGCCGGGTCGGCGGATCCGGTGTCGCTGCTCCCACGGACACAAAGGATTTCGGACCGCACGTGCGCATGATCACCGCCAATTGCGGTGTTGGCGCCTACAATCCGCATGCAATTTACATTCGGCCATTCTGTGTGGATACCGCGAAATTTACAGGCGACCAGGCGCAAACTGACGGCGAGATGCCGATCCGGAAGGCTCTCGCGCCGGTCGAGTTTGCGGAGGATCTCAAGGAACAATTGGAAAAAATCGCGCCGGCTCGGATTCTCAGACCCGGCGAAACACCCCGTATCGGCTGGCTGGTTGATGGCGAATTCGATATTGTCGATGGCGGCAGTCCAGTGGGCCGGTTCTTTTTAGGGTCATTCGGCGTCGGCCAATCGGTTCTCGCACTCCATGTCCGCGTCACGGATGTTAAGAGCGGTTCGGTCGTCTACGAGTTTGACATGTATGGCGGCAGTGAGCTTCAGGGAAGACACGGAACCGTTCGCGCAAGCGGGCTTGGTCGTGCTTTGCACTTCGATCTGCAAAATTCGGCCGAGCGAGTCTATCTGACATTAAGCACGAATCCGTATCATTATGGTGCGCGCGGCAACGTCAGTCTTCCGGAGTAATTCGACCAGGCGAGCGGGATTCACATTGTAATTCGAGTTGTGCTGGTTAAGGTGCTGCCGGTTTCTTCCGGGCGTGGCTTCTACTACTAAATTCCTTCTCGTCGCGTTTGCGATTTGCGTAATTTGCGCCGTGCCGCAACGGGCGGCCGCAGGGCAGGTTCCGCCATCCTATCTCGTTGTCGATTCGCAAACCGGCTATGTTTTGATCGAGCAAAACGCTCGCGAAAAGCGTCAAATCGCCAGTTTGACCAAGGTGGCGACGGCCTGCGTCATCCTGGATTGGGCTGAAAAGAAAGGTGGCGATCTCGGCCAGCTGGCAACCATCTCCCAGGGTGCGTTTGTCGGCGTCGAAAAAAACGAAGTGGGTTGGCAGGCCGGTGACGTCGTTTCATTGCGCGATTTGCTCTACGCGGCACTGGTGCAATCGGACAATCTTGCTGCCAATGCACTTGCCATTCGCGTCGGTGAAACGTTGGAATCGGCCGCGCCGGCAGAATCGAATTCAAAGATCACCGCGGCTACCGTCTTCGTAGCGCAAATGAATGCGCTGGCTAAACAACTCGGGATGGACCGGACGCGGTTTGTTAATCCCAGTGGGTTCGATTACAAGGAACGACCGATGCCATATTCCACTGCAATCGATCTCGCGCGACTCACCCGTTATGCGATGAACAAGGCGAGCTTTCGTTTTTATGTTTCGCAAAAGGAGCGCGAAATTTCCTTCAACCGCGGTGGCAAACAAATGCATGCCCTTCTCAAAACAACCAACGATCTGCTCGGCACCAACGGAATCGATGGCGTCAAAACCGGCCAGACCGCTCGTGCTGGTGAGTGCCTCATTCTTTCGGCTAATCGCGCCGCCGAAGTAATCAAGAATGGCGACAACGCCACCATTTTTCCACGCCACCTCATCGTCGTAATTCTTGGTAGCAACGATCGATTTGGTGATGGCGAGCGGCTCGTCCGCCAGGGTTGGCAACTTTACGATCAATGGGCCGCTGCCGGTCGACTGGTCGATCCGAAAAAGATGCTGTAACCTTTCCGCGGATGAAAACGCGGATTGGTATTCTTACCAGCGGCGGCGATTGTCCCGGGCTCAATGCGGTCTTGCGTGGTGCCGCGCTCGCGGCCGATAAACTTGGTTGGGAAGTGCTTGGATTCCGCGATGGCTTCGAAGGGTTATTGCCGCCGGGTGATTTCACTATCCTGGATCGCAAGTGCACCGAAAATATCATGGCACTGGGTGGAACGCTCATCGGTACCACCAATCGCGGACACTTCGTTGCCAAGATTGGCGCGGGAGATCGTGCTGTGGTAGCAGCGGATGTCATCGAGAAAGCGCGCAAAGTTCTAAATGAAGCACGCGTCGAAGCACTCGTCATCGTTGGCGGCGATGGCTCCATGACGACCGCCTTGCAGTTGCAAGAGGCTGGAATCAATTGCGTCGGCGTGCCGAAGACGATCGACAACGATCTTGAAGCCACGGCCATGACCTTCGGTTTCGATTCCGCGGTGGCGGCGGTGATGGACGCGCTCGATCGTCTCCATACCACCGCCACGAGCCATAAGCGCGCCATGGTGGTGGAAGTAATGGGGCGACACGCCGGTTGGATCGCTCTGCACGGTGGGATCGCGGGTGGCGCTGATGTCATCCTGATTCCGGAAATTCCATTCGATTTCGACAGAGTGGCCGACGCCATTCGCGCGCGTGATACCGCTGGGGATCTGAGTTCGCTGGTCGTTGTCGCAGAAGGCGCGCGTCCAAAGGATGGACAGCAGGTAAAACGCGAAACGAAAGAAGGCGAGTTTCGCCTGGGCGGAATCGGCGACATCGTGGCGCATGAGATTGCGGCGCGCACCGGGAAAGAAACCCGCACCTGTGTGCTTGGTCATTTGCAACGCGGTGGCGCGCCGACGACGCTCGATCGAATTCTCGGCACCCGATTCGGAGTGAAAGCAGTGCAGCTAGTCAACGAAGGACACTTCGGATCGATGGTCAGCTATCAAAACTATCAGGTCCGCCACGTTCCCATCGCCGACGCGGTCAATCGCTTGCGGCTGGTCCCGCCCAATGGCGAGATGGTTCAGACCGCCCGTGACGTCGAGATCAGTTTCGGCGATTGATCCCTTGTTCTGCGCGTCCTCCTCTTCCTGTGGGAGAGGATTAAGGTGAGGGTCAAGCCGATTGACTGCTAACTCACCCAATCTTTGGCTGGAAATCAAACATCAAAGATCGAACATCAAACATCCGTGAAAATTGTTCTCGCGTACTCCGGCGGGCTCGATACCTCTGTTATCCTCACCTCGCTGAAACAAAACTACGACGCAGAGATCATCGCGTTTTGTGCCGACATCGGTCAGGAAGAGGAACTCGATGGTTTAACCGAGAAGGCGCTCCGTACTGGAGAGCGCGACGCCGCTCTGCAAGCGATCGACAAGGCGATCTCCTTGCAGCGCAACGACGCCCGCACTCAGCCTTTCTATCAAGAAACAAAGGCGCGAATCTTGGCGTACTTCGGCGACAAGGACGGCGCTCTCGGCGTCTTGTCGCACTTGCGGCAAGTATCCTACGAAGGCGGTCTTTTCGGCCCACCGCTCACTCGCACCTTACTCCGACTCGATCCCGATTGGGACAATCTCCGAGGCGATCCGCGCTTCGAGAAACTCTGTCAGGAGAAGTAGATTACGAGCGGCATGTCTTCAGAATTCCCTTCAGAACTGAAGTTCGAGATCGGCCACGTCTTGTTTATCGACATCGTTGGTTATTCGAAGCTCAACATTCACGAGCAAAGTGAGCAGCTTGAAACGCTAAAAGCGATCGTCCGCGGAACCGAGCAGTTCAAGAAAGCGGAAGCGGAGGGAAAGTTGCTGCGGTTGCCAACCGGCGACGGCGGCGCGTTGGTCTTTCGAACCACACCTGAAGCACCGGTGTTGTGCGCGCTTGAAATTGCGAAAGCGCTGAAAGCTCATCCTGAACTGAACGTCCGCATGGGCATCCATAGCGGCCCGGTCAACGAAGTTACCGATCTCAACGAACAGGCGAACATTGCGGGCGCCGGCATTAACACCGCGCAACGGGTCATGGATTGCGGCGATGCTGGTCACATCCTGCTGTCGAAACATGTGGCCGATGACCTGGAACATTATCCGCGGTGGCAGCGTTACCTGCACTCGTTAGGCGAATGCGAAGTGAAACATGGCCACAAAGTATCTCTGGTTAATCTCTACTACGATGAAATAGGTAATTCGGCGATGCCGCAGAAGCTTCGTAAAGCGAAAGCGGTTCGCCGGACGAAGCTCTCCACGGTTTCGGTCACCGTGCTGCTCATCCTCCTGTTAATTGGCGGCGGCGTTTATTATCGTTTGCGTCAAAGCCGACCTCTTACCGAGAAAGACACCGTCTTGCTCGCGGACTTTGCGAATTCCACCGGCGACCAGGTTTTCGACGCCACCTTGCGGCAGGGGTTGGCGGTTCAGCTCGAACAATCTCCTTTCCTAAGTCTCGTGCCCGACACGCAAATAACCCAGACCCTGAGTCTGATGGGCCGATCCATTGAAACCAAGCTGACTCCGGAGATCGCGCGCGAGCTTTGTCAGCGAATTAGGAGCAAGGCGTTCATCGCGGGATCAATTGCAAGTCTTGGAACGCAATACGTCGTCGGCGTTCGCGCGGTCAATAGCGTTTCCGGCGCCACCATTGCCGAAGAACAAGTTCAAGCGTCCGCGAAAGAAAAGGTCCTGGATGCGCTGAGTCGTGGCGCGACGAAGCTGCGTGAGAAGCTGGGTGAATCACTCAGCACGTTACAAAAATTCGACACTCCCCTGGAGCAGGCGACCACCACTTCTCTCGAAGCCTTGCAAGCTTATAGCCTCGGGATGAAAGCCCTCGTCGGCCGCGGCGATAACGCAGCCGCGCTCAGTTTTTTTCAACGAGCGATAGAGATCGATCCAAAGTTTGCAAACGCCTACGCTACGCTGGGAGAAGTCTATTCCAACCTCGCGGAAATGGCGTTAGCGGCAGATGCTTTCCAAAAGGCTTTTTCATTGCACGACAAGGCGAGTGAAGCGGAGAGATTTCACATTGATTCGGCCTATTATTCCTGGGGTTCTGGCAACCTGGAGAAAGCGCTTCCGATCTATGAGCAATGGGAACGGACTTATCCGCGCGATTATGGCGTGTTCAACAATCTCGGTTGCGTCTTGTTCCAGCTAGGTCAGTACGATCGCGCGCTCGCGCAGGAGCAGGAGGCCGTGCGTTTGGATCCGGCGGGCGGCATTCATTACGGGAATGTCGTCGCCGGGTACATGTATCTCAATCATTTCGACGAAGCCCAAGCGGCAGCCAACGACGCAAAGACGAAGAACGCAGACTCAGCTTACTTACATTGGTCGTTGTATCTGCTCGCGTTCGTGAAGGGTGACGCTGCCGGGATGGCCGAGGCAGCAAACTGGGCCGTGGGCAAACCCGGTTTGGAGGATTTGCTGCTATACTACCAGGCAGGGACGGCCTCCTACTTCGGCTCGCTCGAAAAATCGCGTGAATTTTCCGACCGGGCCATCGCTTTGGCTGAGCAGGCCGGTCAAAAAGAAACGGCGGCCGGTTACTCGGCTGATGCCGCCTTGCGCGAAGCACTACTCGGAAATTCCGCTGATGCAAAACGCTTCGCGAGTGCCGCGCTGGAACTCTCGAACGGACGTGACGTGCAGTTCGGAGCTGCATTGGCGTTTGCCTTGGACGGCGAGACCGCTGAGGCGCAGAAGCTGACGGATGATTTAGCAAAGCGCTTTCCCGAAGACACGGAGGTGCAATTCAACTATCTTCCCACCCTACGCGCCCAGCTCACACTGGTGCGAAAGGATTTTGCCGCAGCGATCAAAGCACTCGAAATCGCAGCTCCGTACGAACTAGGTGTCCCGAACCAGGCCGCTTTTGCACCCGCGCTTTATCCTGTTTACGTGCGCGGCGAGGCATACCTGGCGGCAAAGAATGGATCCGCAGCAGCCACTGAGTTCCAGAAGATTCTGGATCATCGTGGCGTCGTCTTTAACGAGCTAATCGGCGCGTTAGCGCACCTCGGTTTGGCTCGTGCCTATGCTTTGCAAGGTGACAAAGCCAAAGCGCATAGTGCCTACCAGGATTTCTTCGCGCTTTGGAAAAATGCCGACCCTGATCTTCCGTTGTTGACGCAAGCAACGACCGACTACGGGAGACTCCAATGAATCCTCCTCCGACCAAATCGTCGTTTCGCTCCCGCCGAAAGAATACGCTAGAGAGGGTTGTGCTCAGCCCGTAGAGTTGCGCTTCATGGCTGACGAGCAGAAGGCGAAGATGCGCCTGGAGATCGCGCATGTGCTCTTCATGGACATCGTCGGTTACTCCAAGCTACTGACCGACGAACAATCAGAAGCGCTTCACGAGCTAAATCGGATTGTCCGCAACACCGAAGCGGCGCGCGAGGCCGAGGCTGCAGGAAAGCTCACTATTTTGCCCACCGGCGATGGCATGGCGCTGGTTTTCACCGGGTCAGTGGAAGAGCCAGCCGAATGCGCCTTGGAGATCAGTCATGCCTTACGCGCGCAGCCAAGTCTGCCAGTGAGAATGGGCATCCACAGCGGCCCGGTCCATCACGTGAAGGATGCAAACGAGCGCGAAAACGTCGCCGGCGTAGGCATCAACATCGCGCAGCGAGTGATGGATTGCGGGGATGCCGGCCATATTCTTGTTAGTAAACGCGTCGCTGACGATCTTGCGCAACAACGTCGTTGGCAGCCGTATCTTCACGAATTGGGGGACGTGGAAGTGAAACACGGAGTTATTGTCTCGTTAGTTAATCTTTATGCCGAGACAATTGGCAATCCCACGCCACCGACGCGAATCGGGAAAGTGCGCGGACGCATCCCTGGCTCCGGAGTAGAGGCGCGCAAGGCACTCTCTCGGCTCGCCCGAGCGGTCTTCATTGTCGCGGTGTTACTCCTCGCGCTTGCCATTGTCTCAGTGATTTTCGCGCCGGCGATCATGCGGTCGCTCGGAAAAAGCCAAGTGGCATCATCACCTCAGGTTCCCGCCATCCCATCCCCTCCGTCTATCGCTGACGCCATTAAAAGCGAAGTCACCAAGAAGGTCACAGATGCGTTACAAGACGCACTATCTGCGGAGAAGAAAACGGCGATTCAGCCACCTCCTGCCGGTTCGGTGGTCCCGGAGAAAAGCATTGCGGTATTGCCTTTCGTAAACATGAGCGGAGACAAAAATGACGAATACCTGAGTGACGGCATGACGGAGGAACTTATCAACGCGTTGGCCACGGTGCCGGGGCTGCGCGTGCCAGGGCGAACGTCTTGCTTCGCGTTCAAGGGCAAAACCGAAGAGGACATTTTTCGAAAAGTCGGCAATGAGTTGCATGTCAGTACGGTGCTGGAGGGAAGCGTCCGCAAAGCCGGCGAGAAACTGCGCGTGACCGCACAGCTCATCAATGTGAGCGACGGTTATCATCTGTGGTCGAAGGATTATGACGGTGACGTAAAGGACATTCTTAATTTTCAGAGCAACGTGGCCGAGCAAGTCGTGCAAGCTTTGCAAGTACAGCTTGGCACCGAAGCGGCGCGCGTATTATCAAAGAAGCCAACCGAAAATCCGGAAGCTCACCGCCTCTATCTTTTGGGCCGTTACGAGTTCGCTAAGTACACGCAGGCTGGCTGGAATAATGCGATCCGTTATTACGATGAGGCGCTGAAACTCGATCCCGACTACGCGTTAGCCTACTGCGGACTGGCTGACAACTACGCGTACATGGGAAGCGTGGTGATGCCGGAAAGAGAGGCTATCGCAAAGGAAAAGGAATTTGCAGAAAAGGCGCTGGCGCTCGATCCGGAGCTGGCGGAAGCGCATATGTCGCTCGCGCTTGCACTCGTCGCCGATTACGACTGGCGGAATGGTCTGAAAGAATTCGATCGCGCGCTGGAACTAAATCCGAATCTGGCATTCGCCTACGAGTTACAAGCCTGGACTGTGAACGGCCTTGGCCGATTCGACGAGGCGATTGCCAAGACCAAGAAAGCGGTCGAGCTCGATCCGTTGAACCCGTTTTTTCAAATGAGTTTGAGCTTCTACCAGTATTGGGCGCGTCAATACGACGACGCGATCGCGCAAGCCAGAAAGACGCTGGCGATGGATCCGAATTCAGCGATCAGCCACGTTTTGTTAGGCCTCTCTTTCCTTAAAAAAGGCGACACGGCCGGCGCCATCGCGGAATTGCAAAAATCCAAAGCTCCGGATCCCGGTGCGTGGTATCAAGGATTCCTCGGTTACGCTTATGCGATCTCCGGAGATCGAACGAAAGCCGAGCAGGCCTTGCGCGAACTCGAAGACCTGGCGAAACGGCAATACGTCAGTCCAACAGCGTTCGCGACGATCTATCTTGGACTTGGCCAAAAGGAAAAATGTTTGGATTGGCTGGAAAAAGCTTGCGAGCAGCAGGATAGCGCGTGTTGGTATCTAAAGATTGATCGGATTTACGATCCCGTGCGGAACGAGCCGCGCTTCCAGGCTATTTTGAAAAAGATTGGATTGGAATAGCACCACACCTGCCAAGCTTAAGATGGAAGGAAATCCCCGGCCAACCGAGTCTTCCTCGGAGGTGAAGTTCGAAATAGGGCACGTTCTGTTCATCGACATTGTCGGCTACTCGAAGTTACTCATCAACGAGCAGAGCGAACAACTGCAGAAACTAAAGGAGATAGTCCGTGGCACTGAGCAGGTCGGGCTGGCTGAAGCAGAAGGTAAGCTTCTACGTCTACCTACAGGTGATGGTGGCGCGTTAGTGTTTCGTAATAACCCAGAGGCGCCAGTTCTATGTGCGATGGAGATCGCTCAGGCGCTCAAGAGCCATCCCCAGCCTCGCGTCCGAATGGGCATTCACAGCGGCCCGGTTAACGAAGTAACTGACCTAAATGAACAGGCTAATATCGCGGGCGCCGGAATCAACATTGCGCAGCGGGTGATGGATTGCGGCGATGCCGGACACATCCTGCTTTCCAAACATGTGGCGGAAGACTTGGAACAATACGGTCATTGGCAGCGGCTCCTGCATGACTTAGGCGAATGTGAAGTGAAACACGGCGTGCGTCTTGGCGTAGTCAATCTCTACGGGGATGGCGTTGGCAATCCGCAGTTGCCAAGGAAGTTCCAGGCTCTTAAGAGGCGACGAGCGCGGATGCGATGGACTATCATCGCAACTGCACTCCTACTGCTAGCCGGGATCATCGCCGCGTTCGTCATTGTCTCAAAACAATCGACGAAACCGGGATCGAGCGTTGCGGAGAAGAGCATCGCAGTCCTTCCTTTCGAAAATCTCAGCGAAGACAAAGCCAATGCCTACTTTGCCGATGGAATCCAGGATGAGATTCTCACCCGCTTATCGAAGATCGCCGATCTGAAGGTGATCTCGCGAACATCGACGCAGCATTACAAAAGCGCGCCCGAAAACTTGTCCGAGATCGCCAGACAACTTGGAGTGGCCCACATCGTGGAAGGCAGCGTGCAGAAGAACGGCGACGCCGTGCGCGTGAACGTCCAGCTTATCAAAGCAGCCAATGATTCTCATCTTTGGGCCGATACCTTTGATCGCAAATTGACCGACATTTTTTCGGTGGAGAGTGAAGTCGCAAGAACCATCGCCGGGCAACTGCAGGCGAAACTGACGGGTCGGGAAAAAGAGGTCATCGCCGCCAAACCGACGGATAATCCTGAGGCTTACGACGCCTACCTGCGTGGTCTCGCTTATACGCTGAGATCCTCAGCCATAAGTGCAGCCAACTCCATTGCTGCACAGAAATATTTTCGAGAAGCGGTGCGGTTGGATCCGAAGTTTGCCCTAAGTTGGGCGCTGCTTTCAATCGTGGATTCGCGTGGCTACATCACCGCGAACCTTGAACCAACGGTCGCCCTGCGCGAAGAGGCACGCCAGGCCGCAGAAACCGCGGTCACTCTTGAGCCCAATCTGGGCGAAGCGCTGCTGGCCAGGGGATGGTACCACTACGCATGCCTGAAGGAGTACGACACGGCGGTGCGTTACTTTGAACAAGCACGTCAGCTTCTGCCGAATAGCAGCCGGATTCCTGAATCGCTGGGCTATGTCGCACGGAGACAGGGCGCATGGGACCGAAGCCAGTCGTACTTTGCCGAGGCCGAGCGCCTCGATCCGCGTAGCGTTTACGCTCTAACAGAGAGCGCGGTTAACTATATTGCGCGCCGCCATTTCCCCGAAGCGTTGCGAACGCTTGATCAGGTCCTCGATATCATACCGGACGACGTTGATACCCTGGCGAACAAAGCAGCTATCGCACAAGCCGAGGGCGACCTTCCGCGTGCTGCGTCGCTCCTCACTCCACTTCACTTTGCTGCGCAGGACCGTCTTACCTTGAGAATAAAAGCTTACGAAGCGATCCTTGAGCGCCGCTCGGCAGAAATCATTCCTCGGTTAAAGGAAGTATGGGCCAAGCCTGATCCAACGATAGGTTACATCAATCCCGAACAGCAGTTTTGGTTAGGGTGGGCGCAAGAAGTCGCGGGCGACCACTCGGCTGCCCAGGAAACTTGGCGACAGGTGCGCAGCGAACAGGAATCTTTTCTCAAAGAACAGCCGGACAATTTTAGGCTAATGGGAGATCTCGCGCTGACCGATATGGCTCTCGGCGACAAAACCGCCGCGCTGACTCTGGCCGAACGCGCCGTCGCTGCGAATCCGATCGAGAAGGACGCTCAGTTGGGTCCTAATCTGCTCGAGTTTTTTGCACGAGTAGCAGCTGGCGTGGGTGAGCCCGATCGTGCCATCGACGCTTTACAGAAACTACTTTCGATACCGTACTTCAGCCCGATCGCGTCGCCATCGCCGCTTACTCCCGCGCTACTCCGTCTCGATCCCATGTTCGACTCGCTTCGGAACGATCCGCGCTTCCAAAAACTCGCCGCCTCGCCCGCGCCAAAATAGAACTGTGGAGGCAGCCGTGTCGGCTGCGGTTATCGGTTTCGCAGGCGACACACCTGGCGCTACAATCGCGCTTCTCCGCTGTCCCCATCCTTGCAGCGCGCCATTGTCGATCTTATATTTTTGGGTTAATCAATTAACCAGAAGGACTCGCATGCCAAGCACCATTGTCGCCCCCAAGAAAGCAGCCACCGCCGAGACAGATTTTTTGCCGCTTCAGGGCACCGATTACATCGAGTTTTACGTCGGCAACGCCAAGCAGGCCGCGCATTTTTACAAGACCGCTTTTGGTTTCCAAAGCTTGGCTTATTCCGGGCCTGAAACCGGCACCAAGGAGCGGGCCAGCTATGCCATTCGGCAAAACCAACTGACCTTCGTTTTAACCACGGCGCTGCGTCCCGACAATCCGATCGCGGAACACGTTGCCAGGCATGGTGACGGGGTGAAAGCGATCGCATTGAAGGTGAAAGACGCCACCTCCGCCTGGCAGGAAACTACCAGCCGCGGAGGCAAGAGCTTCCTTGAACCGATGACTCTGACCGATGGCGATGGGCAATTGGTCGTGAGCGGTATTCACACCTACGGCGATACCGTTCATCTTTTCATCGAGCGCGATGATTACAGCGGCGTTTTCATGCCCGGGTTCGAGAAATGGGAATCGAATTATAATCCCTCTGAAACAGGATTGCTTTATTGCGATCATTGCGTGGGCAACGTCGGTTGGAACCAAATGAATCCATGGGTGAAATTTTATGAGGACGTGATGGGGTTCCGAAATATTCTGACCTTCGATGATAAGGATATCTCGACCGAATACTCGGCGTTGATGAGCAAGGTGATGAGTAACGGAAATGGTTTCGTGAAATTTCCGATCAATGAGCCGGCCGAAGGCAAAAAGAAATCGCAGGTGGAGGAATATCTGGATTTTTACAACGGCGAAGGCGTGCAACACGTGGCCATCGCGACCAAGGACATCGTCAAAACCGTGACCGACATTCAGAAGCGCGGGATCGAGTTCTTGAATATTCCCTCAACCTACTACGACGAGTTGCCGGACCGCGTAGGCCACATCGATGAAGACCTGGAGCCGTTAAAGCGACTCGGCATTTTGGTCGATCGCGACGATGAGGGGTATCTGCTGCAAATATTTACCAAGCCAGTGGAGGATCGGCCGACGCTCTTCTTTGAAATCATTCAGCGCAAGGGCGCGAAGAGTTTCGGCAAAGGCAATTTTAAAGCCCTGTTCGAGGCGCTTGAAAAAGAACAGGAGCGGCGGGGCAATTTGTAACCAATACTGTCATGTTGAGCGAAAACGCCAGTCCGGCTCGGACCGAAACATCTCTAACTATTCTCTGGCCTCGTTTCGCTTGCGAATGTCGAGAGATTCTTCGACTGCGCTCAGGATGACAACCTAAAGGAAGGAAGACATGCCATTTTATCAAAGACTCGGTCAGATTCCACGAAAACATCACATTTGGTTTCATCGCAATGGCGCGGCGCCGACCTACAAGAACGAAGGCATCGCCTACGAACACGTCATTACGACGGAGGGATTCAACGAAGCCTATTCCATCATGTATCATCTGCGTCCGCCTACGCGTGTGCGGAGCGTTAAACTCCTGAAATGTGAAGAGCTGAAGAAAGCGGCGGATAGTCCGCTGCGTCATCACCATTTAAAGACCGCGAACATTCCGCGTCGCGGCGATCTCTACAGCGGACGCATCCCGATTCTGTTCAACCAGGACATGACAGCGTGGCGGGCCCGGCCGGAAAAGCTGTACGGAAAATTCGAGTATTACAAAAATGGCGGTGCCGACGAAATCATTTTCGTTTTCAAAGGTGGCGGCACGCTCGAGACGGTTTTCGGCAAACAACGTTATCGCGCGGAAGATTACATCGTCGTTCCTCGGGGAATCACATACCGGCTGGTGCCGGATAAGGTTGAAGAGGAGGATTATCTTATTCTCGAATCATCCGGACCGGTCCGGATTCCGAAACGCTATCTGAACAGTGAGGGTCAGATTAAAATGGGCTCGCCTTATTCCGAACGCGACTTTCACGGACCGACCCAACTGAATCCGATCGACCAGGAAGGGGACACCGAGATTCTGGTGAAAGATGGACCCCGCTGGACGTGTGTGACCATGGCGCATAATCCGTTCGACGTGGTTGGTTGGGACGGCTACGTCTACCCCTTCACTTTTAACGCTCAGGACTTTGAGCCTATTACCGGAACAGTGCATCAACCGCCGCCCATTCATCAAACATTTGAAATCCGCGGCTACGTCGTTTGTACTTTCGCTCCGCGCTTGCTCGATACGCACCCCGAGGCCGTTAAAATTCCGTGGGTCCACGATAACGTCGAAGCCGACGAAGTTTTGTTTTACGTGCGCGGAAATTTCGGGTCGCGTCGCGGAATCGAACCTGCCTCGATCACGCTGCATCCGCGCGGAATCCCGCACGGACCGCATCCGGGCACGATCATGGCGAGCAAGAACGCCCAGCGCACAGAGGAACTCGCGGTTATGTTCGATACGCAGCACACGCTCGAGCTGACCGAGGCGGCCGTTGCGCTTGATGATGAGAAATACCCGCTGAGCTGGCTCGATTAGTGATTGTGCAGAACAACGAGACCGAGCTGGAAGCAGCCGAGCGCCGCATTCGCAATATTCCGCGATGCGGCGCGGCCAAGCGAGCGAGCATGGAGCAATCGTTTCTGGAATTGCTTCAGGCTATTGGCGAAGATCCGAATCGGGAGGGATTGTTAAGGACGCCGACTCGCGCAGCGCGAGCCTTCGAGTTTTTGACGAATGGTTATCGCCAAAGCCTCGATGATGTGGTTAATGGCGCGATCTTCGAGTCCGATGCAAGCGAGATCATTCTGGTCAAAGACATCGAGCTTTACTCGATGTGCGAACATCATCTCTTGCCGTTCATAGGACGTGCTCATGTCGCCTACATTCCGAACGGCAAGGTAATTGGTCTATCTAAAGTCGCCCGGTTGGTCGATGTGTTCGCGCGGCGTCTGCAAATTCAGGAGAATCTCACCGTGCAAATCGCCGATGCCTTGATGAAAACGCTGCGTCCCGCTGGAGTCGGCGTAGTCGTCGAGGCGAAGCATCTTTGTATGATGATGCGCGGCGTCGAGAAGCAAAACTCGGTCATGAAAACGTCCTGCTTGCTTGGCACTTTCAAAGAGGACGCGCGCACACGTTCCGAGTTCCTCTCACTCCTGGTCGGAACATAGACTTCCAAGTCTGTGCGCCCAGCGGAGTTGCACTCCGCTGAATCTGAACGAACAGCAGAAATTTGAACAAAGAAACAGCGGAGAAAATCTCCGCTGGGCGCACGGGCAAGAATGCCTGTGTTCCGACACCGATCCTTGCACGATCACCGGCAGCATGTTTGCTCTTTTATGCTCCTTACTGTCAGCAAACGCGTCGAATTCTCCGCTTCGCGCCGATTGTTTTCCCCGAAATTTTCCGCGGAAGAGAACCGCAGGCTTTTCGGTATAGAAAGCGCCGCGCCTTACGGCACCGGCCGCAACTATGTGGCTTACTTTGTATTCAGCGGTCAGCCCGATCCTATTACTGGAATGCTGATCAACATCAGCGAAATTAAGGAACGCGCTGGTCAAATCATTCACGATCGCTACGACCATCGCTTTTTGAACGAAGATAATCCCGCCTTCCGGGACAAGGTTCCGACCGCGGAGAATATTTGTCAGCAGCTTCTTGATGATGTCGCGCCGCTTTTTGGCGGCGATCCGGCAAGGCTTGTCGCGGTGCACCTGCGGGAAACTCCGGAGCACAGTGCAACCGCTTATGCTGATGGAGCCATTGAAGCCAATTACTGGTTCGATTTCTCCGCGGCACGCCGAACGATTTCTCCGCATCTAAGCGACGCTGAGAATGAAAAATTGTTCGGTATTTCCACCGGGGAGCACGGTCACAATTATCGAGCCCGACTTACTCTTAGCGCCGACTCAATTCCGCCGGAACCAGCACTCGGGACGGAGGAGGAAATTTCCTCATTGATTCGCCTATTCCGAACCCAACTCGATCACAAAAACTTGAATCGCGATATTGATGCGTTGCGCGGGAAACCGATCACGACCGAATCGTTATCACGCTTTATTCTTCAAAGTGGCTCAGGCAAGGTGCCATTATCCCGCGTTCGGGTGCATGAACGCGATGATTTTTTTGCGGAAGCTTGGAGCGATGGCGAAGTGTTCCTGGGAATGCGTGAAGCGTTTAGCGCTGCACATCGTTTGCACGTGCCTTCTTTTTCCGACGCCAAGAACGCGGAGCTGTTTGGGAAATGCAACAACCCGCGCGGACACGGCCATCGCTACGTAGCAGAGGCGACAATTGGCGACAAGTACGACGAGCGTTCGGGCGCGCTGGCGAATTTTGAGGAACTGCGCAACGCTCTGAAACAGTCGCTCGCCCCATGGCGTGATAAGCACCTGGACCTCGAGACCGAGGAATTTCGCGATCGGCCATCCACGGGCGAAAATATTGTGCGCGCGCTTTGGCCCAGAATCGATGACGCCCTTCAACAGCGCCTCTTGCGTTTGCGATTATGGGAAACTGATAACAATCGTTTTACTTTGCGCAGGGTGTAGCCCAGCCAACTTGCACGGAGGGACGCACTTCTGTGCGTCCAGGACTCGCCGCGGCGAGTCCCTCCAATAAGAGCATGCAACCCGCCGCCTGCAGGCCGGTCTAAGGGCTTTCAACAAAGCTGAGCTCGCTCTACCTTCTGAACGCATATGATCAAAGGACTCAGCGGCGACGTGACGGTTAATGTCATCGCGTCGATCATCGCCTCGCTCGTCCTCCTGGCCGCTGGTTTTCTCTGGGGGAAATACAAGGAACGACGCAAGTACGGTCGCAAGCTCGAGGAGTACGACTTCTATCCTTACAGCGTGACACGCGAAAACTTCGGCGAGTTCAATCTGAACAATTTTCGCCTCGGCATGCATTACTTTCTGAAGAACAACGACTATACCGCGGCGCGTCAGCTTATCTTCATTGGCGAACAGAACAACGTGCGTGAAAAGCTCGAGCCCACTGAGCAAAAAGAATATGCCCGGCTATTCGAGAAGTACGACGGTAAGCGAATCGTCGACGATACGAATGAGTATCTCGAAAATTACGTGCGAATCGTTAGACTGATTGGGAAATCTTTTCCGAACACCGGGATCGAGATCCTATTGCACAATCTGGCTGATCCATCGCACTCACTTATTGTGCTCGAAAATAATGTCACCGGTCGCCATTTGCGCGATGGCACGACGAATTTGTTGATTGACTTGAAAAAGCGGCAGCTGGCAAACGAAGACAAACTCAACTACGAGCTCAACATCGGGGGCCGAAAATTCAAATGCACGACCATCCCAATTGTGCGGAAAGAATTCGGTGTTGTCGGCGCGATTTGCATCAACATCGATGCAAATTATCTCACTGACGAGGTGATGCAGAGCAAAGAACGGATCGAAGCGTGGTTCAAGAATTTTTGCCGAATCGATAGGCAGCTGGATGAAAACATCCTAAGTAAGGATGAGTACGGCAAGGCGATGAAAGGGCAGCGTCACTTCAAAGACGAAGCTTTTTAGCGCTCTCGCTCCCGGAAGAAGATGAAACGTTACCTCATCACTGGCGCCAGCCGCGGCATCGGCCGCGCCATCGCGATGAAGCTGGCATCGGCTGACGTAATGCTGTTGCTGCATGGGCGCGACACCGTTGCGTTGGCCGAAACCTGCCGGGCGGTGGAAAAGAGCGGCGGAAAAACGGCAAAATTGATCCACGATCTCGCCAACTTTCGCGGCATCGACGACCTGGTCGCCGAGGTCGGGCATAAGCCGATTGATCTGTTGGTCAACAATGCCGGCGTTGCCGTGGTAAAACCATTTGCCGAAATCACGCGTCAGGAATGGGAGCAAACCATCGGCGTAAACGTAACCGCGCCTTTTTTCCTGATTCAACATTTTGCGCCGCGAATGCCACCCGGCTCGAGCATCGTCAATATTTTGTCCATCGCCGCGAAAACCGCTTATCCAAACTGGAGCGCGTATTGCGGCAGCAAGTTTGCCCTCGAAGGATTGTCTACGGCAATTCGTGAAGAACTTCGTTCGCGCAAAGTGCGAATGCTCAACATTTACCCGGCGTCGACCGATACCGATATCTGGAATGCTGTTACCGGTGAATGGCCACGCGAACAAATGATGTCCGCTGTCGATGTCGCTGAGTGCCGTGACTTTCGCTATCAATCAGCCGCCCGCGGTGATGATCGAGAACATCACTCTTTCAAATACCGCTGGCACGCTGTGAGGGGACCGCGCCAGAGGTTGATGGCAATTCGGGTAATTTTTTCGCGCGAGTTTGAATCTGATCGGGTGTCTGTGTGCATCTCAGCTCTAGATGCGCGTCATCCCAAAACCGGGAGGTGAAAATCCCAGAAGCGTGATGCTGCACTCGCTCGCATCAGAACCGTCGGGCGCTAACCTATTGACCCCATACAGCTTACCGATAGGCAGCACTTGTGGCATGCTGCCTGCAGGAGAGACGGCGTCCGGTGCCTTGGTCACGCCGGTTTTTTATTTTCAGATGTTTTGTTCGCCCTGCTTTTACAATCAACCCCGAAAGCTTTCGGCGTCGGCCCGACAGCCTAGGATGGCTTTGCCACGAGGGAGGTAACACTCATGTTTGAATCGCTTCTGCAAGATATCCGCGTTGGATTCCGTGTTCTGACTAAAGAAAGATCATTCTGCATCCTGGCCGTGCTTGTGCTGGCATTGGGCATCGGCGGCGTTACGACAACATTCACGGTCGTCAATGCCTTGGTGCTTCGTGGATTTTCTTTTCCACATCCGGAACAACTGATGAATGTGGGTTTGATCGATCCCCAAGCGAGCGCACAAAACAATAATTTCGGCAACGGCAATGTCCCGTCCTCACAAGATTACGAAGACATGCGTGCCGCTCAGCAATCGTTCGCCTTGATGGCGGGTTATCTCAACGGCTCGACCATTAACGTCAGTTATCGCGGCAATCCGCAGCGTTACACCGGCGCTTATGTGACCGAAGACTTTTTCAAGATCATCGCAGTCTCGCCGGTCCTGGGACGCGACTTTACCGCGGAAGACAACAAGGCCGGCGCGGAGAAAGTCACGATCTTAGGTCATAAAATATGGCAGCGCGATTTTGGTAGTGACCCGAAGATTGTCGGTCAGGCAATTCGAATTAACGGCAAGTCTGCCACCATCATCGGCGTGATGCCGCCGAATTTTGAGTTCCCGAACAATGAGGAGCTGTGGGTGCCGCTTTATAATGAATTTCCGGTCAAACCGCGGGGCGATCCCGACGGACTCGGTCCGCAAGTGATGGGTCGATTAAAGCCCGGCGTGACCATCGACCAGGCGAACGCCGAGTTTGTCGGGCTGGCCAAACGGATGGCGGCGGATAATCCGAAGACGAACAAACAATTGGTTTCAGCCAGTGTGCTGCCGCTTTTGAATGCCTTTACCGGTCCGCAACTGCGACAAACGGTGTTTGGCATGCTCGTGGCAGTGCTAGTCGTCTTGCTCATCGCATGTGTCAACGTCATGAACATGCAATTCGGGCGCGCGGCCTTGCGCGCCAGAGAATTGGCAATACGAGGCGCGCTGGGGGCCACCCGCTGGCGGCTGGTTCGGCAAATGTTAACCGAAAGTTTCATTGTCGCAGCGTCGGGCGCAATCGTAGGCGTGTTGATGGCGTTTTGGGGAGTCGATATGCTGGTTCGTGCGACTAAAGGTTTGTCGCAGCCGCCGGCCTACTGGGTGGTGTTCAAAATCGACGCACCTGCTCTCGTATTCACGCTCCTGATCGTCATCGTCGCAACCCTTCTTTCGGGCTTAGTCCCAGCCCTCGTTAGCTCCCGGACGAACGCAGCCGCCATGATGAAGGAAGGCGGGCGCGGCAACAGCAGCCGCATGGTTAACATCATCACCCGGATTCTGGTGGTGGGACAGATTGCACTGACTGCCGCCTTGCTCATCGCGGCATCGCTTCAAATTAAATCCATTCGTAATCAAATCACTCTGAATTACGGCTATGACGAGAACGGCGTTTACTGCGCTCGCATGGGATTAATGGAAGGGGATTATCCAACGCCGCAGGCGCGGGTGGAATTCTTCAAGCGCGCTTTGCGCTCTCTTCACTCCAATCCCGGCTTCGAGAGCGCGGCGATGAGTGACCGTTTCCGACTGACCTTTGGTGGCTTCGGCAAGTATGAGGTTGATGGCCAAAATTATGTGACCGAGCGGGACCGCCCACAGGGCAATTTCGAAGCCGTCTCCGATGGTTACTTCACGGCGCTCGGCCTCAAAGTGCTGGAAGGTCGCGACTTCACAATTGACGACAACGACGAGAAACAGCCGGTGGCGATTGTGAATGCCAGCTTCGCGCACAAATATTTCGGTCGCGAAAGTGCAATTGGGCGTCGGGTGCGGATTTTCGACCCGGCTCAGCCGCGTCCGTGGCGAACAATTGTCGGCGTCGTGCCCGACACGCTGATGCAAGGCCCGTTCAATACGCAGACCGATAACAGCGGTTTTTATATTCCGCTGCTCGGAAGCACCCCCGCACCACAATTCGTCACGATCGTTGTTCGTCCACATCCCGGCCAGCGTGCCGAGACTCTGGCAACACCGCTTGGCAAAGCAGTAGCGGAACTCGATTCCAATCTGCCGACCTACTTTGGGGGGACACCGGGAAGACTGCATGCCGAAGCGCTCGGTGGGAATCGCATCATCGCCACGCTGTTCGCGATCTTCGGAGTAGTCGCGTTCGTCCTCGCCGCTGTCGGTCTTTACGGAGTGATGAGCTTTTCCGTTAATCAGAGGACGCAGGAATTCGGTATCCGCATGGCGTTAGGGGCCGATGCCGCAAGAATTTTTCGGATGGTGATGAGTCAGGGTGCGTGGCAACTGGCCATCGGTCTTCTTCTCGGCAGCGGCGCTGCTGCGCTCCTCCTTGGAGTCGTCGGCGCGGCGGCCTTGGCAAACATTCTGTTCAAGGTGAACGCACTCGATCCCAACATTTATTTCGCGGTCGCCGGAATGCTTACGTTGGTAGCCGCGGGATCGTGCTTTGTTCCTGCGCGCCGCGCGACGCGAGTCAACCCGATGGTTGCCTTGCGGACGGAGTAAGGAAGCGCGGGCGGAGCAATGCTGCGGGTTATCTGTTACCAGTTGTCCGTTGCGATCAAAATGGAGCAGTGACCGAGACGAAAGGTTGAGGGAAAATGTGGAATGACTTCGACTCTTCCGGATACGCAGAAAACGACTGATGAGCGCTGGCGATTTTGGCGCGATGTGCTCGTCTTCGAGCTCAAAATGTTCATCGGCAATTTGCGCGATTTCGCTCTCATGCCCGTGTCAGTAGTGGCGGCGATGATTGATCTAGTCAGCAAAGGGGAACGAGAAGGATCGTTTTTTTACCGGGTCTTGCGCTGGGGCGCGCATAGTGAAGAGGTTCTCGATGCCTACAGTCCGATCAGAGACGAACTGCAAGATCGAAAGGTCAATCCCAATTATACGGTGGACGCAGTCGTGACGCGGCTAGAAGGCGTGCTGGTGCGTGAGTACGAAAAAGGTGGAACGGCCGCGACGATTAAAGCAGCCTTGGATCGTGCGATCGATCAGTTACACCGCGAAACAGGGAAACATCGCGAGCGGGCGCAAACTGCGGTGGTGAAAGTCCTGGATGAAGGAAAAAGGCTAACCGAGGGAATGGCGGGGAAAAAGGACGAAGGAGATTCGTCTTCATCACAATGATCGTTGTAGCCGCGGCGGTGCGAACCCGCGTTGCCATACTTGTCATCCCGAGCCGCGACGACGACGAGGGACCTCACATGTGTCGAACACGCCAACGAACGTTGCGAGGTCCTTCGCTGCGCTCAGGATGACAGAAGTTAAAGGGAGCGCGTCAATGCGCGGTGGAGGCACGCTCGTGGATAGCGCGGTATTCCGGCATCTTATGATATTCCACCAGACGAAAGCCCCAATCGACCAGGGTCTGTTTGTCTTTGTTGGTTAAGGCAACCTGCTTGAGGAATTTGGCGACGCGTTCCTTTAGCTCCGGTTGCTGCCCGACCTCGTCGAGAATTTCGAAAATCTCCATCGAGAGCAACCAGTCGTCGGGATGCTGCGCCTGCTGCGTTTCCCAAATCTCACCCAGTCGCTCGTAACCGACCTTGCGCTCGCGAATATCCCGCACTTGTTGATACAGGTTTTCCAGCTTCTTTCGCCTGGTGTCGGACGGCGCTTTGATCGTTCGCTCCTTCGGTACCAGCGCGACTTCAAGAAACGCGTCCTTGTCCGCGGCGCCATTGTAGACCGAGCTGATCTTTTCTCCGACAGCCATATCGAATTCGCCCCACGCCGGATCGAACAAGACCCGCTCGCCATGTTTCACGGTACAATTAGAAAATGTGATCACAAGCAGCTTGCCATCCTGCCGGAGAATTTTTTCGACCCGACCTGACACCGTGACGCAGCTTTCAAACCCGATTGTCGCTTTTTTTCCTTCGACAATGCCGATGCTGTGCAGTTGGTCGTTAGAAAGATTTTCGGGCGCGGCATGAATATTTCGCCAGCGACCAATTGGCGCGCCAAATCCTTCTGCGTGCCGATCCTTTCCGTGCCCAGCCAATTCCTTATTTTGAAACGCGAGCGCAGTTGGTCCAGTGGTGCGTAGATATATTGGAAGCGCACGCGGGCGATTGGCGCACTCCTCGCTGGCCGTCAAGACCTCGGTAAAAGTGCCGCTCACCTGCAATCCCGATGAGTATTCGCAGGTCGCGATGTTATTGCACTCGATCGCCTTGTTGATGCCCTCAAGGCCGCCAACCTGATAAGCCATCGTGCTGGCAAATTCTTCGAGCACCTCACGCAGATGATTGAAATCACGAGAGACGAAAAGTTGTGGCTGACGCGTGGTGATATCGAAAGGCGTGTTCTGGGCATCAACCGAGTACGGATTTTTTTTCACATTCGCTTCCAGACATGAAACCGATTCGCCAATAGAAGAGAGCAAGCCGGCGCCGTAGATCTTTGGTTTGTCCAGAGTGCCGATCAGCCCATACTCGACCGTCCACCAATGTAAGCGGGAAAGCAGCGCCATTTCGGATGGCTCGCCCAAATTCTTCTGTCGGCGCTCCACTTCGCGAGTCGCTGCCTCAACTTCCTTTGGATCAGAGTTTGGCAGTTCCTTCAAAATCGAGAGATGCCGGATCGCCTGGTAAAGTTCGAAATCCCGGCGCGATTGCATTGCTTTCGCGCCCACTTCACCGAAACGCTGCAAATAATTTGAGTACTCGCGATCGACAATAATCGGCGCGTGCCCGGCCGCCTCGTGCACGATATCGGGCGCGGGCGTGTATTCGATGTGATGGATCTGACGCATGTCGCACGCGATCACGAGAACTTTGTAAGCCTGAAATTCCATGAACGCGGCCGGCGGAATAAATCCGTCTACTGCCACCGCGCCCCAATCGATCGTCCCGAGAATCTGGTTCATCTCATCGATCCGCGGAATCCGCTCGAACGAAATGCCGGTATCGAGCAACCCCTGAAAATAGACTTTGTGGGCGTATTCCTTCAGGAAAAAAATGTTCTGGCGCATGATGAAACGCCAGACCGCGTGATCGACCGGGGTGTATTCTTCGTAGCGTTGATCGACTGCGAATTGCAGCAGATGTTTTGGGAGCGATTGCACTGCGCGATTAGTTCGGCTGAAAGGTTGAATACTCATCGGGATTTCCTCCGTGCGCATAAGCGCCAACTCATTTTACGATGCTTGAATGTTTCGAGCAAGAAGGGCCTGTCGTCGACTGCCGGAACACAGACCTCCTGGTCTGTGCGCCCAGCGGAGTTGCACTCCGCTGTTTGGCGCAAGGAAAAGCGGACAGAATGTCCGCTTGGCGCCCAGGCCGGTGGCCTGTGTTCCTAATTCTCTCGATGCCGGCGGGAGCGGCGGACGCCGCGGACGATGCCGATAGCCGCAGCCAGCGCGATAATCCAAGGCGCAAGAAACGCCAGCGCAACACCAATCATGCGTACGCTCCACATCAATTGGTGCGATCAAAGCCTAGACGGTTGAGTTTTAAATTCCGCGCGAAAAATTTAGGATTTTTTGCATTCTTTTGGAGCCGGCTGGCCCTCCAGCCGGAGAATAGATGTCGGCCCTTCGAATCGTCCGGACGCGAGCGCGCACCGGCTGCATTTAGAACATCAACTCGTGAATTGTCCCGCGATAGGGCCACACTTCCACATCGCTAACGAGTCCAGCGCGCACAGCGTTATCCGCGACATACTGCCATTTCGCGGAGTAGCTCTCTGCTGAGCGTAAGTACCGATCGAAATAATCAGCCTGCCAAATTGGCGGCATTAGCGCCGAGACTGCTGCAATGCGTCGCGAACTGACGCTTTTCCACATCTGCACCCAATTGGCCATCGGATCAGCATCGATTTCCGGCCGCGCGAATAAATGCAGATGATCTGGCATCAAGATGTAATGGCCCACCCACCAGCCATCATGCTTGGCCGAACGCTCCCAGATGCCACGGAGAAGTTCGTGGACTTCGCCGCGCGCAAGAAGTTCCCGTCGTTTCGCCGTGCACGTTGTGAGGAAGACAATCGGATTATCGCGAAATGAATCGGCGTGCGCTAGATGTCTCCTCGGTTTCAGACGCGGTGATACAGCCGATCCACTTGCGGGCCGGTCAAGGAAAATCGCTGAACGTGCTTTTGACATCCTTGGTTTCCAGCGCGAGGGCGCGCCGGCTCCATCTGCTTGCTCTACGCGTGGCTTCTGCTCTGATTTCGAAGAATGGGTACCTTGCGCCTCGGAGTTAATATCGACCACATCGCGACGCTGCGTCAGGCGCGCTACGCCACCATGCCCGATTCAAAAAACGCCGAGCCCGATCCGATAGCGGCGGCCTCGATTTGTGAGCGCGCCGGCGCGCACGGCATCACCGCGCATTTGCGCGCGGACCGACGCCATATTCAGGATCGCGACATGGAACGGTTGCGCGCGAACCTCATGACCAAACTGAATTTTGAAATGGGCAACACACCCGAAATCCTTGACGTCGCGATTCGGATTCGGCCAGATGAAGTTTGTCTTGTTCCGGAGAAACGCGCGGAAGTGACGACAGAAGGCGGACTCGATGCCATCGCCAGCCGTCGGGATTTGCTTAATACCATCCAGCGACTCCACGCCAATGGCATCCGCGTCAGTCTGTTTATTGATCCCGACGAAAAACAGATCGACTGCGCGACGGGACTGGGGGTGGAAATGATCGAATTGCACACCGGCAAATTGGCGAACGCGTTCACAGAAAAAGTCGAGGCGCAGGAGCTGGATCGCCTGTGTCAATGTGCGCGGCATGCGCACGATTCAAAACTTCAGGTCAACGCCGGCCATGGCATCAATTATCGAAACATCGCGCTCATTCACAGGATTCCGCATTTGACCGAGCTCAACATCGGGCACGCCATTGTTTCGCGCGCAATTTTTGTCGGCTGGGAAAATGCCGTGCGTGAAATGCTCGCGCGAATGGAGAATTATAACGGGTGAAGGCAAGAGGTGGATCGGCCGCTCCGCCGGGCGATGCTAAAGCAAATCGCGGCACCGCCCCGCTGGAAAGTTTTCAATGAGTGTGCTGGGCATCGGCGTGGACATGGTCGAGATCGAGCGCATCCAGCACTCGCTCGATCGTTTTGGCGAGCGTTTCATGAAGCGGGTTTTCACCGAGGGCGAGATTGCTTATTGCATCTCGATGAAATTTCCAGCGCGCCATTTCGCGGCCCGGTTCGCGGCGAAGGAAGCGGTCTCGAAAGCATTCGGCACTGGCGTCGGCAAAGCAATGGGCTGGCGCGATATCGACGTGCACAAGAAAAAAAGCGGCGAACCGTTTTTGGTATTACACGGCGGAGCGGAGTCTCTCGCCAAAGAGCGTGCGATCAAATCCGCCTGGATCAGTCTGAGTCACACCGACCATCACGCCGTCGCGATGGTCGCACTGGAATCGTAAACAGCTACATGATCACTCTGCCCTCTCCACGTGCCGATACTCAATCACCTGGACACGCTCCAGCGTAACCATTCCGCCGTTCATCATTTCTTCCAGCGCGGGCAGGAAGGATTGGATTTTTTCTTCACTATCGACGATCTCAATAACGATCGGCAAATCCATCGAGAGTCGCAGAATTTTTGCGGTGTGCATCCTACTCGATTTCCCGAAACCCATCGGGCCGCGTAGTACGGTCGCGCCGCCAAGATGCATTTCGCGCGCTTTCAAAACAATCGCTTCGTAAAGCGGTTTGTGATTCCAGCGATCGCTTTCGCCGATGAAAATTCGCAACAACATTGAATCACGTGGAACTTCCATAATCGAAAAATGCTAACGTTGATTGAGTAACACCGCGAGATGATCGCCGAGCCAGACGGCGAAGAGACAAAGCACAAATGATCCGATCGCGTTGAGCGCCGCGAAGAGCCACTCGCCATCGCGGGCGAGGGCGAGTGTTTGCAAACTGAATGAAGAAAACGTGGTGTAGCCCCCGAGCACCCCGATCATGAAAAACTGGCGGAAACTCGGACTCGACCAAATGCGACCATCGGGCCCGGTGAGCGCAGCAAAAAAACCGATAATGAGCGAGCCACTGATGTTTACCAACAGCGTGCCCGCAGGAAATGTCTCGCCGAATTTTTGCGCAATCGCACCCGAGAGCCAGAAACGGCCGACCGTTCCAAGCGCACCACCAATTGCCACCACCAAATAGCTGAACATGAAAAAATTCCTGACGCTTCGCCGCGCATCAGGAGTCATCAGCGCTGAAAACAATCAGGGCAGTTTTCCCAAACGAGGGACGGCAAACTCCATTGCCAGCGCAATTGGTAAGCGATGCCGTTGGAAATGCAAGGGCGGAGCAGCGACGGTTGCGCAATGAACTGGCTCTGGCTGGGTTTGTATCATACGCTGGCCATGCTGTGGGCGACGTTCTGGGCGCTCGTACTTGGCTTTACCATTTCCGGTGTCCTCCAGGTTTTTGTCAGCAAGGAACAGATCAGCCGAGCGTTTGGCCAGACGAATTTGAAATCGGTCTCGCTCGCGACCGGACTGGGTGCGGCGAGCAGCTCCTGTTCGTATGCGGCGGTTGCGGCGGCGCGGAGTGCGATGCAGCAAGGGGCGGCCCTCATTCCAGCTCTGGCGTTTATGTTCGCCTCGACCAATCTGGTGATCGAGCTAGGGGCGGTGCTCTGGGTTTTGATGGGGTGGCAGTTTGTGTTCGCGGAACTCTTGGGCGCGTTACTGCTTATCCTAATCATGTGGTTATTGATACGCTTGTTTTTACCTAAAACTCTTGAAATACAGATTCGACAACGGGCCGCGAATCAAACGCGCGAAAACGGACATTGCCACCACCAGCACCCGCCTTCCCCTGGGTCCGGCGCGGCGGGCGAGCATGAGCATGAGCTTGCCACGGCGAGTTCGTCCATTGGCGAACACGAGGAAAGGAAATGGACGCGCGTCGCGCACGCCTTTGTCATGGATTGGTCGATGCTTTGGAGAGAAATTCTCGGCGGCTTTTTGATTGCCGGGTTTTTGGCGACGCTGGTGCCGCACGATTGGTGGGAAGGATTGTTTCTGCAAACCGGACCGCCTGTTGTTCGACTGATCGAGAATGCGCTGGTCGGTCCAATCATTGCCATGATCTCGTTCGTCTGTTCGGTCGGAAACATTCCACTCGCCAGCCTGCTGTGGTCGCATGGCATCAGTTTCGGGGGCGTGATTTCGTTTATTTACGCAGACCTGATCGTCATTCCGATCATCATCATTTACGCCAAATATTACGGAGCGCGCGCGGCGGCTTGGATTACCGCAATTCTTTACGTCTCGATGGTTCTTGCCGGAATCATCGTCGATCTGATTTTCAGCGCATTGCGCTTGATTCCCCAGGGACCGCGGCCGCCGAGCGCAGTGGAGCACGCGCACATTATTTGGAATTACACCAGCTGGCTCGATGTTGCTGCCGCCATTTTCGCGGCCTGGCTCTTGTTTTTGCATTTTAAATCACGCGGCAAACAGACCGCTCACGCATGCCATTGACGATTGGAGGGACATGCGCCGTCGTGTCCCAAAATTTAGGGACGCGACGGCGCGCATCCCTCCAAGGGACGAAAATCACGCATTGCGCGTGACGATGCGTTCCATCACGTTCAGCACCGATGGCGAAGACGTTTTTCATCACCACGGCGATCGATTACACCAACTCAGCGCCGCATATTGGTCACGCCTACGAAAAGATCCTGGCTGATGTCATTGCTCGCTATCATCGGCTGAAGGGTGAAAACGTATTTTTTCTGACCGGCGTCGATCAACACGGCCAGAAAGTCCAGCAATCAGCCGAGCGCGAGGGCGTACCGCCGGAGCAATTTGTCGCTGGAGTGACCGAACAGTTCATCGCGCTTTGGGACAAACTCGATGTGCGTTACGATGCCTGGGCGGCGACGACCGATCCGCTGCACAAGAAATGTGTGCAGGGAATGCTGCAGCGCCTTTTCGACGAGGGGAAAATTTATAAAGACAAGCAGGTTGGTTTCTACAGCGTTCGCCAGGAACAATTTTTAACGGACAAGGATCGAAATGAAGCAGGCGAGTTCGGTCCGGAATGGGGTGAGGTCGAGCAGCGCGAAGAAGAAAATTATTATTTCAAGCTAAGCGAGCACAAAGAATGGTTGCTTAACTTTCTGCGATCGCATCCAACGTTTGTTAGCCCGTCGTTTCGACAGACCGAACTGCTCAATGCGGTTGAAAAATTAAGCGGCGATTTGTGCATTTCACGTCCGAAATCACGGCTAAGCTGGGGGATCGAGCTGCCATTCGATCGCGATTACGTCAACTACGTCTGGTTCGACGCGCTCACCAACTACATCAGCTTTATCGGCTACGACCCGAGTCGATCAACCATCAGCGATCAATCAGCGACCTTCCGCGACAAATGGCCGGCGCTACACGTCATCGGCAAGGACATCATGGTTCCGGCCCACGGTATTTACTGGCCGATCATGCTGCATGCCCTCGGATTTCCCGACGATCAAATGCCGACGCTGCTCGTGCACGGCTGGTGGAATATCTCGGGCGCGAAGATGAGCAAAAGTTTGGGCAACGTCGTCGATCCCGACCTCCTCATCGAGAAGTATGGCGCGGAAGCGCTGCGCTATTATTTGATAGGCGAGATTGCTACTGGCAGCGATGCCGATTTCAGTGAGGGACTTTTAGTTGCAGACTATAATCATGCCCTTGCAAACACGCTGGGGAATCTTGCAAACCGAACGCTGAACATGATCCACCGTTTTCGACAAGGCACGATTAAATCGAGCGGTCTTATGGCGCTGGCGGAGAGTGAAGTACGCTCTCACCTGCAAACATGGTCTGACGACGAACTTAAAGCCGGTCAGACATTTTATAGAGAGAAATTCGCTGACTTTCGTCCATCGAATGCTTTAAGCGCGCCGCTGGCAAGGGCGCTTGCGTGCAATGCACTTGTAGAAATTAGTGCACCCTGGAACCTAGCGAAGGACAAGCAGCAGGAAGAATTACTGGACGCGGTTCTCTATCATCTCGCTGAATCTCTTCGCATCATTGCCATTTGGATTTCGCCAGTACTACCGAAAGCGGCGCATGGAATTTTTGATCAGTTGAATTGGAAGATGGAAGCTGAGTTAAGCGGGAAAGAAGAACGTTTCTCGCTTGCAGACGCGGAGTGGGGCGGTTTACCGGATGGGCACGTGGTTGGGAAACCGGTCCCATTGTTCCCGCGGATTGAAACCAAATAACTGGAGGGACGACCTCTATGTCGGCCCAAATATTAGGGACGGGACAGAGCCCGTCCCTCCAAATCGTGATCATTGTAAGCATTGTTCGAGCGAATCTGGTTCGCTAGTTTGTCATTCCGAGCGTAGTCGAGGAATCTCTGACTTTGAATAGCGAGAGATGTCTCGACTTCGGTCGACATGACAAATGCGTTTGGGTAGCGCACGCGTCTCGCGTGCTGGTTTCGGCGTCTCGCCGAAACAATCTTCAGAAAAGTCTGCGATGACGAGACGTCATCGCCAACACGCGAGACGCGTGCGCTACCCGGAAACTGGAGCGTGCGTGCGATTTTCCGGGGAGCACAGGCTGCCAGCCTGTAGTCTCGGCAGCTTCCCGAGACTATTGCGGGAGCATAATCGGTTGTGAACGTTGCAGAACGTTGCCGGCAGGCTGCCGGCAGCTGCGGGCTAGGAGCCCGCGCTCCCCAGAACGGAAATCAGAGAGGTCCGCGATTGCGCGACGCGTGCGCTAATCGGAACACTGACCCGCACAGGGTTCACTGCGCGCACTCTTCGAGGGCCCTCGACTCACCGCGCAAAAGCGCGAGGGCTTCACCGGCGAAATGGAGGGAGCCGGTAATCAAGACCCGCTCGCTGGTTCGCTGCCCAGCCGAGATCGCTTCGGCGACAGATGGAGTGATGGAGTAGGGGAGTAACGGAGTAGTGGCGGAGAGTACTTCGACAAGCTCATTCGGGGGCAGGGCGCGATCGCTGCGAATTTGCGGGAGCACAAACCTTGTCGCGATCGGTGCAAAGGCCCGAACGATTTCCGGCGCATTTTTGTCGCGCAAGATTGCGAGCAAAATAGTTGTGTGTTCGTCACCGAACTCTTCCCGCCAGGTTTGCGCAAGAGTCCTGGCGCTGGCGGGATTGTGCGCACCATCGATGACGATGTGCTCATTCCAGATTTGAAAGCGCGCCGGCCATTCCACCGACGAGAGACCCCGGGCGATTGCGTCGTCTGAAACCTTAATATCCGTCGCTTGCAGAGCAGCAATCGCGAGAGCTGCGTTCATTTTTTGATGTTCACCGCGCAACGCGATTCTCGTTTTCGTCCAGGGGTCGTTAACAGATTGCAGAGGCGCGTCACATTCCTCAGCGCGTTGCCTGATGACTATTTCGGCTTCCGGTCGCTGTGGTGCGGAGATAACGGGAGTGCGCGGCTTAATGATGCCTGCTTTTTCCTTCGCAATTTGATCGATGGAATGGCCGAGCCATTTCTCGTGGTCGAAATCGATTGGGGTAATGACGCTGACCGACGATTGCACGGCGTTAGTGGCATCGAGGCGCCCGCCCATCCCGGTTTCCAGCACCAGAATTTCGCAGCGCGTTTTTTGAAAATGTTGCAACGCCAGAGCGGTCGCGATTTCAAAAAATGTCGGGTGCGGATCCCAACTGCCAATTAGTTCCCGAATTTCGGTGAGGCCGCCAGCGACTTCGCCTTCGGAAATCTTCTTGCCGTCCACGCGAACGCGTTCGCGAAAACTGACGAGGTGAGGGGAGGTGAACAGGCCAGTCCGATGACCCGCGGTTCGCGCGATTGCGTCGATCATTGCGCAGACGGAACCTTTGCCATTCGTGCCGGCGACGTGGATGACTTTACAAGGCGCGGCGGTTTCCAAGCCGCTCCCTGGCAACGCTGCCAGCAGTCGCTCGATGTTTTCCAAGCCGAGCTTAATTCCGAATCGTTGGGTGGCGTAAAGCCAGGCCAGCGCTTCGCGATAATTCACGCGACTGTCGGCGCAAAGAAGCGCAGGAATTCCGCAATCTGCGGCCGCAATTTTTTTCGATGCACAATTTGATCGATCAAACCGTGTTCCTCGAGAAATTCGGCAGTTTGAAATCCTTTGGGCAAATCCTGGTGCGTCGTTTCCTTGATCACGCGGGGCCCGGCAAAACCGATCATACTTTTCGGTTCGGCGATGATGATATCACCGAGCGAGGCATAACTCGCCATCACGCCGGCGGTGGTCGGATTGGTGAGCACGGAAATGTAAGGCAGGCGCGCATCGGCATGCCGGGCGAGCGCGCCGCTGGTCTTAGCCATTTGCATCAGACTGAGCATGCCTTCATACATGCGAGCGCCGCCGGAGGCAGAGATGATGATGATTGCAATGCGTTCGGCCGTGGCAAACTCGATCATGCGGGTAACGCGTTCGCCCACCACCGAACCCATGGTGGCGGCAAGAAAAGTGAAATCCATCACCGCGATCGCGACCTTCACGCCTTCAAGCATTCCGTAACCACTCAGGACCGCATCGATCAGCCCTGTGGTTTCCTGATATTTTTTCAGTCGGTCCTTGTAAGTGGCCACGCCTTGGAATCTGAGCGCATCGACTGAGTATAAATTGGCGTCCATTTCCACAAAGCTGCCGGGATCGAGCAAGCTCTCGATCCGCTCCTTGGCTGTTTGCGGGAAATGATAATCGCAGTGCGGGCAGACCCGCTGGTTCTGGATCAATTCGATTTCGTGAATGACTTCGTCACATCCGGGACATTTCTGAAAAAGTCCCTGCGGAATGTCGCGCTTCTTGCGGTCTTGAATTTTGATCGCGGGTTTTTTGAAGATGGCCATGGTTTATGCGCGCGCCGCGGTCACGGCGTAAACTGAGCGCGCGCCTGCTTCGCGCAAGACTCGCGCGCATTCGCTTAACGTCGAACCGGTAGTGAGGATATCGTCCAGCAGAAGCACGTGCAATCCTCGCACGCCGATCTTTTTTCGTAAACGAAAGGCGCCACGTAAATTCTCCATGCGCTCGACCCGATCAAACGCGGTTTGGGTGGTGGTATAGCGGATACGTTCGAGCGCGCAGCCAAGTGGAATGTTTATTTTTTGCGCCAGGATTTTCGCGAGAAGCTCGGCCTGATTGAAACCGCGTTCACGTAATCGCGCGGGATGAAGCGGGACCGGGACAACGAGATCGAAATGCCGCGGGCGCAGGCGCGGATCATTCATCGCTTCCTCCAACCATTCCGCGATGGGATGCCGCAGCTGTAACTGGCGATTGTACTTGAATTGCAAAACGATAAAACGAACGACCCCGCGGCTGCGATAAGCGGACACGGCCGCATCAAATCCCAGTGTTCGATTTGCGCAGTTAGCACAGGTAAACACACCATCGATTGCACCGGGAAACGGCTCGGAACATTTTGCACAAAAAGGCGCGACAATGCGGGGGGCCTTATCGAGACAATCCCGGCAAATGTAATCGCCGCGGGGAACGGACGCATGACAGATGGCACACAGCGCGGGATAAAAAAGCGACGCGACCGCGCGCAACGGCTCAAGAGTGCGGTCGATTCGCATAACGCAACCAGCCAATCATCAACGCCCAGGTAATCAATCCCAATGCGAGCGGAAGCAAGCCAATCAGCAAGTTAGTCCCGAGCCAGGGCAGGATGATTGTTTCGCGTTTAGTCATTTTAGCGACGACGCCCGCGACAAAAATCCAGCCGGAATGGAGACCGATCGGGAGAAAGAGTGAGCGTGTGCGCAAGCGCGCGTCGGCCAGAATCCAGCCGATGAGAAACAAGGTGGTAAAGCTGGCGAGCATCAGCATTGGATCGGCAAATTGCGCGAAGGAGTTTGCGATCGAATGAAAGCCGGAAAGCCAGGTCACGGTCTCGTTTGTTCGGGTTGGCGCTTTCAGAAAATGAAGGATGGCGAAAAAAGCCGAGGTAATCACACCCGCAACGACCGGACGCAAGCTGCGCAATAAAATTCCGAGAAATAATCCGCGGAAAAAAAGTTCTTCTATCAGAGGAACGACGATGGCCCCGGCCAAAACAGCGCTGAGCGCATTCCACGAGACCGCATTTTTTAAAAGAAAAATCCTGGTCCCGATTAATGCGATTGTAGCGACAAATAGAGGAACCGCGGCCAGCAAAATGCCGGCGACGACATCACGCAGAGCGTGCCGGTTTTTATTCAATTGCAGATCGCGGAGAGAACGGAGGCGAAGCGAGCGCAGGAGTGGCCAGAGAAATGCGACCGCGCAAATCAGGAGGGCACGATGGAAGAAACTTTCGAAATCGAATTTCGCAAAAAAAGCCGAGAAGTGGGGAGCGGTCCAAAAAAGTGGAGGCGCGAGAAGGGCGCCGCCGATTACGACCGCGAAAAAGTAAGCGAACAGTTTGGCGGCATCTTTCAAGGGCGCTAATCTAAGGGCGCGAAATCATGCCGCGTCAACATGTATGGAGCGAACGCGAAGAGGATGGGGTGAAGCGCGAAGTCCGCGCGTCCCGTTTTGGCGGCGTCTGGCGCCTGCAATCGAAGCGCGCGGATGAGGACTCATGGACTTATCACAATCGTCCGCTGCCCGCTGATTTGCTGGTGTTAAAAGAAATCATCGAGAAAAAGTATCGCCGCCGGCGAGCAACGGTAGAGGAACTTTTGTCGCTGCGAGAAATGGTTCGGGAAATTCAATGACTGATTGGAAGACGGAAGAATTGATTGCCGCAGACAAACAGTTTGTTTGGCACCCCTTCACTAACATGCCGGAATGGTGCGCGCCGGAGCATGAACCAATCGTGATTGTCGAGGGGGACGGCGCGCTCTTGCGCGACAGCCGTGGCCGCGAATACATCGACGGGAACTCGTCGATCTGGACAAATATTCATGGGCACAATCATCCGCGGATAAATCGGGCTATTCGCGAGCAATTGGAACGGATCGCACATTCGTCGTTTCTGGGGACCACGAATCCGGTGGCAATCGAATTGGCGCGGGAAATAGTTGAATTATTTCCGCCCAAGACTCTATCGCGCGTTTTTTATTCGGATGACGGTTCGACCGGAATTGAAGCGGCTCTGCGCATTGCCGCACAATTTTTTCAGATGCGGGGCGAGAAACGAAATTTGTTTGTCGCGTTTCGTAGCGGTTATCACGGCGATACTGCGGGCGCGGCGGCCTTGGGGGCGGCGAAGATGTTTTCGGTCGATCACGAAGGTTGGAGATTTCCGGTTCGCCGCGTTGGTTCAATCGAAGAATTGGAAAAACTTTCTGGCGCACAGGCAGTCGGTATCGCGGCGGTGGTGATCGAGCCGATGATTCAGGGCGCTGCGGGGATGCGAATCTGGCCGCATGGAACTTCCGCGGCGGTGCGCGATTGGTGCAATGAGAATGGCGCGCTCATGATTGCCGATGAAGTGATGACGGGATTCGGACGGACCGGGAAAATGTTTGCGAGCGAGCATGAGAACGCGTTGCCCGATATTATGGTGCTCGGGAAAGGATTGAGCGGTGGCTATCTTCCGCTGGCGATTACGCTTACGACCGAAGAAATCTTCTCGCAATTCGACGGTTCGGTGGCGGATGGCCGGGCGCTCGCCTACGGACACAGCTATACCGGCAATGCACTTGGTTGTGCGGCGGCCCGGGCCGGTCTCGCAATTTTTCGAGAGGAGAATGTCCTGCCGATTTTGCAACCGAAGATCCGGCAACTCGGCTCCAAACTGCAGCCATTGCGCGAATTGCCTGGCGTAACTGAAGTACGACAGTGCGGGTTCGTCGCTGGAATCGAACTGGCTGACGCGGAAACTGCGGGCGAGGTTTGCCGTCGAGCGCGCGATCACGGATTGTTAACGAGAAATATACGGGAAACGATCGCGTTGCTGCCGCCGCTCTGTACCACGGAACAACAATTGCAACGCACGGTCGCAGCATTGACGAGCGCGATGGAAAAGATTGAAATGGAGGGACGCGCTCTGTCGCGTCCTGGACGACACGGAGGTCGTCCCTCCATGAGCAGGCTATGAAGAAGATCCGCCTCGATCAGGCTCTGGTGGAACGTGCGCTGTATCCAAGCCGTGAACAGGCGCAGCGCGCGATCATGGCTGGCCAGGTTCGCATCGGCGAGCAAGTCGCGCAAAAGCCTTCGATCCTAGTTGACCCCAACGTGACGATAGCGACCGCGGTCGCGCCTCGTTTCGTCGGCCGCGGTGGACTAAAATTGGAAGGCGCACTGGATTTCTTCGGCATCGATGTGAGCAATCAAATTGCGGTGGATATTGGTGCGTCGACTGGAGGATTCACCGATTGTTTGCTCCAGCGCGGCGCGCGCAAAGTTTATGCGATCGATGTCGGTCGCGGCCAACTTGCCTGGAAAATTCGCAACGATCCGCGCGTAACTGTTTTCGAAAAAACAAATGCACGCGCGATTTCGCCATCGCTCATCAGTGAAGGAGCGAACATTTGTGTCATCGACGTTTCATTCATCTCTCTGACTTTGATCTTGCCGAATGCGTTTCAGTTGGTAACTCCGAGCGGAATGGTGCTGGCATTGATCAAACCGCAGTTTGAGCTGGAACGGAGCGACGTTGGTCGCGGCGGCATCGTGCGCGATACCTCGCTGCACGAGAAGGCGCAGGGCAAAATCGTGTCGTTTGTCGAAGCTTCCGGGCATGAGGTGATCGGCCTTGCGCCGTCAGTGGTCGCTGGCACGGATGGCAATCGAGAATTTTTCATATGCGCACGAAAACGATTGGTTTAATCGCCCACACCGAAAAGGCGGGCGTCGCAAAACTTGCGCGCGATGTCATTAGAGAATTCAAAGAGCGATCGCTGAAAGTGATCGTTGAAAACCAGACGGCCAAAATTGCAAAGCAGAAAGCCAGCGGCTCGATTGCGCGGATCGCGCAACGCTCGGATCTGATCGTCGTCCTGGGCGGAGACGGAACAATTCTGAACGTGGTGGCGATGGCCAGTAAAAACCTGAAGCCGATTTTCGGCATCAATGTCGGCTCGCTCGGATTTTTGACCACCGTGAATTCTTCGGCTTATCGCGAAGTCGTCGATGCAATCGCCAGCGGCCGCATTTCCTACAGCAAACGAGCACTGTTATCCGTCGAGTTGCGCACAAATAGACGCGTGCTTTTAAGTGTCCATGCCTTGAACGATGCGGTCATTAGCCGGGGCGATCTGCCGCGCTTGATCAGGCTGAACGCGAAAGTGAATGGAGAAGCGCTGACGGAATTCAACGCCGATGGATTAGTCATCGCGACGCCGACCGGTTCGACCGCGTATTCGCTTTCCGCCGGTGGCCCGATCCTGTCTCCGGAATCCGGTGTTTTCGTCATCACACCAATCTGCCCGCATGTGCTGACAAATCGTTCGGTCATTGTCAGTGATTCGTCGGTGATCGAGATTTCGCCCGGGAGCACGGAGTATCCGACTTTCTTGAGCGTTGATGGGCGCGAGCCGGTGCGATTGCCGCCACGAGCGCAAGTCGCGATCCGCCGGGCCAAAACAATCCTTCAGCTGGGATTCCTGCCGGACGTTTCCTTCTTCAGTGTGCTGCGTCACAAGCTGAAGTGGACCGGCAGTAACGTCTGATCGACAGGTTCGGACACTATTTTTTCGCGAGACACATGCTTTGTGCTCGCGGTGAGAGAAGGACTTTGTCAACGTGCCCCTCCAATGAAATTTCATGTAGCGCGTGAAGGCGCGGTGCTTGGAGAATTCGAGGAGCAAATCTTTCGCAACAAAGTCTTTTCCGGGGAAATCCGGCCGAACGACTTGTATTGGACCGCCGGCTTCACGGATTGGCGGCCAGTTAGCGAATTCCGGGTGGCGCGAAAGACCGAACCGATTGTGCTGGATGCCGATTCGGCCGTGCCCCCGGCAATTCAAAAACAGGGTCTGCGTTCGGCGCCGGCGATTGCGCTGATCTGCATATGCGCACTCATATTGCTCATCGGCGTGGCGATGGTCGCCGGAAAATCTAAGCGCGAGCGCGTGCCACAACATCCGCGGGTTGAGGCGAAGACGGCGATCGCGCGCGGTCAGCTTCGAGCCGGAATGACGGCGGATCAGTGTATGAGGATGCTGGGCCAGCCCGCGCGAATCCAGCGAATCAGCGGTTCCAAGAATGAGCAGTGGACGTATAAGGGTCCAGAGGGGCCTGTGATTCTTCATTTTCAAAGCGGCCTCTTGCAATCATTTTGATTGAGATTGAGCGCCCGATTTTTTCGCTGGCTCGCGGGCGCGAGATGCACCATCTTCTCGACTTTTAACCAACATGTCACTCCCAAGCCCGCGCAATGTTCTTCCGCTGGAAGGCCAAATCGATCTCAACGTTTCCGCCAAGGTAGCAGACTCGCTCGCTCAGCTGATCAAAGAGAAGCCGGCGCGCTTGGTGGTGGACCTTTCGGGGGTGAATTATATCGATAGCTCCGGGCTGGCGGTTCTGATCAACGGAATGCGAGACATGGAGGATTTCGGCGGAATTTTTATCCTCGCTGGGGTGCGGGACGAGGTGCGGCCGATCCTTGAGTCCGCGCGCTTGGAGAATTTTTTCCTTATTTTCCCGAGCGTAGATGAAGCGTTAGCTGCTCCTTAGACGGTCCTGCGGGTGGAGGAAAGAGGCCGCGCCTACGCGAAGCCGAATAGCTGTTATTTAGGTCTAAGTTCCCACTGCTTGCCGGGGGTCAACAACACTCCTGATGGGTGGAGATAAATCAGACTCGAATCCCACAACGCGGTGAACACATGGGTTCGCCCCGGTTCGACGTTCACTATTGTCGAAGTCGACTGGGGCAAGCCCTCGTAGGTCGCTGTGTAAACTGTCAGGACGTGGCGCCCTGCAGGGAGCCAACCGTCATACCGCTGATTCTTTGCGATGGTCGCCACAGGCCTGCCATCGACCTGCAGATTGAAAGCCAGATTCCATCCGAACTGCGGCACTCTTTTCACAACTATGCGACCAGGTGGATAACTCGCTTGCCCCGCATTGCTGGTTGAAATTGCACACACAAAAGCAAGGATCAGAAGAGCCTTGCTGCCGAAGCTACGTCTTGATCTCATGGCAGACATTACGCATAAGACGCGTTTTTCTCCAGTCCCGGATGTGGACAACAGTCGCGTAATTCAATCCTTTCCGGAAAACGGCTGTCGTTATCCCGAAGGATACCACGCATTCTCTCGCCAGAATGCTTGTAGCGCGGCATTGCTGCCGCGAAAAATGTTGCGTTCAGCTTTTCGGACGTTGGCCACCGATTTCGGAAACATGCTCCTCGGTCGCAAATCGCATTTACCATCGCCACAGTATTGCCACATATGCCAAGCGGGCCAGGGCGCTGTGTTCCGCGGTTCCGCATGGTAGTTAGCTATCCACAGCCAGCAATTTGCCAGTGTTTGGCGGTGCGCTGAGGCGGCGCTTGGTCCGTAGAGCATCTGCCGCAACCGATATTCACTGCAGTACAGACCCGGATACTTGCCTGTACGCTCTTTGATGCGCTCAACGAACGCGACCGCCTGGGCCACGCTCATTGTGCCTCCTGGATAATGACCGTTTTTTTCGAAATCCAGAACGAGCAACACACCAGGCCGCCGTTTCTCCGGATCGTCTGGCCGGATCGATGGCCGGGCCGACGCGACAGCATCCAGGAAATGATCGGCCTGTCCAATGGGGTTGGTCGCGTCGCCGAAGTGGTAAGCCCCCCATAATAAGCCTGCTTCGAGTGCAGCCCGCTGCCGTTCATAGTATCTCGCGTCGCGCTCTCGACGCGGGTAGGTCGCTTCGTGAATGACGCCGACGACGCCTTCACTCGCCATCCCGACAAAATCCGGCCGCATCAAGTCGTAATGCGACATATTCACAACGCTGTTTGCCGCAAATGCGCCGGCCGGCAGCAGGAGAAGAACAAGCAGAATGCGTACGGCCGAAGATTTCACCGGCGGCAAAATAACCCGTCCGATCAGTCGAGCAACGGAATCGATGCTTCAGCCGGTGATTTTGATGATTTTCCGTTTAATTCCGACGCTATTCGCAGCGAGGAACGTTGCTTCCAATTCGCCACGCCGAATGCGGGAAAGTACTTTTTCCCCCTTGCTAGACCGGCTTCTTGCGCGATGGCTTGGCCGGGGCGGATAAGCTCTGTTTCGCTTCGTCTAGCTGGCGTCTAAGCGCGTCAGATTCGAGCAGGTCTTTTCCATCTTTCGGGTCCGTCCCGGTAGCCCTCTCGACTTGCCGCAAGGCTTCTTTGTTGGCGTCGCGCTCAGCCACGATCTTTTTATAGTCTGACAACTAAGTGCGCGCAAGAAATGGGACAAACACACGAGCGAAGGAAAAGGCGTCCTTTTCTGCAAAAATTATAGCGGCAGCGCGCAATGCGCCAACGCAAACTCTGTTCTAGTCTCGGCTCAAAATGAGCCTAAACGTAGCATGGTCCGAATTTGGATCCTTGTAGTTTCGCGAGAAAAACAAAATGGCGACCCAAATCGGAGACGTGGCTAAAAGGAACGCGCCAAGCAACAGGCAAAAGATTCCAGCCTCGATCTCATCGCCGCCAGCGGACTGAGGAACTTCCCACATGACCAAGAAAGCAGCCGAAAATGTACCCCGCGGGGGATATAATTTCTATAGCCAATCAGAGGCAACACCTAGCGATTTTATATGACATTTCAGCAAACTTTTTTTGGTTTGGGGCAGGGGAGGTGCAGCGGAATACGGCACAGGGCGAAAGACGTTTATTAAAGAAACGTAAAGAATCATCGTATGCCCACGCGGACACGCGATTACGCTCCAGCGAGTCTGCTGATTGCTTCCGACAGCGTTAATTAAACGCGCTTTCGGACTCGACCGCGGCGCGCTTTGTATGCTCACGCGACCTCGCCGGAATACGAGGCAAATTGCACAACGTTGTTCACGTACCGGGCCGCTCCGGCCCCCGAACCATTGTACGCTCGGACGGCCTTCCAGACGTCCTGATGAGCTGTATATTTTCCGGCGAGTTCCTTCATTACTCGGTTCAGGCATTCGTCGAAATCGTACCACTTCCGCTCGCGAAAAAATGCTTCATCCGTTTTCACGGATTGTAAATCGTACTGAAACAAGCCGTATCCTTTGTAAACCCAGTGCTGCGGACCAAAACCTCGCAGCTTCCGCGTCTTGTTCGCTTCCGAGATCAACATATCCGCGAATTCGTCGCCATATTGGTTTCGGAACGCGGCGGTATTCGTGGGAAATGCGCTCCGTTTTGTTCCCGGATAGTCGCCGTTCGCATCAAGCACACACCGGGCGAGAATTTCCTTCGCGGAGAGACGTTTTAGCAATGGAAGCCAGAAGTACGCGGTCTCTTGGCAAGCGATGCCACAAAGGATGTCAGTTGAAAACGGAGTGCCTTTTACGGCTTTGTCGATAGCTGGTCCGAAGTTGGACTTCATCCACTCTGCCACGGTGTAGGCCTGTTTTTGAGTAATCGGTAAAGACATACTAAGGCGTTGGAGCGTCGATATGGTGAAATTCTGCAATAGTGCTTTCCACTTTGACCGTTCTCCGCTCTAAGCTGCCGCTTCCAAGTTGATATGACATATAGTAAAGCGATTTCATGTTGCCATGACTGGGATGCTTTTCGTTCGCATTCTGCCGGCTAGACGAAACTTTCTTCGTGAAAAAGGCGGACATTTGTCTAATCACAGTTAGACGACATTGACGTGCGACGAGCTTTTCGTTATGACGCCAGTACATCATCGATGTTTGGAGTTTAAAACTGAGGAGAGACTTAACCAAAGGAGAAATGAAAAGATCGGTGCTGGGGTTGTTATGCATCGCTGCAATCACTTCGGCAGCGGTTGCCGGGACTGAACCCTATTCCGGCAAAGAAATGAAACAGGTTGCGCCTGCGCCTTGCCCGCAATGGTACGCCGATAACGAATGGAACGTAAGCCTGTGGGGCACTTACGCCGCCACCGGCACAGAGTACGCTCCTAATCTCAGTTTCGCCGATATCGTCCAAAGTACGGCCGAGGGACAGACCGTTTACGGAACCTTCGACAAGTATCTCGGTGGTGACCACGCCTGGGGCGGTGGCATCGATCTCAAATATTTTTTCCGCCGTTATTTCGGCATTGGTGTGGAGGGATTTGTCCTGAACGCAGATCGTGGTGCCGGCTTTAACCTCGAGCGCGCTGGAGGCCCAGCCCGCGGCATTCACGAAAGAACGAACGACGAACGCGCTGTTGGGGAAGTGTTGGGAACCTTTACGCTTCGTTATCCGATTCGGTGCTCTCGCTTTTCTCCGTACATCTGGGCTGGTGGCGGTGTCATCTTTGGTGGCGGTGAACGGGATGAAATCGTGCTGGACGGCTTCGCTCCCGAAGGACCGGTTTTTCATACTCTCCACCACGGCACGACCACCGAAGGGATGGGCCAATTCGGGGGCGGACTGGAATTCCGAGTCACTCCGCATATCGGCTGGATGAATGACTTCAGTTGGAATGTTATCAATGGACCGCAGAACAACTTCGGAATGGTTCGAAGTGGTCTTACCTTCGCATTCTAACGGACCGCCCGCGTCGCTCAGTTCTGGCGTTAGCCGGTTCCGATTTCATCGGACATATAGTAAAGCGATTTCATATTGCCATGACTGGGATGCTTTTCGTTCGCATTCTGCCGGCTAGACGAAACTTTGTTCGTGAAAAAGGCGAATATTCGTCTAATCATAGTTAGATCTATGCGCGCCGCGCTCTCGTTGGTTCGTGCTCCGCAGCATCTGGACAAGTCATGGGCTTTTTGTAAGAGTAGATTTGTGAAAGTTCGAAGAGCGGCTGCCTTGGGCCTCACAGAGGGCCGGACGAGCAAATGAAAAGATTGATTGTTGCAGCAGGATTCAGTGCGGCGCTGCTATGGACGTTTGTAGACTCATCGCTCGCCGCAACCGTCACCTTTACCGGGGTCATTGACGAAGTGAGCGGGCAACCCTCTGGTGTCATGACCGGAGACACATTTACCGGGATCTTTTTTTTCCATCCGAATCCGCCCGACACGTTCGGGCATTTTGGCGGGCTCATTGGTCGGTTTTCTATCGCGATAGGTGACTTGATGGTGAGGGGAACCGCGGACCAGCATTTCACGAACGGGGTAGTGTTTCTCACGGATCCGTCTCAGGGCAGTGTTTACTACCAAGCTTTCATTGATGACCCGTTATCCGGGCAATATAGCTTTCTAGGTATGGAGATCACACTGCAGGCGGGTACGCCGGGCGGCGTAATACCGCCGCTTGATCGGTTCAATCTCAACGATTTTGTCATCGGCCTCGAGCTTGCAAACAACCCCGATCATTCCGACAGCGTTTCTGGTCATCTTACGAGCTTTCCGACTTTCAATCTCAATCAAGTATCCGACGGCGGACCAAGCGTGGCCCTTCTAGGCTGCGGGCTTGTCGGCTTGGTGGTGCTGCGATGGGGGCTCCGGGCCCGCAGTGCGATGGCTGCGCGGCTTGAGTAGGCGTCGAGGCCTCGACTCGGTGAGGCGATCTAACCAGTTGCTGCAGGCGACGCCTAGCCGGCTTGTTTCCTTCCTCGTCCATGATACATACTTCCAGAGATAGCCATCCGCGCCCTCGCTAGGCGCGGCTGAGCTTGAGCTAGTTAGGCGTATGGCAAGCACAATCGAGGGCGGATGTTTATGCGGAGGCGTCCGCTATCGTCTACACGTTAGGCCAAAGCAGGGGAGTGACTGCCATTGCGAAGATTGCCGGCGGGCTAGTGCTGCTCCGTATGTGACTTGGTGTAGCGTTCCCAGCAAGGCGATGGAGGTTCTGAGCGGTGAACTGCGTAGAGTCTCATATGCAGACCGATTACGCTCGTTCGCCTCTTGTTGTGGCACGCCTCTGTTTATCCAGGACGAAGTCAGTTCTGAATGGATTGACGTGACAGTGGCGTCGCTCGATGATCCTAAGACCTTTCATCCGGAGGTCGCGATATGGACAGAAGACAAACTGCCGTGGGTAAAGCTCGATCCGAGTCGGCGTGCTTTTCGCCGGAGCAGAGATGAAAACGCCTAACCAGACGCTGGAGCCAACGGCAGGCCGCGGCGCGGCAATGATGAAGGATGAATTATGAAGTATGAGGTGAAAGCAACACTCGGCTCTGCCTGCCGTGGCTTATCTCTTTCTCGTTAGATGAATAGCCCGGTTGTTTCGGCGGGAAAACCGCGCAGAAATTTACGATACTAAGAAAGGATCCTGTTATGTCCCATAGCATATCGACCTTGCTGACCCGCAATCTTCAGGACGTCTTTGGTGAAAACGATCCCGTCCGTCGCCGCGCGGCTATCGACGAGCTCTGGACCGAAGATGGCGTGTTCTACGACCCCAAAACGGGCGTCCACCGTGGTCGCGACGAGATCGATCGCGTCGCAGGCGCCATCAGGGCTACTCATCCTGACTTTCGATATCAGCCAATCGCGGAACCCGAGGAATTGGGCAATGGCGGCCGGATCCGGTGGATAGCGGGCCAGCCTGGTGAGGCGCCAGCTTACGCCGGGACTGATTTCATCATTGCCCGGGACGGCCGGATTGCCGCCCTTTATCTCTTCTTCGACGAGCTACCCTGAGCTCGACGGTGCGATGTCCTACGCGTAGCAGCGAACTCGCACAGTCAAAATCTAACTCCTATGTAAGGTGTCAAGTGTGGCGGGGAGGCTTGGTAAGTAGTTTTGTTAGCTCATGAGATTTGTTAATTAGGGTTGATGGTTTCTCTGGAGGCGCTTCCTCTTCCTTTGGCACGGTCGCCGCGGCGACTGGCTCTTACTCCTATCCGTGCATCTCACCGCAGCGAGAGCAGCAATTTGATCTATACGATCAGGTGGAGGAGGAACTTGGAGGCGGCCCAATCTAGGGCGTCGAACAAGGATGTTAACCTTTTCAGGTTAGATGCCGGGGCTGTTCTCCCCAGACTCAGCTACGTCAAGTGCAGCCCGAACCTGAATGATTCGCGCACTCATTCCAAATCTGAGCCGGTTTTGAGGATCCACCGAAAAAGCGTTGCGAAGCCCCGAGAAGGGTTTCTTCCGGCTTGCCTAGGGAATACGACTCGATCGCTTCAGAGATACGCCCTGGTCCGTTTCCCGAGTGGCGGTGAACGTGTACGTATGCCCTGGATCCACGGTAAGCGACATCGAAGTCGGCCGACGCTGACTTCTCGGCGCGTCTGCAGTTAAAACGTGATGTCCTGCCGAAATCGGCTGATCGTAGCGACTTCCCGGTGCGATATTGTGAACTTTGCCATCGATCGAGAGTTGTAGATATTCCTTACTTCCAAACGCGGGCGATCTTTGCACAACTAAACGACCGCTACCGGTGCTGCTTGGCTGTGCAGCCTGACTGCTCGAGCAAATTGCGATGGCAAACGCAAGAATCGCAAGGACGCGAATTAACCCAGATTTTAAGTTCATGGGACCAAGTTTAGTCGAAGACCAACATTAGCAAACGTTAAACTTTCCGGCCGCCTTGTTTCTGCCAGCGTGGATTTCGCGAAAGGCGGACCTGAATTACTCTTGCGCTCACGAACTTTGGCTTTCCAATATGGCCTATCGCATTCGTTTGTCAGCAGACATCGCCAATCGAAAGGCTAAATGTCGGAGTTGAAGCGCCGTTTTTAAGCGAAATTTTGCGCGCGCGCGCTCGATGAAGGCACTCACACATTTCCTAGATACTCCTAGGCGATTTGAGATTTCCGCTCTGCTCGAGCCCTTACCCATTAGTACAACAACCTGTGACTCGCGGCGGCTCAACCCCGGTTGCGCTTGCTCTGGCCTCTTTGTATTTGCCGGCTTTGATCGGCATCGGCAAACACTCCTTACATTGGGTGTTCGGTGCGCGCGGAGGTTGTCTGCACAGTTTTGCGGGACGACCCATTCTGGTAAGATTGCGGTCGGCCCAATTTGAAACTTTCTTCGACTCTAACGATATGAGCCAACCTTTCGGATCTTCGCGCGATGTGATCAAATCACGCTACGCACTCCTGACGCCGGACGGATTTGTGCCGAGCGCCGTGCCGGGTTGGAACAATTGCATCGCGAACATCGTGATCTCGTCCGCACTCGGGTCGAAGCTGGTGCAGCTTCTCATCACGATGGAAAAAAACGGGCGCGGAGTCGCATCGACCGGTGAGACTGAATGTGTCGTTTATGTTCTCGAAGGACGATGCAGAAGCAATGTCGGCGTGAAGAAACGTGTTCTTGCCTCGGGACATTACGCCTACGTCCCGCCGGATACCGACTACGAATTCAAAAGCGAACGAGTTGGAACGCGGCTCCTCATTTTTCAGAAGCGCTTCGAACCGCTCCCTGGGCAAAATGTTCCCGACGTGCTCTTCGGCAATTCGGCGAAAGTCGAAGGAGTCCCATTTCTCGGAAACAAGAACGCGCGCCTGCAAGAGCTGCTTCCGGACACGCTCGCGTTCGACATGGCGGTGAACATTTTTGTCTATCAACCCGGCACGGCGTTGCCTTTCGTCGAGACCCACATCATGGAACACGGATTGTTGATGCTGGCTGGGACGGGAATTTATCGGCTTGATGTGGGTTGGTATCCCGTCCAGGCAGGCGACGTCATTTGGATCGCGCCCTACTGTCCGCAATGGTTCGCCGCGATCGGCGATGCGCCTGCGAGCTACATCTACTACAAGGATGTTAATCGGGCGCCGTTATGAACGCGAAATTCTGTGATGCTGTAGCCTCCGCCCTATTGGCGACGAGAGATTCAATCCGTCGCAAGGTTTCGCGTTGTGGCGCGTGATGCGAGTTCCTGAACTCGGCGTCAAATTTTGAATCCAATCGAGATGCGCGGCGCATCTCATGGGAAACATAGAAATGAAGATTGCGACAGCACTTGTAATGACGGTGATGTTCGTGCTCGCGGCTCAGAACGCGATCGCGGCGGACGATCTGACCGGCGATTGCCGGGTCGGCACATACCGCCTGCAAGATGGCACGGATGTCGATATCGGACCGACGGACGGACCTCATTTTCGTTGGCGGCGCAAGGACGGCACGACCGGAGAGCTGACCGAAGTGAGCGACGGCAGCTGGACCAGCACGCTCGGGTGGACCGAGCGTCCGGACGGAAAACGCGTGTCCTTCTCCGATTGCGCCAAGGGCGAAATTCGCTTCGACGGCGTGAAGGGCAAGCGGATCGCATTCGACGTGACCGAAACGAAATTCCAAGGCGCCGGCGTCAGCCTGGCGGGTCGTCTCGTTATGCCCAAGGGCAACGGTCGCGTACCGATCGTCGTTCTCATTCACGGATCGGAACGCGATTCGGGGCGTGATTTCTATCCGCTGCAGCGGCTGTTTCCGACGGAAGGCATCGGCGCCTTCGTCTATGACAAGCGCGGCACCGGCGCGTCCGCGGGGCGCTATACGCAGGACTACCTTTTGCTCGCCAACGACGCGATCGCCGCGACGCGCGAGGCGAAACGCCTCGCTGGCAGCCGCGCGGGCAGGATCGGTTATCACGGCGGCAGCCAGGGCGGCTGGGTCGCTCCGCTCGCGGCGAAGATCGAACCGGTCGATTTCGTCATCGTGGGATTCGGACTCGCCGTCTCGCCCCTCGAGGAGGACCGCGAGGCAATCGCCCTGGACATGACGCGCCATGGCTACGGCGCGGACGTGATGGCCAAGGCGATGGAGATCGCCGATGCGACCGCGACGATTGTGCTCAGCGACTTTCGCGAGGGCTACGAACGGCTCGATGCAATCCGTGCGAGGTACGGGAATGAGCCATGGTTCAAGCATGTTCATGGCGACATCACCTTCGCCCTGCTCGAAATGTCGCAGGCGCAACTTCGCGAGCGCGGCCCCGAACTTGTGTGGCACGTTCCGGCGCAGTACGATCCGATGCCGGTGCTGCGCAATCTTGATGTTCCGCAGCTCTGGATCCTCGGCTCGGACGATACCGACGCGCCGAGTGCCGAAACCGAGCAGCGCCTCCGCGCGCTCGCGGCCGAGGGAAAGCCGATCGTTACGGCGGTCTTTCCGCACGCCGATCACGGTATCTACGAATATGAGACCAAGGCAGACGGAACGCGCGTCTCTACGCGAAACGCGGACGGATATTTCGCCATGATGCGGGATTTCATCTGCACCGGCCGTGTCGGCAAACACTACGGCGCGAGCGTGATCTTCCGCTCCGGCCGAGATTAGGCAATGCCTTCGTGGTTACCGGTTTCCACCCACGCTGCGATGGCTGCGAAACGGAATCAAGAGCTAGACATGGTGGATAGGCCTCGCGCGGAACTCTGTACGCCCCCCTAGATGCCAAAGGCAAATTGTCATGCGCCACCTGATCGATCATAAACGAGTAAGGGTTCGATCAAAAACTTCAGCTCGCTGCGGCAGGCAAATGGTCCGAGCTGGACTGGCATTGAATAACGAAGAGCACAGGTCAGGGCTTCGCAGCGTGACGCGAACGACAATGCGCGGTCAATGTTATAGACCGCCGCCAAAGAGATCGCGCACGGAAAATTGCCGGAACGCATTCACGCCAGGACGAGTTCAGGCTTGACTTTGCCCGAGCAAAGCGAACATGCTGGCTACGCTAGTAGGAAATTATATTAATTCGAAGGGAATAAACATGAAAGTTTTTAAGGGCAGTCAGGCTGGGCAGAGATCAGGTGTAGCAACAACACTTACCATTGCGGCGACGGTGCTGATCCTGGCGTCGCACTCCGCCAGCGGAACTCAGGCGGACGAAACCACCATCTTTTCTGTGGGGAGGGTTGCGATCAACCCTTTTATTCGTCACCTGAAGTTCAAGGTTAGTCCGGTCGCCAACTTGAAAAGCGTGCAGTTTACCGTGCAGCCGAAACCTGGTTCCGTTACCCGCCCAATTTCGGCAACTTATTCGAGCGAGTATTTGTCCGGCAGAGGATATCTCGACTCAGCTGGCAACCTAACAGTTCCTGTTTTCGGCCTCTACGACAATTTTACTAACAGCGTTACGCTGAGCTATCTCTTCCGTGATAACTCGTCAAAGCAGAGTCTATTTTCACTGCCTACGGGAGCGTTCCGTGATCCTTGTGGATACAAACAGGGCGTCGTAGTGCAGGCACGGACTCGCTCCACCAGTTTGAGCTACGACTTTATGTTGTTGAAAGACGCCTGCAGTAATCTTTCTCCTGCTATAATGGATACCGATGGAGCAATTCGATGGGTCGGCACCGCGGGAGTATCAAACTGGGTAAGTGCATTTTTTGATAATGCCATTTATGTGGCAAGTGGACCGCAGCTACTGCGCATCGAATTAGATGGGACGGTCAATCTTGTCGCCGACTACAGCAGTATCGGTGTAAGAGACTTCCATCACAATATTGACCCCGGCAAATTTGGCTTGCTCCTCGAAGTAGACACTAATACCGATGTCGAAAGTACTATCCTGGAGGTCGGTAAGAACGGCGGCCTCCGTAAAAGATGGAATATGTACAAGATCATCGCCGACGCCATGCGCGCCGCTGGAGATGATCCGAGCAACTTCGTCCGCCGCGGGCAGGACTGGTTTCATAACAATGCGGTGACTTATCGAGCTAGCGACGATTCTCTCATTGTTTCCAGTAGAGAAAACTTTGTTATCGCTCTTGACTATCAATCAGGGGCGATCAAGTGGATCCTGGGAGATTCGACGAAAGCCTGGTATCAGTATCCGAGCCTGCGCCAGTACGCCTTGACCGTGCCTGCCGGCGGCGTTGCTCCCATAGGGCAGCACGCGGTGTCGATTACCTACAATGACAAGCTGCTGCTATTCGACGACGGGTTTCCGAGCCTTAATCAGACTCCGCCTGGTGCCACGAGAAAATTTGCCGCGCCACGAAAATACTCGCTTAATCTAAGCAATAGAACCGCACCCCAGATTTTTAGCTATAATCGATCGATTATTAGCGAAATATGCTCAAGTGTGTACCAGGATGCTCCGAATAATTATCTCGTTGATTATGCCGTTGCCGGTGGCTTCCAGAGTGGCAATGCATTTGCGGAGATCGTGGGTCTGCAGGCAAACGGGAACAGGGCGTTCGATTACAAGTATCCGACCGAAACCTGCGAGAGAATTTTTAACGCTTTCCCTCTTCACCTTGAGCAACTCGGCTTTGAGAAAGCTATTAATCTGGCGGTGGCCGAGGGGGACTAATGGGGGTCGCGTTTTATGAGAAGCGCGCGGCGGGCGAAGCCAACACCATCCGCATCGGCAAGTAAGGAACGCAGAAGCAGACCTTTATTGCAGGTATTTTTAGCGTGCCGGTAGCATGGTAGTAGTAACCTCAGGTGGCAAGCTAGACGTTGCGACCTCGGCCCACTTCAAGGAAGCAATTAAGCCGATGGACAAAGCAAGCGAAGCTCTCCTTGCGCTTAAGCCAGTCACCTTTCGGTACAAGCAGGAGATCGCAAATTGAAGCTCTAACTGCGACTTTCCAGAAAGTGAGCGGCCAAGTCGCGCTCAGCAAACCTGCACCACAGTTGGTTGCCAACCCTTAGAGCTGCGCGGCTCCCAATCGCATTAATTCAGATACTTTTCGCCGCATGAATCTGTTCGCGCGAATCGCGGCCATCTTGGAGGGTATTCGGTCGATTTCAGATGGTGGGACGACGGCAATGTTGCTTGGGACTGCGGTTGTCGTGCTCGGCTTCATGCGCCGTTTCGCGCGCCGCAGATACTTCGACGGCGTCTACTGCTTGCCTGAGCACTAACACGAGAGGCGCGAGCAACCAGTGAGGGATCGGTCACCACATTCCAACTGATAGGAGGTAGATCCCCTCCTGCACGGAGGCTAAAGTAGTGGATGTTAAAGCAGCAATACGCGCGCGCGCCAGTTGTGACAAACGCGTGATAGCGTTGCCGCACTAAGGCTTTCCGCCTTGGAATTTCATTCGCGAATCTGGCCCTCTCCGCGGATGACGTACTTGTAAGTCGTTAGCTCTTCGAGTGCCATCGGCCCACGCGCGTGCAGCTTGTCGGTGCTGATGCCAATTTCCGCGCCAAAGCCAAATTCGGCGCCATCAGTGAATCGCGTCGATGCGTTCCAGTAAACTGTCGCGGAATCGACCTCGTTCAGGAATTTCTCGGCACCCGCGACGTCGCGAGTGATGATAACGTCGCTATGATGAGAGCCACATTTTTCGATGTGCGCAATCGCGTTTTCGATGTTGTCCACGGTGCGAGCAGCGAGGATGAGATCGAGATATTCCGTGGTCCAGTCTTCGTCGCGGGCGGGACGGAGTGGCTGATAGCTGAGAGCTGAGAGCTGATGGAAGCTGTCGGGATCGGCACGCATTTCCACTTTCTTTTCAGCCAGTATCGGCGCGATCTTTTTGAAAAAGGGAGCTGCGATTTCACGGTGCACAAGCACAGTTTCGATGGCGTTGCAGACGCCAGGACGCTGCGTCTTCGCGTTGACCACTATCTGCACCGCCATATCGAGATCGGCTTGCCTGTCCACATATGCGATGCAGACCCCGACGTAGTGTTTGATCACCGGCATCCGCGCATAACTAACCACTGTTTCGATCAATGCCCGGCCGCCACGCGGAACGATGAGATCGATATATTGGTCCATCTCGGCCATGTGACGCACGGCATCGCGACCAGTCTTTGGAATGAGCAAGACACTGTCTTCGGGCAACCCCGCGCTGGCTGCGCCTGCGCGAAGCGCTTCGGCAATGGCGACGTTCGAGTGAATCGATTCCGAGCCGCCACGCAGGATGACTGCGTTTCCCGTCTTTGTGCAAAGCACCGCCGCGTCGCTCGTCACGTTCGGGCGCGACTCGTAGATGATTCCGATAACGCCGATGGGGACACGCACTTTTGAGATGTGCAATCCATTGGGACGGGTCCATTCGGCGATGACTTTTCCCGCTGGATCCTCGAGTGCGGCCACCTCACGAATGCCGTCCGCCATCCTCTGAATGCGTTTTTCGTCGAGCCTTAGCCGGTCGATCATCGGTAAGGAAAGCTGGTCGGCGGTCGCTTTTTCGACGTCCTTACCATTCGCGCGCAGGATTGCGCCGGCGCTGGCGCGAAGTTGATCTGCCATCGCGAGCAAAGCGGCGTTTTTCCGCTCAGTGCTCATCCGCGCGAGCGCACGCGCGGCGGCGCGGGCGCGCTTGCCGAAATCCAAGACTTCACTTCTTAAATCGTCCATTTCAAAGCGGAACTAATCGCTTGAATCTCTCATTTTCGCCGATCAAAGCGAGCGTGCCTCAGACTTCTCCGCCCGCAATAAGAAACAGTGTTCCGACTCGCTCGCCCGCGGCGATCCGCGGAATGATTCCGGCGCGCCGGCCGTTTGCGATCACTGTGGGAATTCCGGCTGCGGTCGCAAGTTTTACGGCATCGAGTTTCGAGACCATGCCGCCCACCGAGACCCTGCCTTTTTCGCTGCGAACGAAACGATCCGCGTCGGTGACATCGGCGATTATCGGAATCCGTTTGCCGGCATGATCCATTAGTCCGTCAACACTTGTAAGCATAATGAGCAATTCGGCTTCGACCAGCACCGCGACCTCGGCAGAGAGGCGGTCGTTGTCCCCGAAGCGTAGCTCCTCCACCGCCACCGAATCGTTTTCATTAATGACCGGCACGACATCCTTGCATTCGAGCAGACGCTCTAGTGTGTTCTTCGCGTTTTGGTGGCGGGTACGACTGTCGAGATCGCCATGCGTGAGCAAAAGCTGCGCAACGTTAAGCTGATGTTTTGCGAACATCGAGGCATAGAGATGCATCATCTTTGATTGACCTACCGCAGCGCATGCCTGTCCCGTCGTCAAGTCGTGTGGACGCTCCTTCAGCCCGACTACGCGCATTCCGGCGGCGACCGCACCGCTGGAGACGATGATGCACTTGCATCCGCCGTGAACGAGTTGCGCTACCTCGGCGGTGAGACGTGCAAATTGTTTTGTGTCGAGCGCGTTGGCGCGCGGCTCGAGTGAGAATGCCGGAGCCAAACTTGAGGAGAATGCGCCTGGGTTTTCTGGACATGCGAGGCAGCTAAGCAAATCGGAAAACGAAAGCGCGCAAGAGTATCTCGTCCGACGGTACGAACATGATGATTTTCGTGGTTGGGTTGTTGGTACTCAGCGGCAAGGTAACCAATACCAGCGTTATTTCCCGAATAAGCCGCACGGTCGCCGAGAATCGCTTCGAACCGCACGCGTCTTTATATGCTCAAGGCGGTGGGTTCCTTTAGCACGTATGGCTGCCACACGATACCCGCCACACCCATCTTTGGCTTCATCTACTTCTTCTACTTCATCATGGAAGTGTTGCGGCAGGTCCGAAGGGTTTGTCCGATTATGCAGAAAACGAGAATCTGTGCTGCCCTCTGCTCCGATCACCCAGCGGAAGCAAGGTCGTTTTTTTACATCGCGTCACTTTTAAGCTCGACAAACGCTATCGGTTTTTCCGAAATCGTTGAAATTGAGTCATGGAAAGCTTGGTCGTCCGTCGGCCAGCGGTTGGGCTGCATCGTTTGGTTAGGCGGGTTCATTACCAGCTGGCATTATTTCACCAATGAATGTGCGCCCGTAGCTCAGCCGGATAGAGCAACGGATTTCTAATCCGTCGGTCGGGTGTTCGAGTCACCCCGGGCGCGCAGCTCTGATACGGAGACTTTTACGACTGCCGGAGACTGCGGATTTCGCAGGTGTTTTTGCTAGCGACTTGCTCATCGGTGGACAACGGTGTGCAAATCACATCAAGACGAATGGCTACGGCATGTCCGTGAAACACCCTAGGTCAGCATCATCTTCGCGGCCCTTTTTTGGCGATCGTTAGGACTAAGACCAAGGTCCTACTAGCGTCCCCACTGGCAGGCACTCATAATCATGGAAAAAGGAGTAAAAAAATATGAAGATCCAAAATCTGGCAGCGTTTTGCGTTGCCGCCGCGTCCGCCGTCCTACTGGGGCCTGTGGGCACCGCCAGGGCTGCTGACGAGTGGTTTGTGATGGGCGAGCAGACAATCAATTCCACCGATCCCAGCGTGGAGATCAAGACCGAAGGGGGTCGATGGCAGAAAGACGTCAAACAGGTAAAGCTCTCTGTCGAGGGCGCTGACGTAAAGATCACAAGCGTCGTCCTTGGCTGGGACAATCGCAAGGACGCGACGCTCACCAACCTCGGAACCTTAAAGGCAGGAGGACAGACGGCTGCGACGGATGCTCCGGGACGCAAGGGGCGCCTCACATCGGTGAAGGTCCAGTATGAGATCCTCGGGGATAAACCGACGGCCACAGTCAAGATCTTGGGATTTGATTGATCGGGTGCTTAGGGCGAATTGAGACGGGAGCACGCCCTGAAAAAGTTTGGCGCGGGTTCCGCAGCGTGCCGACGACTTGTAAAACCGACCCCCCCCGCCTCCGCGCGTCGACGCGGTGACGGAGGCCGATTTATTTTTTTCAACAAAGGATGCGTTGCTATGAACGTGAATCGCGTTCACCACGGCAACGCGCTGGCAAAGTGTTTTGAAATTTAGAGGTTCTGCACCGGCAGCGCCGATATCAATATTCTTGCCTCCGGTCGTCAGGTTCGAGCCGGCAGTTGCCCCGAGCGCGATGTTGTTTGAACCGGTCTTATTGTTTATGAGCGCATTCACGCCAACGGCCAAGAGGCGGCCGGGCTGGTTGCTCCGCAGTTGTAGCGGCGCTCGCCGCGGCGAGCGCCGCTACATCCGTTTACCAGCGATGAAACGCGGGATGGCCTTCCTTGACCGCGACGAAGGTGCCGCGACAGGTCGCGCACACTTTTCCGCCACCGCGCTCAATGTGCCTTCGACCGTCGCGCGATCGTCGGTTGAATCGACCACTCTTCGCGACAAGAAAAATCGGACCGTTGGTCGGCGTCGGGCCGGAGCAGTTTGATCGCGTAATCCGCCGTCACCGTGCAGGGCGGATGATCTTCGCCCGCCTGTTTCATAAGATGATAGGCGGCCGTCCAGTTGCAATGGCAGTCGAGCAAGGGTGCCGATGATTCCGCCGTTCAGACACGCCGGGAAACGCCTCGTATTTCGGCTCCGGCTTCCATTCCGCGACGACTTCTTCGCCTTTCGGAAAGCTGCGAATGCGCAAGCCTTCCGCGTTGGCGGGACCGCAACCCCAGCAGGCATTGTTAGGCGCGTACTTTTCCTGGAGCGATGATTTGTCGTTCATTTCATGGTAGAGCGAGCTATCCAGCTTGCCAAATTCGCTGTCCGGCGCAAGACAGGACGCTTCCGCTCAGACTTTGCGCCGTTAGGCGATACCCCCGTTGTACGGGCGCATCGCCGGTCCGGTGTAAAGCGAACGCGGCCGAATCAAGCGGTTGTTGTCGTGTTGCTCGACCACGTGCGCGCACCAGCCGGCGACGCGCGAGGCGGCGAAAGATCGGCGTGTTCAACTCCGGCGGAAACTCGAGCATGGTGAAGACCGGCGCGGCATAAAGATCGACATTGGCGCAGAGGTGTTTCTCGCGCTCCATCGTTGCCTCGAGCGTTTTCGCAAATCGGCATCCAATGCTCCTTGCCGACTGCGCTTGCCCAGGTCGCGCCCGATCTCGCGCATGATCGGCACGCGCGAGTCGCCTTTTTTGTAAACGCGATGACCGAAGCCCATGATCTTGGCTTTCTTCGCCAGCGCGTCCATCATCCATTTCTCGGCGCGATCGGGCGTCTTGATTTCGTCGAGCATCTTCATCGATTCTTCATTCGCGCCGCCGTGCAGCGGACCCTTCAGCGTCCCGCATGCGCTCGTGACCGCCGCGTACATGTCGGCCAGGGTCGAAGCCGTCACGCGCGCGGCAAAGGTCGAGGCGTTGAATTCGTGATCGGCATAGAGGATAAAAATCGTGTCCATCATCCGGATCTTGCCAGTCCTGCGGCACTTCGCCGTTCAGCTTGTAGAAAAGATTGCCCGCTAGGGTCAGGTCCGCGTGCTCCGGCAGCGGATCTTCGCCCTGCGAGATGCGATAGCCGTCCGTGATCAGCGTCGAGACCTGCGCGATCAAGCGGATCGCCTTGCGGATGTTGGCCGTCGTGCGAGTTGTCGTTCAGGTCGGGATCGAACGGACGCGAGCATCGACACGCCGGTGCGCAGCATGTCCATCGGATGGGTGTTTTTCGGCATGAGCCGCAGCATCTCCAGCACCTGCTTCTGGCAGATGCGCGCTCGGCGGCGATTTCGCGATGGAAAATTTGCGAGCTCTCTCGATGTTCGGCAGTTCACCGTTCAAGCAGAAGATAGGCGACCTCTTCGAAGCTGGCCTTCTCCGCCATTTCGTGAATGTCGTAGCCGCGATACATCAGACCGGCGTTGGGATCGACCCAGCAGATTTCGGTTTCGCCAGCGATCACGCCGGCGAGTCCCGGGCTGTAGGCTGGTTTTGTTTCAGTGCTCATATTCTCCCAGGCTAGCATCATTCTTAAATCTGAGCGTTCAACGTCAAGCATTCCGAGCAGACCTTGCCGACTTCGAAGGGTTGCGCGTCGAACGGACTGGAGCTCTCGCTCCATACTCCGCTTGGATATCCCGGCCAGCTTTCCGCCGCCGGATCGTAATTCGAGTAGTCTCGTAAAGTTCCTTCCGCGTCTGCATCCGCTCGAGCCAACTCTTCCGCCGAGCCCGCTTCCTTTCAGGCCGCGGAAAAATTCGTCCGTCGCTTTCATCGAAACGCGAAACGCGCTCTGCGGGAAGATAACCATCCGATAACCGAGCTCGCCCAGTTCCTCGACGTGAAGCAGCGGGCTTTTGCCGAACTCCGTCATGTTCGCGAGCAGCGGCACCTTCACTTCCCTGCGCAAAATCGCGGAACTCTTCCTTCGTTTGCAACGCCTCGGGAAAAATCGCGTCCGCACCGGCGGCGACATAGGCCTGCGCGCGCTTCACCGCGCCGTCGAAATTTTCCACCGCACGCGCATCGGTCCGCGCGATGATCAAGAAAATCGCGATCGCGTTTCGCCGCCACCGCGGCACGGATTTTTGCCGACCATTTCCTCGAGCTCGACCAGTCGATTTGCCGGCGAGATGACCGCAGCGTTTCGGAAATTCCTGATCTTCCAGATGACAGCCAGCCAGTCCGGCGCGCTCCAATTCGTAGATCGTGCGCGCCAACATTTTCGGCGCCGCCGAAAGCCGGTATCGGCATCGACAATCGCCGGAATTTTCACCGCGTGCGCGATGAAGCCGGCGAGCGTGCGCGACTTCGTTCAGCGTCAGCAACCCGATATCCGGCAACACCGGCAGTGCAATTCGCCAGCCCCGCACCGCTGATGTAAACCGCGTCGAATCCCGCGCGTTCCACCTGTCGCGCCATCGCCGCGTTCGGCACGCCCGGCATCGCGACCGCGCCCTTCGCGATCAATTGCCGCAATCGACGCTGCTTTGCGTCGTTTCGATCATGTCATCGATTCGAGCGCAATAGCGTTTTCGTCACTTCCCGAGCGAAGTCGACGGAATCTCTTCGACTTCGTTCGCGATCGAGTTCGTTCGTTCACGGCATTTTCGCCAGCTTCATCAATTCGTGAGGATTCTTCGCTTCATCCAGTTTCCAGCCCGCCGCCAGAATCTTTCGCGCACCCTCCTCGCCCAGCGCCGGCACGACCAGCGCAGTTGAACTTTCCTTCCAGTTGCTGGTCGCTCACCGGATTAAAGGCGTTGCCTAACGGATAATCGACCCGCTTGGTCAGCGTGCGGCCGTCCTGCAACGTCGACGTGCACGATGTTCGCGACCGCCTTGGCGTAGAGCGAGCTCAGCTCGTCGTTGCGCTCCACCGTCACGTTCTCGAGGAATTTCCAGATCTTCGGATCCGTGAAACGCGCCGGCTGAAATTGCTTCTCCGTCACTTCGCCGTCGATCAACGCGATCGCGGTGATGTAAGGCAGACTGTGATCGGCCGTCTCGCGCGTCTCCGGTTTCCATTTCTCCGGTTCGCTCCCGATGATGTCGACCGAGGCATCGTGGCTCTCGATCCGGACCGACTTGAATCTTCGACGGATCGCCGATCTCCTTGCGCAGAAAAAGCGCCGCTTCGATCGCGCTCTGGCTGTGATATTCCGCCGGCCAATATTTGATGCTGGTGTTCAGAATCATCGACGCCGGTGCCTTCGTCGGCCTTTTCGTCAGGCCGCTTCACAAATTTCTCGCCGACGTTGCCTAACGAAACCCCGAGTTCTTTCTCGAATCCCATTTGGCCTTCGAAAATCGGCGCCGGCCCGGTCATGCCCGCGCGCGCCAGCAGCGCCGCAGTAAACGCCGTGCCGCGCCGCGTTGGCAAAGGCGACGCCTTTCCAATGCGAAAGTTCGCCGACGCGCGCCTGCCGAAACGCGGCGCAATTCACGCCCGCGATGTTGACCGCGTGGCGCGTCTTCTCCGGATCGAGCTTCATCAAACGCGCGGCCGCCAGCGCGGTCGAGAACGCGCCGTAGGTCGGGTGATCCCAGCCGCGCGCGCGAATGCTGGCGGCGTCGCAAAAACGGCATTGCACTTCGTAGGCCAGCGCGATCGCGGTGATCAGCTCGCGACCATTCGCGCCCACGCTTTCGGCGACCGCGAGCGCCGCGGCGATGTTGTCGCTCGGATGCGCCGGTTCTTTCGAAAGATAGGTGTCGTTGTAATCGAAATAGCGAATGCAACAGCCGGTCGCGAACGCCGCCCAGTCCGGCGGCGCCTGATGATCGGTGCCGATGATGGTCGCGCCGTGTCTTGGCCGAAAAATCCGACGCGACTTTGCGCGCGATCACGCACGGCTCTTCGTTCCAGGCGCCGAGCGCGCAGCCGAACGAATCGATCACGCGCCGCTTCACTTCGTGCACGACTTCCGTGCGAAAGATCTTCGAAATTGAAGCGAACAGGCGTATTCGGCGAGACGATGAGCGAGTGATTTGGTCATGAAAGTGAAGCTGCAATCTGGCGATGAATCGCGCGCGCGGCAAGCGCACGCGTCATTCTGAGCGCAGCGCAGCGAGTCGCAGCATCTCGCGGCAGTTGCCCGAGGCTTCAGCACGGGATCCGTCGAACGTCGCTGCGGAATGACGCACAATGCTCGCGCTGACGCGATGTCGCTCCGCAGCGGAATTCATCCGTGTTCATTCGCGTAATCCGTGGTTAAATTTCTCTCCACATGAGCAAAGTTTACCCTGACGCCAAGGCCGCGCTTGACGGCCTGCTCCACGACAACATGACGATCGCCGCCGGCGGGTTCGGGCTGTGCGGCATCCCGGAAAATCTCATCGCCGCCCTGCACGACAGCGGCGTGAAAGGCCTCACCATCGTCGGCAACAACGCGGGCGTGGATGGCTTCGGCATGGGCGTTCTGCTCACCACGCGGCAGGTGAAAAAAGTCATGGCCTCCTACGTCGGCGAGAACAAGGAGTTCGAGCGCCAGGTGCTGGCGGGCGAACTCGAACTCGAGCTCATCCCGCAGGGCACGCTGGCCGAGCGGTTGCGCGCGGGCGGCGCGGGCATCCCGGGATTTTACACGCGCACCGGCTTCGGCACCAAACTGACCGAGGGCAAGGAGACGAAAGTTTTCGACGGCAAGGAATACGTGCTCGAACCCGGGCATCACGGCCGAGGTTTCGCTCGTGAAGGCGTGGAAGGGCGACAAATCCGGCAACCTCATTTTTCGAAAAACCTCACGGAACTTCAACCCGATGATCGCCACCTGCGGCAAAGTCTGCGTCGCCGAGGTCGAGCAACTCGTCGAGATCGGCGAGCTCGATCCCGACCAGATCCACACGCCGGGCATTTTCGTCGATCGCATCATCCAGGGCGCGAAATACGAAAAACGGATCGAGTTCCGCACCGTGCAGGGCAGCGCGGCCGCGAAGAAAGAAAATCCGATCCGCGATTTGATGGCGAAACGCGCCGCGCAGGAGTTGCGCGACGGTTATTACGTCAACCTCGGCATCGGCATCCCGACGCTGGTGGCCAATTACATTCCCGAAGGCATGAACGTCACGCTGCAATCCGAGAACGGCCTGCTCGGCATCGGCCCGTTTCCCGACCGAGGACGAGGTCGACGCCGATCTGATCAACGCCGGCAAACAAACCATCACGACGATGCCCGGCTCGGCCTTTTTCTCGAGCGCCGATTCGTTCACGATGATTCGCGGCGGGCACATCGATCTCGCCATTCTCGGCGCGTTCGAAGTGACGGACAAAGGCGACATCGCCAACTGGATGATTCCCGGCAAGATGATCAAAGGGCCCGGCGGCGCGATGGATCTCGTCGCCGGCGTGAAGCGCGTCGTCGCGGTGATGGAGCACACTTCCAAGGACGGCAGCCCAAAGATTCTGAAAGAATGCACGCTGCCGATCACCGGCCTGGGAGTCGTCAACCTCATCATCACCGATCTGTGCGTGTTCGAGGTGAAAGAGGGCGGCGGGCTCGTCCTCACCGAGCTGCATCCTGGCGTCACGGTGGACGACGTCCGCGCCAAGACCGGCGCGCCGTTCGAGGTCGCGCTCAAGCGCTGACTCGCGATGCAGCGCCCGGACCCGCGCTCCGCAACAAACACGAACCCGTTAGCGAACGCAGGACTCCTCGCGCGCATCGCGCTCGCGCTGACCGACTGGACCGAGCGGTGGATGCCCGACGCGTTCGTCTTCGCGCTGGTCGCGACGCTGGTCGTGATCGTCGCCGGCGTCACGGTCACGCCCTCGAGCCTCGCCGCAGGTGGTCGACGCCTGGGGCCGCGGCTTCTGGGAGCTGATCCCGTTCACGCTGCAGATGGCGCTCGTCATCATCACCGGCCACGTGCTCGCGACCTCGCCGCCGATGGGCCGCGTGATCGCCGGCTCGCGGCCTGGCCGCGCACGCCGCGCGGCGCCGTCGCGCTGGTCGCGTTCTTCGCGCATGGCCAGCTCGTGGCTCAACTGGGGCTTCAGCCTGATCTTCAGCGCGGTGCTCGCGCACGAGGTCGCGCGCCGCGTCGAGGGCGTCGACTACCGCGCGCTCGCGGCCGCGAGCTTCCTCGGCCTCGGCAGCGTCTGGGCGCAGGGCCTGAGCGGCTCGGCGGCGCTGCAGATGGCGACGCCCGGCGCGCTGCAGCCGCAGATCCGCGACATCGTCGCGCACGGCGGCATGGTCCCGGGCGGCATGATCCCGTTCCGCCACACGATCTTTCTCTGGCAGAGCTTCGTCTCCGTCGCGATCGAGATCGTCGTCGTCGACGACCGTGATGTGGCTCGCCACGCCGCCGGCCGGGCGCGGCAGGACGGCGCGCGATCTCGGCATCGATCTCGGCCCGAGCCGGAGATCGAACCGCCGCCTGCCGAGCGCGAGACCGACGCCCGGCGCAGTGGCTCGAGCACTCGCCGCTCCTCACGCTGGCTCGTCGTCGCGCTCGGCGGCGCGTACCTGGTGCGCTACTTCCGCAGGCGGGCGAGCCGCTGAACGCGATCAACCTCAACATCCTCAACCTCGCCTTCCTGCTCGCTCGGCTTCCTGCTGCACGGCACGCCGGCGCGCCTGATGCGCGCCGTGCAGGACGGCGACGCCGGCGGTGTGGGGCGTGATCCTGCAGTTCCCGTTCTACGCCGGCATCGCCGGCGATCATCACCACGACCCACCTGAACGCAGCGGATCGCCGACGTGTTCGTGAGCGTCTCCACCGCGCACGACGTTCCCGGCGCTCGTCGCGCTCTACTCGGCGGTGCTCGGCGTGTTCGTGCCGTCCGGCGGATCGAAGTGGGTGATCGAGGCGCCGTACGTGATGGCGGCCGCGCACGACGCTCAAGGTGCACCTCGGCTGGATGGTGGCCGTCTACGATCTCGGCGAGGCGCTCGCCAACCTGGTGCAGCCGTTCTGGATGCTGCCGATCCTCGGGCTGTTCCAGCTCCGCGCGCGCGACGTGATGGGCTACACCTTCGTCGTCTTCCTCGTGCTCGTCCCGGTCGTGCTGCTGCTCGTCGACGCTGCTCGGCGCGACGCTGCCCTATCCGCTGTAACGAAAACGCGCACGCTGCGGAGCT
>CAVULE010000002.1:0-122678 GCA_963742315.1 uncultured Verrucomicrobiae bacterium
GCGAATACTGCGTCCATATCGTGTTCAATTAACAGGATTGCATACTCTTGCCGGATCGAATGCAAAAGCGAAACAATACGTGCGCTTTCGTCTCGCGACATTCCCGCCAAAGGTTCATCCAGAACTAGAAGATGAACTCGTCCCGCCAAAGCGATCGCAATCTCGAGTTGGCGCTGTTGGCCGTGGGCAAGATGCGCTGCCTTGACATGTCGCTTTTCAATTAGTCCGACGCGCTCCAGAAGATGCTCCCCAGCAGCACGTCTTTCGGCGAGCACGGCTGCCGAGCGCCAAATCGAAAGCCCATTCCCGACCGTGCTTCGACGGCCAAGAGCGTATTCTCCAGGGCCGTCAGCGTTCCGAAAATACTCGTGATCTGATAGGATCGCGAAAGCCCGCGCGCGGCACAAGCCGGAGCACCGAGACCCAGAAGGGAACGTCCGTTCAGGAGAATATCCCCTTCGTCGGGCGATGTTCACCCGTGATTTGTGCCACAAGCGTTGTCTTTCCGGCACCGTTAGGCCCGATGAGAGCGTGAATCTCGCCAAAGCGCACATCGAGCGAAACGCCATCGGTTGTCGTTAGCCGCCGAAACTTTTCGGCGAGGTCTTGTGGTCTGCAGAATGGCGTTTCAAGCATGTGGTACGACGCGATAGCCCATGACTGAAAACCAGGATCGCCAGTTGGTCTCGGCAACCCTGGCCCGGGCGACGATCACAAGCAACGCGCCCAGCAAGATCGGCCAGTGATTGGAAAGAACCGGAAGCAAATGCTCGAACGCGAGGAACACCACCGCGCCAACCATGCTTCCCGAGCCAGGCTTCCCATCCCCCAAGCGTGACAATGATCAGATAGTCACCAGAACGCTGCCAGGCCAGGAAGGAAGGTGAAGCAATGCCGGTGGCATTTGCCAAGATAAACCCTGCGACCCCAGCCAGCATGCCCGAAAGGACAAAAGCAGTAAGCCGATATCCGTAGAGCTCCACTCCCAGGGCACGCATACGCCGCTCATTGATCTTGCCACCCAAAAGAGTGCGGCCAAACGGCGCCTCGGCAAGATAACGCAGACTCAAGAACGCAAGCGCAGGCGAGCACACCAAGGCTGACCCAATACAACACGGCGGGATCCGCCATGTCGAGTGGACCAAAGTGCACTTCTGGCAGCGAGCACCAAGCCTTCGTCGCCGCCAAAGGTCTTAAGGCCTACGAACAGAAAGTAGACCATCTGTGCAAAGGCCAACGTGATCATGATGAAGAAGACGCCTGAGGATACGAACTGACGCCGCACCCGCAGCCAACGCGAAAAGACCGGACGCACCCAACGCAGCCACGAGGTGCACGAAGCCGTCTTCGTACCGTATTAGTCGGAATCGCCGCAGCGTAAGCGCCAATGCCGACGTATGCCGCGTGACCGAAGCTAGCCATGCCTCCGACATTCAATATGAAGGCAACGCTGAGCGCGGCGAGGGCAATCGCGATTGCGCGCGTTCCCAGAAGGAGGCTGTACGTGTCGCCTGCTTTTTTGCATAAGAGCGGCAGAAATGCGACACAGATAAAGATCGGAATGGCTATGAACCTTCCAGGCGATAACGACGTAAGAGTATTCATGCGCGTCCCACTACTGGGAACAACCGACTGGCCAATAATGAAAATCGCGGCCATAACAATGTACACCAACATAGAAGCGATTCCGGGGCCAACTGCGATGGCTAGCTCCGCATTAAATAATGACCGCAACAGTGCCGGCAGCATGGTTCGCCCGACAGTGTCAGCAATTCCGATAATCAGCGCAGCGATGAAGGCACCCTTCACGGACCCAAGACCACCAATCACGACCACCACAAATGCCATAATCAGCAGGGGGTCGCCCATCCTTGACTCGATCGACGTCAGCGGAGCGACCAGCGCGCCCGCCAACCCAGCCAGTGAGGCACCCGCAGCAAACACAGCGCCGTAGAGACGGGTGACATTGCCCCCGAGCGCGGCCACGGTGTCCCGATCACTTGCAGCGGCGCGCGAAAGCATGCCGAGCCGGGTTCGGGGATGATCCAGCAGTAGAGCGCGATCGCGGCGAGCGCGCCCACGACCAGTACAAAGATGCGATAGAACGGCAGTACAATGCCGAAAGGCAACTGAGCGACATCATCAAACACTTCCGGCATTGGCATTTGCAACGGTATGGGTCCCCACACCACGCGCACGCCTTCATTGGCGATGAGTACCAGCCCGAAGGTGACAAGGACCTGATCCAGATGATCTTTGTCATAGAAGGGACGCAACAGTCCCCGCTCAAGAGCGAGTCCGACGATCAAACAACTTACCGCAGCGCCGACAACGGCAATGATGAAATTGCCGCTTGCTTCGTAAATGGTTGCCGCGAAAAAAGCGCCCAGCATATAGAGCGCACCATGCGCCAAATTCAGGAAATTCATGACCCCGAACGTGAGCGTTAGGCCCGCCGCGATCAGAAACAACATGAAACCAAACTGCGCTCCGTTGAGAACTTGAGCGAACAGAAGCGCAACGTCGATCATTCCAGGCAACCCCAGGTTAGGTGGCTACGATACTAGCTCGAGTTCAACCTGGATACTTGCATTCCCGGGAAAAACGGATCGGGATGAGCCTCGAGGGTCCCTTCGTCCGCGTCACCATTTCGGGAGCCTTGCCTTCGGGCTTCACAATCTCGACGAGGTAGTAGTCCTGGATCGGCCACTGGTTCGCCGGATTGAGCTTGAAATTTCCGCGGGTTGCATCGAACTTTGCCGTCCGCAACGCCTCACGAAGAACCTTCGAGTTCGCTATTTCCGCCTGTTGCGTTCAAGGCTGCATTGAGTAATGCGGCCGTATCGTATGCCCTGGCAGCAAAGTCGCCTGGAACGCGATGATAGGCAGCTTGGAAATCCGCGACGAAACGCTTATTGGCTGGATTGTCGAAATCAGCGTTCCAACGTGCCGTGTAAACGTGCCAACCGCCAATCACCCATGGCTGGCAACGTCGTGCTGTCGACCGTAAACACCGAATAAAGCGGCGTTTGGCGAAGGCCAGCCTGCCGGTACTGCCTAATGAAAGCGGACCCCATGGCACCGCCGGTAGAGACGAAACACCGCATCTGGCTTAGCGGAACGAACAGTTGCGAGTTCAGCCTGATAATCGGTCTGACCGAGCGCCGTATAAGTTTCGCCAACAACTTCAATCTTATAAAAGCGCTTGAAACCGGCGATGATGTCCTTCCCCGCGAGGGTATTCGGCGCCATCACGTAGACCCGTTTAGCACCGCGGTCGGTTATGACTCTTCCATCGCTTCCGCCGCACTATCATTTACGGCACTGGTCGAAAAGAACAGAGGGTGACACCCCGCACCCGCAAGAGGTGACGGGCCACCGAGCGCGGTAATCAATATCGTTCCCGCATCGTTGATCGACTTCTGCATCGCCAGCAGCACGTGCGAAAAGTTGAATCTGATGCGCATTGCGATCGAGCTCGCGCGGGAAGATCACGTTTACGAAAACATCGCAACTAAGTTCTTCGAACACTTCCTCGCCATTGCCGCCGCCATGAACGAACTGGGTGGCAGTGGAATCGGTCTCTGGAACGAAGAAGACGAATTTTACTACGACGTGCTGCACACGCCGGGCGGGCGCTATTTCCCGTTAAAAGTTCGATCGATCGTCGGCTTGATGCCGCTACTCGCGGTAGAAACGATCCAATGGCAGTTAATCGACGCCTTACCCGGATTCAAGTCGCGGCTTGAATGGTATCTGGCGCATCGGCCCGACCTCGCCAGTCTAGTCTCGCGCTGGCACGAGCCTGGCATGCATGAGACCCGGCTTCTCGCCATTACCCGCGGCCATCGCATGAAACGTCTGCTCCGGCGCATGCTCGATCCGGAGGAATTTCTGAGCGACTACGGCATTCGTTCGGTGAGCAAGTATCACCGGGATCATCCCTATCGATTGACTGTCCAAGGCCAAGAGAAAATTGTGAACTACGAACCAGCAGAATCACAAACTGGAATCTTTGGTGGTAACTCAAACTGGCGTGGCCCGGTTTGGTTTCCTATCAATTACCTTCTGATCGAGTCGCTCCAGCAGTTCCATCATTACTATGGCGATGAGTTCAAAGTGGAATGCCCAACTGGGTCCGGCATGTATCTGACTTTGAAGGAAGTCGCCAATGAACTATCAAACCGTTTGATCAAGCTCTGGCTGCGTAATGAGAAAGGCGAGCGGCCTTTTCTGCGGGCTTCTGCCGGCGCATTTAACCCCGAAACCGATTCCGAGCTCCGCTGGTTCCACGAGTACTTTAATGGTGACGACGGTGGTGGCCTTGGCGCTTCCCACCAAACCGGCTGGACCGCGCTGGTGGCCAAACTAATTCAACAACAGGGCGAGTTTGGCACTATCAGCCACCGCAAATAGATGGCGAATCTCGCTGCAGAAACACAGGCCGGCGGCCTGTGCGCTCAGCGGGTTTGTAACCCGCTGGTTCGCGGAATTTCGCAGGCGTACCTCTGCTTTTCAGCGGAGTGCAACTCCGCTCGGCGCACAGGTTACAAGCCTGTGTTCCGCGAGCAATTTAGCGACGCTTGAAATACTGCACCGCCTTTTCGTGTTTCTTCGCAGCCGCGCGCGTCTTAAACGTGCCGAGGTTCCTACGCTTGCCTGTCTTCGGATTCTTCTTCTGCGAATACAAGCGATAGCTACCGGAGTTAAGTTTTCTGATCATGAATAAATGCGTCCTCTCTTCTTACATACGCTACAGCGTATCCGGAAGGATTTGATGGAATGATCGCGTTGTAGGGCAACCGTTCCCGGTTGCCGAATCAAATAATGCGGCAGGCGCGAACGCCTGCCTACAATTCTGTTTGTTGCGCGCGGTTTGAAACCCAAAGCGCGATCAGCGCAATGAGAATCGCGAAATCGAGCCCGAGATGGGTAGTAAAGTTCCAGTTCTTGCTCGCGTGACCGAAACAACCGCAGGTAATGTCGAGCCCCCGCACCTTTGCGATGATACTTGCGGCGATGAAGATGACGGTGAGCGCCGTTAAAATAAACAATCCCCCGCGGTAGAAGAACCGCAGGATAAGAGCAAAGCCGCAGACTAATTCCAACCACGGCAAGTAAAAGGCCAGTCGAACGCCGATCGCCCACGGCAACATTTTGTAGTTGTCGATGTCGATGGCGAATCGAAGTGGATCAATGGCCTTGATCACGCCCGCGTAAATGAAGATTCCGCCAACGATGAGGGCGACGATGCGCCAAAGGATACGGCGCGAGGGCAAGTCCATCTCTTACAAGAGGAACGAACGCCGATGGTCCAACGGCCAACACCCAACGCTCAATCGTAGAATCAGATTGCTGCATTCGGCGTTGGGGGTTCGGCGTTGAGTGTTGAACGTTTTCTTCATCTTCTGTTCTTTAGCCATTCCTCCCACCCGCCTTGCAGAACGAACACGTCCTTTAAGCCGGCTTCATCCCGCAAACGGCGCGCTACTTCGCGACTGGCGTTGCAACTTTGACTACTGCAGTAGACGACAATTTTTTTCTCGAGCGACCATTGCGCGAGAAGAGTTGGCAGCAACTCGTTCCAGCGATCTTCATTCAGTGGGATCGCGCCCGGGACATGATCCTGTTCGAATTCATTGTCTGGCCGCGCGTCTACCCAGATCGCGTTCGCGCCCCACGACTGCGCTTGATCGAGATTGACCATCTCGGAAGAGCGATCAGGCGATTGCCAGGAAACCTTGTCGCGAAAGTAAATTGCCTCACCGATCGCCGGGACAACGGCGAGCGCAATGAGCAATAGCGCTTGTCGAACCGCGCTCACCTTCACGCGTTATTGACTGGGTGATCCTGCCGTCGGCGCTGGCGCGGTTAGATCGTGTCGGACCGTGGAAAGGGTAGATTTGGTCGACGGCGAAATCGCTGTCCCTGATGTTGGCGCAGGAGGCATCACCCGCGCCGCCGCGAACATGTTTCCCGTGTTCGCCGGCGAATCGGGTTTGATCGTCAAGGTCGCGTAGACAGCCTTGGTGGTATTGCGAGGCTGGACACTGATCCGGAATTCATTCGGAGCAGAGCCGGCGTCGACTTTGGCAGTGAAATCGGGAGTAGACGACGCAACATCCAGTTTCTTGATGGCGGCATCTTTGTTTGCTTTTGCGGTGATGATCTTTGGCTTGGGTTCCTCACCATTCTGCCAGTAAACAAGCGTTGGTTGGATCTCGAGTAAGGGCGTAATAACCGCCTTAAGCGTAAGCACAGTAGTGGAGGGCTCGGGATCGTCGGTTTGAACTGTAACAGTCTTGACTTGCGTGCCGGTGCGGCCGCCAATGTTAAAGGTCGCAGTAATCTCGCCCTTCTGACCAGGAGCTACCTGCTCGTTTTGCGTCTGCGCCGTGGTACAACCGCACGACGCGTGGACGGACTTAAAATGGATTGGCGTATTCCCGACATTTTCATATTTGAAATGTGCGACCGCTTGCTTGTCGTTAAACGCCGGGCGCAGATCAACCGACGTCTGTTCCCACTTCAGCTCTGCGCGCGCGCTTTGGGCGAACGCAGTTAACGCTAGAACTCCACTCAACTTCAAAAAGTTCGTATTCATTTTTTAGAAACGTGGGTGCTAATATATTCAGCAACGGCTTCGCGCCAATGGCGTGGTTGCACCCCGGTAAGAGCGGTGAATTTCGCGCTCGATAAGACCGTATGCAGTGGGCGCTGCGCAACGAAATTTTTCATATCCGCCAGCGAGACAGCTCCAACTCGTTCAGCCTTCAACGGAATTCCGAGGCTACGGCAAACATCGATCGCATATTGGGCCCATTCCTGCCAGCTGCATCCGCCATTGTTCGCCAGATGGAAAATTCCGTTAGCATCGTTGTCCCAAGCCAGACGCAACCAACCCGCAACGTCGACGGCGTAAGTGGGCGAGGAAAATTTGTCGGCCACCGCCGTAACTGCATCCGTTTCTCGCGAGCGCGCTGCAATGATTTGATCGATAAAGCTTGGTTTATCCGATCCGAAGACCCAGGAAAGACGAATCACGAGATTGTTCGGCGAAACCTCGAGCACGCGGCGTTCGCCCTCTAGTTTTGATTCGCCGTAAACGCTCAAGGGAATCGGCTTTTCCTCTTCCGTGTACGGAGTGCGTTGTTTGCCATCAAAAACGTAGTCGGTGCTGAAATGAACCAACCTGGCTGTTTTGTCGCGGCATATTTCCGCCAGCAAGCGGGGAGCGTCACCATTCACCAGAAAAGCTTCCTTCCGATTTGATTCGCAGTAATCGACATTGGTTAGCGCGGCGCAATTGATGAGTAGATCAAATTCGGTTTCTAAGAGAACAGAACGAATCTGATCGAGGTGGTTGAGGTCGAGCTGGCTGCGGTTGAAGCTGGAGACCTCAAATTCGCGTCCATAGTCGCGCGCAAGAGCTGCACCGAGCCGCCCATTTGTGCCGACGATAGCGATTTTCATTTTCTGTGGTGAAAATATAAGGCCGGGTCCAATTCGACCGGCCTTGCTTCGACAACGTCACACGATCAGCAGAAATATCCACGATGTAGCGAACCCTCGGGAAAATAATGCTGCGCCCAGTCAACTCACCGACAGCCGCTAGGCTAGTACAACGTCGAGCAACCAACGCAGTCACTTAATCCGTCGCGTCTACCAGGACGTCGAGCGATTCAGCGGCATGGCGCGACGGCGGCTCGGTCGTTATCTGCGATTGAGCTTGACCCGGTAGCTACACTCTCGGCAAAAAGTAGCGACGAATATCTGGAGTAGGCTGGGACGTTTTTGCTCCCGGGGCGCTCTGACCTTTATCCGGGCTGGTAGTTAAACGAGTAGACTAGCGGGAGAAAGAAAGAACCTCCTATGCGACAGGCCTACAAAATCTTGATGGCGCCGACAGTCCAAAAAATGGCCGGAGGCTGTGATCGGCAAGCACCATCGAAACTACCTAGTATCGTCCCGCGCGTTCGAGCAACGGTTGCCACCACGACGGATTGTCAATATACCATTGGATCGTCCCATTAAGGCCGGCTTCGAAACTGTGGCGCGGTTTCCATTTCAGCTCGCGCCGACTGAAGGTCGAATCGATCGCATAACGGCGGTCATGTCCCGGTCTGTCAGTCACGAATGAGATCAGAGTCTCCGGTTTATCCAGCTTCTTGAGGATGAGTTTCACCAAATCGAGGTTCACCATTTCCTGGCCGCCGCCGAAGTTATAAATCATGCCCGGTTTTCCTTCGAATAAGGCGGCTACGATGCCAGCGCAGTGATCGTCGACATGAATCCAGTCGCGCACATTCAAGCCATCGCCATAAACCGGCAGGGCCTCGTCGCGCAGCGCCTTAATGATCATGAGCGGAATCAGTTTCTCGGGAAATTGGTATTGCCCATAGTTGTTTGAGCAGCGGGTAATAATCACTTCCTGGCCGTAAGTCTTATAAGAAGCGAGCGCGAGAAGATCGGCTCCGGCTTTACTCGAGGAATAAGGTGAACTCGGATCGAGCGGCGATTGTTCGGTAAATTTTCCCGTCGCGTCTAACGAACCGTAAACTTCGTCGGTTGAAATTTGAATGAAGCGTTGCACCCCATATCGGCGGGCGCAATCGAGCAACACACTGGTGCCGATCACGTTAGTGTGAATGAAATTCAGAGGTGAATTGATGCTGCGATCGACATGGGATTCGGCCGCGAAATTGATCATGGCGTAAAACTGGTGCTCCGTCATCAGCTCATCCATCTGGTCGGCATTGGCAATGTCAGCCTTGAAGAATTCGTAGCGATCGCCGTGCGTCTCGGCCAGACCGTCGAGATTGGCAAGGTTGCCGGCATAGGTCAGGACATCAACATTCGTGACGTAAGCCGGCTTGTAATGTTTCAGAATGTAGCGAATAAAGTTGCTGCCAATGAAACCGCAGCCACCCGTCACTAAAATGCGCATCGACCCGCGTACTAGCAGCAGTCTCAAAGGGGCGCGAGCGGATTTTTCCGCGGGCCTGCCGGACGCCGCTCAGGCGATCCTCAATGTGCTGGAAAGCAAATGGATGTTCTGGCTGATCCTCGCCCTCGCCGCAGTCTTACGCATTCTTTTTCTCGCAATAAAACCGCCACATTTCGACGAAGGAATCAACGGCTGGTTCGTCGATCAAATGGTCAAGGAAGGGTTCTATCGATACGACCCTACCAACTATCACGGCCCACTTCATTTCTACATCATATTTTTATCGCAGACGTTATTTGGCCGGAATCTTTATGCCCTTCGGCTCCCGGTGGTTCTTGCCAGCCTCGGGGCGGTCTGGCTGGCATTGAAATACGATCGTATTATCCCGCGGCCGGTCGCACGGACAGCAGCGCTGGCCATGGCCCTGTCGCCCGGTTTCATTTTTTATGGTCGCTATTCCATTCATGAGGCCTGGTTACTTCTCTTTTCCATGATGTTCATATTCGGACTGCTTGGTCTGTGGCGGGAAGGGACACTAAACTATCTTTGGTTTACCGGAATCGGTGTTACCGGAATGATTTTGACCAAGGAGACCTACATTATTCACATTGGTTGCGCGCTCATTGCGTTGCCGCTGGCCTATATATCTACCTTGATCATTCCGGCGGAAGATTCCAAGCCCGTGTCGCAGAAATGGAATTTGATCGATCTCGCTGTTGTTTGCTTAACAGGAATTGGGGTGATCGTTTTCTTCTACTCCGGCACTTTTTTTCACTGGAATGGGCTCAAAGACCTGTTTAGAACTTTTCACGCCTGGTTCGAAACCGGCAGTAGCGGCCATGGTCATGAAAAACCGTGGTATTACTGGCTGGAGTTGATTGCGCGCTACGAGTGGCCGATCTGCGCGGGATTGATCCTGTGCGCGTTTTCCTTGCTTTTCCAAAGTCTTTCTCTGCGTTTTCTGGCCATCCTTGGGGTTGGCACGTTCGCGGCCTACAGTATCATCGCCTATAAAACGCCGTGGTGCATTATTAGCATCATCTGGCCCTTGTTCTTCACTTTCGGGGCTTTTATCCTCATTGTCCCAAGAGCACGTCTCTTTCTTTCGTCGATAATCGCCTCCATTCTTCTTTTGGTATCGTTCGGCTACGCCATCTCACTCAATTATTTTCACTGCTCCAGCTTCATCGAAGCAAACTGGGATTCGAACCGACCAATCACCACGAATGTGCGCGAGTTTTTTCGCTCCGAACCATACGTCTACGTCCAGACCTATAACGATATTTACAAGTTAACCAGGCCACTGCTGGCGCTAGCTCACGCGGATCCGCAGTTTTACCACCTCGTCGGCCATATCATCCGCCCCAGTCCATATCCGTTGCCCTGGATTTTGGGCGACTTCCCCCGCATCGGCTATTACGAACACGACAACAATCCGTCTGACCTCGACGGCGACTTCCTTCTCGTGGAAGAAAGCAAAATTCCTGAGGTCGAAGCCAAACTGCGGGACAGTTACTTTACCGAACCGTTAACCGTCCGACCCTATCAAGATCCCTCGAAGCTATATTTCCGCGCCAGCCTGGTGAAGAACATGGAAAAGCTGAAAATCCGCACCCCTCCCTTCCAAGGCTTTTTGCCTGGAAAATTGCCGAATTCCATCGGCACCGGAAAACAATAACGCTTCTGCCATGCGCCTGTTGTCGGCCGGTCTCATCTACGTCGCAGTTTCCACTGTGGCAGCACTGCTGCTCGGAGAAAGCGCTGGCGGGCTAAATTGGAGTCTTTCATTTGTTTCGCTCATCATCGGAGCCACCGGGGCGATTGCCGTTTTTTTCCTAATGCCCCCGTCTCCGGAACGATCTCTCGTCGCAGCTGAAGATGATGCTCCCCTGGCAAAATATCGATCCATTTGGGTTTGTCTGGTTGGATTTGTTTTCGCGATTTTCGCGTTTCGTTCATTTTGTTGGCTCTTTTACTTCGATAGCGAGAATATTGACATTCAGTCCCCTTTCAATCTCGGCGATCTCGGACTGCATCTTACCTATATCAAGACTTTCGCCAACGGCATGTCGCTCTGGCCGGATAGCCCGATCTACGTTTACAGCAAGCTCCGTTATCCTGCCGGCATCGATCTTTTCAATGGGATTCTAACGAATCTTGGATTTGACCTTCGCCCTCAACTTGCCGCCACCGGGCTTCTGGCATCGCTGGGCGCATTTTACGCTTTGTATCGCTGGGGCGGAACCTTCGCTGTTGCCGGCTTCCTCTTTAACGGCGGGATTGCCGGCTACGCCTTCCTCCAGACGCATCAGTTTCTCGATTATCAGGGCACACCACATGTCTCCTGGAAAAGTATCCCGCTGACGATGTTTGTTACGCAGCGCGGCCTTCTTTACGCCATTCCTACCGGTCTTCTTTTACTCTGGCAATGGCGGGCCAGGTATGGATCCGATTCAGAGCGCGAGAAAGGACTGCTCCCGGTATGGGCGGAATATATCCTCTACGCGACCATGCCCCTGTTTCATATCCACACCTTTATTGCTTTAAGTATTCTGCTTCTGGTTCTGTTTTTGACCCGCCCTGCTTCCAGATCGTCGCTCCTCAAACTCGTCGCCGCTGCCGTTTTCCCAGCCGTGATCTTCATTTGGCTTACCACCGACAGGATGCGCGCCGGATCAATTCTGCAATGGCATTTCGGCTGGACCCAAAATGTTGGCGAACTCAAAATGCCATTTTTGCGGTTCTGGGTTTTTAACTTCGGCGTCTTTCTTCCGCTCGCAATTGCTTTGACCTGGATTGTCGCGCGGCAGGAATCGAGCGACTTTTCCAGTCGACAATCATCTGCGCCGGAACTGAAACAACCCGATCTCGGTCTATTAGACTCGATGATGGGTCGTGCCCGCAACTTTGAGCTATCGATTGACGCCGCCTATCTCGCGGCCGCGGTTTTAATCTTCCTGCTGACGATAACAGTCAAAACTGCGCCCTGGGAATGGGACAACATTAAGCTACTTATTTGGGCCTACTTTATTACCCTGCCGATTCTTTGGAATCGTATGTTGTCTCGTTGGCCGCTCCCGGCGCGAGCCGGAGTTTGCCTACTTCTTTTCTTTTCCGGCTTTGTCAGTCTAATCGGGGGCTTGGCTGCAGGCCGACCGGGTTACCAGTTTGCAAGCCGAGCCGAAATTGATTTCGTTGCCGCTGCCGTTCGCCGGTTGCCGCTCGAAGCACGCTTCGCTGGTTTTCCCACCTACAATCATCCGCTCCTCCTGAATGGCCGAAAAATGGTTTGTGGATACGCCGGTCATCTTTGGACGCAGGGAATCAATTCCACCGAAGTGGGAAACAAGCTTCACGATCTAATGCTCGGCCAGGGTGACTGGAAGAAAACCGCACGCGAGCTCGAGGCACGCTATTTATTCTGGGGGAGCCTGGAGAAGACGAATTATGGCAACAGTAGCCGCCCTTGGGAGAAACAACTGCCCCTCGTGGCCCAGGGTAGTTGGGGGAGTATTTATGATTTCGGCCCGAGCACCAAGCGTTAACGTCCGATCTCAGATCTCTGGTTTCTCACCCGTTCACAAAGTAAGCAAACTTCCAACTGCCATTTACCCGCCGGATGCCGGCACGGTAACCATCGTAGTTTAAAGAAGGATCGGCGAACTGTGGTGGAGCTACCATATAGTCCTGCTTTTTCACGAATGTTTCCGACAGAATACCTTCGAGCTCCGGCCAAAGGTTATTCTGGTCCCGGTACTGGAAAACGCCTTCTCCCGATTTCTCCGGGTTCAGACTGTAACCAAAGTCTGCCGTCATCATCTGAGCGATCGCGTTCATATCGTGCGTTGCCACCGCTTTGCGCAAGCGCCCGACGAAAGCATCGAAGTCAACATCAGTCGCCTCCTGGCCCGGTTTCACCTTCGCTGGTTTCTTTTCTTGGGCTGGCTTCTTCTTAGGCGGGGTTGTACAACCGCCAGCGGCGAGGCCCAACATTAGCAAGACGAAGGCGAAAAATCTGACCGCTGCTTTCATTGGCGATACCTTTGTCAGTGTTTTCTAGGAATGGCAAGTGCACCCTTGCACGCGATCGCAAAACGCGGAGCCAAACTCCGGCGAGTGTAGCACAGCAATCTCGGCTGTGGGGCCAACCCCGAAAGCTTTCGGGGTTGAGCTCGGCCGAAATGATCAATGCTCATGATGGTGAAAACGAAAGCGCAAGGGATGTTCGATAAAAACAAAATAAAACGTGCTGATAATTTCCTGAAAGGTGGCGGCCGGACTGTTAATGCCTAAGCGGCCCGCCCGAAGCTGAGCGAAAATAGACTCTGCCGTCACCGACGACGGCCGTGGTATGGTGGTATAATGCCGGCCAAACGCATTGAGCTGATGAGCGTCTGACGTTGCAACCAACGGTTTGCCAAACTTTTTCGCGATTTTTATCGCTCGCCGGTTGGGATTGAAAAAGCCTTTGTGAAAATGACAAAGCTCAATCGCGTCGAAGCAATCGATTTGATCCAGCAAACGTTTCCCAATTGAACCGCCGAGCAGATAAAAAGGATGCGGCGCGATGGTAAAAAGCGTTTCGGCACGCCGCGAACGCAGTTGCCGGACATCATCGAAAGTGCGCAATCCCTCCACATCCTTCCCGGTCACATTTAACAGAATAATATCGGCGCCCTCGATCCGCATTTCAGCCGCGGAAATAAGTAGAATCCCGAGGCGTTGGGCGGCGGCAAAGACCTCCGGCCGATCAAAAACCGCGTCGTGCAGGGTAATGGCGAGGACGGAAAAACCGAGTCGCCGCGCCCGAGCCAAAAGCTCATGGGCCGAGTAATCCAGTTTGTCCTTCGGATCATCGAGGGTGTGGATATGGAGATCGAGCTTGATCCAATCGCCTCCCTCTTTAGTGCTCGTGCTCATGGTGGTAGTCGTTTGGGGATTACGACATCCCAAGCCTCAAGCAAGGCTCAATAATCCGATGACGGAAAAAGAACCGCAACACCAAGATCATGAATGGGAGAAAAGGAACCGAAGGCCGCTCACTGCACCGCAGCCCCGGCGAAGACACGAACCCTAAAAAACTTCAGCTAAACTTTGGTTCGGCAAAAGCGCTTGCGGCTCTGTGTCTCCAATCTACCATCTTCTAGCTTCCAAAACCGCTCGGGTGGTGGAATGGCAGACACGTACGTTTGAGGGGCGTATGCCGAAAGGCATGCGGGTTCAAGTCCCGCCCCGAGCACCATCGTGTGCTTGCGTGGAAACCCCAAGTCGAGAGTCCGATACTCGGTGGATGACGTAATTGGACACGCCAGTGACCATAAGAATGAGCGGCCGTTTCGAGTTAACTTTTTCCATCCGAACGACTTAGTTGCACGAAGCAAAAGAACGGGTGATGCACAACGGGCCGCGCGCCATCAATTCTGCTTTCGGTTTCTTTTTGTCGAATTTAGATTGTCAAAGATTGCCTGTAGTTGGTATAAAAGAAGGACCTACATCACGTCCTGAATGAGTACTCCCTGCTCAGGCTCTATCATTGAGGTCAAAAGTCAGGCCTCACGCTTGGAACTGCAGAACGAGACGCGACCTCCGCACGACGTGAAGCCGGCCACTCACCCATTCGGCTCCGTGTTCCTTCGCTTAGAGCTGGCCCTCGCGATGATTTGCGCAGGACGAAGGCGCGCCTGTTCTGTCGAAGTCGAGGGCCGAATCAGGCCAATTCGCTGAACTATCGTTCCACCATTGGAATTCCGTATCAAAGGGTGGATCCCCACGAGGAATGAGTCTCTCGGCCTCCGAACCCGGCCTGTCTTGCAGTGCCAGACAAGTGAACGTATTTCGTATGAGTAGGTTTATCGCACCGAACTCATAGTTAAACATTTCGCCAGATCAAAGCCGTGATATGATCGTGCGCGTTTGTAGCTGCGTTGTAGCCACGGCTCTGTGAGCCGTGCGCGCGTCTCATAGAGACGCGGCTACAAATAGAAAAACGGAGCTGCGTTGAAACCTTCAGTCCCACTCCCAAAACGCCAACAGCGGTTCCGGCGGCAGCGCATTCTAACTTTGCTTCGATTTAATCCACCGGTTTACTAAATCCTCGAGCACATCGAGCGGCAGCGCACCGTTCGTCAGCACTACGTCGTGGAACTGGCGAATGTCGAACTTCGTCCCAAGCTCCTGCTTTGCCTTCTCGCGCAGCTCGAGGATTTTTAGCATCTCGATCTTGTAAGCCGTGGCCTGGCTCGGCATCACGAGTTGCTTTCCTCGCTCATGCTCGCGCTCGTAATCGTAGTCGAACTCACCCAGAAACAATATAACCCTCTTCGCCGTGCAGGTTGATATCGAGACCCTGACGCTCGATTTCCGGTGTGATCCGCAATCCGATCGTTGCGCGCACAATCAACGCAATCAGCGACGTCCCGACCAACGCCAGCGCGAGGGTAATTCCAATCGCTTTCAGTTGCTCCAGCCAAAGCATATGCCCGACAATTTGTGCGAGCCCGTTTCGCTGAGCGGGGATCGCGGAAAGATTTGGATTTACCGTCGCAGTTGCCAGTAGTCCGGTAAGAAATGCGCCGAGGGTCCCGCCAACTGCGTGTACTCCAAAAGTATCGAGGGCATCGTCGTAGTGGAACCACGACTTCAATTTCGTGCAGGCGAAAAACGGAACTGCCCCGGCCAGCACGCCGATGATAACGGCGCCGTTGGCATCGACGAATCCACATGCCGGGGTGATGACAACAAGCCCGCCGACCGCGCCCGAACAAAAACCGAGGACGCTCGGTTTGCCGCGCAACAACCATTCCAGCCCAGCCCAGCTGGAAGATGCAACTGCCGTCGCCAGGGTCGTGGTCATGAACGCGTTGGCCGCAATTCCATCGGCGCCGAGAGCGCTGCCGGCATTAAATCCGTACCAACCGACCCAAAGCATTCCAGTTCCGACCATGCAAAGGACCATCGAGTGCGGCGCCATGATCTCTTTGCGGAAACCAAGCCGGGGACCGAGAAAAAGGCAAAGAAGCAAGGCCGACCATCCGCTCGACATGTGGACAACGGTGCCGCCGGCGAAATCGATCGCACGGATCCTGGCATTGGAATTCCAGACGCCATTCATCAGGCCATCAATGCCCCAGACCATATGGGCTAACGGGAAATAGACTAAAAACATCCACAGCCCAACGATGACCATGACCGCGGAAAATTTCATGCGCTCCGCCACCGATCCGATGATGAGCGCAGGAGTAATAATGGCGAACATGAGCTGATACATGGCAAAGACGTTGTGCGAAACCCAGTAGGAGTAGTCGGAATTGGGGACGGCGGTGACACTGCGCAGAAATGCGAATTGGATTCCTCCGAAGAAGGCACAGCCGTGGGCGAAAACGAGCGAGTAACCGATCGCCCACCACAGTATCGAGACCAGACCCGCGATACCAAGGCACTGTGCCAGAATCGAGAGGACATTCTTCTGGCGAACGAGGCCACCGTAAAAAAGAGCGAGACCGGGCAGGGTCATGAATAAAACGAGAAGTGCTGAAGTCATGAGCCAGGCGTTGTGGCCGGGACCTGGTCCGGAGATATTCGAGAGCGTCGTGCCGTTGGCCGCATCCGCGCCACGCGCCGAATTATTCATGTACGCTTCCAGATCGGAAACGCGCTGCTCGAGTGATGGAGAAGGCGCGGGCGATGAGGAAGGCGGACTGGCACCTGCTTGGGCGCGGAGCGGAGAGCAAATCGCAATGGCAGCGACGAAGAAAAGGATTCGTATCATCGCAGAATTATTTCGCAGATCACCAGACGGAAGCGAAAGGATTTATCCAACAACGCTTACTATTGACAGTCCATTTCGTATTTGGTCAACGTGATAGAGCGTTTAGACGCCGCGTTATTGACGTTGCATTAACCCTTAAATTGTCCGGCTTATGAACGAACCGATTACTCAAATCAAGGACACGACAGGCAATCCGGCCCCCCTCGGGCTACTCGGCTTCGGGATGACTACGGTGTTGCTTAACCTGCACAACGCCGGTTTCTACGAACTCAACAGCATGATTTTGGCGATGGGCATCTGTTATGGCGGCGCGGCGCAAATTATCGCCGGTATTATGGAATGGAAGAAAGGGAATACATTCGCCACCACTGCCTTTGTTTCTTATGGTTTGTTCTGGTTGTCGCTCGTGGCATTGATCCTCTTGCCGAAACTGGGATGGGCCAGCCCGTCCAACGACACGGCCATGGCCGCCTACCTGGCGATGTGGGGACTGTTCACCGCCGTCATGTTTGTTGGCACATTGCGGCTAAACCGCGCCCTGCAAATTGTTTTCGCAACTCTCACAATACTATTCTTTCTCCTTGCCATCGGTGATTTCACCGCGGCAAGTCCCGGATTCAAACATTTTACCGGCTACGAAGGAATCTTTTGTGGATTCTCTGCGATTTATGCCGGTCTCGCCCAGGTGCTCAATGAGCTTTTCGGAAAAATTGTGTTACCCCTCGGGCAAGTGACAAAATAAATCAGTCGCTCCACTGTCTCGGCGGCTCGACGGTGTCTCGCCCTACCAAATGGATCGTCGCGAAGATTTCACTGGTAGGGCGACGCTCTGCGGAGCCGCAAGCAAGCTGGATCCCGTTGCGTAAAGCAAAACTCCACCGGAAAGCTGGCCAGGCTGGTTAAGGTTCCGGTGGAGTTCTCCGCTAGATCAGGACGGTGTGGATTTCCCAGACACGATGTCCAGCCTGCTGGGAACAGACCTGATCATACGAAACCGTGTTCACGCGTGACGAGTCCTCATCATCATCGTCGTCTTCGTCGGTGTCGCCCTCAGATTCCGCCCGCAAATCTTCAGGTGCCATTCCCGGCAAATCATGCTGTTGTAGTTTGTCGTAACGCTGCCGCACTTCCGCCGGCACCTTGTCGAGATCTTCCTTCGTTTCGATGGGACCGCTGAAGAGCAATTTCCCCTGCGGATCTTTCGCCGTTAGAAATTTCTTGCCCTCTTTGTTTTCGATCCGCAGCTCTCCTTTATCGTCGGAAAGAACGATCTGCGCTTTATTCAAATCGATTGTGGTTCGCTGAAGCGCACCGTTGTTGCGTGTAATGGTGCGGATGCGCTGAGCATTGCGGCGCACTTCGTCCGCGGCCCGTTGCGCTTCATCGCGCGCCCGCTCCACCGCGTCATGAATCATTCCGTGTTGTTCGTCACCGAGTTGCTCTTTCAACTCCGACATCCGCTCCTTCAGATCGCCCATATCACCGAGATCACCGAGATCACCGAAGTCGAAGTTAAAATCGTGATTCATGTGGTGCATATGATCCATGGAGGCGCGACGGCGCGGGACCTCTTTTTTTGTCAGCTTTGCCGTGACCTTCTGTTCCTGACCTTTACGCAGGATAGTCAGCGTCACGTTTGTTCCTTCCGAGTAACTGCGCACCAGCTTGGAGAGTTGTCCAGGATCCGTTAGAATTTGGTCGTTCAACATTTTGATGATGTCGTTTTGTTGCACGCCAGCGGCGCCCGCCGGCCCATCCGGCACCACGTAATCCACCACCAGGCCGAACCCTTTTGGTAACCCGAGCTGATCGCATAGCACGCTCGGCACTTCAGACGTCTCCACCCCCAGAAACGTGACCGGGACCTTCGGCATCCGGTCTTCGCGATCACGATCACGATCACGATCACGATCCCGCGATGGCACCGGAGGCACCGGCGCGGCCGGGGGATTGGGTGGCGCCGGCGGCGGAGTTGGTGGCTGGCTGAACGCCGTCAGCGGAAACAAGCTAACGGCAATTAGGATGATGGTTTTTGTTTTCATTTTTGTGTTTTCTGTTTGGAAATTCATTGACCTGAGACTGGAATGAGCGTGACCTCCTCCGTCGGATAAGACACGGCCAATTGCGCACCGCTTTGCCGATCACGCCATTGCAACGTTTCCCGCTTGGCCGTGCGGACCCGCCGCGATGGCCCTTCCGCGCCGGGCGGAAAGACCAGGCCCTCGTCGCGTTTACTGTAAACAACCTGAGTCAACCCGGTCGCCTGATAGTTCGGCAATGCCGCGGCCTTTTGCTGCAACGACGGCGTAGCCAACGCGATGGTTTGTTTCGTTTTATCGTTCGGATGAAAATCAACGCGCGCGAAAATGAGAAAGGTCGCCGCCGCCGCCAGCCCAAGACCGAGCCCCAGCCAATTGATACGAAAGTCCGAGCCGGACCGGCGTGGCTCTGGCCTGATGACCTTGGCGGTGCCTTCCCCGGAATTCGCCAGCGCGCTCCCAACTCGCGACGTCAACTCAGTAGATGGCTGCACCGGCCGCAATTTCTTCAGCTCACGTTCGAGTTCGGAGAGATCGTTCATTGCGGCTGGTAAGTTTTCTTCAACGCGGCAAGCCCGTAACGATAACGCGACGCCGCAGTGTTCTGTGAAATGCCGAGCGCTTCTGCAATTTCAGCAAAGGTAAGTTCATTCCAAATCTTCATGACCAGGACCTCGCGTTGATCTCGTGGCAGATGGTCGAGCGCTGCCACCAGCTGGCGCTGCGAATCATCCAATTGCTCAAATTGTGGCTGCACCGTCCGCTCAGCCTCACCAAAAACTTCCACTTCGCGCCGCGCTCTTCGGTTATCCCGCCGAATGAGATCGAGGGCAGCGGAACGGACAGCGGCGTAAAGCAGGGCACGGTTTTTAATGCTGAGATTGCGTCGCCAGAACCGGACAAAGGCTTCTTGCACCACGTCTTCGGCATCGGGCGTGCTCCGCACCCATTGCCGGGCGAACAAGACCAACCCGGGCGCGAGCTCCGAAAAACAGACTTTCCAATCTTCATGGGTAGCGACATTCTCCATGACCCTTCACGGTCTTTACTTTTGAGACGCCGCCAACTCTTGAATTTGTCTGTCACACAAAAATTATTTTTAATCGGCGCGATCTGCGGCGCCAGTTTGAGCGCAATAGCACAATCCCCTGACGCTTCAGCCGCCCGGGAGATCGCGAAGATTGACGGCGAGTATTCCAATCTTTCGACGGCAAAAGGAATGCCGGCGGCGAGCGTCGAATATTTTGCGGAAGACGGCATCGCCTTCGCACCCGGCACTGTAAACGGAAAAAGGTATTGGGCCGGGCGTACCGATTTTCCGGGCACACTGATCTGGCAGGCGATCTTCGCCTTCGCCGCGGGCGCCGCTGACCTGGGTTATACCACTGGAATGTGGGAATTGAAAAAGGGGAACGAACCGCTTTCACTCGGTTTCGGCCACTACATCACGGTCTGGGCCAAACAGCCCAGCGGCAAATGGAAGATCGCACTCGACGTTGGCACGGAGAATCCGCAACCCGCTGAATCCTCTCCCGGCCTGCAAGTGCTTCCCCCTGATGTTACGGCCGGCACGCAACCGCAGGAGAATGCGCGACGCAATCTGCAAAAAGCAGAACGGCAGTTTAGCAAGGCCGCGCACAATAACATCGGCCAGGCCATTCTCGACAGCGCCACTGACGACATTCGCGTCTATCGCGAAAAATCATTTCCCGCAGTCGGGCTTGTTGCGGCCAGGCTCATGCTGACTTCAGAGCACGGCAAGGTAACGTTCGAACCCGGCAACTCAAAGATGAGCGGGTCAGCCGATCTATCTTATAGCTATGGCAATTATTCGGAAGACCGTGGCAATGCAGTTGAGCGCGGAATCTACTTGCTGATCTGGCGCGCCAACATGAACGGGGATTGGAAGCTGGCGCTCAACTTGCAAAAGAAACTCCCGCCCGGAGAAAAACGGTAGCCTGGCGGAATATATTGAAATTTCCTGTAACAGATCTGCCCACGAAAAAACGGTCGGGTAGCGCACGCGTCCCGCGTGCAACCGCGAGTCCGGCTCGGACCGACGGTGTCTCACCGTCGCGAACTTTCCGTTGGGTGCGCGATTGAAAACGCCTGTTTCCGCGGGATGCGGAAACCAACACACGAGACGCGTGCGCTACCCAGCACGGGCAACCCGACTACGCTACGTTCATCTGACACAGCGGCCTACCTAGCGTTTTGGTAGCGGCCGCAGGAATAGGTCGGCCAACCAGTCTGGATTCGCTACACCGTCGCGATAAGCTTGCAGCGATTCGACGGAAGAGTTCACCCGAAGGTTACTGTAATAACCCTCTTCATTTTGCCAGCGTTCGTGCCAGTAGACCGCAGCCTTGATTCGCGGATACCTGGAACGAAACAAGTCCAGTCCCTGTTTGATCCACTGGGCCTTGTTGCTGGGCGGAAACTCGCCCGTGCCCCATTCAGCGATCATGATTGGCTTGTTTGGGTCGACGCCGCTCATCTCTCTGTAGGGCCAGTCAACCAGGGAAGGTATGTCAGGCAATCCCTCCTCTCTATATTGCTGACCATAGACACTTAATCCCAGCCAATCCGCATAATCAGGCCCAGGATAATAGGAAGGCGCAAAGTTCCAGGTATCGACCGGAGACGAGTAGTTATTGGTATGGAACATCCACTTAATGTTACTGGCCCCACGAGCGCGGACCCGGTCAACTACATGCCGATATGCTGCCTTAAATGTTTCCGGCCCCTGCCATTTAGTTTTCTCTTCATTCGCGGGGCGGTTTCCACCGTAGTAGACGCCCGACCACGGGAACCAATCGCCATTCATTTCGTTTGCGAAGACGACGATCATCGGCCTGCCAAACGCTTTGGCGGCATCTCCCCAGTCATCGATGTACTTGTCCCAGGCGCCTGCGATGATTGAATTGAGATTGAAACGGTCGGGACCGGTGCTCTGCTCGTAAGGCCGGTCCCACGGCGACCAAAAAACCAGCGGCAACGACCGATGTAGCCAAATGACATTCAGGTTTTTGCTTGGAAAATCCTGTTCGCCCCAGTAGCTCGATGAAGCAATGATGGCTTGATGCTTGCCTACCATGGTCTCGAAGTCTTCAATTCCCTCTAGCGTGACATCCTCTTCTGCTTCGCCGAAATCAATGAACGCCCCAGTATACGCTCCGTGCTCCGGTACCATTACCTCTACGGATTCGCCGTTATTGGGGGTATTGCTTTTGCTGCGTTGATGACATGCTGAAGCTAGCGCGATCAACGTTAGGAAGATAACTGTGCGAAGGCTCTGCGTTCTGCCGGCAAGATGGTTGTGCCTCACGACGCCAGTCTGCTTCATCGGCTTTCTGGCAGCAACTACTTCACCCGCCGTGGACGAGAGTTCGTTAATCGTCTCCGCGACGGTTGCGACCGATCAATGTGTGAACAAATGCATCCCTAAACAAAGCCTCGGCGGCAGCGTCGACGGTCATGAGCACGGAGTATGCGCGAGAATGTTGTCCGACAAGAACATAGCCGAGATGCTGTCAGCCGGTTTGGGACCTTTGACTTATCGATTGCGAACCGAGCTTGCCGGTGAAGTGTGGCATTGGAACCCGCGCGGCAGCTGGAGCGACGAACCCCGTCAATGCGGCTATTGGACATCGAGTAGTTCAATTAGCACGCCGATCAACCTTTCCTACGGTTATCGACTGCCCCGTCGCGGCAACACCATCGATCAGGCAAACAATGATGGTTACTCACGAATCTCCGACGGCGACGAAAATTCTTTTTGGAAAAGTAATCCTTATCTAGATCCGTACTTTACCGGCGAGAACGACAACGCTCATCCGCAGTGGATTGTAATCGATTTAGGCACAGCAAAACCGGTGAACACAATCCGCATTCAATGGGGAGTGCCCTACGCCAGACAGGTTCGGGTTGAGTATTGGACCGGAAACGACCCGATGCATTTGCATATCGACAGAAACGATGATTGGCGAGTGTTTCCTCAGGGAGTGATAGACGACAGCCCTGGCGGCGATGTAACCACCCGCCTCAGCAGTAGCTCTATTCCGGTTCAATTCGTGCGCGTTCTGATGAACTCTGGTTCGGCCCCGACTCCGCAACCCTCCGTGGATGTCCGGGATCGTCTTGGGTTTGCCGTCCGGGAAATCAGCCTTGGCCAAACGAATGACGCCGGTGAGTTTGAGGACTACGTCCGGCACCATCCGGACCGAAGTCAAACAATCATCTACGTCTCATCAACTGATCCGTGGCATCGAGCCGAAGATATCGATTATAAGACGGAACAGCCCGGCCTCGATTTTGTTCTGCGAAGTAAACTGGCCAACCATCTACCGGTGCTGGTGCCAGTGGGCGTGCTCTACGACACGCCGGATAATGCTGTTTCGGAGATCCAATATCTTTTGGCACGGAAGTATTCATTAGAGGGCGTTGAACTGGGCGAAGAACCCGACGGACAATGGACTTCGCCGGAGGATTTTGCAGCGCTCTACGTTGCTACCGCCCGGCAACTGCGCTCGCTTAGCTCAGAGCTCAAGCTCGGCGGGCCGAGCTTACAGAACTTTGATGGCCATCTCCTCACCTGGCCGGACAAATCAGGAAACCGTTTCTGGATGAATCGCTTTCTGCGCGCTCTCCGCGCGGCGGAATCTCCCTTCGATTTCTGTTCTTTCGAATACTATCCCTTTGATGATGTCTGCGGCGATGCCGTCCCGCAGCTACTGGAGATTCCGCAACGACTTCGCGCGATGCTGTCCAGCTTGCATGACGATGGGGTTCCTTCGGATATCCCGTGGCTGATGACGGAGTTTGGTTATTCAGTCTTTGCCTGTCGCCATGAAGTTGATATCGAAGGCGCGCTCTTCCATGCAGATACCGTCGGAACTTTCCTGACTTCCGGCGGAACGAAAGCCTACCTCTACGGATACGAGCCGGACAATCTCACCGACGAGCTGAAGTGTTCGTGGGGTAATTTAATGATGCTACAGATTTCCAACGATGATAAAAAGCTTAATCGTCTGTCGACGTACTACAGTGCCCGATTAATTACGAACGATTGGATGCAGTGGGTAACGAAAACGCACGAAGTGTATCCGGTGACAATTGAGCCGGATAACGCCGGGGTTACCGTTTACGCCGTGCGCCGGCCCGATAAGCAGTGGGCGTTGCTCGCAGTGAACAAAGATCCGAATCGTTCGGCGCAATTAAGCGTTCAATTTACAGGCGCTTCAGTTGATACGTTTACCGGCAAAGTAGACATCGCTCAATTCTCGCGTCAGCAATACCGCTGGCAAGAGGACGGTCCAAATGGGCGTCCGCTCGTGAGCAATTTGCCATCCCATGTTCAGCGCGCTGCAACTCGATACTACGAACTACCGCCTTACTCAATTTCGGTATTACGCGGACACGTTGGCCGTTAAGACTATTACCGGCTGAAATACTTTGAAGCACAGGGGGAAGCTCCTCCAAGCGCGATTGCAGCACGCCACCTTGGTTGTGAAGTCAGTCCCGCAAGCTTTCAGTGTTGCTCGCTTGCGACATTTTCGAAAGAATGTTTTGGCGAGACGCCAAAACCAGCACGCGAGCGCGCGCTACCCGGAAGGAGATTCGAAGGGCGATCATCCTGCAATAAAGCTTCGTCATTCCTTCGTGCTTCGTCATTCGGATTTCGTCATTCGTTTGGATTCATCCAAGCCGGATGGCGTGCAAAACTATGCCCGCACTGGCACAGAAGCCGTGCGTTCCAGTTTGCCCCAGCTTACCCATGCGCCCTTTACTCCGCGCAAAATTGCTTTCCAGATACAGTAGCTCAGCATCGGCCGGTAGATCAGGCGCATCGGAATAATTCGCCAGGCCTGAAGTAGATTTTCATGCTCCAGGATGCAGGCGAGCGTCGCGAGGATCACATCGGTGGCAAGAAAAACAATGACAAATGGCAATAGATCGCGCCAGGCCCCAAACGGCAGTGACAGAATCAGAAACAAATCTACTGCCGGAGTAATTGCCACCAGGATGATCTGGAAGAACCAGATACTTGGCAAACTAAACCAACCCAACGCCCGATATTTCCGGTTAAAGACCATGTCGCGATGTTTCCACAGACATTGCAGCGTGCCGTAGGCCCAGCGAAACCGTTGCCGGGAAAGTGCCCGCACGGTTTCCGGCGCTTCTGTCCAAGCGACCGCGGCGGGAACATAAACGATGCGCAGACGTTCCTTGTGCAGGCTTAAGGTCAGATCGGTATCTTCGGCCAGTGTATCTAAACTCAAACCACCGGCGCGCTCGATCGCTGTCTTGCGAATCGCACTAATGGCGCCCGGCAGAACCGTGATACAATTCCATCGAGTATAGGCGCGTCGATCGAGATTAAAGCCGACGGTATACTCGAGCGACTGGCAGCGTCCGATAAAGCTTCGCAAGTTACCTACTTTCGCATGACCAGATACTCCGCCGATGTCTGGGTTGCTAAACGGTGCCAGCAATTGCGGAAGGGTCTGCCGCTGACAATGCGTATCCGCGTCGATGAACACGATGAGTCCGTGGCGGGCCGCTCCGATTCCGCGTTGCAACGCGCGCGCCTTCCCATGGTTTTCTTGGCGGATCAATCGCACCCGTTCATCAGTTGCCGCGATCTTCTCCACTTCCGCGGCGGTATCGTCACGCGAACCATCATCGACCACAATAACATCCAGCTTCCCTTGATAATCCGTCTTTAAAAGTGAGTGCAACGTCGCAGCGATGACCTTACCTTCGTTGTAAGCAGCAATGACGACGCTGGCGGGTTCGGCAAAATCCACCGGCGACAATCGACGAAAACGGTAGGCGAGGTAGATCACGATCAGGGTGCGAATCACTACCAGCACGGTCGCAACAACCATAAAAGCCCAGAGAAATTCCTGAACAGCGTGCACAACGCGGAAACCGGTGCTGCTGATGTAATGCGACATCGTTTGTCCTCCGGGCAATGGCGGCATCAGCGCGTCGCGCGTGGTATTCAGAAGTTTGCTTAACGGCACGATGGTATCATTGCGTGCCTGCAGGTACTCGATGATGCGCGGGAGCGCTTCCAGCGTTTGCGAGCGGTCGCCTCCCGCGTCATGCAGCAAAATGATATTGCCGTCATGGCGTTGCTGCTTAACTCGCTGCAAAATGACGTCCGCCCCCGGTCTCGCCCAATCCTGCGGGTCGATGTTCTCCAAAACGACAAGGTAATTCTGATCCTGCGCGATTTTCAGTGGCGTTAACTCAGCCAAACGCGCTGGTTGAGTGTCGGCTGCGTAGGGCGGCCGAAACAAAGTAGTCGCCCGTCCAGTCAAAGTCTGAATAAGCAACTGGGTTGCATTCAATTCGAGCCGAACATGCTCGGGCCAGCAGAGGGCCAGATTGGGGTGATAATAGGTGTGATTACCTATTTCATGACCCTCAGCAACAATACGCCTAACGAGATTTGGGTATCGTTCGGCATTGACCCCTACCAAAAAAAACGCCGCCTTTACCTTCGCCGCCTTCAACACATCTAGGATCTTCGGTGTCCACTCCGGATCCGGACCGTCGTCAAACGTTAGAGACACTTCGTGTGCGTCACCTGCACCCTGATGATACAAGGTCGGGAACTCCGGAAATTTGGTGTAGTTCGCGGTAAGATAATTGTCCTTGTCCACCGATAGAGTCCGCATTCCGTCGGCACGCGATTCATCTACCGTCACGATCTCACCATCTCCAACGTCGGTGATGGTGTCGGTCCCGCGCAATACCTCCAGGAGCGAGCGCGTCGACAAGTCGAACTTGAAATCAGGCGTGACTGCTAGTGCGTCCCAAATCGCCGTATCTTCGCTTCCTAATCGATAGAGGGCGAAGCCGCCGGTATTCTGCTTTCGAACTTCGCGTAGTTCGTTCAGAAAAGTAACGACATCTAGAAACCAGACGGCATGCTCCTTGTCGTTGTCTTCATAATAAAAATAAGCATTGTAACCGGGAGCGCCCACTTCAGCGGAATCGATCTCGGCATTGCTCGCTCGACTCATTGCTTCCGGAAAACTAATTAACTCAGCCTTCTTACCACCAATCACCCAGTCGTAACCGTAGCTGCCAAGTGCGATGATCCACTGTTTGGGATCGGAATCTTCCAGCAATACGTGCAACCAGCCTTCAAACCACATCCGGGAAGCGAGTGGCCCAGGCGGGTCGATATCGGAAGTTTCGTCGAATAGTAATGCGACGAAGCGATCGACATGGGCCGACAGCTCTTCGAAGTCGATATAGTCAATCTCCTGTCCAGGCGAAACGCTGAGCCAAAGCTGGCGGCCGTCGCGATGGAGCGCACTGGCGAATTTTTCCAATAACTCGGTAAAGTCTTTCTTGTAGGTCGGATCGAGTTGTTCCCAATCAACGACTACTCCGGCAGCTTTCGCATCACGCAGCACCACCAACACATTGGCGATGAATTTCTCCTGCCGCTCGGGTGGACCGTGGGCCACATTTTCGACCGCTTCCGGTTGCCAGGTATCGCCGACCAGGTTGGTCAGAAGCGGCATCAGCGCGATGCCTTTGCTTTGCGCTAACTTTAAAACGCGCGCGTCAGCGTCGATTTGCAGATCACCTATCCCATTCACCATCGACATCCACTCCGGGCAAACGTGGGTAATTTGCGAGGCGTGTTGCTCAAGCGAGGAGTAACTATAAGGATCGCCGTTGGTATAGAACGCCAGACGCACCTCGTTAGCTGGCGCCTTGCGACGAGCTCGCGCCGGCGTGGCACTCGGTGAGCCCACCATGGTTTGCTTTGCTAACTTTTTTGTCGCCTGCTTTGTCGCCTCGAATTTTTGCCAGAGCAACGAGTTCGGGGTGGAGCTTTGCACGGCCGGATTTTGTTTTTGGAGCGACTTAAGCTGCCCCTTCAACTGCCGCAGGGAAAAGGGTGCCGTCATTCGCGGTGCGATAAACAGCGTTTCCACAAACAAAACCGCACCGAAGAAGAACAGGACACCAGTGATCAGCAAAAACGTACGAAGGCGGGGCCAACGTTTCCCGAGCGGATCGGAAAAAACGAATGGCGTCACCCCGGGCGGAACATTTTCCGGCATTTGCACGCTAATTTGCCTCGATTATGAAGAAGTGCGAACAAGGAACAAACTCGTCATCCTGAGCGAACACGCCAGTTCCGCTCGGACCGAAGGATCCCGTTGCGCCACATGAAGTCTTCCATTTCCCCAGATCCAATCCCTGGTGGTCATGCCGGCATCGACGCCCGGCTGAAACTTGGCCCGCGCATTCATCCCACCGCCTACGTTGTCCCGGGCGCAACCGTCATCGGCGACGTAACCTTGATGGAAGAATCGAGTGTGTGATACGGGGCTGTTCTGCGCGGCGATATCAATCGGATAATTATCGGCCCGCGCTCCAACGTTCAGGACAATGCCGTCGTTCACATCGATACGCCTAACGAGACGCGGCTTGGCGAGCTCGTCACCGTCGGTCACAGTGCCATCGTCCACGCCTGCGTCATCGACGACGAAGTGCTCATCGGGATGGGGGCAATCATTCTTGATGGGGCGGAGATCGGCGCTCGCTCTATCATCGGCGCGAATGCCTTGGTCACTCTCGGAACAAAGATACCGCCTGGTTGCTTAGTTCTCGGTTCGCCGGCAAAGGTGAAGCGCGCGCTCACGCTTCAGGAACAAAAAGACATCGCGCGCTGGGCTTGGAGCTATGTCGAAACCTCAAAGCATTTCCGTGAATTCTATTCGCGGAAATTGTAGGGCGTTCGTGCCGGACGCCGGCCCAGTTTTCTCATTCGATTGATCCAGCGCAATGAGCCCGGGTGGCGCACGCGTCTCGCGAGTTGGTTTCGGCATCTCGCCGAAACAATCTTCCTCGAAAAGTCCGCGAAAGCGGGACGCTTTCGCCAACACGCGAGACGCGTGCGCTACCCGGAATTAATGTGCACTTCACACGTGGGACGCGGGATACGAACTCGTGTGATGCATTAATTCACCAATCAATGTTTCAGAGTTGACCCCAGTTCTCGCGCCCGTTCCCGCAACAACTCGCGCGCCTGCGGAATAGAGCCACCAAGTTCATAAACGCCGTCAAAGGTGTCGCGCACGTCTTGGTCCGGCGCGACGCGCCCGACAACAGCGAACACTCGCTTACCAAATTTGCGCGCTAATCGCGCTACACCGGCGGGCGCTTTTCCTTCTAGTGTTTGACGATCGAGTTTGCCTTCTCCGGTGATCACAACGTCGGCGCTTCTGATCTTCTCGTGCAGTTCCACTGCGTCGGCAACGACGTCGAAGCCTGGTCGCAGCTCCCCACTGCAAAAACTCATCAGGCCAAAACCGAGACCGCCGGCCGCGCCGGCACCGGGATTGTTTCGAAAATCGCAACCCAGTTCGCGTGTCACGGTATCGGCTAACCTCGTGAGCGCGCGCTCCAAGATTTCGAGCTCGTCCGGGGTTGCCCCTTTTTGCGGACCGAAAGTACGCGTCGCACCATTTTGGCCGAGCAACGGATTCTTTACATCGCAAGCCGCGATGATTTTTAACTGTAGAGGCAGCCGTGCCGGCTGCATTTGCGAAAACTTTGCAGGCGACACGCCCGCCGCTAGCGGGGCCTCAATTCGCGCGAGGCCTATTAACTCGGCTGGTCCGCCATTTTCAATTTCTCGTTCGCCTGTAAAGAAACGGAATTCCAAGGCGCGTGCCATTCCGAATCCGCCATCATTCGTCACGCTGCCGCCGACGCCGACGATGATTTCGCGCGCCCCCCGTTTCGCTGCATCGAGCAACATTTCGCCAACGCCGAACGTGTTTGCGCGCAAAACGTCGCGCACCCCATCTTTCAGCGCTCGCAATCCCGCCGCTTCGCTCATCTCGATCACGGCGGAGGCGTTTTCGCTTAGCCATACGTAACGCGCCTCAATCGGATTTCCCAGCGGCCCATGCGCGTGGTACGTCACCCACTCGCCCCCGCGCGCCTTACAAATCACTTCCGCCGTCCCTTCCCCGCCATCCGCCACCGGCGCGATCTCGATTTGCGCGTCCGGAATTACATCGCGAATTCCCAGCGCGATGTTTTCCGCAACTTGCTGGGCGCTGAGCGAACCTTTGAATTTATCCGGCGCGATGAGGATGCGCATTTCCAATAGGGATTCACTCCCGCAGTTTTCGCTCCAAAATCTCCCCTACCATCTGCGGATTCGCTTTTCCTTTCGATAATTTCATTACCTGTCCCATGAGAAAATTCAGCGAGGCAGCGTTACCTGCTTTGAAATCCGCCGCCGGCTTCGGGTTGGCTGCGATCACTTCTTCGCAAATCCTCTCGATCGCGGTCGTATCACTTAATTGCTCGATTCCTCTTTCTTGCACGATTGCACCAGGGCTTTTGCCACTGGCGAACATCTCCGCGAAAACTTCCTTGCCCTGTTTGCTGCTAATTTTCCCGGAATCAATCAACGCTACCAGTTCGTTCAGTGCTTCAGGAGGTATCGGACATTCCTTGATCGTTTTGTCCGCCGCCGAAAGCGCGCTTTGCAGATCGTTCAGAATCCAATTCGCGATCGCTTTTGGCTTTTTTGAGACACGTGCCGCCTTTTCAAAGTAAGCTGCCAACTCGAGATCATTGGCCAGCACGCCGGCATCATAGGCTGTAACTCCGTATTGCTGGACGAAACGCGCGCGCTTCTGTTTCGGCAACTCCGGCAAGCGTACTCGAACATCGGAAAGGAACCCCTCGGTTTTTACCGGCACCAAGTCAGGATCGGGAAAATAACGATAATCATGTGCGCTTTCCTTGGTCCGCATGAGAAAGGTTTCCCCCATGGCATCATCCCAACCGCGCGTTTCCTGCTCCAGCTTCTCGCCGCGCCCGAGCGCTTCGATCTGTCGCGCGACTTCGTAAGTTAGCGCGCGGCGCACCCCACTGATCGAGTTCATATTCTTAATTTCGATCTTGGCCCCGAGCTCCGTCTGCGTTTCCGGCCGGACCGACACGTTGCAATCACAGCGCAATTGGCCCTTTTCCATGTCGGCGTCGCTGACCCCGCCATAAATCAGGATCTGCTTGAGGGACGTGAGAAAAGCGAACGCTTCTTCGGGCGACGTGATCTCCGGTTGGGTGACAATTTCCATCAACGGGGTGCCCGCCCGATTGAAATCGATTCCGGTGGTCGTTTCGAAATGGAAACTCTTGGCCACGTCTTCCTCGAGATGAATGCGAACCAGGCGCACTTCCTTGTCCGGGACGGCAATGTTCTTCTGTGCGTCTTTCGGGTAGGCCAGATCATGTAGCGGCACGCTCCCGTTGGTGCAAAGCGGCATGTCGTATTGTGAAATCTGATAGTTCTTCGGCAGGTCAGGATAGAAATAATTCTTGCGGTCGAATTTGGAGACGTCGGCAATATCGCAATCCAGCATAAGTCCCGTTAGCACAGTAAGGCGGAGCGCTTCTTCATTCATCATCGGTAAGGCACCGGGCAGCCCGAGGCAGATTGGGCAGGTATGAGAATTTGGCTCCGCCCCAAATTCCACCGGACAAGCGCAAAACATTTTCGACCGCGTCTTTAATTGCGCATGTACCTCGAGGCCAATGGTTGTAAGATACTTCATCTTTCTCACACGAAGTCCACTAAGGTCACAACGAGAACTCCGGAGGTTCCTCCGGCTCAAGTATCCCGTTGATTATCCGCTTAATTCCGTCCTTAAGATGCTCCGCGCCGAAGTTGATCAGCAAGCCCAACTTGACGTTCGCCAAACGCAGTTGGGTCAGCAGTTGCTTCGCGTGTAAGCGTGTCAAGCATTCGACTGATTTCAATTCCACGATCACTTTCGACTCAACCAGCAAATCGAGGCGAAAGACCTCATCGAAGCGAATGCCATCGTAAATGATAGGTATGGGACGTTGACGCTCCACCAGTAGCTTCTTCTTTCGCAACTCATGGGCGAGCACAACCTCATAGACGGTTTCGAAGAGACCGGGACCGAGTTTAGTGTGCACGAAAGCAGCATCGAGAACTTGCCTAGCAATTTCGTTCTCCGTCATCCTTGGTGACCTTTGTGGACTTGGTGTGATCTAATTCTTCTGCAGGGCGTAATCCAACGCGCGCTCCAGATCGAAGTTTTTAACTCGCGCTTGCAGGGCCGGATCATTCATCGCCTCGATCATACGCGGGTTCTTCAAGAGCTCGAAAATATGGCCGCTCGCGATCAACTCCATCACTCGTGAATCATTGCGCAACGCCACCACCTTGGGATGGTCGCTGATTTCGCGCGCGCCGGGGTATGAAAGAAATTTGCCGGCGCTTCGCGCGTCCGACGCCACCTGGCCCGCTTTCTCCAGCACACGGTAAAGTGACGGAGGAAGCGGATCGATCGTTCGCACCGCCTCGCCTATCCTGCCCCTTTCGAGCGAATTTTTCATGTTCGCGAGCATTGCCATGAGCGGGTTGGGCAATGGCGAGACGGCCGATTCGGTTTGAGTTTGTGCAGCTCCAATCGGCTGGCCCGCAGCGCTCGTAGGCGCGTGTTGCGTTCGCAACCGCGCTTCTGCTACCGATCCGACCATGCGAATCCCAGCGAAGGCGAGCCAAATCGTGAACAGACCAAGCAAAATTCCGAGGAACGCGCCGGTGCTCCCCCAAACCAAACGAACGAGCCGGGATTCCTGTTGCGCAGTTTTTCTGAACAAAAGGGCGCCGGTCAGATTAATGGCGGCGAAGAGGATAGCGGCCAGAATCGCGCCACCAAGGACCGCCAGAATGGGGTCGGGCAACTTAAGGAACGATCGCATAATTGGAACGGTGGCGCGGGCGCCAAAAAAAGCGCACGAATAAGCCACGATAATGGCAATCACCCGCACTAGTTGCCGGACCAAGCCGAGTCGCCAACCGTGAATGATTTCGAGCAGAATGATAATAACGGCTAACGAAATGAAGACGTATTGCCAGCCCGGCTCGGCAACAGTTGCGGGTTGAGGATTGGCGATCGCTGAAAGCATGGAGGCGCGCTAACTTTTCGCGATCGCCTTCTGTCGTAGCGCGTGGTCGCAAAGGACCAACGCGGTCATTGCCTCTACCATCGGGACGGCCCGCGGGAGGACACATGGATCATGTCGGCCGCGGGCGGCAAGTTTGGTCTTTTTGCCGGAGGAAGTCACGCTCTCTTGCTCTCGCGCAATTGTCGCGGTCGGCTTAAAGGCGACACAAAAATAAATTTCCTCGCCGTTGGAAATTCCCCCTTGGATTCCGCCAGAAAAATTCGTGCGTGTGCTGATGCGGCCGCCGCGCTTCTCGAAGGCGTCATTGTGTTCCGAGCCGTACATGCGCGTCGCGGAAAATCCGGAACCAATTTCGAAGCCCTTGGTGGCGGGCAGACTCAACATCGCTTTGGCGAGATCAGCTTCGAGTTTGTCGAAAACGGGTTCGCCCAGCCCGGCGGGAACATTTCGGGCGACGCATTCAACCACGCCACCAAGCGAATCGCCGTCGGCGCGCGTCTTCTCAATCAGGTCGATCATCTTCTTTGCGACCGCCTTGTCGGGACATCGTACAATCGATGCTTCCACGTCAGCGATTTTAACTTTCGATCGGTTAATTTCCGCGACGATCTGGTGAATTTGCCTGACGAAGGCGACGACTTCGATTTTTGGAAAGAGAGTGGTTAGCACTTTGCGCGCGATCGCCCCACCGGCGACGCGACCGATTGTTTCCCGTGCGCTGGCGCGTCCGCCGCCCTGCCAGTTGCGAATTCCGTATTTGGCCTGGTAAGTGAAATCGGCGTGCGAGGGACGGAAAGTTTCGCGCATCGCTTCATAGGCTTCCGGACGCGCGTCTTGGTTTCTAACGAGAATTGTTATCGGAGTGCCGAGGGTTCTCCCCTCGAAAACGCCGGATAAGATTTCGCAACGATCCGGCTCCTTTCGTTGCGTTGTTATTTTGCTCTGACCGGGACGACGACGATCGAGTTCCTGTTGAATATCAGCCTCTGAGACGGCAATGCGCGGGGGACAACCGTCCACGACCACACCGATACCGCCACCATGTGATTCACCGAAAGTGGTGACGCGAAAAAGCTGGCCAAAGGTGTTGCCCATGTGGGGCCAAGAATAATTCGACGCGGCACGATCACAACCAAGGAACATGCCGCATCGCTCAACACAGGAACACAGGCTTGTAGCCTGTGCGTCCAGCGGGTTTCAAACCCGCTGATCCAAGACAGCGGACAACATGTCCGCTGGGCGCACAGACAAGAATGTCTGTGTTCCGAAGCGACATCGGCATCCTGCCGATGAACTCTTAGCGCACGCGTGCCAATGATAGCGGCTAAATCGCGTCGAAAGCGAATTGCAGATCGTCAATTAAATCGCGCACGCCTTCCACCCCGACCGACAAACGCACCAGCGAATCGGTAATTCCAAGCTTCTCGCGCTGATCTTTCGGAACCGAGGCGTGCGTCATGATAGCGGGATGATCGATCAGGCTCTCGACCCCGCCCAAACTCTCGGCCAGGGCAAACAGATGAGTGTTCTCGAGGAAGCGCCGCGTTCCTTCGAGATCGGTTTTCAAGATGATCGTGACGATTCCGCCGAACCCGCGCATTTGCTGGCGCGCGAGATCGTGCTGCGGATGGCTTTTGAGCCCGGGATAATGAACCGATTTCACCTGCGGTTGTTCCTCGAGCCAGCGCGCGATTTCCAGCGCATTCGAGCAATGCCGTTCCATCCGCAGCGCCAGGGTTTTCAATCCGCGCAGTGCCAGGAAACTGTCGAATGGTCCCGCAATTGCGCCGACCGAGTTTTGCAGAAACGCGATCTGATCGGCCAGCACCTTATTTTCACCGACAACAATAACGCCGCCGACCATGTCGGAGTGCCCGTTCAAGTATTTGGTGGCGGAATGGACCACCATGTCAAATCCGGCTTCGATCGGCCGCTGAATCCATGGCGTAGCAAAGGTGTTATCGGAAACGCTGATGATCTTCTTTTCGCGCGCGATTTTCGCGATGGCCTCGATGTCGATGATCTTCAGCAGCGGATTGCTCGGCGTTTCGATCCAAACCATGCGGGTATTGGGCTTGATCGATTTTTCGAACTTGGACGCGTCAGTGAGATCGACGAAGGTGAAATCTAAATTGGCGGAGCGGCGCCGGACTTTTTCGAAAAGCCGGAATGTTCCGCCGTAAAGATCGTCGCTTGCGACAACGTGCGAGCCGCTCTCGAGGGCATCGAGGGCGGTCGCCATCGCGGCGAGCCCGGAGGCAAAGGCCCAGCCGCGCGTACCGCTTTCCAGATCAGCGATGCATTTTTCGTAAGCTAGCCGCGTCGGATTTATTGAGCGCGAGTAATCGAAGCCTTTGTGTTTGCCCGGGCTTTCCTGCACATATGTCGACGTCGCGTAAATCGGCGTCATGATCGCGCCGGTTGATGGGTCGGGTTCCTGTCCAGCGTGAATGGTGCGGGTGGCAATATCGTAGTTTTTCATCAAAAGACGGAACAGAGGCTTCCAAGCCTGTGCGCCCAGCGGGCTTTCAGCCTGCTGTTTACCGCAACAAAACAGGCAGAATGCCCGTTTGGCGCACAGACAAGATGTCTACGTTCCAAAAGGTTGAGCCGCAGATTACGCGGAGAACGCGGATTGGGAAAACGAATTTGTAGGTAAACGCATCGTCATCCCGAGCGAAAGTCGAGGGATCCCGTTGAAATCATCTTTAAGGTTCGCGGCGGGATCCCTCGACTCCGTTCGGGATGACCGGCCCTCAACTAAACTCGCGCTCGATCGGCGACTTCGGCATATGCCGGCGCAAATAGGAAAGCAAATCGCTTCGCGTAATGAGACCGAGAAACTTGTCGCCGTCCATGACAATGGCGACGCGCCCGCGATCGAATACTCCAAGCAGATTATCAATTTTTGCATCTGGCGGCAACGTTTCCAGCTGGTCAGTCATGGCCTGCCGGACTTCAGAATTAAAATGGGAGGCGTCGCGATGCACTTTTACCAGGATGTCCGATTCGTCGATGATGCCAACGACGCGACCACTTTCGTCCACCACCGGCAGCTGCGAGACGTCGGCCTGGCGCATCCGTTTGAAACCGGTGAGCAACGTATCGGTCGGCCCGATGGTTACGACTTCGCCCGCTTCGTAACGGTGCAAAATCAGATCGCTTAAATCACCATGCATGGGCCGAATGGTGAAGCCTTGTTCCGCCATCCAGACATCGTTAAACATTTTCGAAAGATATTTGTTACCACTGTCGCAAACGAAGGTGACGACCCGTTTTGGTTTGGTTTGCTGGCGGCAATATCGAAGGGCACCTGCCAGCAACGTCCCGGTGGATGAACCACCGAGGATCCCTTCCTTACGCAAAAGCTCACGCGCGGTGGCAAAGCTGTCGGAGTCGTCAATCTCAAACGCCTCGGTCACGAACGACATATCGGCATTATCGGGAACAAAATCTTCCCCGATTCCTTCCACCGCCCAACTGCCCGACTCGACCAGCTTGCCCGTCTTCACCCACTCATAAAGAATCGAGCCGGTCGGGTCGGCCAAAACCATTTCCACTCCGCGGCGCGGCTTGACTCGGTTAAAAAACCGTCCAAGTCCCGTTAGGGTTCCTCCCGAACCAACTCCAACCACGATCGTATCGACGTCGTGCCGCATTTGCTCCCAAATCTCGGGTCCAGTAGAACGTTCATGCGCCAGTGGATTCGCCGGATTGCCGAACTGATTAACGTAAAATCCGCCGGGAATTTCGCTGGCCAGCCGCGCCGCCACATCCTGATAATATTCCGGGTGGCCCCGCCTCACGTCGGAACGCGTCAGCCGGACTTCGGCGCCAAGAGCGCGGACGTGCGCGATTTTTTCCTCCGACATCTTGTCCGGTATAACGAGAATTATGCGGTAACCTTTCGCCGCCGCCACCAGCGCGAGTCCCAGTCCGGTATTGCCCGCGGTCGCTTCGATGATCGTTCCGCTGGCCTGGAGCTGGCCATCTCGTTCTGCCGCCTCCACCATCGCGAGCGCGACCCGATCTTTGATCGAGCCAGTCGGATTTTGATTTTCCAACTTCAAAAAAAGATGGCACGGCCCGGTGTCGATCCGAGTTACTTCGACCAGCGGAGTGTCGCCGATGAGTGAGAGAATCGCGGGCGGACGGTCAATCGAGTTTTGCGCCGGGATCAGGGTTGGGACCATCGTTTACTCCAAACGAAGTTTCTCGCCCGGGTAATCAATCACGACCCTGAAGTTTCGAAGGAAATTGTAGCCGACAATGCCGTCGAGCCTGACGCCAACTGCCTGACTGAGCATGGAAAAGAAATCGGCGACTACCACGACGAGATCGTCGATTCCGGCGCGACCCACTTGGAACGATTCCAAAGTGCCGGCAGTAACGTTGACCTGTGCGCCACCCGTGGTAAGCGGACCGACGGGCGAGGCCTTGAGACCGAGCTGCTTCGCCAGTTCCGGTGCAATCGCGGTGGTTGAAGTGCCGGTATCAATGGCGAATTGGAATGGTCCGTGGCCATTTGCACGCACGTCCACCAGCAGGAGCGGCTTCGCCAGACTCGCCAGCCGCATCGGGACCTCGGCCTTGGCTGATCGTCCGAGGCGCTCGATCCGCCTCGGCTCATCGAACCGAATCTCGCAATCGTGATAATCAATCGCGATGCGAAAATGCTTTAGAAAATTGTAGCCGATGTCGCCATCGATTCTCGTGCCAATCGCCTTTCCAATGTGACTAAGATCGACAATTCCAACATCGAGGTCGTCAAGCTTTGCTTGTCCGATGGCGAGCGAATCGACCTTGGCCAGCGATACTGAAATTTTTCCGCCGGCACTCTGACCTTCTTTGGTGCTGATGATTTTGATCCTCAGCTTCTTCGCCAGGTCGGACGAAAGGAGCGAGGTGCCCGCACCTGTATCTAAAATGAATTTGAAGGGGCCGTCGCCATTCACCTGCACCGGCAGGAGAATGAGTGGCTGCGCCCCGCCCGCTAAACGGAATTTCACCTTGGCGCTTTTGGGTGAAAGTGTTGCCGTCGTCATTCTTCCAGTTTCGGTTCGCCTTTGTGCGACCACTCCGACTCACTGTCTGCTAAGAATTGCTGGAGCACAGGAAACCGGATCTCGCCGTAATTTAAGGCGTAACGAAGATCGCCCCCTTTGTAAATAAAAGTCGCCGGAATCCACGAAAGCGGGAATCCGGCGAACTGCTTGATCTTGGCCTCACCAGTCCGCGGTCCCGGATCAGCCGTAATGGTAACATTCGCCTGACTGGTTAGGCCGAATTTCTCCAGCATGGCACGACCGTCGTTGCCGTTGTTCCAAACGGAAACAAAAATGAATCTGGTCTTCGGATTTTCCTTCGCCATTTTCAACCAGCCACCGCTTTTCAGTTCAGCCTGACAATTCGAGCACCACGGCGCCCACAAATGAACTACGGTGAGGTCGGGCGCCTTGACCGCATCCAAGACCTGCTGCTCGGCCGCAGGCGCGGCGCGAGTCGAAGCTGTCGCAATTAGTGCGGTCAAGATGGAGAAGCCTAAAATCCGCATGTTAGTGAATTATACGAGTGAAAGGCCCCTGGCTCAACGTTCAAACCCCCTTAATCTCACGGATAGCCGCAGGTGTGTCGCCTGCGAAATCTCACGGATTCAGGCTGCCCTATCGTTAAAGGTTCGTGCGGAGAAGGTTGACCCGCCCTCGATAACCGCCTACTGTGACCTCCCATTTTTGCTGATGCGGCTGCGTTGCATCCCGCGAAGGAGGCTCATTTATTATGGTTCAAATGCAGGATTTATTGGCGAAGTCGTTCCGTGACTTTCGCGAAGGCAGCATCGTCAAAGGTCGCGTGCTGGAAATTCGTCCCCGCGAAGTGCTGGTGGACATCGGTTATAAATCGGAGGGCGTTATCCCGTCCGCCGAGTTTGATAACATCGATACCCTGGAGGTCGGCGATGAGGTGGACGTGTTGCTCGAGCGTCTTGAAAACGATGAGGGCATGGTCGTGCTTTCCAAAGAGAAGGCCGCTTACCGCCAGAATTGGAACAAAATCGCCAGCGTCTTTCAGGGCGACGGTTTGATCAAAGGCAAGGTCAAGTCCGTGGTCAAAGGCGGTCTGATGGTGAACATCGGCGTGGAAGCATTTTTGCCGGCATCGCAGATCGATATTGTTCCGCCGAAAGATTTGCAACAGTTTGTCGGCAACACCTACGATTTCAAAATCGTTAAGATTAATGATGACCGTCGCAATGTCGTTTTAAGCCGGCGCGAAATAATTGAGCAGGAGCGGAGCGAGAAGCGGCAAAAGTTTCTCGAAAGCGTGAATGTCGGCAATCGCGTGACCGGGACGGTGAAGAACCTCACCGATTTCGGCGCTTTCATCGATCTTGATGGCATGGACGGATTACTTCACATCACCGACATGACCTGGGGCCGTCTCGGTCATCCCAGCGAGATGGTCAAGGTAGGTCAGCAGCTCGAAGTCGTCGTTCTTGATATTAACAAGGAAAAGGAACGCGTCTCGCTCGGACTCAAGCAGACGCAAAGGAATCCGTGGGACCAGATCGAAGAACGTTTCCCAGCGGGCCAGAGGGTCAAAGGCAAGATCACGAACCTTGTTCCTTATGGGGCCTTCGTGGAACTGGAGGAAGGCGTAGAAGGATTGATCCACGTCTCGGAACTTTCCTGGACGAAACGGATCATGCGGCCATCGGATATTTTAAGTGTGGGTCAGGAAGTTGAAGCCGTTGTCCTGGGCGTAAACAAGGAGGAACAGAAAATTTCGCTCGGTTTGCGGCAACTTGAACCCAATCCATGGGATGAGATTGAGAAGAAGTTCGAGATCGGCAGTCGGGTTAAAGGGCAGATTCGTAACATGACCGCTTACGGGGCTTTCGTGGAACTAGCCGACGGCATTGACGGTATGATTCACGTCTCCGATCTAAGCTGGACTCGAAAGATCAACCATCCCAGCGAAGTATTTAAAAAGAACGACGAAGTAGAAGCGGTGGTGATTGATATCGACAAGGTCAATCAGCGGATCAGCCTCGGGATCAAGCAACTGAGTGAAGATCCGTGGAAGAATATCGACCAAAAATATAAAATCGGTGATTTGGTTAAAGGCAAGGTAACAAAGCTGGCAAGCTTCGGTGCGTTTGTTCAATTGCAGGACGATATCGATGGACTCGTTCATATTTCCCAGCTGAGCGAAGATCATGTCGCCAAAGTCAAAGACGTGCTCAAGGTTGGGCAGGAAGTAGAAGCTCGCGTGATCAAGGTGGACAAAGTAGAACGCCGCATTGGTCTGTCGATAAAGGCGGCGAACTACTCCGAAGAAGAACTGCGCAAGGAATCCGAAGCGTTCGATACGCTGCGCCCAGGCGAAGACATGGTCGGCTTGGAGAAGGCCTTTGCTGCCGCCGAGCAGGAAGACTATCGCCCCGGCGAAGGGAAGAAACCCAACGATTCCAAAGGCAATTAGAGAATCCTTTACTCGTTGAATCGCTAAAACGTCGTGTCCGACATTAGCGTCTGGTGAGTCCTTAGCGAAGGCAGCTGAATTTACTTGAGTTCTTCCACGTTGATCTGGTCTACCACCGTCCGATCTCCTTCCTGCACCAAGCGCAGGTGAACCCTGGCGTTTTTCTTGACGCCAGTGTTGGCGATCACTTTGCCATCGGACCCGATCATTTGGACCTTATCACCAATAACGAAATTGAACTGACGCGAATTGAACAGCATTGGTGATGAGATTTTCTAAATTTTAGGCGGTAGAGTTTCACGGGCCGCTTTTTCACCCCAAAATTTGCAAAGCTAATATTTGCAACCAAGCATTTATCTCTTCACCTGAATCATGACCAAATCCGGGCACACACTCGCTGCTGCGGTCGACCCCACCGTTGGAGAAGCAAATCCGAATCTCGTCCCAGAGGTTCATTCCATCCACGGCAACGTCGCGGAAGCGATTGTCATAAAAAACGGGAATTTGTTCTTCCTGAGCGAGCCCGATGGCACCCTTCCCTTAACTGCGGGACACGGATTCGGCCTTTACTACCACGATTGCCGTTTTCTTAACGGCTATGAGCTCACGATCTGCGGCAAGAAACCGGAAGTGCTCGTCCGCAATGCCGATCGCGGATTCATGGCTACGCTTGGACTGTCCAATCCGGACGTGAATCTGAACGGGAAGGCGCTACCGAAACATTCGGTCGAGATTCGTTGGGAGCGAATCGTCTCGGCTGAAGATTTGGCGCTCGTCGATACGCTCCTGCTGCAAAACCTGACAAGCGAATCGATCAGCTTTTCTCTTGAATTCCAATTCCAGACTGCGTTCGAGGATATCTTTGCCATCCGCGGTCTTTTCCAGGGAAAACATGGAGTGCGGCATCCGCCGGTCTGGGAGAACAGCGTCTTGTGTTTCCGTTACGATGGGGCCGATGAGATTGAGCGGGAAATCGCGATCGACTTTTCGCCGCTCCCCGACGGAATGCTCCGGAACATTGCCAGCTATCAAGTTGAACTCGCACCGAGAGCTTCTCAGCAAGTTCGTGTGTCCCTGAACGTTTCCACGTCCGAGCCGCGGAAGCGAGCTGCGCGCCGTCCGACTGGCATCAAATTGGAAGAAAGCCTGGAGCGGGCGGGTAGCTGGCGGGAGCAAGCAACAAAGGTTCAAACCAACAGTCTTCTTTTAAGTCGGGTCATGGACCGCTCTCTGAGCGATCTGAGAATGCTGCGCTGTACATTGGATGGCGGCGCCAGCTATTTCGCCGCCGGGGTGCCATGGTTCGTGGCGTTGTTCGGCCGCGACAGCATTATTACGGCATTACAGACGCTGGCTTATGACCTAAGCATTGCCGAGCACACCATCCGTTTGCTGGCCAAGTATCAGGGTAAAGAATTAAACCCGTGGCGAGAAGAGGAGCCCGGCAAGATTCTGCACGAGTTGCGCGTAGGCGAGATGGCGAACCTGGGCGAGATACCGCACACGCCCTATTACGGGACGGTTGACGCCACACCACTCTGGTTGGTGCTCGTGGGAAAACACGCCACCTGGAGCGGTGAGACGCGGTTGTTTGATGAGCTGCGCCCCCAGATCGAGGCGGCCCTTAATTGGATCGAACAGTACGGGAACGCAGATGGAGATGGGTATGTAAAGTATGACTGCAAAATCGAGAAGGGACTCGCGAACCAGGGCTGGAAAGATTCCGGCGACGGGATCGTGAATGCTGACGGTTCATTGGCCGAGCCCCCGATCGCGCTGGTCGAAGTGCAAGGTTACGTTTATCAGGCCAAAATCGAAATGGCGGCACTTTTTCGTCGCGTAGGCGAGGAAAAGCGGGCATCTGCACTGGAGGAACAAGCCGAACGCTTGCGGGAGCGTTTCGACCGCGATTTTTGGGTCGACGACGGCTACTACGCGCTCGCACTGCAACAAGGCAATCGTCAGGCCGCGGTCCTCTCCTCCAACGCCGGGCACGCGCTCTGGTCCGGAATCGCTCAGCCGGAACGCGCCGGCAAGATCGCCGAACGGTTGCTCTCTGATGAAATGTTCAACGGTTGGGGAGTGCGCACTCTGACCAGCGCTGCTCTTCGCTACAATCCACTTGGGTATCATCTGGGAACGGTTTGGCCGCATGATAATTCTCTCATTGCAGCCGGCTTTAAGCGCTATGGTCTTGATCAGGAGGCACTCAAGATCATGAGCGGTCTCATCGAAGCCGCCGTTCACTTCCAATCCTATCGCTTACCGGAACTCTTTGGCGGTTTCGCCCAACAAGATTACGGCATTCCTGTCTCCTACCCTGTAGCATGTCAGCCGCAGGCCTGGTCCGCCGGCGCGGTTCCCTATCTCCTTACTGCCGTGCTGGGACTGGAGGCAGATGGATTTGAATCAAAACTACGAATCGTGCGCCCAATGTTGCCCGAGAACGTCAATGAAGTAGAAGTTCATGGCTTGAGAGTAGGCCAGGGCTCAGTCGATTTACGATTTACACGCTCAGGAGACCACGTCGCTGCGAAAATTCAGCAGATGAAGGGAAAAATGGAGGTCATCGTGCAATTATGAAAATCGCTCAAGTAGCTCCGCTCTATGAAAGCGTCCCGCCACACGGTTATGGCGGAACGGAACGCGTTGTCTCTTATTTGACGGAAGAACTCGTGCGGCTGGGAGAAGAGGTTACACTTTTCGCCAGCGGCGATTCCAAGACAGCCGCGCATCTGATTCCAATCTCTCCGCGCTCGCTGCGATTGAGCAAGGCAGTAGATTCTCTTGCTCATCATATCGTCCTGCTGGAGGAGGTCTTTCAGCGCCTAGATCAGTTCGACATCGTTCATTTCCATATCGACTATCTTCACTTCCCGTTGTCGCGTCGCGCTTCGTTTGCGCACGTGACCACCTTGCACGGCCGGCTCGACCTGCCCGATCTGCCGCCGGTTTACAACGAGTTTCCCGACATGCCTGTTGTCTCCATTTCGCATTCGCAGCGGCGTCCACTGCCCCAAGCTCACTGGGTCGGAACGGTTTATCACGGGCTACCCGCCGATTCTTTCGATTTCCAGGAAAAGCCGGAGGAATATTTGCTCTTTCTCGGACGGATTTCGCCGGAAAAACGAGTGGACCGAGCGATCGAGATCGCCCGGCGAACTGGCCGCAGACTCAAGATCGCGGCCAAGATCGACCGTGCCGACCGTTATTACTTCAACAAACACATCAAGCATCTGCTGAACGAACCCTTCGTCGAGTTCGTCGGCGAAGTTCGACTTGCGGAAAAAAACAAACTGCTCGGCGGCGCCTACGCTTTCCTGTTTCCCATCGATTGGCCGGAGCCATTCGGGTTAGTAATGATTGAAGCGCTTGCCTGCGGTACGCCGGTGATTGGTTTTCCGCGCGGTTCGGTCCCGGAAATTATTGTTGAAGGAGAGACAGGCTTTATCGTCGAGGACGTCGATCGCGCGGTGGAAGCGGTGGGGAAAATTGATCAAATCAGTCGTGCGCGCTGCCGCCGCGAATTCGAACAAAGGTTTACCGATCGCCACATGGCCGAGGATTACATCCGGATTTACCAGCAATTGGTCAGCCGTTCGTCTACTCAAGCGGCAGCGTAGAGTTGCTTCCCGCGATCGCACCGAGGCCCGGCTATTTAAGGGTTGGCGACTAACTGTGGTGCAGGTTTGCTGAGGGCGACTTGGTCAGTGACTTTCTGGACCGTCGCAGTGAGGGCTTCAATCTGCTTCTGCTGCTGCGTAGCGGTCAACTCCTGCTTCGCGACTTTGGATTCCAATCGCGTGATAGTCGCTTGTTGTTCCTCTACTTTTCGATGCTCCTTTAAGAATTCATTGAGCAACATCGCATTCACGGCTTCGTAGCGAACAGTCGTTACCTTACCCTCTTCATCGCGAACGACTAGGTCGGGATTCACCTTCTCTACTTCCTCAGCTACCAGCCCGAACTGTGGAATCCGATCTGGATCAAGCTCCTGCTTGTAACGGAAGGTTACCGGCTGGAGCGATAAGATCGCTTCGCTTGCCTTGTCCATCGGCTTGATCACTTCCTTGAATCGCTCCGAAGAGAGTACCGTACCTAGCTGACCGTTGGAACCGACGATCACTCCTATTCCGCTTGCAACCGTAACTCCACGGATGCCGGCGACAAACGTGGCAGTCTGAGTTCCTACTTTGCCGATGCGGATCTTGTTAGAGTCGCCAGCAACACCAGCGTTGCCGATATCGATATTATTATTGCCCGTGCTAATACCGATCCCAGCAGAAACGCCCACCGCGATGTTGTTCTTGCCCGTGGTGTTGTTGAATAGTGCGGTCTCACCGTAGGCCGTATTGTTGCTGCCGGTTGTGTTACTCAAGAGCGCTTGTTCTCCGTTTGCAGTGTTGCTGTTTCCGGTTGTGTTGTTACCGAGGACATTGAGACCGTCGGCCGTGTTGCCGATACCAGTTGTGTTGCTCTCAAGCGCATTTTGACCGGTGGCTGTGTTGGAAGAGCCGGTTGTATTTTTTTGGAGCGCAGCAGTACCGTTGGCTGTGTTGCCGTTGCCGGTTGTGTTGCTATAGAGCGCTGTCCAACCTGTAGCCGTGTTGCCTATCGCGGTTGTGTTGTTAAAGAGCGCTTCGTAACCGTTGGCCGTATTGTCGCCGCCGGTTGTATTACTAAAGAGGGCATATGCGCCATTGGCCGTGTTGGAGCCGGCAGTGGTATTGCTAAAGAGAGCACCAAAACCGCTAGCTGTATTCTGGCTGCCGCTTGTGTTGCGTAAGAGCGCTGTGTAGCCGTTGGCCGTGTTGGAACCACCAGTGTTGCTTTGGAGCGCAAAAGAACCGCTGGCTGTGTTGTAGTTGCCGTTGTTGCTGTAGAGCGCTTCGAAACCGATGGCCGTATTATCGACGCCAGTTGTGTTGCTTAAGAGTGCTTTAAAACCATTGGCCGTGTTGTCGCCGCCAGTTGAGTTGTTATACAGTGCTCCGTAACCCGTGGCCGTGTTGTAGGAGGCGGTGTTGCTATAGAGGGCTTTACCACCAGTCGCCGTGTTACCAATGCCGTTTGTAGTGGTGTAGAGGGCAAGATTACCGATGGCGGTGTTGTCGGTGCCGTTTGTGAGGCCGAAGAGCGAGTTAGTGCCCTCAGCGGTGTTTCCGCCCGGATAGCCTCCATCCGGGGGCGGGTTAAGCGCTCCATCTATCGGCGAAATAGCAAAGCACACCAAGACAACCATGAGGCCGATAAGAAGGACACCACATCGGCCACGCGAACAGCTAACTGAGTTTCCTGCGGGAATTTGAGAGGTACATCGGGAGCTTCTTTCTTCTCCCGGTGGTTACAGTGGAACTGCAAACCTGACTCAGGGAGAGGAGCCACAGGGAGAAAAACGCCCCGGCCCCCCGATTCAGGTTCCTCTATTTGACGGCACCGGCTTATGACAAATGCATCGTCATTTGTCGAGCTGAATTGAGGCCTGTTTTGGATATAAAAATCCCCGACCGGTTAGCGTGCCGGATCGCAGCAGCGTCGCTTCCAATTCAACGAATGCGAGGCGCAATTGTTTCAAGAGTGGCGGACTTCAGATCATCCTGCAGCCGACAAAGCTATTTAAGGGTTGGCGACTAACTGTGGCGCAGGTTTGCCGAGGGCAATTTGATCGCTCACTTTCTGGTACAGTCGCGGTGAGGGCTTCGATTTGTTTCTGCTGACTGTGCAGGGAAACCCCACAATCAATCCGTTACCCTTAAGGGCGGCCCTGTTTTCCTTGTGCGGTGCAGGACTGGATCGATGCAGGCGCGCATGGCGGGAAGCTTGTCAGCCACGCCAAGGAAGCGAGCGAGCTGTGGCAGAATATCGTCAGGGTGGTGCACAAGGACCTCGAAGCTGACACTCATGGCGTGGACTCCCGCATTGGCGCACCAGTTCTTGGCGTGGCGCTCCTGTTGCCGATAGGCCTTGCCGATATCGGCAGCTTTTCCTCCGGCGGGGCAAGATTTGTCGAGACGTCGTAGCATGGCGTCCTGGCTCTGCAAAATTTCTTCCATGTCTCGCTCCATAAAGAGAAGCCTGTAGTGGAGCCGTTCGGGTTCTGAGTCCGGTTTCCTGAGTTTACGCGGCAAACCTGCAAGAAGCGGGACGACGACTTTAATGGCGGTGCCTTTCGCTTCCCTGATCCAGGACTCTGTCCGGATCGGAGAGTAAAGAAGCGACCTTGCCATGCTCGTAATAACCTTTGCGATTCGACTCGTCGGCCTGGCGCTTGTTATCGGTAAAAGGCGGGAAGCCGGCAGCCTCGAGGATCTGCATCATGAGGGATGTGCCGGAACGGGGCAGCCCAGAGACGACAGTGACGATCTCCTCTGCGGGAACGTTGGCCAGGGCCTCGGGGTGCGGATGAAGCACCGACATCGGTCGGGCCTCTTGGGTGTAAGTCGAATTAACGTCAGCAGCGCCGATCTCAGCGACCTTTTGCTTTCGGAGTTCCTTGAGCCGGCGGCGAGCCTCCAGGGTCTTGACTTGGTAGAGGGCCTGTTCGGCAGGATCCCTTTTGTGCCAGCGAGCAATTTCTGCCAACATCCGAAACGCAGCGGAGAACAGCGGCGCCTGTCGGACGCAAAGCAGGAAGGCGTGCTCGGCCTCCTCCCAGCATCCAAGCCGATATTGCGCCAGCCCGTGAATGTAATGAGCGCGCGGCTGGAAGAAGAGTAGTCCGATCGATTCGCGGGCGTGCCGGACAGCAGCTTCGTAGTCCCTTGTAGCCAGCGCAGTGCGCGCTAGGCCCAGGAGAGGGCCGGGGCTTTCCGGATCAATCTGCAACGCCTCCTCGAAGGCAACTTTCGATTCGTCCCAGCGTTTGAGACGCTGACAGATTTCACCGCGCAGGACGAAAGCGTTGCGCCGGGCCCCGTAGTCGTTGTCGAGCTGTTCGAGTTTACTCAGGGCGTCCTCGTATTTTTTCTCCGCGAAATCGGCGCACGCTTCGAGGTAGCGGAGTGAAAAGAGGTTGGGCCTTGCCTTGGCGATAAGCTCCCGGCGCTCGCGGCCGAATTTCCGCTTTTCCTGGTCGCTCATTTTCTCGAGACGTTCCTTCTCAGCCTTTTGAACCTCGGGGTCGTCGAGCTTGAGGGAATTCAAAATTGCAACAGCGGCATTCGCCTCTTCGATGCGGCGCTCGATGAGCGTCGTGACCAGCCGACGGAGATCTGCTGTGCGACCAAGGCTCTGATAGCAACCGGCAAGCTTGAAGCCGAACCGGTGTTCCATCGGCCAGGTGTTATAGAGCCGTTCGAGGATGTCGACCGCCTGATTATAAATGCCGCCGTCCATGCATGCTTGCGCGAGGTTGTAGTCGAGTTCGCGCACGGTTTCTTCCAGCGCCTTTGCCTTATCGGTATTGGGTTCCGCGATATAGCCAAGGGCGACAAGTTGTTGAAGAGCGGCCTTGGAGTCGGCCGGTGAGATTTGCTTGTCGCGCGGGTGCATCCCGTGGTCGCCTTCTACTTCATCCCAGCTCGGGATGCGCTCAATGGCGCTCGGTTTCTGCTCGTAGATGTCCAAGCAGCACCTTGCCATCCATGTCCTCGCCAACGGGCAGGCCGAACAGGTGCAGAAGCGTGGGACAAATATCGAGAAGGTTTGCTCCGTAAATGCGCTCGTCCTTCTTAATACCAGGTCCTTTTGCAACAAAAATACCGAACTGCCGATGCTCGACAGCTGGTCCAGCTGGCTCGCGCGGTAAACCGGCCGGACGCAAATGATCTGGGTGAAAACCGTGATCGGACATGAGGATAACGGTCGTCTCCTCCCCGGCGAACCGGAGGAGCGTGCCTAGCATCATGTCGTGGTAGCGGTATCCGCCTTCCAGACAATAGTTGAAAACGCGGAAGTCCCAATCATCGATGTAGTCCTGTTTGGGCGGGTGATACCGCATGAAGGCGTGGCCGAAGTGGTCGATGGCATCATAGTAAACAGCCATGAAATCCCAAGGTTCGCTTTCGATAAGGGCGGTAGCAGCGGAGTGAATGGACGTGCAATCGGCAATGATCCTTAGTAGCGACTGCATGCGCGGATCTTTCTCGGCCTTGTCAAGATCCGCTCTGCTCATCCCTTGCAAACCCGGAAGGAAGGCGCACAAGTCTGCTTCGGTTAATTCGGTCGGATGAAAGCGTAGCTCCGCGAGGGTTTTTTGTAGTCGGGCAGGATGGATTGTGCCGGGCTTGAGCGGCCATTTTTTCGGGTCCTTACCGATGGCTCGCTGATAGTCATTGGAAACCATGATCCCTTTGGAAAGTTCTTCCACGGGATTAGATGGCCACCATCCCACTGCAATGGTTCTGAGATCGTTTTGATTCAGAATATTCCAGATTCCCTTGGTCTTGCGCGAGAGGTTGGTGACCGGCCGAATGCCACCACTTAAAGGATCAGGCTCGGAAAATCCGTGGATGCCATGTTTGTAAGCACGCTTCCCAGTTGCGATGGACGTCCAAAGAATGGGACTAAGCACGGGCTGGAGGGTGGCGATGTTTCCGCAAATGCCTTCTTCGATGAGTCTGGCGAGATTCGGCATCTTGCCGGCGTCGATGAGCGGCATAATGACTCTCCAGTCCGCGGCGTCCCAACCGATCAGGAGGACCTTTCGCGGTCGATGGTCAGTGCCCACAGGCGGGTCGGATTGAGACCGATCGGAATGAACTGAAAGAAGATGAGGCAAAGCTCACATACTACGTCTAATTATTACTCGTAGTATATCGCCTCCCTTGCAAGCAGAGTTCGAACGCTTTATCAATTCCGGGAACGACACAGGTCCCCGGCCGAGCAAGTTTAAGAGCGCGCCTGCGCGGCTCTCCATCGGCGGAAGGCAAGGATTCCTCCCGCCCCCATCGCCAGAAGCGCCAGGCTAGAGCCATTGTCAGGAGTGGCAGGAGTGTTGTTGTAAGTAAAGCTATCAAGCTGAACCCGCCCTGGCGTCACAGTTACTTCCACCGATCCACTGGTCAGCTTGCCATTGTTAATGTGCAAATCCCTGAAGGTTATAGGTATCGATCCGATCAAGGTAACTGGATACCCACTTGAAGTCCCATTGCCGGAACCGCCATGTTGCGAGCCTAGTGTCACATAGCGGAATGGTCCGTCGCCATCGTCATAACCTTTCGCAAAGACGCCATTAATGTTCACCGCTTCAGTAACTTTTTGGAAGTGGGAGTGAACGGAACCATTTGATGTAAAGGTACCAGAGGGGCGGTAATAGAACTTCGCGCCCGTAAGCGTGAGATCCGGGTGCCCGTCGCCTGTGAGGTCCGCGTTCAGATGGTTTCCACCTTTGCCACTAATGAAATTATCGCTGAGGTTGATGGTAACTAAGCTGGCGTGCGATGCCGTGACTCCAGCGGCGGTAGCAGCAGTTGCTCCAGCCATCCATTTCCAGCGCTTGTTTCTCGTGTGGAGGCAAAGGCCTCGGTCATTCTTTTTTTGTGTTTTCATGGCGTCTATTTGTCTAACGCCGATATTTTGGGGCCGACGTTAAAGAATTCGCCAGCATAGGCTGCGCCGGGCTTGTTTTGATGTGGGCTAATCGCGGGGGTTAACAGCTCAATTTCAGGAGGATTCGTCGCCTAAATATAATTACTGGAAGAGCGTTAATTTTGCATCTTTCGTAAAATATTCCGACGGCTCCCGAAGCCCTAAACATAAGCCGTCGATATTGAGGTACTTACTTTTGCCATCTTATTGTCGGGAAATCGAACAGATATAGGACAATACCTTATATAATGAGCATCTTATTTCTGTCGGCCTCATAAACAGGCTTTGGGAACTCAAACACGATCTCCATCTCGTAGCCCGCGACATCTTTGAAGAGCAAATAAAGGCTCGATCGGCAGAACGCTTACTTGGAATCCCAACCCGCACGGTGCTGAGTTTGTCTGCGATGATTTCTCAGTATTTCTCCTCGCTCGTAAGTTTAAGACCGTTTTTGCGCTGCTCTCCACCCGTAGCCGTGTTGTTGGAGCCAGTCGTTGTAATTAATACATGTAAGTCGTGAGTAGGTAAGAAATTATTCGTATGCCTGCGAGAACAGTCATTCCAAGACCTCGTGGACTTGCAAGACCGCGCTCTGTTAGTCGATGGTCGTTGTTTCAACCTTTCGTTTATCTCGGTTGATAGTTGATCCTGTAGTTGTAGGTGCGCTGATATGGTCCCGAGGCTATCCAAAACAGCCCTACGCAGCCCTTCAAGTATGATACCATGGCGACCGACCAACTGATTTGCAGCCTATATATACGAGCTTCAATTTCTATTGCTATCTCTTCTAAGGTCAGGTGACGAAGTGTCTCGTATTATCGTTTCACTCTAATTTTAATCCATTCAAAGGGAGCCGTTCCGCCTTGCGCCACCGTGGTGATGGTTATGCCATTGACGGCGTCATTGAAGGTTTTGCCCACAGGCAGGCAGGCATCGCCGGGGCTGACTCCGGGCGTCTGGGTGTCGATCAATTCCACCCTGTTATCTATAAAAGGGAACTGATTCTGCACGGGGGGCGTGTGAGGATAGGACACGCGAAGGATATAGGCTCCAAAAGCCGAGGTTTTTTGTTCATCGGTCCAATTGAGGAAATTACGCATAAAGCTCACCCAATAATCGCGCCCTGTGCTTACTGGAATTTTGATGGCGAGAAGACCGACGGCATTGACATTATCAAAGCGCGATATCGTATAAGTGTAGGTGCCTTTTGTAGCGACTGTCGCAACCTGCGAGTCATCGATCCATCCAGCCCAATACTTGTGATATAGGTTGTAGTCGTGCGCCGTATCTAGAGCATAGGTATCACCCATGATATCAAATACATCGCCATAAGGCATCAGCGTGCCATTAGGACTAATAGGATTGCCATCGGTTACTTTCCACAACCCTGAATGCTGGAACAACCAATCATGACCTAGTTCGTGCATCAGGCAGGTTGAAATAATATTGCTTACAAAGACCGTGTGATAAACATAATCGTTGATGTTAAGCGCCGAATGAGGCAGAACTATCACTACCCTGTCATAATTCATGTAATCCGAAGGAGTAATGGCATAACCAACTTGACTGGCTGCGTTCACCGAATCCACACGCAAGGCTTCATACATGGCTGGAATCGACTTGATGGCGTTGTAATAGGCGGCAGTATGCGGCAACATTAACACCGAGGGAACAACCTCAGGATGCAGGGTCAACCTGTTATAGGACGATTGCGCGGTGCGACTAGCTACTAGATTCATCGCGCTAATCGTTGCCGCGTAGCTATTGACGTTGGATGAATCTGGAGTTTGCACCAGAATAGTCAAAACGTTCTTGGTTCCGACCATTTGTCTAGGTCCGGTTTCCTTAACCTCTCCGTTGGCGCAAACCGCAGCCGCCATCCCTGCTAGTAATATACCGATGGTTGTTTTCATTTTGAAAGTATTTTGCTGCCCACTCTTACCCGCTCTTCCACATGATGATGTTGCTTTCTCCTTCGCCACAGCAAACTAGGCCAGACGTTTCTCGGGAGTAGAACCTCCGGTCCAGTTGCGTTTTGAGCCAACATTCTTAGCAAGCTGAGGACATTTGTCGAGACTAAACCGTCAGCCATGCAGCAGCGTCGCTTCTAGCTCCAGAAAGGCGCTGAGCAATTCGTCAGATTGGACGATATAGCGTTTGCCGTCGTTTTTGTGCGCGTCGACAATCCAGCGGCAACCGAAAGGCGTAACGGCGCTGCAATAGCCCCATGACTAACCGGCAGTGTGCAGCTTGTTAGTGATGATTTCCCACTACTTCATGGAATCATTTCCATTTTCATCACCGGATGAATTTCCCACACCGCGTAATCTTTCGGCGTGCTTCTCCGCTTTGAATGATCGGCAGGCGCATGGCCAATATCATAAAACGCTTTGCCCGTCACCGTGATAACATGCGGCTCGCGAATTTTCAGCGCGTCCGCGGAAGCTTTTAAACGGCATGATATTCCCTGGTCTACGAGACGGAGCTGAGCCGCCCCTGGGTGGCAGCGAGCTTTGCTACGGATTGTAGCCAAGTTCATCGGAGAGCTAGACGGCTATTTTCCGCGTTTTCAGAAAATAGACTCGACATCGGTAGACGTTCCACGATCATCGCCTTTGCGCTCCACAAACCGGGCGAAAACAAAATTCAAAGGAGGAGCATGAAACTAATCACCATCGCCGCTCTCACTGTCGCCGTCGCCATTAGTAGCGCGCGCGCCACTCCTATCACATTTACCGATACTGTGGGCCCTTCGCCACAAGGCAGCGGCATCGTTATTCGCCCCCCACAATCCTTTGACATCGAATTCCAAAGTAGTTTGAACAACACCGAATTTAATGGGCAAAACGTGCAGCTCGATATTCTCTTCAACGGTTTCTTCGTTCGCGCTTTCACGGCTACGCAAAAGTCTTTTTTGGGAGTGGATTTATTCCTGCCCTATTTGCCGTTTTGGCCGGGCGTTATGCCTCCGCCCGATTCGCCGGATGTGACCGGCACCGCCACTCTTCTCAACGTCCTTGGTCAGCCAATCGGCGGCCCGGCTACACTGGATCATTTCCTCGATGGCGGCCCAACATTCGAGGCCGACGTGCAATTATTCTTTAGGCCTGATTTCGTCACCACTCCCACCGATTTCTACGGCATCCGCTACAATCTGCATCTTTCGGATTCGCCAGGGAAAATGTTTGCGGTCGCACCGCGGCAGGATGATCTGTCTCTCTTTGGTTTGTTCGGTGTAGGTCCGGGCGTGCCACGCGACATTACCCCAGACGCTGGCAGCACGCTCGCCCTTCTGCTGTGCGGGCTTGTTGCCTGCGCTGCGTTTAAGGGCGCGTTTTCCTCCAGGTGGAGGAAGTTGTAGCAACTCGTCGGCATGAACAAAAGATTGGTCTCGGGGCTATTGCAGCGCCGTGACAAAGGACGGCTGGCGCTGGATCGTTGACGCCCACAAAGGGCAAGCACTACGTGCTGCTCGTAACGGTGGCTTGTGAAAACGTTACTGCTAGGGGTTGGTAACTAGCTGCGGTGCAGCTTTCGTCAATTCCACTTTCTCGCTCACTTGCTGGACAGTCGCAGTGAGGGCTTCAATTTGCTTCTGCTGTTGGGCGACGGTCGTCTTAAGTTCGGCGATTGTGCTTTGCTGTTCTGCGACGTTCCGGTGCTCTTTCAGGAACTCGTTGAGCAACATCGCGTTCACTGCTTCGTAACGGACGGTGGTTACTTTGCCGTCTTCGTCGCGAGCTACTAAATCAGGGTTCACCTTCTCTACTTGCTCCGCAATCAATCCGAACTGCGGGATGGCATCGGGATCAAGCTCCTGCTTGTAGCGGAAGGTCACGGGCTTGAGCTGAAGAATAGCTTCGCTTGCTTTGTCCATTGGTTTGATCTCCTCCTTGAACCGGGCCGAAGAGAGAACGGTGCCAAGTTGACCAGTTGTACCAACGATCACTCCGACCCCACTTGCCACGGTCACCCCACGAATACCGGCAACAAAGGTCTTCTTCTGCGTTCCCGATTTGCCAATCCGGATCGTATTGGCTTCAGCCGCTACACCCGGAGCGCCGATCTCGATGTTGTTGTTGCCGGTCGTGAGGTTGATCCCTGCATTAGATCCCAAAGCGATGTTCGATGAGCCAGTGGTGTTGTTCGCGAGCGCTTCGAAACCCTCGGCACTGTTGTCGTGACCAATCGTGTTGTTTTCCAATGCAAGCAGACCATCGACCGTGTTGTTGGAGCCAGTGGTATTGCTAAAGAGCGCCTCAAAACCGGCGGCGGTGTTGTTATTGCCGCGTGTATTGTGAAAGAGGACTTGAAGACCATTGGCGGTGTTTTCGACTCCGGTGGTGTTGTTTTGGAGCGCTTGATAACCGTTGGCGGTGTTGAAGGAGCCGAGTGTATTGCTGAGCAGCGCTTCAAAACCGGTGGCAGTGTTGTCATGGCCGTCCGTGTTGTGTGCGAGTGCTTGAGAACCGGTGGCCGTGTTGGCATCGGCTGAGTTGCTCTCGAGCGCCGCAACACCGGTGGCCGTGTTGTTGTTGCCGGTTGTGACGGCCTGTAGAGCATCAGAACCGTTGGCCGTGTTGTTGTTGCCGGTTGTGAGGGCCTGTAGCGCTCCAGTACCGTTGGCCGTGTTGTCGTTGCCGGTTGTGACGGCCTCTAGAGCATCAAGACCGATTGCCGTGTTGAAGAAGCCGGTTGTGAGGCTCAAGAGCGCACCATCACCTTCGGCCGTGTTTCCGTTGGGATAGCCTCCGTCCGGTGGTGGAGTAACGGCTCGGATTGTCGGCGGAAGCGCAAAGCAGCCAAGCGCGAGCGCAAGGGCGACAATGAGAAAATTCCCACGCAACAGGCGGCTGATTAAATTTGGCGATACTTCAGTTACAGCTATGGCGTCAAGCGGATGATACATCGGGAGTTTCTTTCTATTCTCCCGGTTGTAAATCTTCGGAGTGCAGATCTGAAAAAGAAGAGGAGCAACCGGGAGGAACGCCCCGCCCAATTTCAGACTCTGTTTGAAACCTACAGATTTTGCGCGGAGAGCCGCCCGCGCGTCAATACTAAAACCTGCCGGTAGGGCGCTGTCGAGGCGTTATCTCCCGTTACGGTCGAAACGCCACCTTATTATTGGTGACTAACTGTAGCACGGGTCCGCCTAGTTCTAGCAGTGCGAGCGATAAAGTACCAACGCCACACTAGTCATGTTGTTCTTCCCACGCGCTTGGCTGGGCCAACTCCCAATCGTCGTTCGGGGTCACGAGAATGCCACTCCCATCGCGCAATTCCGGCATCGGATTCAGCTAACACCCCATCGCCCGTTAAAGTGTGCCATCTGACTCTGAGTTGCTCGAAACGAGGTTATTTCAGGGTGATCTCACGCATTAATTTGCCGCCAACGATCTCGCGAATCTCTCCTCGTTTCATTGCAGCCTCGCGTTGTTGGTCCTCCCCGCCAATTGTTTTCTGAGCAATCGGGTCCGTTTTGGCCCTGAGATTGTCGAGTGTGGCCATGTTTTTGTATTCCACCATAGTCATAACGTTGTAGTCGTGCGGTGAAGAGGCTTCGCCCAAGAGAATTTTGTAGCTGACGATGAATCCCTGCTTCTTCCCTTCCTCCAAGGACGCTTTGAGGCTTTTCGACAAACCCTTTAAATAATCATCAGTCATGCCCGGCTTCGTCTTGATCATGGTGAGCTGCCAGACGCTCCCCTCGGTATAAGGTGCGGTGCTGCCCTCAGCCGTTGTGGTTGTCGTGGTACTCTGGGCGAAGGAAAGGCCGCTTCCGGCCACGAAGGCGGCGGCGACGGCGATGAATTGACGTGCGGTATTCATATGCGTAGTTCTTTCTTTTGATGTTGGTTAATGTGGGTTGAGCCGAGTCGCCTCGCGAATGAAGGAATCGGTTATGGCAAAACCGGTAATGAAACCTTGGTCCTAATTAGTCAAGGCTTTTCGGTTGCCTCAGTCACTCAAACTCGTGCGGGCCGCTCGGTAGGCAGCATCTGACGCTGCTCGTTGACCGATAGCGATTCGTTACGCAGAATCGAGTAAATGGCGAATCGCTTATACTTCGGCGACAACCTTGCCTGGCTACGGAACACGAAATAATTCCCCGAACGCGAGCGCCGATTCTCGTCTATCTCGTCACAGTGAAGTGTCGCTTTACTGATTGTTCTCCGCCATTCGCAGCGCTGGCTTGCTCAACTCAAGTTGATCGCTTACCTTTTGAAGGCCCGAAGTGAGGGCTTCGATTTGCTTCTGCTGCCTGGCAATAAGCTCTTCTTGTTTTGAGACGACAGACTTCATTTCCGCAAAGCCAGCTTTCTGTTCCTCAACCTGGCGGTGCTCTTTCAGGAACTCGTTGAGCAACATCGCGTTCACTGCTTCGTAACGAACGGTGTTAACCTTTCCGTCCTCATCGCGAACTACCAGATCAGGATTCACCTTCTCGACTTGTTCAGCTACTAGCCCAAACTGCGGCACACCATCAGGATCAAGCTCCTTCTTGTAGCGGAAGGTAACCGGCTTGAGCGCCAGGATGGCTTCGCTCGCTTTGTCCATTGGCTTAATTGCTTCTTTGAAGCGGGCCGAGGAAGTGGTCGTACCCAGATGGCCGTTGGTGTCGATAATTACTGCGACACCTCCGGCAACGGTCGTGCCCCTGATACCGGCGATAAATGTGCCATTCTGAGTGCCCTGCTTGCCGATCCGAATCTTGTTTGCCTCACCCGCAACACCGGGCGCGCCAATATCGATGTTGTTGCTGCCGGTGGTAAGGTTGCTACCCGCACCAGACCCCAAAGCGATGTTCGATGAGCCGGTTGTGTTGTGAGCGAGCGCTTCGAAACCCTCCGCGCTGTTGTCGTGACCGCCGGTGTTGTTTTCCAGCGCCAGAAGACCATCGGCGGTGTTGTTGCTTCCGGTAGTGTTGCTAAAGAGCGCTTCCAGACCGTTGGCCGTGTTGCTGTTGCCGGTTCTGTTCTTAAAGAGCGCTCCAGCGCCAGTGGCTGTATTCTCCGTCCCGCTGGTATTACTTAAGAGCGCCTGATCGCCAACGGCTGTGTTGTTACCGGCGGTGTTGTTAAAGAGCGCATTAAAACCGATCGCCGTATTGAAGCCAGCGCTGGTATTCTTAAAGAGTGCGCCCGAGCCGACGGCTGTGTTATCGATTGCGTCGGTGGCGTTACTAGCAAGCGCCTGATAACCCATGGCGGTATTGTCACTACCATTGGTGTTGCTAATGAGCGCTTCGAAACCGATGGCCGTGTTGTTGTCGGCTGTGTTGTTGTTAAGAGCACTAAAGCCGTCGGCCGTGTTGTACTTGCCGGTTGTGTTGCCAGCGAGCGCAAATGCTCCGGTGGCCGTGTTATAGGCGCCGCTTGTGTTGTGATTGAGCACTGCATACCCGTTAGCCGTGTTGTTGTTGCCGGTGTTGCGTACGAGCGCCTCGAAACCGGTGGCCGTGTTCTGGCTGCCGGTTGTATCCATATAGAGCGCACTCCAACCGATGGCCGTGTTATAGGCGCCGCTTGTCAAGCTGAAGAGCGCGTCGGTGCCTAAAGCCGTGTTAAAGCCGGCGTAGCCTCCGCCGGGTGGCGGACTGACCGCCTGTGCCAGTTGAGAAAACGCAATACAGCTCAGTATGAGTGCGCTCGCAATAAAGCTGCGCGGCCACCGCAGCTGCTTAGATATCGTTCTAACCGCCGGGAAGGATTTTTCGATCGTCGTATACATCGGGAGCTTCTTTCTTTTCTCCCGGTAGTTACTCTGTGGAACTGCAACCCTGAACGGGATCAAGCGTCCCCGGGAGCAAGAACGTCCCCGCCCACAATTCAGGGTCTGTTACGGTAGCAACAGAGATGAAGGAATTGCTGCGCAGTTGTCGAGCAAAAAGAATCGATATTTCGCTCAATCCCATGTTTTAGTTGCAGTTGATTAGTTGAGCCTATCTAAATCGGGGTCTTTAGTGCGGTTTCGCCCTACAAATCCCCAAGCCTGTTTCCTATGATCGTGAATAAGGTCGAGACGGCGACAAGTAAAACCTCCTCAGCCTCAGGCTTATAATCGAACACTGGAGTCTAGTCGCCGTTGTCTACGACGTGCGAGGTCAGATTACTCAGCTCAACCACCCTCGCTACTTCCTAAACAACGATGCCGTCTTAAGCGTAACTATTAAGGATTGGTGACTAACTGTGGTGCAGGTTTGGCGAGCGCGATTTGGTCGCCCACTTTCTGGACGGTCTCAGTAAGAGCTTCGATTTGCTTCTGCTGCTGCGCGACCGTGCCTTTCGGGTCCGCACTTGTCGATGCTCTTTCAGGAACTCGTTGAGCAACATCGCGTTCACTGCTTCGTAACGCACCGTGTAAGGCTTCCCATCCCCATCGCGAACCACTAGATCGGGGTTCACTTTTTCCACTTGCTCGGCTACGAGGCCAAATTGCGGGATGCTCTCGGGGTCGAGCTCTTTCTTATAATGAAATGTGACCAGCTTTAACGCCAAGATCGCTTCGCTGGCCTTATCCATAGGTTTAATATCGGTCTTGAACCGGCCGGGATGTGACGGTGCCAAGCTGACCATTTGAGCCGATGATAATCCCGACGCCACGGCGTCGAGCCGCGCTGCAGACTTTCTCAGTTAAAGCCGGACGGTCATTCAATACTGTTGTCAGTTCTTCTGGTAAACATCCCAACTCACTTGGGTGGGATGACCGGACAAATTGTAAAATTTCGCTTGTTCGGTTCCGATCTTAGTGAATCCGGCTGGAGGCGTCGAGCCAGGTTGCATTTCCAGAATGCTCCCTTTCGGCCAAACCAGACTATTTACGTTGCCAGTGCCGAGCTGGCCGGCGGCGTCGATGAAAACCGACTGACCGGTACTCTTATCCACACCGTTTACGCCGGCGATGAACGTCGCACTATGCACGGTTTGGTCGCCGATCCGGATCGTCCCAGCCTCGCCAGCAACACCAGCGTTGCCGATATCGATATTGTTATCGCCTGTAGTGAGATTCTGGCCGGCGGCTAGGCCCAAGGCGATATTGCCACTTCCGGTGGTGTTGTGAAAGAGCGCTGTAAAACCGTTGGCCGTGTTGTTGCCGCCGGTTGTGTTGCTGACGAGCGCACTACGACCGTTGGCCGTGTTGTGGCTGCCGGTTGTGTTGCTGGCGAGCGCATTAACACCGTCGGCCGTGTTGAAGCTGCCGGTTGTGTTGCTGGCGAGCGCAGTAACACCGTTGGCCGTGTTGTCGCTGCCGGTTGTGTTGCTACGGAGCGCATCAACACCGTTGCCCGTGTTTTGGCCGCCGGTGGTGTTGCTAAGGAGCGCTTCAAAACCGTTGGCGGTGTTGAAGCTGCCGGTTGTGTTGCTGACGAGCGCACTAAGACCGTTGGCCGTGTTGTGGCCGCCGGTTGTGTTGCTGGCGAGCGCAAAAACACCGTCGGCCGTGTTGCCCTCGCCGGTGGTGTTGTTAAAGAGCGCTTCAACACCGTTGGCCGTGTTGTCGCTGCCGGTTGTGTTGCTGACGAGCGCGTCAAAACCGATGGCTGTGTTGTCAGTACCGGTTGTGAGGCTGAAGAGCGCATCAGTGCCCTCAGCGGTGTTGTTGCCGGGATAGCCTCCGTCAGGTGGCGGGCTCAGTTGCGCTCGAGCCGTTGACGAAAGTGCAATGCAGGTCAGCGCGAGCATTATGAAAAGGAAAGCGCGACCCGCAGTCGCGCGACCGATTGATTTTCTTAAACGTAGAGTTGTCATATTTTTGTTTTCACTTTTGTTGAGGTTGGATTGTTGAACTGCATTAACTACAATCCAGTTCCGCGCAGAACCGGGAATCATCCTGGCGAGCCGCTTTGAAAGAAGCGGCCTCACTTCGGCTGACTCGGGGCTACAGTTGGATCTGGGAGATCGCGCTAAACCGGTTGTCTCAGCGAAACGTCCAGCCCCTGCGGCTTATTCAGCCGTGCCGAAGATAAGGTGAAACTGTCGGATGTCGTAATCGAGGCGAGGTTTATGGTTTCCGCCAAAGTTTGTCAAACATTATCTGACTAATCATAGGGCAATGTCTTAGATTGTAGGACTACGCCTTACAAGGCATGTTATTCTTGTCGGTGTCGGATAAACAGGCTTTGGGGGCTCAAACGCGATCTCCACTTTCTTACCGGCAAGATCTTTGAAGAACAAAGAAGGCTCGCCCCGACAGAACTCATCTTTGCCCCCAATTTATGGGCAGACCTTACTCGACGTTCTGGTGTGTCGCGTTCCCGTTAGCGCCTTCCGCCGCCATTGCGTCTCTCTCCCGCGAAAGCAATGCTGTCAGCAAATCGTTGGCCTTAACGATGAGTTGTTTTCCATCGCGGTTCGGTCCCCGAGCTGACCATTGCTGTTGATAAAGAGCGGCTTTATCGTCCCGCCCTCGTTCACGTTATAAATGCCCGCAATAAAGGTGGCGATCTGTGTCCCTTGCTTACCGATCCGGATTTTCTTGGCGTCACCGGCCACACCGGGGTTGCCGATATCGATGTTGTTGCCGCCCGTAGTCACGCTAATACCGGCCCCGCTACCCAAGGCAGTGTTATTAGAACCGGTGTTGTTCAAGAGCGCGAGATAACCCTCGGCTGTGTTATCGTGGCCAACCCGATTGTGGTAAAGCGCGTCCACTCCGGTAGCGACGTTGCTGGAGCCTGTCGTATTGGAATAGAGTGCGTAGTTTCCGGAAGCCGCATTGAAACCACCGGTCGAGTTCGCCTGAAGGGTATTCCAGCCAGTAGCTGTGTTTCCGGAGCCGGTGCTGTTGCTAGTGAGCGCAGAGCGCCATTGGCCGTATTGTCGGAGCCGGTCGTGTTGAGAAGGAGCGCAGAATTACCGATCGCGGTGTTATTGTCGCCGCTTGTATTACTAGAGAGTGCAGCAATACCGGTCGCCGTGTTGAAGTCGCCGGTTGTGTTGGCCTCGAGCGCAGCAAAACCGGTCGCCGTGTTAAAGCGGCCGGTTGTGTTGTTAAAGAGCGCAGAAGTACCGATCGCGGTGTTTTCGTGGCCGGTTGTGTTTTCATGAAGCACATAGGCGCCGATGGCTGTGTTGGAAGCGCCGGTTGTGTTACTTAAAAGCGCCTCGACGCCGATCGCAGTGTTGGTGCCGCCGCTGGTGTTGAACGGGAGTGTGCCAGAACCAACGGCCGTATTGAAGCTGCCGGTTGTGTTGCGATAGAGCGCGGCGTTACCGATCGCCGTGTTGTCGATGCCCCCTGTGAAACTGAAGAGGGCGGCATCCCCTTCAGCGGTGTTGGCCCCCGGATAGCCTCCGTCCGGTGCCGGGTTAACCGCTTGCGCTGTAAGTGAAAACGTAAAGCACGCGAGAACGAGGCCGAGCGCGCGGAGAATAACATCGCGTCGCAGAAGCGACCAGTCGCTTGATTTTCTTAAGGATAGAGTTGTCATATTTTGTTGAGGCCGGATTGTTGAACTGCATTAATTGCAATCCAGTTCCGCGTAGAACTAGGAATCATCCTGATGAGGTTTCCGGAAAGTTCGCCTCACTTCAGACTGACTCGGGGCTCCAGTTAGAATCTGGAAATCGCGTAAAGCGGTGTCTCAGCGAAGGTGCAGCCCCACGGACTTCTTCAGCCGGGCCGAAGATGCGTTGAAACGTCGGGTGACGTAATTAAGAGTGCGTTTACGGCGTCCGCGAGCATTTGTCGAGCATTATCTCACAGCGTGCTAGGATAAGGCCTTACACAATAGGAACGTTTCGTCGCTTTGGGACTAAGAAGCGATCTCCACTTCGTAACCGTCGAGATCGATCTTGAAGAACAAATGAGGCTCGCCCCGACAAAACTCACCTTTGTCTCTAAATTTAGGAGCGTACTCCTGGGCGACGTTCTGGTGCGTCGCGTTCCCGTTAGCGCCTTTTGCCGCTATCGCGTCTCTCTCCCGCGAAAGCAATGCTGTCAACAAATCATCGGCCTTAACGATGAATCGTTTTCCATGCGGTTCGGTCCCCGAGATTATTGTTGAAGGAGAAACGGATTTTATGGTCGAGGATATCGATCGCGAAATGGAAGCGGCGCGGAAAATTGAGCAGATCAGTCGTGCGCGCTGCCGCCGCGAATTCGAACAAAGGTTCACCGATCGTCATATGGCCGAGGATTACATCCGGATTTACCAGCAATTGCTCAGCCGGTCATCTGCTAAAGCGCCAGCCTAGAGCTCGCCGGCGCCAATCGATCGATTCGCTCTCGGGAGTAGAACGCTACCGCAGTCTAACAGTTTTTTGTGGATCGAACTCTAGATTACGACTGCCGGATTTTGGGTTTAAGTAGCTTTCGAAAACGATAAAGTTTCGATTACCTGCGTAAAACTTAATCGAAAAGCGCGCGTACCTTCCATCGGGAAGTTTGGCGAAATATTCCTTGGTTGGCCGTGCCGACCATTGGTTCGTTGTTGGCCGACATATTCACGTCAATAGAAGTTTGATAGTTGTCACCAGGCGCTTCAAAATCGAATTGCCCTTTTCTCTCCGCCAATCCTCCACCAGGAACACTTAACCGATATCGCCAGTCAAATCGCCGTTGGCTGCTGTCCCCAATCCAAGTTTCCACCTGCAGGTCTCCGTGCCCAGGTTTGCCAGTTGCGAGATCTATCGAAAACGGTTCTCCTGTGCGTGGTATATCAATCTGACCGCCATCGACTGGAATCAAAGGGTCAGCCAATCCTTTTTTTTGCAGCACAAATACTGCTGGGTTGTCCTTCGTAGGTGGCTCCTTCCTAGTCGCGTCAGGCCCAACACCATACGCGAACGCCGCGTCCGACTTGCCGTGGATATTGTAGTAGCCATCTTTTTGAACGCCTACGGTAAGCTGCCCCCTTATGCCGCTGATTGAGAAATTACCGTTCTCGTCCGACCTTCCTCGATAATTACTACCATTGGCGTCAAACTTATCGATGGTTCCATAGTCCACGTTGGCTTCTGAAACCGGATCGCCATTTTGATCGACTACTTTGCCGTAAAACTCAATGGGAGTTGCCAAGACCGTAATGATCTTTGCGACCGTCTCTCTGCGGTGCAGCCGCATCACGTTGTCCACTCGGCGAAGCCGACTTCGCGGTAATACCGTGACTCGTTGGGAAAAGAATTCGCCGGTTGACGGACGCGGAGGTCGTTCAGCTGCTCGTGGTTGGATCTCAGTAAATTTTCGCAGCCATGACAAGAGCAGGATCGTCACAACAAGCAGCAATCCGATAGCGACAATTCCGATTCTATATTTCATGGACGATTCCTCTTTACTTCAAGTTCATCCAGAGAGCGCATTGTAAAATGGTCCTAGCACCTGAATAGGACGATCAAACTCCGCGCTGTGTTCCTTGTCAAACCCCTTGGCGCCGCCGCCAACTGCCGGATCGCTCAGATCTCACCTTGTTGCCAGGACGAATTATTCCTTCCGTTGTACCCCAGGCACCCACTGCCTTTCCCCAAGTGCGACAGGCAAACGCCATTGCCTCGAACTTATTCGTAATCGTGTAGTCGAATACTAGAAAGCCGGTAAATTGATCATCGTGGAATTTATAAAGCTTTTCACCCGGCGACCCAGCCGGGTTATATTCAAAGTTTTTGTCAAGAAGCGTGTCACTACTTGGCGGCTTGGTTTGATCATTGTTAATCTCCCACGCAAATGACGTAGCGTAGTCGTCTGGGAGAAAGAAGTTGATGAGAGTTCCAGCAGCATTCTTTAAGCGTACCGCGATAAGCCATGTCGCGCGTAATCAGATCAGAATCGCTATCGGGGCTAGTGCTGTCCCACATCGTAAAATGGAAAGGCCCAGCGTCCGAACCGCTTGCACGGTTTGTCTAATTCGTCCTTCGTCCTCATCATAACAAGCAGCGGGAACTGCCGCATTCAACAGAGCATAATTGTCAACTTGCAACCCATCGCGCAGCGCAGAACCAGCCACGATGTTTCCCATGCTGTGTGCAATTATGTTCTTCTTTTGGAACTGAAGGATGATCGATGCAATCCTTGAGCCCGGCACCGGCGTACCAGGCGATATGTTCGCTGTCGTTGTAATGCGCTAGGTACGCATCAATCGCGTCACCGACTCCAAAAGGTGAGCCAACCTGCCGCATCATACCAATAAGTATCCCAGTGAAATGCTACAAATCGTCCGTTAAACCCACGATGCCACAAGACGCTTATACATCGTTTCGGCAAAGTTACCGGCACTATCAGGCGACATGCGCCAGCCATGTACGAATACGATCGCGTCGGTGCTTGATTCGTTTGGATCAGATTCAAACTGGTCGGGCGGCCAGGGATGATTTGTCGCAGTGTCAACTCGTTGGTACATCTTTTTGATGTTCTTCAAGTCGAGCCAGACGCTGCCGACTTCGGCAAGTTCATCGCCGTTTTGATCAAGAAACACAATGGTTAGTTCGCCGTTGCCCTCACTTACTCCTTCGAAGAGGAAGCATTTTTTGGGATTGTCGTCTGATAAGTCATTCCAATAATCAGGCTTGAAGATAAATGTGCCGTTGCCATCAACCGCTTGTTTGTTGTTCTTATCCCGAACGGCGTCATTGAACGTGCTACTGGCAATCTGAGTCTGGGCGGCCGCATCATCGGTCAGGTAGCTAGGAGAACCTTCGCCATCGGCCGATGGGTAGATATTAATGACGGGCGCGCCGGTCACGTTTTTCCACTTCAAACCAATCTGCAATCCCCAATCGAGCGCATCCGTCGCTCCGCTCAGGTCAATCCATAACCGCGCGAAATCTTCCAGGTTACGCTTCGAGGTAATTTGGTGCAGCGAACTATCCGCACGCGGCGCGGGAACTTGATCTTTCTCCAGCGGACCGGTCGGCGACCCACCTTCACCATTGTAGTTTAATTCCGTATCGTCATCATCATTCAACCAGAACCGGTAAGGTTTATCACTGGTTGTCTTGTCGGCGTCGCGGACGAATGGATCGTCGAAACTCATTTGCCCGTCCCGATTGCCATCGACGGCAAGGTTGGCCTGCAAAAGAATTACGTCATAGTAACCATTCTTGCCGGCACGTTGGTAGCGCGGATCGATCAAATACGGCGCCGATGGATCTGCTGAAGCGCCTTGCGTCGCCCATTGATGAATCTCATGATGAAGAGGGCCTCCATCATAAGGCGTAAATTGAACATCCCAGGTAACTGTCTGATTGGGGTCGACGTTCACTTTCCAGCGGTATTGCAACCGGGTAATTTCGTAGCCGCCCTTGTTTACATAGAAGTCGGCGAATTCGTCACCCTCGGTAAACTTGTTTTCAAAAGCAGGAATCCTGCCCTCGGCATTCTGACGCAAAAGAGTCTCGTCATTCCTCTCCGAGAGGGTGAGCATCAGCACCTTGTGCAGCGGGTTGCCATAGTCATCCACGTCATTGGGCAAGCTTTCGGTTACCTTGAGCGTGTCCGATTTGGTCACGGCCCCGGTATTCGGTTCCCCGAGATAGAAAAAGATCCCGCCGTTACCGATCACCTGCGGTGGCTGAGAAGTTGGCTGCCCGGTAAACGGATCAAATGTGTCAACGAAAATTGTATAGTCGTCGGGATCGTAGCTTAAGACAGCAGTCCTAGTTAAATAATAGTACCCGCTTCCAGTAAATCCTCCGAAACCCCACGCTCCCAGGAAAAAGCTCTTTTCTTCTCCTTCCACAATAGGATGATTCAAAGGAGTAACAGCGAGCGGTGCGGTCGCGGGCGAACCACCGCCGCCCGGTTGACCCATGGCGCTACCAGGCATTGCAACGGTACCTCCATCGACTGTAATTGTGGGATTTTCCCCTCCGGAAAAGGAACGAAAACTCAGTGAGGCGTTGGGTTGAAGCCCGGTAACGATTACCCTGCCTACTCCGGGCCCAGCTACTGCTACATTGCTCCAAGTCGCCCCTCCGTTAGTGCTAACTTGCAACGTTGTAGTTGAAGGGGATGCCGTCCAACGAATCTCTACTGTCGTTGCCGAAGTCGGAGTAACTTCGAAGCTTGCAGGTGGCGAAAGTGAAGAATCAATTGTCACCGCCGTCGTATCGACAGAGACTACGTTTGCCCCGCTCACGGCGGTTGCCCGGATCACGCTTACTTCATCTGCTATTGAAGGAAGGTAGACCCACACCTGCGCGACATAACTGGAACCATAAAGGCCGATAGCATGCCCGATGGAACGAACAGACAGACTGGACCGTGGCGTAGAGTGACCTGTGTTATCGGAGGCAAGCAAGGCACTTCCCTGGACAACACTGAAGGAGACGGGGGCGTTGTAAGTATTGTAGGTGTTGACTACTACTGAGATCGGCACCGGCAGCATAGTTCCGGGATCACCGCGCTGGTCGCCGCCGGCGTAAATCGCCAATGACGGAGGCGTCCCGTTATAGAAATCGTTTGGATCGGTGCCCCTCTGGAACTCTTTGAAATTCGAGATTCCATCCCCATCAGGATCACTGTTTGCGTCGTTCACATTTGGATTGAGGCCGTGCGCTATTTCCCACGCATCCGGCATTCCGTCGCCGTCGGTGTCGCTGCTATTATCGCTGGTGCCAAGTTCGTGTTCCTCCCAGGCGGTGAGACCGTCTCCGTCGGCATCGATATCGTTGGCGAAGCGGGCCCGGAAAAACATCTGCGCACCCGTTAAAGACTGAATGATCTCAACCGTGCTGCCTGTCCCAGTTATGGCGGAGTTAAACGACGTCCAATTCCGCAGATCAAGGCTGCTTTCCAGCTGATATAGTTTGCCAAAAACGGTGTCGAGGCGCAGATGTAACTGATTACTGGCGCTGTCATTAACGATTTCTAGATGAAAGCGCGAATTCGGATTGCGCGGGTCAAGGCCGAGCAGGCTTTTTTGACTATTGGTTAGTCCGGTGCCGTCATAGTCGAGACTAGCATCCGCGGATGGGACGGAATATTTCTGCTGCCAAACGTCGCTCATCCCGTCGTTATTGAGATCGATTCCAGAAATCGATTCTACTGAAATAACCGAGAGAACAATCCACAAGCTTGCCATACTTCGATGCGGATGGCGTCGCCGACCGGCCGGCCAAGTCCGCGATGGACGCCAAAAAAGCACTGGGGAGCGATCTCGTCGTTTCATTGTTAGGAGCCCACATGGTGAACGACAACTGGAAATCCCAAGGCCCCTCTTACCAACTACCGGCTCGTGATGTAGGGTTTTGTCTGCTGTGGCGTAGGTTTATTGCCAACAAACAATCCGTGTCGATAAAAATCTTTCACCCGGCGCAAATTTTGGCAGGCTCTTATTAAAGGCGTGGGAACGTGTCAAAGAAGGCCGACGCCTTTGCCTTTGCTTTCCTCGATCGTGATCTGGCTCAGGAGTAACGTCCGGATCACCAGCAATTGCTCAGCCGGTTGTCTACTCAAGCCGTAGCCGTAATCGGAGTTCGCAGATCGCAGTTCGGAGTTGGAGTTCGCTGAGAACACTCCCCGCTCCCTTGTCCGCCGCCGGACGGACTCGCCGTGGCGAGCTCCGTGCCGCTCCCCGCCGTTCCGGAACCCCGTGTTGTTCTTCAAAGCATATCGCTCCAACCCACTCAAAAGGTGCAAGAAGTTAGGAGCGACTCTTTGCGCTCCGCTAACATTGCAGTCCTAATTCTAGTTCACGCGGGCGGAAGGTTGCCAAGCGGCAGTGGAACGGCTTTCGCGCTTCCCTCCAGCCGTTGAAGCCGGTCAGGGCTTGCTCTCGAAGCGTTTCTGCGTGGCCAAGAACTCCGGTGATGGCGGCTTGGGTGGCTGCGCCCGCGAATTTTCCATTCGCGTCAATTCTCGCTCAGTCGCCGCTTGATGTGCCCGCAATGCCGCGAGGTTGGCTACGGCATCCGCGTAGGCTTGCTGTCGGGCATAGTCATTCGCCCGATCGACTCGAGTCTCGCCCCGAGACCTGGAGGCGATGATGTCGCCCACGACATTAGAGATATAATCGTTGCCGTTAGCGTAAATCCACACCCGCGGATGATATTGCCCCCGATAATCCTGGGCCAGCGCGAGCGTCGGGAGGAGGAAGAGCAGGCAAGCGAACCTTTTCATGTGTCGCAGCGTCATTAACCGACTATCAGAATTATAGAATAAGCTTCTCCGCATGTCTACTCCAAAATGATCGGTTCGAAAAAAAGCAATAAGCTTGAATATAGGAAGATGCCCTACATCCCCAGTCCTGACTTATGGCAGCAGCCACCGCAACCCGATGGCAGATGGCCGAGATTCTGTTAGTTATCGCTCACGACGCGTGGAACAGAGTTAGCTGCCTCAACTCGAGCAGTCACTCTCTGGAGGCCCGTAGTCAGCGCTTCAATCTGCTTTTGCTGTTGCGAGATCTTAAACTCGAATTCCCTCCGCTGGTCTGTGGCAGCCGCTTGAAGCTCCTTCTGTTGCTGCGCCACCGTAGCCTTTAGCTGAGTAATCGTCGCTTCCTGTTCCTGCGCCTTGCGGTCCTGTGCCTCTACCTTGCGCTGTTCTTCAACAAAGGCACGATGCTCTTTTAAAAATTCGTTTAGCAACATCGCATTCACTGCCTCGTAGCGCACGGTGTAGACCTTCCCTTGGTCGTCGCGAGCTACTAAATCAGGATTCACCTTCTCGACTTGTTCAGCTACTAGCCCAAACTGCGGCACACCGTCTGGATCAAGCTCCTTCTTGTAGCGAAAGGTGACCGGCTTGAGCGCCAGGATTGCTTCGCTTGTCTTGTCCATTGGCTTAATTGCTTCTTTGAAGCGGGCCGAGGACGTGGCGACCCCAAGCTTGCCACTCGAGTTTACTACCACGGTGCTCCCAGTCACCGTGGTTCCCGAGATGCCGCCGATGAAGGTCGCCTTCTGCGTCCCTTGTTTGCCGATTCGAATCGTGTTGGCTTCGCCAGCTACTCCAGGAGCACCGATGTCGATATTGTTGCTACCGGCGGTGAGGTTGATGCCTGCGCTTGATCCCAGTGCGATGTTTAAGGAGCCGGTTTTGTTGTTCGCCAGTGCCTCAAAACCAACCGCAATGTTGTCGTGACCAATGGTGTTGTTTTCCAGCGCCAGAAGACCATCGGCCGTGTTGTTGGAGCCGGTGGTGTTGCTAAAGAGCGCTTCAGAGCCCTCGGCCGTGTTGTTATTGCCGGTTGTGTTCTTGAAGAGTACCGCGACCCCAGTGGCCATGTTCCCGGTGCCCTTCGTGTTGTTTAAGAGCGCTTGATCGCCAACAGCTGTGTTGCTGCTCGCGGTGTTATTAAAGAGCGCATTAAAACCGATCGCCGTGTTAAAGCCGCCGCTGACGTTGCTAGAGAGCGCGCCGGAACCGATCCCTGTGTTATCGATCGCATCGAAGCCGTTCTCTAAGAGTGCGCGATAACCCATGGCAGTATTGTCGCTACCATTTGTGTTCAATCCGAGCGCATTGAAGCCATTGGCCGTGTTGTTGCTCCCGGTGGTGTTGCCAAAGAGCGCACCAGAACCGGTGGCCGTATTATCGTTGCCGGTTGTGTTGTTCGTGAGCGCACTAGCACCGTTGGCCGTATTGTCACTCGCGGTGGTGTTGCTTTGAAGCGCAGAAATACCGGTGGCTGTGTTGAAGCCGCCGGTTGTATTCTTAAAGAGCGCTTCCTGACCAGTGGCCGTGTTACCGTTGCCGGATGTGTCGCTAAAGAGTGCCTGAGAACCGAGGGCCGTGTTGTCGGTGGCGCTAGTCGCGGTGGTTATATAGGTATGCAGGGCCCCGCCGCCCTCGGCCGTGTTGCCTCTGCCATAGTCCCCATCCTGGGCTTGAGCGAACTGTGAAAGTGCAAACCAGCCGAGCGCGAGGGCAAGGAGGACAACAGGAAAGCCCCGCCGCAGGGGCGACCGGCTTAAATTTAGGAGGGATAGATTTGCAGTGCCGAAATAGGTCGGATGATTCATAGGAGGTTTCTTTCTATCTCCCGGTCCGTTGTTTGTTGGCCGCAGCCTAGATTGGGTCAGGGCTCCTCGGGAGCAAAAGATGTCCCGCCCGATCTAAGTCTCGTTAGAAAGACCCGATTCTCATCGGAAGGGCAACTGAAAGTCAACTTAAAAGCAGATAACTTTTGTAGGGTAACGGCTTACACCCCTCTGAGACTTTCAGTGCCTCCAGATGTTCTTATTTTCCCCGCTCGATCGGCCTTGGTCCTCTCCGTTACGGAACCCCGTGTTGTTCTTGGAAGCACGATTCGAAGCTCTTCAGATCCACCGGAACCCGATGGCGGATAGCCGAGATTCTGTTAGTTATCGCTCACGACGCGTGGAACAGAGTTAGCTGCCTCAACTCGAGCAGTTACTTTCTGCAAGCCAGCGGTGAGGGCAGCGACTTGCTTTTCTAAATCCTGCACCTTGCGGTGCTCTTTCAGGAACTCATTGAGCAACATCGCATTGACCGCTTCGTAACGAACGGTATTGACTTTGCCGTCCTCATCACGAGCGACAAGATCAGGATTAACCTTCTCTACTTCTTCAGCTACTAAGCCGAACTGCGGGACCTTATCCGGGTCGAGTTCCTTCTTGTAGCGGAAGGTCACCGGCTTTAACGCAAGGATCGCTTCACTCGATTTATCCATCGGCTTGATCTCTTCCTTGAATCTCGCCGAGGAAAGAACAGTGCCAAGCTGACCGTTGGTACCAACGATTACTCCTACCCCGCTTCCCACCGTTACACCACGAATACCACCAATAAAGGCTTTATTCTGTGTTCCTTGCTTGCCGATTCGAATCGTGTTGGCCTCACCAGCGTTGCCGATCACATTAGCCCCAATATCAATGTTGTTATTGCCGGTCGTCAGGGCCGAGCCGGCATGGCTCCCGATGCCGACGTTGTTGCTGCCGCTGGTATTGCCGTTCAGGGCTTGGAATCCCTCCGCGGAATTGTCGTGACCGGTGGTGTTGCCTTGCAGGGCGAAGCCGCCGATCGCGGCGTTGTTACTGCCCGTGTTGTTCACAAGCGCATTTCCTCCCGTGGCCGCATTGTTGGAACCAGTTTGGTTGAAAAAGAGCGCGTTGATTCCGGTAGCGGTATTGCCGTTGCCCGTCGTGTTACTGTCGAGCGCGGCCAGCCCGACGGCGACGTTAGAGCTTCCGCTGGTGTTTTTTTCCATGTTACCACCGAGTGCGGTGTTGAATTTGCCGTCAATGTTCGCGGAAAGAGAAAATGCCCCAAAGGCTGTGTTCAGGATGCCGACGGTATTGTTGAGGAGTGCATTGAGGCCAGTCGCGGTATTATCGTGGCCGGAGGTGTTGCTGAGGAGGGCGTTGGCACCAATGGCAGTGTTGTCGTTACCCAGATTGCGGGTCAGCGTCTCATAACCGACTGCGGTGTTCAGATTACCGCTAGTATTGCTACTAAGCGCTGCAACCCCCACTGCCGTATTCTCCATGCCAGTGGTATCAGCAAAGAGAGCGTCAAACCCGATCGCGGTGTTGTCGATTCCGCTGGTGAGACTGAAGAGAGCATTTGTTCCCTCAGCGGTATTCTCGCCCGGATACCCTCCGTCCGGCGGCGGAGAGACGGCGCGAGCCGGCGACAGAAAAGCTGCAAGAGCCAATATAAGGGTTAAGAAGAGACCACCATGCCGCAAAAGGCGAATGGTTAATGTGTTAAAAGCGAACATCTGCAAGAATGACGAATGCATATGGAGTATGTTTTCTACTCCCGCCAGGTGCTTGTTAACTGCCGCCTAGATTGGGTCAGGGATCCCCGGGAGCACAAGACGTCCCGGCCCAATCCAAGTGTTGTGAGACCGCTTCTGACAAAATTGCTGCATATTGTCGAGAAAAATCCTCATCGTTTTGACGGATTTTCGCTTTGCAGCTTGTCAGACCACATACCGGAGCGTCGCTCGCAATTCTAGGAACGCCGTAAGCAGTTCGTCGGAATGGACAATGTAGCGTTTGCCGTTGCCTTTATGGGCGTCAACGATCCAACACCAACGATTTCGGTTCGGGTACACCTTCGACGTGAAGTCGAACTTGCGCTTGTCTGCGGGCTTCAGCCGGATTCAGCAACGCTGATCGACATTCGAGAATGCAGCGTTACCGCCGGGAAAGGCGCGTTATTTCCCCCGCGCGATCCGCCTTAGTCCCCGGCGTTCCGGAATCCCAAAGCACGATTCGAAACTCGTGACGTCCGCCTGAGGCCGATCGCGGATGGCCGAGATTCTTTCTGTTAGTTATCGCTCACGACGCGTGGAACAGGGTTAGCTGCCTCGACTTGAGCAGTCACCTTCTGCAAGCCAGCGGTGAGGGCTTCGATCTGTTTCTGCTGCTGCGCAATCTTGGCCTGAAGTTCCTGCTTTAGCTTCGCGGCCGCCGCTTCCTCCTTTGCCACATCTGACCTTAGTTCGCCAATTGTGCCTTGCTGGTCTTGCACAACGCGATGCTCTTTCAGGAACTCGTTAAGTAGCATCGCGTTCACTGCTTCGTAGCGCACGGTGTAGACTTTGCCTTCGGCATCGCGAGCCACTAGATCAGGGTTCACCTTTTCTACTTGCTCAGCTACCAAGCCGAACTGTGGCATGCCGTCTGGGTCAAGCTCCTTCTTGTAATGGAAAGTCACTGGTTGGAGCTCCAGGATCGCTTCACTCGCCGTGTCCATCGGCTTGATCGCTTCCTTGAACCGCTCCGACGAGCCGACCGTGCCAAGGTGCCCATTCACATCGACAACTACTTGTAGCGTGTTGGCGACCGTCACCCCGTGAATACCGGCGATAAAAGTGCCGTTTTGCGTCCCTACTTTCCCAATCCGAATCTTGTTAGCCTCGCCTGCTACTCCCGGAGCACCGATATCGATGTTGTTGCTTCCGGCGGTCAGGTTGATGCCTGCACTTGATCCGAGTGCGATGTTTAAGGAACCAGTTTTGTTGTTCGCCAGCGCTTCAAAGCCTACCGCGATGTTATCGTGACCGGTCGTGTTGTTTTCCAACGCCAGAAGACCATTGGCTGTGTTATTAGAGCCGGTAGTGTTGCTAAAGAGCGCTTCAAAACCGCTGGCCGTGTTGCTATTGCCAGTTTTGTTTTTAAAAAGCGTCGCCGGACCAATCGCCGTATTCTCCGTCCCGGCTGTATTAGTTAAGAGTGCCTGGTCGCCAACAGCAGTGTTGTTGCTAGCGGTGTTGTTTAAGAGCGCATTAAAACCGATAGCTGTGTTGAAGCTGGAGCTGGTGTTGCTAAAGAGCGCGCCAGAACCAACCGCTGTGTTATTGATCGCATCGGAGGCATTGTTAACGAGCGCTCGATAACCCATGGCGGTGTTGTCACTTCCATTGCTGTTGCTGTAGAGCGCATAAGCACCGGCGGCTGTGTTATTGTTGCCAGTTGTGTTGCTATTGAGCGCAAAAGCACCGGCAGCTGTGTTTACGGTACCGGTTGCGTTGCTAGCGAGCGCACCAGCGCCGGTAGCTGTGTTTACGGTACCGGTTGTGTTGGCAAAGAGCGCCGCAAAACCGGTAGCTGTATTGTCGGTGCCGTTTGTGTTACTATTAAGCGCTTGAAAGCCGGTGGCCGTGTTGAACTCGCCGTTTATGTTGCTTACGAGCGCATGATCACCCAAAGCGGTGTTGCTTCGGCTCGAGTCGCAGATAGTAGGACACTGAGCTTGCGCCGTTGGCGAAAGGGCAAGCCATACCAGGGCGAGGGTAAGCGGGATGAAGGGAAAACCATGCCGCAAGGGCGCGTGGCGAATGCAGTTTCTTACCGCTAGAATGGTCGTTTTGAGATTAAATGACTGGTTCATAGTGTGGCGCCTTTCTTCTCTCGGATGACTAACCCCAGGTGTGGAAAAGGGGGCAAGAAGCTGTCCGGGAGATTCCTTCTTCTTGTTTACTGATTATTCAGCTTTCTACTCTCCCGGTCCGTTGCTCGTTGATCGCTGCCTAGATTGGGTCAGGGATCCCCCGGGAGCAAAAGACGTCCCGGCCCGATCTAAGTCTCGTTAGAAAGGCTCGATTGTCACCGGAAATGCAATTGAAAGTCAACTTAAAAAGCGGAATTAACCTTTGTAGGGCAACGGCTTACACCCCTCTGAGACTTTCAGTGCCTCCAGATCTTCTCATTTGCCCCGCTCGACCCGCGCCTTAGTTTTCTCCGTTCCGGAACCAAGTGTTGTTCTTCGAAGCACGATTCGAAACTCTTTAGATCCACCGGAACCCGATGGCGGATAGCCGAAATTCTGCTAGTTATCGCTCACGACGCGTGGAACAGCGTTAGCTGCCTCAACTCGAGCAGTCACCTTCTGCAAGCCAGCGATGAGGGCTTCGATTTGTTTCTGCTGTCGCTCTATCGTTATCTGCTGCTGCTGTAGTTTCCGATGCTCTTTGAGAAATTCGTTGAGCAGCATCGCGTTCACGGCCTCATAGCGCACCGTGTTTACTTTGCCCTCTTCGTCGCGAGCTACGAGATCAGGATTCACCTTCTCTACTTGCTCCGCAATCAAACCGAACTGCGGGATGGCATCGGGATCAAGCTCCTGCTTGTAGCGGAAGGTCACGGGCTTGAGCTGAAGAATAGCTTCGCTTGCTTTGTCCATGGGCTTGATTGCTTCCTTGAACCGGGCCGAAGAGAGAACGGTGCCAAGTTGACCAGTTGTACCAACGATTACTCCGACCCCACTTGCTACGGTCACCCCACGAATACCGGCAACAAAGGTCTTCTTCTGCGTTCCCGATTTGCCAATCCGGATCGTATTGGCTTCAGCCGCTACACCGGGCGCGCCGATCTCGATGTTGTTGCTGCCAGTCGTGAGGTTGATACCTGCTTTAGACCCTAAGGCAATGTTCGAGGAGCCAGTTCTGTTGTTCGCGAGCGCTTGGAACCCCCCCGCACTGTTGTCGTGACCAATCGTGTTGCTAAGCAGTGCCTGAAAGCCGCTGGCCGTATTGAAGTTGCCGTTGTTGTCCACCAGCGCATCATGGCCGACGGCGGTATTGAAGGCGGCGGTCGTGTTGTTCCGAAGCGCGCTTACACCGACAGCTGTGTTGGAAGCGCCGGTGCTATTGGCAATGAGCGCCCCATCACCCATGGCTGTGTTTCTGTCGCCGGTAGTGTTATTGAGGAGCGCACTCTCACCCATTGCCGTGTTAAAGGGGCCAGTGGTGTTGCTTGTGAGTGCGTTAAAACCGGTGGCCGTGTTGTTGCTCCCGGAAGTATTGCTTGCCAGCGCGAATACGCCACAGGCAGTGTTATTGTCGCTATTATTTTCGACTAACGCGAGGGACCCGATAGCCGTGTTTCCATTGCCGGATACATTATTGCGTAGTGCTTGATTGCCCGTCGCAGTGTTACTGCTGCCGGATGTGTTCTGATGGAGCGTTTGAAAACCGATCGCCGTGTTACCGACGCCGTTCTGGAGGTTAAAGAGCGCATCCTGCCCCTCCGCTGTGTTGAAGTTCAAATAGCCGCCATCCGGAGGTGGACTAACCGCGAGAGCCTTGGAGAACAGCGCAACAGATATAAGCGCCACCACTAAGAGAACAAAACTCCTCGGCCGACACAATCGACCGAGCACACTTCTCGCAGGGATAACAACAGGTGCCAGGGAACTTGGAATAGACATGGGAAGACTCCTTCTGCTCCCGGTGGTTACCGTTGAACCGCGAACCTGAACAGGGTCAGACGCTACCGGGAGCAAACGTCCCGGCCCTATCCAGGTCTAATTAAGGCCGCCTTTTGACACGAATCGCGACCCATTGTCGAGCGAAATCCAACATTCTGACGGAAAAAAACCAACAGCAGCAACGCCGCCTCCGACTCCATGAACGCGTTGAGTAGCTCGTCAGAATGAACGATGTAGCGGCGAGGCGATGGGCGTCAACGATCCAGCGCCACCCAAAGGGCGTCACGGCGCTGCAATAGCCCCACGACCAATCAGCTCGTAACGATGCCGTATGAAAACGTACTACTAAGGGTTGGTAACTAACTGCGGTGCAGCTTTCGTCAATTCCAGCTGGTCGCTCACTTTCTGGACAGTCGCAGTAAGCGCTTCAATCTGCTTGTGCTGCTGCGCGACCGTGCCTTTCAGCTCCTGCACTTTGCGGTGTCCTTCAGGAACTCATTCAACAGCATCGCGTTCACCGCTTCGTAGCGGACGGTCGTGACCTTCGAGGTCAGCTCCCAGCTTTGCCAGTCGCTGACTTCTCAGCCAGTTCAAATGTTACGCGACCCTATTTTCCATTTCCAGTTACGCTACGAATTTCGCTCTGAGCACCTCGCGTGGGAACTGTATTTCACGAAGTTCCTCGTCGAGAATGCACTTAATAAAAGGACCGCAGTCCTCGTCCTTGCAATGGAGGGATGCAATCTTCGAAAGCATTCCATATGTCACACGAACTTCCGTGATGAATGTTCCGTTAGTCTCGATAATTCCGCCGCCATAATCAGATTCGATAGTGAGCCGCCGAGGCTCGAAGCGCAGAGTTACTGTTAGCATCGAGCTGCCTTTCGCAGCCGCATTTAGTGCGCGGCAAGTTGTAACGAACTGATGTCTTCTGATATCCAGCCCTGTCTTGCTCATCGCACCGCCGAAGAGGTTACCAAGCCTGCTGTGCACGATACCGCACGTCACCAAAATTACGCAGTTCAGGATTGCTTCCAAGCCAATTTTCTGGCAGACGATTTAGCATGATTCCGTCTTCCACAGGCGGCAGCTTCTTAAGCAAGCAGATTAGACGGAATTATTCCGTAATTAAATGCGGAAAAATTCCGCCGACTCCTCGTTAGGTGATGAAGCACTTCTCCCTAAAGACGTTTGTGGGAGTCTCCCTGTTGCATATCGTCGGCAGCATCTGGTTGATTGCAGCAGCTATATCGCGCATCAAAGCATACGAGCATGGCGAGCAGTTTCTCTGGCTCACCGTTCTGTCGTGGATCTGGATGCCGGTTCCAGTGTCTCTGAGCCACCAATTTGGTTTTGGTCCGGCGCGTTACCTTTATTACCTCGCACTCCCATGGTCAGTGTTTGTCGGCCTATGCTTCGGATTTATTGCTCCACGCCTTCTGTCATGGCGACGTCGAGTCACCTAACCAGACGCTGCAAAGTGATCCAGACGCATGAGCACAAAGGAGATTTCAAGGAGTGGTGAGCCCCGAGGCTATTGATAGGCTTTGAGGAGCGCGGGGATGTCGGCGGCGGAAACGCCAAGGGGCTTGAGAGTTTCAGCGACGTAAGCGCCGCCGTCGCTCGCGACAATTTTCCAGCCGGAAGAACTTCGATTCAGGACAACGGAGATGTCGCTTTCACCCGAGTAGGCCGTGCAAAGCGCCCAATCGTGCGAGATCGAGGCGTGCAAGGCGTGCCCGAATTTTCCGGCAACGACTTTGCGCACTTGTTTGACGTCGGCGGGATCGCCGAAGTCGGTGGCAAAGAGAGACGTCGTGAACGCGAAAAGTAGCACGGCGACGGCGGAAGGGCGCAGCATTTTCATGATTGGAATGGTCAGAGCGAAACGGCGCCTGTCAAACCCCTATGAGGGAGTCAAGCGCGGTAATTACCATCAGCGAAGACTCAGGGGCGAGGTCTAACCAATCGATGAAGCCAACGGCCCCATCGCGATGCAACTTCAGTGAGCTTGCCACAACACCCTGCCGTGGCTTATCTCTTTCTCGTTAGACGCACTTCCACCGCTCTTGCCATCGTCACGAGGCGAGGCCTACAATGATGGTATGAGAATATTTCTTGCCGGCGCCTCCGGCGTGATTGGGAAGAGACTGATTCCCCGGTTGATTCAGGCCGGGCACGTAGTCGGCGGCCTGACGCGCTCGTCCAGCAAGACGGAATTACTGAGCCACCTCGGTGCCGAACCGATTCTTTGTGATGTCTTCGATCGCGAGGCGCTAATCCGGGCGGTTCGTGACTTCAAACCGGATGTCATACTGAACGAGCTGACCGATCTGCCGGATGATGTGGCGCAGATCAGCGAACACGCAGGTCTGAACGCCCGCATCCGAACCGAGGGAAACCAGAATCTGATCGAGGCCGCGCGGCAGAGCGGGTCGCCGAAAATCCTGGCTCAAAGCGTCGCCTGGCGATTACCTGATGGGCCCGATGCCCTGGCTGTCGCAGAACTGGAGCGTTCCGTTCTCGCCGAAGGCGGCGTTGTGCTTCGCTACGGACAGTTCTACGGGCCCGGCACGTATAACGAGCACCAACCACCCGTGGAACCCCGGGTTCACATCGACAGAGCTGCCGAACGAACGGTGGAGGCGCTGGGCGAACCAACGGGCGTCGTCGTCATTATCGACTGAGCGCGCGACCACGATCCGGTCAACCGTCGGACGGTTCTGGTAGATATCCCTTTAAGACCTAACCTAAGCGATGGAGCCGACCGCGAGCTGGCGTAGGAAAAGGTTGAAGGATGAATGGAGTGAATGGTGATGAGAGACATAGAAGGCAAAGCCCTGAGGGAAAAGGGCGACTGAGCCGGGTGGTGAAGGAGTTTCAATTATGAAGGACGAAGTGGAAGCAAAGCTCGCATTCACTAGCCGCGGTTGATCTTCGGTTTCGTCAGATGATGAGCGAACGATATTGGCAGACTCCCGCTTCGGGCCGAAGCTCGAAGATTTTCGGTACTCCACGATAGGTCCCGAAGGGGTTACAGCTTAACATTGATACTCCGCATGACAGGCTGGGATGAAGAGTAATGACAACGATCCCACCCACCATCGTTGCGCTGCGCCAGGGCTGGCAAGACTTCCGCTCCGCTTGGAAAGCAGCGACGGGCTTTCTACTTTTCATTACCGCGCTTGACTGGGCGTTGCTCTCACCGTTGATCGCATGGGGGCTGGAGGCGATTGTCCGCAGCGGGGGTGCCGTCGCCATAACGAATGCAGATCTGACCGGGTTCGCCCTTTCGCTACCTGGTGTTGCTTTCCTGTTCGCTGTCGGCACGGTTCAACTGGCTCTGTTGCGGATACGGGCTGGGGGGTTGACCCTGCTCGCTGCTGAGGTCGCCGCCGGTCGGCGGCCCCGCTTCTGGGATGTGGTCGGTGGCAACATCCACCGGCTGCCGGCGCTTCTCCTTCTAGGTCTACTGCAAACCGCGGCCGTGTTGGCGAGCGTGGCAATTTTCGTCGGGCTCCTCGCTGGAATTTACGGAGGGCTCTTGGGGGGACACGACATCAACTACTACCTTAAGGAACAACCGCGTGAATGGTGGATTGCGGTCCTTCTCGCTGGGGCGCTGAGTGCGTTGTTCGCACTTGGACTGCTTTGGCTGATCGCGCGCTGGCTGTTTGCGGTGCCGTTGTTAATCCTTGGGAATTTGAGGCCGCTCGAGGCTCTGCGGATGACGTGGCGGGCAACCCGAGGTGACTCGATCGGTTTGGTCCAAGTTTTCGGCCTGTGGTGGACTGGAGTAGCGATTCTCTCTGCGGCCCTCAGCGCTCTAGGTTGGTTCCTCGCTAAACCGCTATTTGATTGGGCCGGTTACTCTCCCGGACGGGTCCTGGCTGTGGTGGCCGTGGTCCTGGTGACAGCATTTGCGACCGGCACGGCGATCGGAGCGGTGGGGTTGGGCGTTCACCAATTCATGGCGACGCGCATGAGCCTGGCGCACCTGCACCAAACACGGGAGCGGAGTGTTCCGATCATCCCGTTGCGAGCCAGACGGCTCGCGCTAGTGATGGCGTGGGCCGCGTTGCTGGTGATCCTCGCCATTTCAGCGGTAGCGAATTGGCTCGAGTTAGCACATAGAAACATCGTGGAATCGGTGAAAGTTACGGCCCACCGCGGCAGCTCGGCCCGCGCACCTGAGAACACACTGAGTGCTGTGCGGCAAGCGATCACTGACGGTGCTGACTTTGCTGAGATCGATGTGCAGACCACTGCCGACGGCGAGCTAGTGGTGTTCCATGACGGCGATCTGATGCGCATGGCAAGTGACAGTCGGCGATTGAGAGACCTGACCCTGTCGGAGGTGAAGGAGCTGGACGTCGGCAAGAAATTTAATGGGGAGTTTTTGGGCGAAAGGATTCCGACGCTGGCCGAGGTCATTCGTCTTTCCCGCGGAAAAATCCAACTGAACATCGAGCTGAAGTATAACTGGCCGGACCCGACTCTCGCGGGAAAGGTCGTTGAACTGCTGCGCCGGGAGGCTTTCCTGACCAACTGCATTATCACTTCTCTGGATCCGGCCGCGCTAACAGAAGTTCAGCGACTGGCACCCGAACTGAAGGTCGGTCAGATTGTGACGGCGTCGGTGGGGGACGTGACGCGCCTGCCGGGCCAGATTCTGAGCGTGAACAAGCGCGCAGCAACGCGACGGTTCATTCAACAGGCGCGCACTGCGGGCAAGGAAGTGCATGTCTGGACGTTGAACAAAACGGGCGACATGCTTCTGATGATCGAGAGGGGCGCGCACAACCTGATCACGGACCATCCCGATGTTGCCGTTAGGTTGTTACGTGAGCGGGCGGAATTATCCGACGCCGAGAAGCTGGCGCTCTCGCTTCGGACGTTGTTCGGCAAGGAGGAAGCAGCACCTGGCCGCGCCAACTAAGCGCTGCAGCGAATGATTCGCTCCTTGATTCCTTCACTCCCGTTCAGTCTTCGCATCTAACGAGACAGAGATGAGCTACCGCGAGCGAAGGTGCGCATTAATAACTGTAGCGGCGGGTCTACGATCGTCGATCTCCATTGCTTCAGCTCTCCGGCGAGCCTGACCGATTGCTCGATATCCCATCCGTCATCGAGCCAGTCCGTCGCAGATGATTTCGAGGTCACGCTATTTGATAGTTTGTACGGCTATTTAAACCAAAGCTTTACGGACCTCGCCTATTTATAACTGTCGAAAATCCATAGCGAAGAAAGTCCTCTGCATACAGATGGTAAACGCGCTGCTCCAGGTCACGGTTATAGAAGCTTCGGTAGTCTGGAACCGAAGCCTGGCCACGATCGGAAAACTCGAAGAGTTGATCGCCAATAAATTGCGCGGGAGCGCTTGGGGAGCGAGTAGCGTGATGAGATGATATCCGGTATTGTTGTGAATCTGTCTGTGGCAAGCCTAGATAGCTTTCGAGCTTCGGTAACGACTCCATTGAATGGTCCAGATTTAATAGAAACACCGATCCCGGTGACAACTCACGCTCCAGTTGATGTGTTTGAGTTCGATAGTGAACGTCGCTATTTCTCAAATCAATAGTGCCGAGATAGCCAACGAACTGATCGAATGAAAATGTGAACTTCTGCTCGGCTCCAACGAGAGTTTCGACCAAATCCGAGTTCCTTTCAGCATTTTGTAAGACATGTACGTACGAACTTACAGCGCGCTTAAATGGCGATCGCACAAACTTGATAACGCGATACGACAATGGTGACTGAAAGAAGTCTTCTACCGCCGCTTTATATCGATCACTATCATAGAAAACTTTCATCCGGTAACAGTGAATCCATGGGTCAAAGGCCAGGGCTTCTTCAAGCAGTCCCATATGCTTAAACATCCATTTGATCGCGAAAACGGAACCTGCTTTTGCACTCCATAAAAGAACGATCTTGTTCCTCCGATCTACAATCGGCTGTGGCCCATAAGTCACCGAGTGCAAATTGGCGGCCATTTGACCGATTGATTTGTTGCGCTTGCGGCGGCTCGTGACGAGAGTTCTAAGCGTCACCGCGTCGAAGATTTTGTAAGTCGCCATTATCGTGGCGCTTACTTTGTGACATGCCCGTCACTATGTGGGTCACAACACGTCATGTCTGTCCGGGGATTTCTGCCACGCGTGGTTGCCTTTTGACACGATCGCGAGCCGTTGTCGAGCGGAATCCTATACTTCAAATAGAAAAAACACTACAGCACTGTCGCTTCCAATTCCAGAAAGGCGCGCAGCAGTTCGCCCGAATGAACAATGTGGCGGCGATCTTCGCGATGGGCGATTACGATCCAACGCCATCCGCCACGGAATACCTTCGACGTAAATTCGAACTTGCGCTTGGATGTAGGCTTGTGGGCTTCAGCCGAATTCGGCCCTACACTGATCGACGTTCGGCAATGCGAGCGTCGGCGCACGGAAAGGCGCGCTATTTCCTCCGCTCGATCTGCCTTACTCCCCGTCGTTCCGGAACCCCGTGTTGTTCTTCGAAACACGATTCGAAACTCTTCAGATCCACCGGAACCCGTGGCTGCGCGCCTTTCGGCGCCGCCCTCAGATATTGCACCGGCCACGCGATTGGTTGCTCCAGTTCTCGGGCCGCACGCAATGGCCAATACGGGTCGCGCAAAAACTCGCGGGCGATTATCACCGCGTCTGCCTGTCCCGTCCGGATGATGTGCTCGGCCTGAACTGGAGAAGTAATCATTCCGACCGCACCCGTCATAATGTTAGCTTGGCGGCGAATACGTTCGGCAAAAGCCGTTTGGTAGCCGGGACCGACCGGAATTTCCGCGTGGGCAACGTTACCGCCGGAAGAACAATCGATCAGATCCACGCCCATTTGCTTCAGTTGTCCCGCGAGCTTGACCGATTGTTCGATATCCCAGCCGCCATCGACCCAGTCCGTCGCAGAGATCCGGACGAATAACGGCAATTCCTTCGGCCACGCCGATCGAACTGCCGCGACAATCTCACGACACAGCCGGGTGCGATTCTCGAAGGAACCGCCGTAATCGTCCTCGCGTTTATTACTAAGAGGCGACAGAAATTCGTGAATCAGGTAACCGTGCGCCGCATGAATCTCCACGACGCGGAACCCCGCCTGACAGGCACGGCGCGCGGCGGCGGCAAAGGCATCAACTACTTCTCGAATGCCATCGCGTGTGAGCGCCTGCGGCATCGGATAATTGTCAGCGAAATGTAACGCGCTTGGAGCAACAACCTTCTTCCAACCGCCTTCGTTTTCGGGAACAGTTCCCGGCGTTTCCCATGGCCGGCGTGTGCTGGCTTTGCGGCCGGCATGAGCCAGCTGCATTCCGGCGATGCTCCCCTGTTCATGAATGAACCTGACGATTCGACTCAGCATCTCGATGTGCCCATCATCCCAGATGCCGAGATCCTGCGGACTGATCCGTCCCTCGGCAAAACCGCAGTCGCCTCGGTAAATATCAGTCCGGCGCCGCCGATTGCGCGACTGCCAAGATGAACCAAATGCCAGTCAGTAGCGTATCCGTCCTGGCTTGAATATTGGCACATCGGCGAGACAAACACCCGATTGGCAAAATTCAGATCTCGAATCGCGAGCGAATCAAATAGAGCGGGCATAGTCAGTAGTCAGTGGTCACGTATCATTCGTCAATCGCCCGCCGCGTCGTAGCCTCGGCGAAGCTTGAAGCCTCATCCATCAATTCATAAAAGAGCAAAAAGTAAGGAGCTTACCTTTTTAAGATTTAATTCTGAATCCGTTTGGCGGGTTCGATGTATCCTATGAGCAGCAGAAGCCCCGTATGATCCACGATTTTCGGTTCGCGTTTCGCCAGCTCATCAAGGCGCCAGGCTTCACCTTCGCAGCCGTGCTCGTGTTGGCCCTTGGGATCGGCGCCAACACCGCCGTGTTCAGCCTGGTAAACACGCTTTTCTTCGCTCCGCCGGCTTACGCCAAGCCCCACGAACTGGTGCAGCTCTTTTCCCAGGACAAGAAGGATCCGAAGAAATTCCGCGGTTTTTCTTATCCGACGTATCGCGATATCCGCGAGCAAAACACCGTCTTCAGCGACGCGATGGCTTTCAATCTCGCCTTGATCGGTCTCGGCCAGAAAGGCGATACCCGTCGCACTTTCGCCGCGGTCGTCAGCTCTAACTATTTCTCGGTGCTCGGTGTTCCGTTGGCGCGCGGCCGCACATTTCTACCGGAAGAGGAAACACGCAACGCGCCGGTCGCGATCGTGAGTTACAGTTACTGGCAAAAGCACAATCTCGATCCAACCGTGCTCGGCTCGCAGGTTTTGATCAACGGGCGGCCGTTCACGATCGTCGGAATCACACCGAAAGGTTTCGCCGGCACGCTGCAGATTTTGTCACCTGACGTTTGGTTACCGATCAGCGTTTACGATCAGGTGGCGAACGATTTTGGGTCGAAGGACAAGACCACGATGGACGATCGCAACGGGACACAGCTGCGCATCATCGGGCGGCTTAAACCGGGGACGACTGCGGCCGGGGCCAAGCCGGCGCTCGAAGGCCTGGCGGCCAATTTGGAAAAAGCTTATCCAGTCGAGCAGAAAAACCAGACGTTCCTAACTGCACCGGTGTCGCGTATTGCGGTAAGCACAAATCCGACGGCTGCCAGGGGGGTGAAATCGATCGCGCCGTTATTGCTTGGGATGGCGGTGGTGGTCCTGCTCGTGGCCTGCCTCAATCTCGCAAACATGTTGCTTGCGCGTGGCACCGCGCGCCGGAAGGAAATCGCGATCCGCCTCGCGCTTGGCGGCAGCCGTTGGCGGATTGTGCGCCAGCTTCTCAGCGAAGGTTTTGTGCTGGCGCTGCTCGGCGGCGTAGGTGGACTTGTACTTGGATTGTGGTCATCGGATCTGCTGGTTGGCTCAATGCGCAAGTTCATGCCTTTCCAGATTGTGTGGTCGACTGGAGCGAACCCCGCAATTTTGGCCGCAACGTTTGGATTTTGCCTGCTCGGCACACTGATGTTTGCGCTTGGACCGGCCTTAAAGATCTCACGCAGCGCGGTGATTACCGATCTGAAGGAACATGCCGGGGAAGATATTGTCCGACGTCGCTGGAAATTTTTACCGCGCAACCCGCTCGTCGTTGTGCAACTCGCGTTCTCGCTCGCCCTCCTGACTGCAGCCGCTTTGTTCGTGCGCGGCGCGAACAAAGCCGCGTCCGTCGATAGCGGGCTAAAACCGGGCGCAAGTTATCTTCTCGAAGTTGACGCGAGCCTGGCCGGGTACGAACCGAAACGCGCGCAGGAACTTTATCAGAACTTGAACGCGCGGCTGGCAGCACTGCCGGGCGTAGAGCAGGTCAGCATTTCGGCAACCGTTCCGTTCGGGATAGTTTCGTCCGACAAGAATGTTCAACGTGCGGGTGTAAATCCAGGTGCAGAGGCCAGACCGTCGACTGCCGCTGAAGGCCTTGCTTTCAAGGCAGCCTGGAACAGCGTGGGCGCGAAATATTTTTCCACCGTTGGATTGCCGGTGCTGCGTGGTCGCGCTTTTACCGAGGCGGAAGCAACACAACCTGGTCCGAATGTGGCAATCATTGATGAGCCTTTGGCCAAAAAGCTTTGGCCGGACGGTGACGCACTTGGACAACGCGTTCAGTATGCGGCCGAAAATACGCCGTCGGGGCAGCGGGGCGGAGACGCCGCCCATGGAACGGGCGCTGCGTTGAGTAAAGAGGAGAAGCAGGACGAGACGATCGAAATAGTCGGGATCGTGCCAGTAACCCGACACGACCTTTTTGCCAGCGAAGAACCCGACGGCTCGATCTACCTGCCGTTTGCGCGCGGATTCCAAAGCGACGTTTCCTTTTTTGTTCGGTTCCGTTCGCTCGCCCCCGGAAGCGAAGCCGCCACGGCCGACTTGCTTCGTCGGGCGGTGCGCGAGGTCGATCCCTCACTCCCAATCATTTCGTTGCAAACCTTTGCCCAGTTTCTCGATTCTAACCTGGACCTGTGGCTTGTCCGCGCGGGCGCGGCCATGTTCTCTGTCTTTGGGGGACTGGCGCTCGGTCTGGCTGTAGTTGGTCTCTATGGAGTCAAAGCTTATTCGGTGGCGCGACGCACACGCGAGATCGGAATCCGCATGGCGCTGGGCGCACAACCCGGAATGGTGTTGCGATTGATCATGCGCGAGGGCTCCGTCATGCTTTTCGCCGGGCTAGCTCTCGGTCTGCTGCTTGCGGCCGCGACTGGAAAAATACTTAGCGGGATCTTGTTCGAAGTCGGCGCGTTCGATCCGCCAGCCTTCGCCAGTGCTTTCGTTGTTCTCACAGCGGCCACCCTACTCGCGACCTGGCTGCCAGCGCGACGCGCAACTCGCATTAATCCCATGGCCGCGCTCCGCACAGAATAGTCAGGCACCAAGGAGGGAATCGGCTCACGTTTCCTGCTTTTTGCGGTCCTCGTGATAAGTTCCCCATTACGCTATGCGAAATTATCTGGCAGCTATTCTTGTTTCGTGCGTTTTCGTTTCGGCCCAGGCTCAGCATGATGAGGGCGGGTCACCGCCGGCTTCTAGCGATACATTCAATTTGATCAAAGCGCTGGTCGGCGACTGGCAGGGCTCTTACGAATGGATTGGGAAAAACCGGAAGGGCCCGATGAATGCCAGATACTATCTCACTGGCAATGGCACTGCCGTCGTTGAAGATCTGATCGTCGATGGTAACGCGAACATGACCACTGTCTATCATCTGGACGGCGCTGATCTGCGCGCGACCCACTATTGTGCCGCGGGCAACCAACCCCGGCTTAAAGCAACATCGACGGACGGCGATAACAAGGTGGTGAAGTTTCACATGGTCGACATCACCAACTTGCCAACTCCGGAAGCGGGCCATGTCAGAGATCTCGAGCTGCAATTAACCAGCCCTAGCCAGATCACCATTCTTTTTACCTTTGTCGGTTCAGGCAAAGAGAGCGTCGAACGAATCGAACTGGCGCGGAAAACGTAGCACACCAAATTGTTCTCTGACCTCTGACTTCTGGCCTCTGGCCTCTGACATTTGTCCTCTGTCCTCTGATCTGATGTCGCTGGAACGATTTCGCGAAGCTCAAGCCAACAGCTGGGCTGGCTACGAAACCGCTCTCGCGGAAATTCGGGCTGGCGGCAAACGCAGCCACTGGATCTGGTACATTTTTCCCCAAATCGAAGGTCTCGGCCGGTCGTCTACAGCGCGGGCTTACGCCGTGCAAGATCTCGGCGAGACTTGCGCTTACTTGCGTGATCCAATTTTGCGCGGGCGCTACGAAGAGATTGTCTCCGCGGTGGACGAACAGCTTGCCCGCGGAATTCCCGTCAAAGATCTCATGGGCAGCCAGACCGACGCCCTGAAACTGGTTTCGAGTCTGACGCTTTTCCATGCGGCAGCCAAACAACTCGCGCGAGAGGATCCAGTCTACGCCTCGCTGGCGGAACATTTGGCAGCCCTGCTCGGACAAACCACCGCGCAAGGTTATCCCGCCTGCGATTTAACACTTGCCCGAATCGATAGCGCCAGGTGTGACATACAGTGATGCTGCAACGAACGGACGGCGTCTCCGATTAGCTCGCTTCCGAACTGCCTTTGCTCATCGGCTTTCCGCCTATTCCAGTTTTAGCAACACGGTTGTCGTGAAAGGGATCGCCTGCAACGGTCCGAATCCTACCGCTGGAGCATTGCAGAACTACCACAGTGCCGAGCCCACAAGAACAAAACAAGAGCGTCTCGAATTCGGGATGGCGGTGTTCCACATCCGGGTCAATCAAAACATTCGCCTCGAAAGTTCTAGAACCATTAACTGCTCTCTATCAGAGGATTATGACTTTCCATCGGCCGTTGGCTCGGTCCTTGCATAGCCGAATCTGTTGAAAGAGGAACTTATGTTAAATCGTATTTGTTGGCTGTTGCTGGTTACTTGTTTGGTTATTGGTACTTCATGGGCGGCGGACAATCCCTTCGTAGGCAAATGGAAACTTAACCCGTCTCGAAGTAAACTTAGTGACGAAATGAAGGTTGAGCTCGTCAGTGGGAACAAGTACGGATTTGACTTTGGCTCCGGTCATCCTGAAACGGTCGTGGCCGATGGGACCGATCAACCCGCCGATTTTGCGACCACATTAGCGGTCACCATTGAGGCGCCTAATAAATGGAAGGTCGTCCGCAAGAAGGACGGCACCGCCATCATCACAGCGACCTGGAAGCTTTCCCAAGACGGCAGTACGCTCACCGACCACTTTACGAGCACTTCGTCCAACGGGACAAAGTCTAGCCTGGACTACGTGTATGACCGGACTGCGGGAACCGCAGGTTTTGCAGGCACATGGGAAAGCGATAGCGTGAAGGTGAACTCGGTCTTCGAGTTTCAGATCGAGCCCTATGAAGAGGATGGCCTTTCTTTCATCAATCCTGCTGAGCAAACAACTAAAAACATAAAATTCGATGGGAAGGATTATCCGGGGTCGGGTCCGAGCCTGCCCCAAGGCTTTACAACCTCCGGGCACCGCGTGAGTGAACTAACCATACAATTGACCGACAAGATCGCCGGTAAAATCGTGGATACTCGGCAAGTCGATATTTCTCCCGACCTCAAAACTTTGACTATGACCGTACGCACGACGAATCATAACAAACCGAACATCCTTGTGTTTGAGCGGGAATAGAGATCTGAGACTCAGTGTGAACGGCTTCGCATCGATTCCGTAGAGACCGCTAACTTCGATCGTGAAGATACCGTTACGTTAGCGATAGATGTAATACAAAGCCCAGAGCGTGTTTTCCGCGCTTCGAAAAAATCGTTCAATCACTCGCTCCGAAATGATCGTTAATCTGCCAACCACGCCGGAGTCCATGGCCAGCCGTAGCCTCGCGCGCAGGCTGCCTACCGCAAGTCTGGCTCGGACCGAAGACGGGTTGCTTCGTTAGCGTCGAAAGAATGAGGTAGAGGGATCGCTCCCAAGCCAGTACAGTTTCGCCCCGTGCCGACGTACGACCAACGTCGCCTTCGACAAAAATGAGGACGAACTGTACGTGACGGTGGTAAAGGATCCAAAGGACTCGCAAGCGAAAGGCACCATCGTGAAGATCAACAATGTTGAGTAGGGTCCGCCAACCAGGGATGTCGTCGTGAACCTCCAAAACTTCTTCGCCGAGCTGAAGCGGCGTAATGTTTACAAGGTTGCCGTCGCCTACATCGTCGCCGGCTGGGCGCTTTCCCAAGGCATCGCCCAGGTATTCCCGGTGTTCGACGTTCCGAATTGGATCATCCGGCTGATCGTTCTCCTTGTCATTCTCGGTTTGCCCATCGCACTCATGCTGGCGTGGATGTTTGAAATCACACCGGAAGGATTGAAGCGAACCGAACACCTCGCTCCTGATTACGGGCCAAGTAAATCTCGCGCCTGGATCTACATCGTTATCGTGGGCGCGCTGGTATCGATCGGATTGTTCTTCCTCGGTCGCTATACTGCTGAAAATGCGACGCCTCCGCCAGGCGCAAGCAGCGCCATCCCGGAAAAGTCCATCGCGGTGCTTCCGTTGCTTAACGAGAGCGGTAACCCGGCGGACGAATATTTCTCGGATGGATTATCCGAAGAATTGATCGTCGCACTGGCGCAAATCCACGGCCTAAAGGTCATTGGGCGCAGTTCTTCATTCCGCTTCAAAAACAAAAAGGAGGAACCGAGCTCGATCGGCCAGAAGCTCGGGGTCAGCACCCTTCTGGAGGGCACGGTGCGCAAACAAGGTGAGCGCGTCCGCATTGTCGCCGAACTGGTAAGCGCGCACGACGGGATCGCGCTTTGGACCCGGACGTTTGAGCGTGACCTCAAGGATATTTTCGCAGTGCAGCAGGAAATCGCCCGCGCGGTCGCGGGATCACTTCAGGTGACGTTGCTCGGCACTGACGACCAATCAGCGCAAAGCGCCACCGCGAACGTGGAAGCGCACAATGATTATCTGCAGGGGCATTTCCTTTTCCGCCGGAGCAACATCGAAGATTTTCGCAAAGCGATCACCTACTTCGATCGCGCCATCGAGCTCGATCCGAATTATGCTGCAGTCTACGCCGAGCGCGCCGAAGTGTGGACGTTGCTGGGAGACCTGACCGGCCAGCGTACCACCTTGTATCCCAAAGCGCGCACCGACGCGGACAAGGCGGTCGCCCTCGCGCCCGCGCTGGCCGAAGCGCATGCGGCCCTCGGGTGGGTGCAATGTTTTACGGAATGGAACTTTGCCGAAGGGTTGCCTCAACTAGAGAAGGCGAAAATGCTTGCGCCGGCCAATCCGACCGCGAACGATTTGTTAGCGCGAATCGTGGTTTATCTCGGGCGCGTGGATGAGGCCGAGCGCCAGGCCCGGCAGGCAGTGGAACTCGATCCATTATCTGTGGCGACGCAGTTCAATCTCGGTCGCGTCCTTTTCTATGCCGGAAAACTGGATGAAGCAGACGCGTGCGGGCGCAAGGTGGCAGAAATACAGCCAACTGCCTCTTCGAGTCACCGATGGCAGGTGCTGGTCGCGGTGCAGCGAAATGACGGCGAAGGCGCTTTGCGCGAAGCAGAACTGGAGCCGGACATGGCGTTTCGACGTTTCGAGCATACGCTCGCTCACTACATACGTGGAGAGCGGGAGGCGGCGGACGCGACTCTGGCGGAGCTGATCGCCAAGGATAAAGATCGCCTGGCTTATCAGATTGCCCAGGCTTATGCCTTGCGCGGTGAAAAGGACAAAGCGTTTGAGTGGCTGCAAATCTCCTTCGACAATCATGATGGTGGAACGTTAAGCCTGATGGTCGATCCGATGTTGCGCGGTTTGCGCGACGATCCTCGCTATCACGCCTTGCTCGCGAAACTCGGCTTGCCGACAGCTAATGAGCGATAAGCCCTCCTTTTCTCCGAGCTGAAGCGGCGCAACGTTTACAAGGGGGCGGACACGCTGAAAGAGGAATGCCTTGAATCGAAATAGGCTCGTTAAATTGCGAGTCTTGAGATAGGACAAAGTTCCATGCCGGCCGAGCATTCCTCAGACGTGAAATTTGAGATCGGCCGCGTCTTGTTCATCGACCTCGTCGGTTACTCAAAACTGCTTCTTAAGCAGCAGAGCGAGGGACCGCGAGAGTTGAACGAAATCGTTAGTAGCACAAATCACTTCGCGCGAGCCCGAAAGCTAGCGCGATAACCATGTCGTTTGCGAGATGCCCTGTTAAAGAAATGCGCTGTCGCTAACGCTGAGCCGATAACACTCGGCGATAGACTGCTTCGTAACGCGGTACTGCCTTTTGCGCTGTGAATTCTGCTGAAGCTCGCTTTCGACCGGCCTCACCTATTTCACGAGCTTGCTCCGGCGATTCGATCAATTCGTCGACCGTTTTCGCCATGGCATCGACATCTCCAAACTTGTGAAGCGAGCCAGTGTCGCCTACCACTTCAGGGATTCCGCCCACTCTAAAAGCGATGATCGGCTTGGCGAAGAACATTGTTTCTAAAATGCTCAAACCGAAGCTCTCAATCTCAGAGGTGTAAAGCCCGGCGTCGGCCGCCTGGAGATAATTTTCAACCGGTTCAGCCGCGGTCTGCACGATCACGTTTTGCCGAATGCCCAGTTCGTCGAGGAGAGGTTCGCAAGAAGCGAAGGAGCCGCCCGCGAGAATGAGCAGCCGGACTCGATTTCGCTGTTTCATCTTTGCGATGATTCTCAACAGAAGATCAATCCGCTTCGATGGACGAAGATTCGACATGTGCAGCACCAGAAATTCGTCGGTTAAGCCGAGATCGCGACGGACTTCCTCGCGGCTTCGAGTGGGCGCAGTTGGAGTAAAAAAGTTTGGAATTACGTCAACTGTTCGGGTAAGGGCAAATGTTTCGATAGTCTGTTGTCGCAAGCTTTCGGAGACGGCCGTCACCGCATCGGAGTGGGTCAGAGCGTGCGCGATCGCGCCGCGATATTGCGGATTCGGGCCAAGCATGGTCGTATCGGTCCCGTGAAGCGTCGTCACGATTTTCGGGGCCGAATTGCCGATCATCTCGGCCGCTAAAAACGCCGCCGTCGCGTGGGGCACTGCGTAGTGCACATGGAATAGATCAAGGCGCTCCGCTCGGCCTACATCCGCCATCTTTACGGCCAAGGGCAAGGTGTAATCGGGACACGGAAACACGCTGTGGTTGCCCACGGCAACCTCGTGGAAGTGAATTCGTGGCGCCGTTAGGTCGAGACGCACCGGTTTGGCATAACTGAAGAAATAAACCTCGTGATTACGCGCCGCGAGCTCCATCCCCAACGATGTCGCGAGAATGCCGCTTCCGCCGATCAGTGGGAAACAGGTAATGCCAATTCTCAACGGTCTCTGCTCCATCAATTTTCAGTATAAGCCTTGTCTGATTCGGAAATGTCCATTCGGAGTACGAACGTGATGCCCGGCGCATCAGCTTCGTTCAAGTACTCCTGTTCGCCGGCACCAGCGACGTAGTGCGTGCATTGAATGACCGATTGCATCCACCGCAGACGAGTATCACGCGTAGGACTGATCTGAGTGGGATCAAAATCCTGGGAAGGGAGTTCGATGAACCGGTCGGCGCCTTTGTGCAGCAGCAATTTTCCGTCCCGGCAGCGGGCCCGAACCGTTTCGCCTTCCCACTGGACATCAACAAAATAATCGTCCACCGAAACTGCGCGCTTTCTGAATTCGGGTGAGCTTGATCTTTCCACTCGCACGCCGTCCAGCAGCCCCATCTTGCCATACATCTTCAGGCAAAAATCAGCCGGGTTGTGGCAGTCAACTTCCTGGAACTTGTCGACCAGTTCGCGGTCAACGTAGTTTGGCAGCTGCCGGACCATTTTCGAATGCCAGCCCGGAAGAATGCGCTTGGCATAGAGAGGCGAGAACTCCTTCTGAATCGAGTTCAGGAATCGGAAATTGACGCGATGTTCACGACCAGAATGTCGTTCTCGCAAGATCGTTATCGTCTCGCGCGGATCATGATCGCTGTCGTGAAAGAAAAACACGATTTCGCCACCAATTTCCTGTTGAAGTTGTCTGGCGGTGACAATCTTGGCATAGAGAAATCGTTTTGGGAAAAAGCCGCACGGTTGTTGCCCGAAACAGATAATCGGCGCGGCCATGGTTGTTAAGCTGGAGATGACTTCGCGAAAATCGTTCGCTCCAGCGCTAGACTAAACACCAGCACCGCCGCACAACCGATCAGGTTGTACCAGAGATAACTGATGCTTAGGGTCCAAAAAAGGATCAGCACAAGGCACTGAGCAAGAAGCGCGGCGAAAAACACCGCGGAACCGCGAACACTGCGCAAGAAGAACGCCACCAGGAACAACCCGAGAATACTGCCGTAGAAGATTGACCCGAGAATGTTGCTGGTTTCGATCAGGTTCTCGACCAGGCTCGCGTATGAGGCCACACCAATCGCCACCAGCCCCCACGCGATCGTCAATAACTCGGTCGCAACCACGTAATGGTGATCAGGCGCGTTCGGCCGGATCAGCGGCCGATAAAAATCCACCGCGCTGGTTGAGCCCAGCGCATTCAGCGTCGCCGCAGTCGCCGACATCGTGGCGCACAGGATCACCGCAATTAGCAGTCCAACAACGCCATGCGGCAGATGTTGGAGGACGAAAGTGATAAAGACGTAGTCGGAATCCTTGCTTTTCGGGCTGGCGCCGGCGCGTTCAAGAATCGCTTTTGCGCGGTCGCGCAATTCGCGGGCCTTGGCCTCGAGCTGCAGAATTTCCTGGCGAGACGCGGAGTTTACGCCTGATGAATTCAGCAAGTCACGTTTGCGCGCGAATACGTCATCGAACTCTGTCTGTAACGCATTCAACTCGGCACCATGCCCGAGTGCGATTGCTCTGTCATAGGCTGGGCGATTGAAATAAATAGGCGGCTCTTCGAACTGGTAGAACAGGAAAACCATTGCTCCCAGCAGCAGAATGAGAAATTGCATTGGCACTTTCACAACCGCATTGAAAAGGAGACCGAATCGGCTGGCGGTTAACGACCCGCCAGCGAGATACCGTTGAACCTGAGACTGGTCGGCGCCGAAATACGAGAGTGCGAGAAAAAATCCGCCAAAGATTCCCGACCAAAACGTGTAGCGCCGATCCGGGTCCAACGAGAAATCGACCGCCTGTAGTTTTCCCATGCCACCGGCGACGGTTAGGGCACGGCCGAACGATAATCCGGCGGGCAATCGATGCACCGCGATGATGAAGGCGAGAGCCATCCCGACAAAGATGATCAGAATCTGATACCGCTGAGTGATGCTAACGATCTTCGTCCCACCAAACGCGGTGTAGGCGACGACTAGCCCGCCGGCGAGCCAGATCGTCAGATTCAATCGCCAGCCGAGTAGTGCGGAGAGAATAATTGCCGGGGCATAAATGGTGATTCCCGCGGCAAGACCGCGCTGAATCAGAAATAGAAAAGCGCCTAACAATCTTGTTTTTTGATCGAATCGTTGACCCAGATATTCGTAGGCGGTGTAAACCTTTAAGCCGCTGGAAAATGGGCACGAAGACGGCGCAAACAGTGACCAGTGCGAACGGCTGGCCGAAGTAATTCTGAACAAAGCCGATTCCGCTTTCGTAAGCCTGACCCGGCATGGAAAGGAATGTGATCGGCCCAGCCTGGGTGGCGAGCACTGAAAGTCCAATGGTAGCCCATCGGATGCTTTCGTCCCCCTTGATATAGTAGCCAAGGGTCTTGCGACCGCGCGTGCGCCACAGCCCGTACAACGGGATTGCTAAGATCGTCGCGATCAGCACGACGTAATCGAGCCGGTTCACGAAAATACGACCGTAAAGGCGTAGAACAACTACGATCTCGAACGCGAATATTCCGAGCGTGACGCAGTAAGCTTTTGGCCAACTGCCAAACAAAGGAGCAGAGTCGCCGTTAGGCTCGCTTTGAAGATCGGTTCCTTTCATTCCGCACTGCGCAGCGAAACAAGATTGGCAAACAGCCGATAGGCACCAGGGACTCCGGCCGGCAATTGCCGAAACCACGAGTAGCCAGTGTAAACGAAGTAACCTTTACCGGCTTTCGCGACCAGCAGCCCGCCGTCCATCGGTTTTTCGCCGGGATCATTGGATGACAAAATGGCGGTCCACCGCGGGTCCCACTTGTTGGGAAAATACAGTCCGCGCTCCTGAACCCATCCTTTGAAATCTTCAGCAGTGATCTTGTTAGGCGTATTCAGGACCGGATGGTCCGGCGCGAGAATTCGGACCTCCGCAGTTTCATCGGTTACGCGATCGCGCGAGATTTCGAGCGGATATGGACCGATATCCTTGGTCTTGAGCTCGGCCGTGGTGTTGTATTGCGCAACGACCACACCACCAGCCTGGACATAGTCCAGCAACTTGCGTTGCAGATCGGCAATTCGATTTTGGGTGTTGTAAGCGCGAATACCGAGCACAACGGCATCGAACCGGGCAAGATTTTCCGGCGTCACATCTCCGGGCTCCAACACCTTGACGCTGTAGCCGATCTGCTGAAGACACTGGGGAATCTCATCTCCCGCACCGGGGAGATAGCCAATCTGTTGCCCCGTTTTCCGAATCTCGGCCCGGACTACCCTGGCTTCGGCCGCCGGCATCAATATATGAACGCCGATGTGCGGATAAGCGATTTGCTCGCGACTGAATGAGAATTCCTTGCCGCCGGTAGATACAACCGCACGAAGAGTTCCGTCCCCTGCTCTTCCCGGAGGTGTTACGGAAAATTCGGCAAACATCTTTTCGTTAGGCACCTTCAAATCAACCGGAACAGATTTTGGCGTGACCTGCCATCCGGCGGGAGCATCGAGACGGACGCTGCCCTGCACCGCCGCAGTTGATGAAGTGATCTCGACGGCGATGGCCCGAGCCTTTTCGTCGGGAAAAACAAACGCACTGCTCGGTAGATTTGCGAACACCGGCGGAGTCACGGCCAGCAACTCGTGAACCTCACCCGCAATCGGGTCCACCCGACGGAAAAACGTATCGATCAGATAGCGTATTTCCTGACCCGCAATGTCGAGCGTCGCTTCAATCGGAAAAGCCGGCGGATTTTCAGCAAGCCCGATCAACTGCTGATCGTCTACAATGAATGTTCCGATAGTTGGTGTTTTACGCAGCCAATAGGGTTGCGAGTAAACCATGTTCGCTGGCAGCGTCGGCCCGAGATCCTTGGTAAAAAATTGATCGCGAGCGAGTGGCGCGTCGATGCGCAGGGTTTCACCGGAAACCGGAGCATGGACACTGATTAGTTTGATCGGTACGGATGATCGATTGATCGCATCGAATTTTATCGGGAGCAGCTGACCCGGCGAGACCGCGGCCAACGCAGTTGAACTCTCCATGTAAAGCGCGGCACAGCTCGCAATCAGCCCGTCAACTTCAGCGCGTTTCGATACCGCCCAATCGTTGTCGACGGCAGTGAGCGCTTTCCGCAATTCGAGAAGCTTCGGAACCGACGCGGCCGGATTGACTGGCGAAAAGTTTGCGATCAGCTGCTGAACTTGGTTGCCGATGTCGGTTGCATTCGGGACTCGTTTCCACGTCGTATCGACGCCATCGAACAATCCGTTTGTCATCGGCGGCCCCGCCAGCAATTTAAAATACTCCTTGCGTTCGCCGCGGCGTGGCGGACTGCCTACGCCCTGGCTCTTGTGCATGCTCAAGCTTGCCGCAGCAATCTCGGTAAATGCTTTGCCGAGCAGCGGCGCGAATCCGCCTGCTTCCAAACTGGTTAGGCCAGTCGGATCGAAAGCCTGGTTCCGATTTTGGAAGAAAAATGGCGACGTGTTCCAAACCAATCGGGTCGCCTGCCACGGTTTTACCCACGCAAGCTGCTCAGGAAACCGCTTCGGATCCGCTGCGGCCTTAAACGCCTCCTGGGCTAGAATCGCTGACGCGGTGTGATGCCCGTGCGTGAGATTGTCTTCGGGACTAAATCGGGTAACGATCACATCCGGCCGAAATTTTCGAATCACCCAGACCACGTCTGATAGAATTTTGTCCCGATCCCAAAGTCGCAGCGCTTCGTCGGCGCTTTTCGAAAATCCGAAGTCAACGGCACGGGTGAAAAACTGCCGGGCATGGTCAATTTGACGGGCTGCGAGCAGTTCGCGCGTCCGGATTACTCCCAGGCGCTCGCGCAGTTCCGGCCCGAGAAGGTTCTGGCCGCCATCGCCCCGAGTTAATGACAAGTAGGCGGTGTCATAAAGCGAACCGTTAGACCATAGCGCCATCAGGTTTGTGTTTTCGTCATCCGGGTGCGCCGCAACGTAGAGCACGCGTCCGAGCACGTTCAGCTTTTGCAGTCCGAGCTGAATTTCAGCTGCGTTCATTGGTCTCGGCAGCGTGGGCGGAGCAGCTTCCGTGAGGACCGATTGCGACATGACAAATCCCAACAATGCAATTGCCCGCCGCTGCCCTCGAACCCAACGCATCAGCGGACGGTAAAGAGCGAATGCATCAGTGCGAGCGATTACGCGAGCTCTTGTTGAAAAAACCCGCAGCAACCGCTGATCTGGCCTGTAGGACCGCGCCTATTTGTTAATGTCCTGCTTTGATTGCAGCCGGACGATCAAGAGCCTGATGTTTTGCTTTTGCGCGTCAATTGTCGCAGCCGCCTCCGCCGCTTTTGCTTCGGTCAGCGCACCATCGAAATCGCCTGCCGCTGACTTCAGACGTGCCGAGGCCAGGTGACCCTGGACGGTTTCCGGAGCCTTCGCAGCAACGGTTTTGAATATCGCCATGGCTTCGTCGCTGCGTTTCTGCGCCTGCAGCCCGCGAGCGTAGGCGTAGAGCTGGACCGGTGAAGCCACTTCCATGGCATGGTCGCGCACCTTCTTCGCTTCATCGGTGCGATTCATTGCCTGCAATAAATCTGCTTTGGTACTCAGGTTTTCGAATCGTTCTTCGTTCTGGATTGATAAATCCGCCCACTTGAGTCCGTCCTCGAGGTTGGTCTTATGGGTGAGGCAAAAGTTGGCCGCTTCATTCAATGGCTCCCACGAATATTGCGCACGGCCGCGCAGCTGGTTTCGAATCGATAGTATGACTGTATCGTTGAGGTTGACCGAGACGCGGAACGGGACTGCAACCTTCTCCCATTTCATCGTCACCGCGACTGAATCCGGTTTGAGATCTTCGAATTCGTACTCGAGCGCTTCTTCCATTTCGGTCGGGTGCGGCTTCACGTCGACCCGCAACGCGTCTTCACTCTGGTTGTAGGTGTAACTTCCCCACGCCACCGCCATTTTGGAAAAGATGACGGTCCAGGTGTCGGCGTTCGGAATCATGTGCAGGCCGTAGGTACCAGCCGGAAGCGGTTTGCCTTCGATTGAAACCGGCGTGCTAAATTCGATCGTGGTATTCTCGTTGGCTCCGGCCCGCCATACCTGACCCGTCGGCACCAATCCGCCCCAGATTTTGCGACCGTTAACGAGCGGGCGGTGGTACGTGATTGTAATGTCGGTAACGCCGACCCGTTGTTTTACCTGCGCAGCCTGGCTGGCATACGGCAGATCGAGAACCGACTGAGATTGAACGCGCGTGATTGCGCAGAGCGTAAGAACTAAAACGCTGGTTAAAGAGAAATTTCGTTTCATGGGTGTGTTCGGTTAAAGCGAAAAGACAAGTAGTTGAGGAACAACCAGAACGCCAGCGCCTTTAGGCGACGTTTTCGGCCCTTTTTACTGGACGTCCGAAAACATCGGAACAATCTTCGCTACCATGAGTAAACTTTCAGTCTCGATTGCTGCCATTTTTTTGTTCCTGTCGCAATTTTCGCCTTTAGATGCACAAGAACGCGCACGGATTAGTCCGCATGACACAACGAAGGCAACGATCGACGGAGTCGAAATTACGATCGTTTATGGGCGGCCTTATACCAAGGATCCGAAAACCGGAGCGAAGCGCAAGATTTGGGGAGGAGTCGTTCCGTTCGAGAAGGTTTGGCGCCTTGGGGCAGATGAAGCTACGCTGTTTACGACGAAGGAACCATTAGAGCTCGGCGGCAAATCGATTCCGGCCGGTAGCTATACTTTGTTCATGCTTCCCCACAACGAGAAGTCGGCAACGCTGATCGTGAACAAACAGGTCGGCCAATGGGGTACGAAGTACGATGAGAAACAGGATTTCGCGCGCGTAGATATGAAAGGCGAGCCGGCGAGTTCACCAGCCGATCAACTCGCCATCGCTATCGATAGTAATCCGAGCGGCGGCGGCACGATAAAGGTGACTTGGGAAGCCACCCAATACTCAGTGGATTTTAAGGTCCAGAAGTGATCAACCGCTGTTAGCGATACACCGCGCTTTCCTGGCACGCGGGAGGGTGCAAAAACGGCTGAGCAGATTGCGATTGCCTGTCGAGTTGCTTCCTTTATCATCGGGACAACTGATTCTTAATTGTGCCAGCATTGTGTCCCGTCGCAGGCGGGAATTTGGAAAAGCGCAAAAATGAGCGCCGATGAGCAACGCAAGCTGGCCGCCATCATGTTCACCGACATGGTGGGTTACAGCGCGCTGTCGCAACGCGACGAAAAGCTTGCCCAGGAATTGTTGGAGGAACATCGCCGGTTGCTTCGGGAAATCTTTCCGCGGTTTAACGGCACCGAAATAAAAACCATAGGTGACGCGTTCCTGGTTGAATTCGGGAGTGCATTGGAAGCAGCGCAGTGCGCAATTGAAATCCAGCGAACGCTGGCCAAGCGCGATGCCGATGCTTCCGCGGACCGACAAATTCAGGTGCGAATCGGCGTTCACATTGGCGACGTGGTGCATCGCGGTGGCGATGTTTATGGCGATGGAGTGAACATCGCTTCGCGGATCGAGCCGGTGGCGGGGCCGGGCGGGATCTGTGTCTCGATGGACGTGGAGCGCCAGATTCGCAACGCACTCGAAGCGCGGTTTGAAAAGCTCGCGACCACCGAGCTAAAAAACATTTCGGTGCCGATGGATTTATTTCGCATCGTGCTCCCCTGGGAGCGGCAAATATCAGAGACCAGATCGGAGATTCGCCGTGGCGAAGGTCAGAGATCAGAAGTCCGAAAGAACAGTCGACGAAACTTTGTGCCTGTCGCTGTCGCGGTCGTCCTGATTACTGCCGCGTTGTTAGGTTATGGAATTTGGCGAAGCCAGGTAGGGACATCTCTCCGAGATGTCCCTAAATCGAAAGCAGGACCGCCCGGAGAGCCGTCCCTACCTGTTACCGAAAAAAGCATCGCGGTATTGCCGTTTGAAAACCTCAGCGAGGAGAAAGCAAACGCCTTCTTTACCGACGGCGTGCAGGACGAGATCCTCACCGACCTGGCAAAGATTGCGGACCTGAAGGTAATCAGCCGCACCTCGGTAATGCAGTATAAGATCGGAGTCGCGCGCAACCTGCGCAAGATTGGTGAGGAGTTAGGTGTCGCGCATGTGGTGGAAGGCAGCGTGCAACGTGCAGCTAACAAGATTCGGGTGAACGCGCAGTTAATCGATGCCCGCACTGATGCGCATCTCTGGGCCCAGACTTACGATCGTGATCTGGCTGATGTTTTCGCGATTCAAAGCGAAATCGCCAAGGCGATCGCGGAACAACTACAGGCGAAGCTTTCGCCTAACGAGAAGAGCGCGATTGAACAGCGGCCTACTACTAATATCGCCGCTTTCGACGAGTACAGTCGCGCCAAAACGCTTCTCCTCACCACCGGATTTAATGTGTCTCAAACAACGAACTACCTCCATGCGGTTGACAACCTGAACAGCGCGATCGCGGGCGATCCATCGTTTTTCGAGGCCTATTGTCAGCTTGTCTACGCACTCGATTCTCTTTACGCGCTCTTCGATCATACCCCGGCTCGCCTCGCTCAGGCAGAAAACGCTTTACAGGGCGCAGTGCGCCTGCGGCCCGACGCCCCGGAAACACACCTCGCCCAGGCTTCGCACTTATATTTTGCTCTTCGTGATTACAAGGCAGCGTTAGCAGAACTGGAGATCGCGCGCCGCGGCCTAACAAACGATCCACGGATTTACGAGCTCAGCGGCTACATTCTGCGCCGACAAGGGAAGCACGAGGAAGGGCTGCGCGATCTGAAGCGCGCGGTAGAGCTGGATCCGCGAAATTCTTTTACTCTCGCTCAGCTTGCCATCAGCTATCAGTTTCTTCGCCGTTGGCCAGACATGGATACTGTGCTTGATCGGGCTTTGGCGATCACCCCGGACGATGTTGAGACGAGAATGCAGCGTGGTCTGGTTGATTTTTACGGGAAAGCCGATCCTCGACCGTTGCACCAGGCCGTCGAACGAGTGCGGGCAGAGCAGCCTGCATCGATCGCTCATGCGGCTGACAACTGGTTCCTCGGTACGCTGGCAGAGCGAGATTGGGCTGGAGCGGAGCAGGCTCTCGCGGCGCTAGGTGACAATCCATTTTGGGGCGATGGCGCCATTTTGCTGCGCCATCGTTTCGGTGAAGGTCTCCTCGCCCGCGCGATGCACGACGATGCAAGAGCCGCTACGGCCTTCGCCGCCGCCCGTGTCGAACAAGCGCAGCTAGTGGAAAAGCAAAAGGATTACGCGCCGGCACTGTGCGTGTTGGGGTTGATCGATGCCGCGCTGGGAAAGAAGGAAGTCGCTTTGGCGGAGGGAAAACGGGCGATGGAGCTCATGCCGGTGGAAAAGGATTCCATCAACGGCCAGAGAATGCAGATTTACTTCGCAATCATAGCGGCCTGGGTAGGCGAGAAGGATTTGGCGTTACGACAATTGGCCATTGCCGGTCCAACTCCTGGGGCATCTCTCATTGCCACTTACGGTCCGCTAAAATTGCTGCCCTTCTGGGACCCGCTCCGCGGCGATCCCCGCTTCGAAAAAATCGTCGCCTCCCTTGCGCCGAAGGATTCGAAGTAAGAAGCATGGCGACCGAACCACAAGCCGCCCTGCGTCTGGAGATCGGCCACGTCTTATTCATCGACATTGTCGGTTATTCGAAGCTGCTCGTTAAGCAGCAGAGCGAACTACTGCGCGAGCTGAACGAGATCGTCAGCGGGACGAAGGAATTCCGCGAGGCCGAGTTAGCAGGAAAGCTGATCCGTTTGCCGACTGGCGACGGCATGGCGCTGGTTTTCCGCACTAATACCGAGGCGCCGGCGGAGTGCGCGATGGAGATTGCGCAGGCGCTGAAAAGTCATCCCGCGATTCAGCTCCGCATGGGAATTCACAGCGGTCCGGTCAATGAAGTAGTGGATGTGAACCAGCGGGCGAACATTGCCGGCGCGGGTATCAACATGGCGCAGCGGGTGATGGATTGCTGCGATGCCGGGCACATCCTGCTTTCCAGGCATGTGGCCGAAGATCTCGAACAGGACGATCGTTGGCGGCCACTCCTGCATGATCTTGGCACATGCGAAGTGAAACACGGCGTCCGCATCGGCGTGACCAGCCTGTACTCAGATGAGGTTGGCAACCCGCAGCTTCCGAAAAAGCTTCAGGCGCTGAAGAAACATCGCAGTCACGTACGCTGGGCGGAAGCGGCCATCGCGCTGCTGGTGGTCACGGCGATTGTTGCCGGCTACGCTTTCCTTCTGCGGAGACCGACGCACTCGACCTCGGCAATTGTCGAAAAAAGCATCGCCGTGCTTCCGTTTGCGAATCTGAGCGATGACAAACAGAACGCGTTCTTTACCGATGGCGTGCAGGACGAAATCCTAACCGACCTCGCGAGAGTGGCCGATTTGAAAGTCATCAGCCGCACCAGTGTGATGCAATACAAAGACACCGCATCGCGCAATCTACGCGAGATTGGGGAAAAACTCGGCGTCGCCCACTTGCTGGAAGGCAGCGTGCAGCGCGTCGCGAACAAGGTCCGAGTGAATGCCCAGTTAATCGATGCACGCAATGACGCGCATCTCTGGGCGCAAACTTATGATCGCGACCTGGCTGATGTGTTCGCGATTCAAAGCGAAATCGCGGAGGCAATCGCACAGCAGCTGCAAGCACATTTGTCTTCCACAGAAAAAGCCCAGATCGACAGAACACCGACGACCGACCTGGTCGCTTACGATCTTTTTCTTCGCGCGAGGCAACTGGACGAATTGTCAAATAATCCGGATGCGAAGGGAAGTCTGCTTCAGGCGATCACGCTCCTGGAGGAGGCGGTGCGGCGCGATCCAAAATTTGTGCGGGCTTATTGCCTGATGTGCGAAATCTACCTGGACCTTTACTGGGAAGGATTTGATCACACCGATGCCCGCCGCGAATTGGCGCGGGTGGCGTTACAAAATGCCGAGAGCCTTCAATCCGATTCCGGTGAGGTTCATATGCAAAAGGGCCTTTATGCTTATCATGGCTTCCGCAACTACGATCAAGCGCTTTCGGAATTCGAGCTGGCTCGCCAGCTTCTTCCAAATGAAGCGCGACTCTATGCGTACCTCGGTGCGGTCGATCGTCGCACCGCGCGATGGAAGGAGGCGGAGGAGGCCTTTCGCCGCGCTGTCGAGCTGGATCCGAATAACTTTTCTGTCCTCGAAGAAGCTGGGTTCACTTTCCAAACATTACGACGCTATCGGGAAGCGGAGCCGTTATTGAAACGCGCGCTGGCTATTTCGCCTAACGATCCATTCGCTCGCGGAGCTCTGGGCTGGAATGCTTTTTCCGAGAAGGCTGATGTCGCGGCCTGGCGAAAGGAGTTGGAATCAGTCGCGAACAAAGGTCCGGAGGCAGCCCGTGGCGTTGCTTTCTTATCACTTCTCTGCGCCTGGGCTGAGCGCGACCGCGCCGCCGCGGAAAGAGGTGTAGCCTTGGTGCCACCGGAGGGCGTCGCTAATACCATTGATGAAACGCCGATACCGCGCGAATGGTGTGTCGGCCGGACGGCACGAATATTCGGTAACACCGAGGTCGCGCAGGCATCTCTCGGCGCAGCGCGGACGGTTTTCGAGCGCATGACGACGGATCAACCCGGTTACGCCCAAGCCTGGGCTTATCTCGGTCTGACCGATGCGATGCTCGGGCGACGCGACGATGCGATCCGGGAAGGGAAACGCGCCTGCGATCTCCTTCCTTATTCCAAGGATTCCTGGGTTGGACCCCAATTGATGAACAATCTCGCTATGATCTATGCCTGGGTCGGCGACAAGGAATCCGCCCTTAAACAACTGGAAATTTCAGTCAACATTCCGACCGGGATCACCTATGGCGAGCTAAGACTTAACCCCGACTGGGATCCACTCCGCGGCGATCCGCGCTTCGAAGCGATCGTCGCCTCGCTCGCGCCGAAATAGGACGCGATGCTTCATCCTAGATCTAGATGCAACTTCGCTCCGCTTCGCGACGCTGAAACGTTACAAAGGTTACATCGTTACAACGGATGGTGAATTGGACGTTGAGCGTTCGGCGTTGAGCGTTTGGCTCTTCTGTCCTCTATTTCAGCTTCTCAGGCTTTCAGTGCTCGTGTCGCGCTGTAGCCTTAATGCCAGTCCGGCTCGGACCGAAAACGGATCAATTTTTCAAGAATGCAACAACGCTTCCTCGCTCCAGTTCTTTTGGTGGTAACAGCGCTGCTCTGGAGTTTGGGAGGAGTCTTAATTAAGTCCATTGACTGGCCGCCAATGGCGATTGCGGCTGGTCGAAGTATTGCTGCGATTCCGGTGTTGGTGGTGTGCGCTGGCCGGCAGCGGTTCACATTTTCACCCGCTCAGGTTGGTGGCGCAATAGCCTACGCCGCCACGGTCGTGCTGTTCGTTTTTGCCACCCGCATGACAACCGCCGCCAACGCCATTTTCCTGCAATACACGGCGCCAATCTACGTCGCGATCATCGGCCGCTGGTATCTTGGTGAACGGCCGCTGCCGATCGACTGGTGGGTCATCGCGGTGGCGCTGGGTGGAATCGCTCTCTTCTTTCTGGATCGGCTAACGACGTCCGGATTCTGGGGGAACATTCTCGCGCTTGCGAGTGCTCTTGCCTTCGCCTCGTTGGTCCTCTTTTTACGAAAAGAAAGAACCGGTTCGCCGATCAACAGTGTCATTCTGGGGAACATCATAGTTGCGATTGCAGGTGCGCCGTTTCTGTTGCGAGCGCCGTTACATCCGGCGCGGGCTTTGTGGCTTGTGCTGGTGCTGGGCGTTCTGCAACTCGGTTTGTCTTACGCCTTGTACGCGGAAGCGATAAAACACGTCACCGCACTGGAGGCCATGTTAATTCCGCTGATCGAGCCGGTGTTGAATCCGGTCTGGGTGATGCTCGCGCTGGGCGAGCGCCCAGGCCATTGGGCGATGGTTGGTGGTGCGCTCGTAATTGGCGCAGTGCTGGTGCGCGGAATAGTAATGGTTCGCAGGCGGCGGAATCAGACCGCTTTGGCATGATACTCACCGAGCCGTTAGGCCAGACAGCCCCCTCTTGAAGGTCCCATCCAATACGGTGATGACGCGAAGAAACCTACTGCGGCTTGAAATCGCTCAGAACAAGCGCGGCTTTGGTGTACCTCACGCGAAAGGTGCCGACGCGTTTGCCGACGGGATTGCCGAGGCCGTAGCCCGGCCCGTATGGCAGTCGCCGAGTCAAGTCGCGCCGGGCATGACTAGTTCCGCTGAAAGTCGCTGAGCGTTAACGATGTCTTGTTGTAGGTAACGAGGAACGTTCCGATCGGTGTTCCAGTTGGTGTTCCAAATTGATCGAAGCCGCCGAAGACGTCGACGCGACCACCATTCATGACATTGGAGAATTGTCCGGTGATGCTAGCCGCGGTAAGCACCGTGAAGCTATCGCTCGCGGAAATTCTACCGATTTTTTCCACACCCACCTGCAGCGAGCCGGCGAACACTGCAGCCCCTTTCACGTTCACGGTTGCCGTTTTCTTGTGATCAAGAACGTGAAAGAGGAGAATGGCTGGCGAAGGCAGGTTGAAGTTGCCGCGGATGATGACTTGCGAGCTTTTGTACGGAGTGGTGGGAAACCCGGGGCCGCCCGCTAAGAGTTCTAAAGGCGAGACTTCGAAGAAGCCGTTCCGGATGGTGAGATGACCGCTAACGGTGAAACGGCAATCGCCGAAAACGCTTAGTCTGCTGGTGCTGGTGAACGAAGTGGCGGTGGTGAAATCGCGATCGCCGATGAGCAGTCGCGCGCTCACCGCGAGATTACGCAATGCGTTGTTTCCGAACCTATCGCGGAACCCGGTTTTCGGTCCGAAGAGAGAGAGCGAGGCTTCGCTCGTCACGATATCGAATGGTTTGCCTCCGCCCAGCACGAGGGTGGTGGCACGCGCGCCATGCGCCGCTTCCCACACGAAGAGGCTCTTGTGCAATGTCTGCGTCCCAGCATCGTAGTTAGTCAGCGCGCCATTGATGATCATCCTCGCGTCGCCATCCGGTCCAGGAGCAATCAGCTCGACCTGCCCATTAAAGTTCGGATCAGGCGGAACTGAACCGATGCCGGTGTAGCTCCCATTAATCGTTAGCGTGGTGTCAATGTCCCCGGAAACGGAACCCGGATCGCTGGCGATGACAGTGATTAAGCCTTCGTTAACGAAAGATCCTTCAGTGGTGAAGTTGCGGCCGACTTCGAGATCGAAGTAGCCGTCGAACGCGTTGTGCCGGAAATGAGCGAGAGCATCGGCGCCGTTCTCGTCGGTCAACCGCGCGTTTGCGCCGATGAGCTCGACGAGGGCGGTGTTGGTCGCGATGTTAGCGCCGTCGAATTTCATCGTCGCGGTTCGCCCAGGCTCAGCTGTCACGACGTAGTAGGTGTTCCCCGTGCCCAGAGTTGTTCCGGAAAAATCAGCGAGCTCGCCCAGATCGACGGTCACATCCTTGCTTTCCGCGTCGGCATAGACAATGCCACCGTAACCGACCTTGGTGTGCGCGGAGGTAAAATCGTGGTCGAGGCAAAACAGGAGCGGCGCCGTTCCGCCCAGGATGATGGGATTGCCATCGCCCGGTTTAAAAGTGAGACGGTTCACCGTCACGTCTAAATCGAGGGTAAGAAAAACATTCGCGATGGTGGCGGCGAAGGAGTGACCACCACCGTTATTTGGCACGATCGCGGGCGACCAGTTTGCGGGATCGCCCCAATTGCCGTCAGAAGGGCCGATGTAGGTGGATTTGATGAAATCGGCGCGCGTGGGAACGAGTGCGACCGTGATCAGGAAGAACAGAATGAGGAATGATTTGGCGTTTGTTTTCATGGTTTTTAGTTCGTTAGAATTTCGTTTCCATCTGTTCTCTCCAGAACCGCCACGAAAAGTTTCAGTTTTTTTGGCTATTTGTCGCTACGGCGCATCCGCCCGTGGCGTCATCCTGAGCGGAGCGAAGCGGAGTCGAAGGATCCCGCAGGAGTCTACCTCTAAGATTTCGCGACAGGATCGCTCGACTTCACTCCGGACGACAGGCGCACCTAGCCCTGCCTCTTCCCTCGGCTAATTGTAATTCGGTGGTTGCGCGGCTTCAGCAACAATGGCGGCGAATTGCGGTTCACTACGCAAGTCGTCCCAACGTGGATCGAGACGCAGGTTACCGGGCGAAGGTCCGCCGGGCAGCTTCACTACGACCTGCAATTGGCGGATCGCGGCCTGGCGATCGCCCAGCCACGAATAGACGATCGCGGCAGATGTGGCAACTTTGGCCGCAAGTACTGGATCGCGCGCCAATGGCCAACGCTCTCTCGCGTTGGCGATCGCACGCCTGGCCTCATCGTGCCATCCGAGCCCGGCCGTAGCGACGGCGCGGCCCGCCAGCGCAGTCGGTTCATCTGGTCGTTTCGCCAGCCAACCCTCAAATTCTATTCGACTCGCTTCGAACGCGCCACGCGCTTTCTCGGTTTTTCCCTGGGCGCGCGCGATCAGTCCAATGGTCTCGGAGTATAAGCCCTGCGCGTAGTGATTTATTCCGGAGCGTGGAAGCGCGTCATGGGCCCGAGCGATTTCGCCTAACGACTCCATAAGTCTCGCCGCTTCATCATACCTGCGCTGCATCAGCATGACGTTCGCGACCTCATGGTTCAGTCCGGCCAGACCTATGTTCCGATTCGGGCTCGCATCGAGATCATTCATGGCCGCGGTGGTGTTTCCCCGGTCCAACGCGATCCTGCTTTTCTGTCTCCATAGCGAACTTGTAGACTGCGGAGGCAAACCAGCGATCGCGCGATCGAGTAACTTTTCCGCGGCGGAATAATCGCGCAATTCAGCCAGAACATCCGCGAGATTGCTCGCCACCTCTGGATTCCGTGGATCGATTTCGGCCGCCTTCCGCCACTGCTGGAGGCAGTTCTTAAACTGGCCGCGATCATGCGCGATACGCGCGGCCATGATAAAAATCTCAGCCGTGCCCGGCAGCTTGCGTGCGGCTATCGCCAGCTGATCCTCCGTTTTTTTCAAGACAAGGCGCAGCTCGTCCGGCGGAGGAGAATATCGAAGTTCCAATGGGTCATAGTAGTGCCGCGCGAGCGCGAGATGAACTTCGCCGGAGTCGGGCGCGATCTCGACCGCGCGTTGTAGCGTCGCCTCCGATTTCGCCTTTTGTTCGGGCGATTGATTCTCTGCCCAGGCGGGCGTGGCCTGCACCTCGCTGAGCAGGCAATACGCGAGCACGAAGCGAGGGTCGCGCGCAATGGCGGCCTGCAAGAGTTGTTCAGCTTTCGGCAAGTTTTCTTCCCCAGTCTTCGCCGTTAAACCGAAAGGCTGGAAGAGCGCGCGTGCCTGCAGATACATATCGTAGGCTTCCAGGTCCTGCGTCGGCTGCTGCTGCAGCGCGGTTTTTTCGCCCGGCGAAAGGGCCGCGTTTAGTTCGCTGGCCACGGATTCCGCAATCTCGCGTTGCACAGTGAAAACATCGGCCACTTCGCGATCGTAATTGTCCGCCCAGATCTGCCGTCCGTCCGCGGCGTTGATCAGTCGCACGTTGATGCGCGCGCGAGTTCCCTCGCGTCTCACGCTGCCTTCGACCACGGTGCGCGTGCCCAACTCTTTCCCAATGGCACGGAGATCACGCGCGCCAGTACGATACGGCATGACGGAGTCCCGCGAGATGACTTTCAAATTGGCGATCTTCGAAAGATTGACCAGAAGATCGTCGTGAATCCCGCTGACAAAATAAGCGTTCGCCTTCTCGTTGCTCGAATTCTCGAACGGCAGCACGGCGACCGATTGTTTATCTCCGGGCGTACTCCTCAAGGCCGGCACGAGTAACCCTATCAACAGAGTTACGGAAATAACACCTAGTGCTACGATAACAGGATTGCGTTTCACCCAGCGCCAGACATGTTTCGCCGGGCCGGCGGGACGCGCCGTTATCACGTGGCTTGCCAGGTAACGCCCAAGGTCATCCGCGAGCGCAGAGGCGGAAGCATATCTCTGGCTAGGATCTTTCTCGAGACACTTAAGGCAGATCGTTTGCAGGTCGCGCGGAATTCGCGGGTCGATACTGCGCGGCATGGGCGGCGGTTGCTCGGCCGCTTTGCGCATTACTTCCACCGCGTTATCGCCGTGGAACGGCGGACGCCCAGTTAGGAGATGAAAAAGGATTGCACCGAGGCTGTAGATATCCGCTGCGGAAGTTAACTTCGCGCCCGCCGCCTGTTCTGGCGCCATGTAAAACGGGGTTCCAAGGATGGCGAGACTCTGGGTGAGATCGCCTTCGCGCTCGAGCCACTTCGCCAGCCCGAAATCGCTCACGAACGCTTTGCTCGTGGCGTCGAAGAGCACATTGGCAGGTTTCAGGTCGCGATGCAGAATTCCGTGTTGGTGCGCGTGCTCCACCGCGCGCGCCAGTGTAGCGATGAGCATCGCCGATTTGCGCGGTATGTCTTGGAACTCTTCCAATCGCTCAGCCAAGCTTCCGCCCTCGGCGAATTTCATGCTGTAGAACGGAGCGCCGTCCTTTTCACCCACGGAGTAGATTGGCAAAATCCCTTCGTGTTCGAGACTCGCCGCCGCTTCCGCTTCCGCGCGGAATCGCGCGATCGCGCCGGTCGAGTTCACGTGCGTCGGCAGAATCATCTTAAGCGCCACCACCCGCGCCGGCACACGTTGCCGCGCCCGATAGACAATTCCCATCCCGCCGCGCGCTACTTCTTCGAGAATTTCGAAGTCGCCGAAATGCGTGCCGCTTTCCTCCAGGCCGCCCTCAAGCGCGACATCGATGAGACATGCGGCGCACGACGAGTCCGCGTCTCGCCAAGAGCCGCAGCTAGCGCACACCCGGGAAGCCACCGATGCCTGCATGCCAAATGTCAGCCAGTCTGCCCAGTCGTGACGCGCGCGAACACCATTCGCAACTGCCGCAATTCGTCATCCACTTCGTGTGGCGCGCTCACCGTTTGCATCACTTCTCGCCGCACTGCCGCCGCAAACTGCCGCCGCAACCGATGGATGAGTGTTTTCACGGCCGCCAATGTCACCCCCGCGTTTCGTGCCGCTTGCTCATACGGGACAGCATCGCCCGCTAAAAAAGGCGAAAGCGCGGCGAACGTCTCCGCTTTGCCGTTACTCTCAAACTCGCTCCGCACCGATTCGATCGCGCGATCGAGTAGAATCCGAGCCCAGCGAACATCGAGCGATTGATCTGGACCGAGTTCGCTTGCTTGATGATGCAACTCTTCTTTATCGAGTTCTTCGGGCGAGATGAAAGACACACCGGCGCCGCGCTTCAGGGTGTTTCGCCGCGCCTGTTCGTCCGCAAGGCAAAGTCTCAGCGCCCCGAGCAGGAAACTGCGGAAGCGACCGCGCTCACGCGAAGCGCGTCGCAAAGTATCTTTTTCGAGAATGTGCTGGAAGAACGATTGCGTCATGTCCTGTGCGTCCTCGACGTTGTAACCGCGCCGGCGGACGGAGGCGTAAATCGCAGGCCAGTAGATTCGGCAAAGTTCTTCCAGAGCGGCGCGTCCATTCGAATGCCCTCCCGCTTCCAGCACGAGCGTCCACTGAGTCGAAGCGAAAAGGCTACCTCTCGTTTTCGCACCGTGGGGGCTCGCGAGCATTCATGTTTTTAATCTATCCGAGGGATAAAAAGCAAGGAACTCCGGGCTTGCTGTCACTGCCTTAAACGGCCAACATCGCCGCTTCCGCCTGACGACCCCGACCCAATCTCGTGGTATCGTCGGCTACGCGGCCGCCCGAAAGTTCGAGCAAATCGTCGCGTCTTTGGCGCCGAAAGGATGATGGATTTCGACGGTCATCCGCCTTGGTGCCGCTACGACGCGACCGGTAGACCGCCGCTACCGGACCATTGGAATAGTGAGAGATGTCTCGGTTCGAGCCGCTTCCGGCTCGTAAGAGCCTACAGCTCGGAGAGGACTGGCGAATTTGCTGACCATAACAAGAAGTTGTCTGCCGCAGTCAACGGCAGCGGCTACAACGTCGCGGGATGACAGTTGATGGTTGAGAGTTGCTCAAGCCATGCTTCTTCTTGTAGCGCCGCGATCAAGGAATGAGGAAACCCGAAGCCATGCTGGACTTCGCCGCCATTAGAGCGGCGCACCGACGTATTCGTCCACACATTCATCGCACACCCGTGTTGACCAGTTCGCGGTTAAACGATGCGAGCGGCGCCTGTCTTTTCTTCAAGTGCGAAAATTTTCAGAAAGGTGGTGCGTTTAAAGCGCGCGGGGCAACAAATGCCGTCTTTTCGCTCGATGATACCGCGGCGCGGCATGGTGTTGCTACGCATTCGTCAGGCAATCATGGGAGTGCCGTCGCGCGCGCGGCGAAACTCCGCGGCATTCCAGCCCACATTGTGATGCCGTCGAACTCGGCCAAGGTGAAAGTGCGCGCGGTGGAGAGTTACGGCGCGCAGATTGTTTTTTGTGAACCGACGCAAGCGGCGCGGGAAGCGGCCTGCGCAGAGGTGATCGCAAAAACAGGCGCGATCCTGATCCACTCGTTCGAAAACGAACACGTCATGGCAGGACAAGGCACAGCGGCGGTAGAAGTGCTCGAGGATGTTTCCGATCTCGATGTCGTGATTTGTCCAGTCGGCGGTGGCGGGCTGCTCTGCGGCACAGCGGTGGCAGCGAAATCGATACGACCGGAAATCAAAGTAATCGCAGCCGAACCAGTTAATGCTGATGATGCGGCCCAATCGTTCCACGCAGGCCGATTGATTCATTCCAAAAAGGAATTTACGATCGCGGATGGACTGCGGACAAACATCGGCGCGCCAAATTTTGCGATCATCCAGCAGTACGTAAACGATATCGTAACGGTAAGCGAGGAAGCCATTGTCAGGGCGATGCGGACAATTTGGGAGACGATGAAAATAATCGTGGAACCATCAGCGGCCGTTCCCTACGCGGCAATCATTGAGAATAAGATCGACCTTGTCGGAAAACGCGCCGGCATCATTCTTACAGGCGGCAATGTAGATCTCGACGCGTTGCCGTGGACACAATAGCTGAGGGTTGAGAATTGCAGGCCGCAGTCAGCGACAGGGGCTACAAGATCGCAGCGTAGAAGTTGTACGGGAGAATTGGGGTCGAATCGTAACATTTAAGATTTATTCACTTCCTCGATAAGCAGGTCTCCGCGCCACAGAGGAATCTCTGCCGTGTTACGGCTGACCGGTGCTTTTTCGCAGCTCTGCCTGGATTGAGTTGAGCTGTCCTATAGCGAGGTGCCGGCGTGCGGAACTGTTGGTCTGTTGCATCACTTCGCGCTCCTCATTGACCAGCAGCTTTTGAATAACCGACCACGTCCATGAACAAAACCTGGGCGATCTCGAGATGAAGATGCGACTCTTGCATGGCAGGCATTGGGGCGTCAAAGCTTTCGCAGCAACGCTTGGAATCGCGGCTCGCCGCGCAGGGAATCCCAATCCGAATCGTTCTCCACCCACTCGCGCTGTCCGAATCCATTCTGGATCGCCTTGTCCAAATGATCCATCGCCTCTGCGGCGGAACCTGCCAGAGCGTAGACGCATCCCACATTATAGAGGACAGCTGTGTCTTCTGGATCAATCGTCGAAGCTCGCCGTGCTCGTTCCATCGCCTGCTCATACTGGCCCAGTCGCATCAAGGCCGCCGAGCTTAGGTACCATGCTCGGGCATCATCCGGGTTGAGTTCCAAGTGGGCGTCAGCCACCTTCAGGCCATGACGCGCCGCATCCAATGCTTCGTCGCGGCGACCGAGCTTCACCAGCGCTTCAGCTGAGAGGTAAATAGCCTGATAGTCCTCGGGACGCACACGCCAGGCCTCTCGATAATGCGCAACCGCTTCCTCAAGTTTCCCCTCGGTGAAGCAGGCGCGCCCGTAGAAGTAGTGCGCCTCGTAGAGCATAGGGTTTAACCGCAGCGCCGCCTCAAATTCCTCACGCGCCTCCTGGTAACTCCGACGCAGGGTGAGGGCGACGGCACGCGACGTATGTGCCTCAGGACTTTCTGGGTCGAAGTCCAAAGCCTTCCTACTCGATGCATCCGCCTGTTCGAGATTTGCGTTGCTTCCGTCCCAGTACATGTAAAGAAACGAGCAGCAGTCGGCAACGCCGGCATGCGCACGCGCAAAGTTCGGGTCGATTTCTATCGCGCGATCAAACATGCGGCGCGCATATTGCATACCGGTGCGACGCCATTGATGCTGGAGTTGGCGGCCACGAAGGTAATACTCGTAGGCCTGCACGTTTTCCGTCGGTGTTTTTTCAATTGCACGCTTCTCGCCCTCGCCGAGCACGACCCGTAATGCTCGGACTATGTTTTCGGCAATCTGATCCTGGATCTCGAAAACATCCTCGAGCTGCCGATCGTACCGTTCCGACCACAAATGGTAGCCGTCGGCAACGTTGATCAGCTGCGCAATAACCCGAAGCCGGTTGCCCGCTTTGCGCACACTGCCTCCGAGCACGGTGTGCACCTTCAGCTTGCGTCCGACCTCGCCGATGTCTTCGTTCTTTCCTTTAAACGCAAACGAGGATGTCCGCGCCGCCACCCGAAGCGCTTTGATTTTTGTCAACGCGTTGATGATCTCCTCGGCAATCCCATCGCTGAAGAATTCGTTCTCCGGATCGTTGCTCATGTTAACAAAGGCAAGAACGGCGATGCTTTTCTGGGGTATTTCGGGAACAGCAGTCGATGAAATGAGCGGCTCTTTGGCTGGCGGTGCCTGACTCGACAATCTTTGGGGCGCACGGGAATTTCCGAGTTCCGCGTTGTAAAGGTTCACAATCCCAAGCTTCACGCCGTGCTTCACTTCGAGTTCGCCGAGCTCGTGAAGCAATGGCTGCCAAAGACGATCTTGCGCAAGATCATCGGCCACACGTTCTGATACCAGAATGTGACCGGCATCGCCGCAATCCATCACCCGCTGGGCGATGTTGATGCCTGCACCGGCCACATTGGTTTGGTCGTTTACGTCCGTGACTTGATCGACAGGACCGCTATGAACGCCCATGCGAAGGCGAATGTGTGGATAACTCTTGAGCGCTTTGGCAATTTCCATCGCGCAATGCACCGGTTCTTCCGGACTCTTGAAAAAGACCAGCGCCATACCATCACCGCTGGGAATGCGAATTAATTTTCCGGCCGAACTGCTTTTGCCGAATTGCGGCGCGCTACGCACGATCTCATTGAGTTGCTGCACTACTTCGCGCTGCTCGTTCACGAGCAATCTGGAGTAACCCACTACGTCAATAAAAAGGACGTGCGCAGTTTCCAGGTGACTCGCTTCTTTTCCTGCTCCAGCCATCATCGCGATCAGCTTACGCACGAGCCGCAAGCGCCTCTACATCATTCTTTCGGCGCGAGGGAGGCGACGATTTTTTCGAAGCGCGGATGCCTCGGAGCGGGTCCGCTGAGTTTTTTCCGTTGCGAACTGCCGCCGCGCGGAACTGTTGATCTGTTTCACGATTTCGAAGGTCTTTGATCAATCACTGGCGACGAGAGGAGGTGGGTAAAAAAAAACTAAAAAAAGTGCTTGCTTATGTGCAATGGTGCTATAGTTATGTATATCACCAGATGAGGCGCGACGGAATACGGGATGGACAGTGAATGGAACGACAGTCAGCCGATTTATCGACAGCTACGGGATCGTGTCGTCGCCATGATTCTCGACGGCCTGCTCAACGAAGGCGACCCGCTGCCGTCGGTGCGCAGTGTCGCGGCGGAATATCGGGTCAATCCCCTCACCGTTCTCAAAGCCTATCAGCAACTGGTCGCCGAGGATCTGGTCGAGACCCGGCGCGGACTCGGTATGTTCGTCAATTCCGGCGCGCGCGATGTCTTGCTGAAAGCCGAACGCCAGAAATTTCTTACCGACCGGTGGCCCGCCATCGCCGCAACGATTCAGCGGCTCGGCATCACACCCAAAGAGCTTTTGGCTGCCGCCAAACGGAGGTCAGAGGTCAGAGGCCAGAGATCAGAGGCGAAGCGATGAAACCAGCTCTCAACCATCAGCCATCAACCATCAGCGGACAGCTAAGAATATGGCAACGATAGAAGCACGCGGGCTCCGCAAAGTTTTCGGCACAACGGTCGCGCTGGATGGGATAAACCTGCGTGTTGAAGAGGGCCGCATTCTCGGAATCATCGGTCCCAACGGCGCGGGCAAAACGACCGCGCTCAATGCGATTCTCGGGCTTACTTCATATGAAGGACAGTTGACTGTCCTCGGACGCGATCCGTGGAACGCGCGCGATCAGCTCATGCGCGATGTCTCTTTCATCGCCGATGTCGCGGTGTTGCCGCGTTGGATCCGGGTTACGCAGTTGCTCGACTACGTCGCCGGCGTGCATCCGAAGTTCGATCGGGCGAAGGCGGAAGGTTTTCTGGCCAAGACAACGATCAAGCGCACCAGCAAGGTGCGGCAGTTATCGAAGGGCATGGTGGCCCAACTGCACCTCGCTTTGGTTATGGCGATTGACGCGAAATTGCTAGTGCTGGATGAGCCGACGCTTGGTCTCGACATCTTATATAGAAAGCAATTCTACGATTCGCTGCTGAACGATTATTTCGACAAGACCCGCACCATCGTGGTGACGACGCATCAGGTAGAAGAGGTCCAGGACGTCCTGACCGATCTCATGTTCATCGATCGCGGCCGGATCGCGCTCGAGTGCAGCATGGAAGAATTCGAGTCGCGCTATCTCGAGGTGATGGTGAATCCCGAACACGTGGCTGCTGCGCGGGCGCTCAAGCCGATTCACGAGCGATCGGTCTTCGGCCGCAGCGTGATGCTGTTCGATGGTGCGAATCGTGAGCAGGTCGCTGCTCTAGGCGAAGTACGGCGGCCCAGCATCGCGGATTTGTTTGTAGCGGTCATGAGCAAGGGCGACAGCGCCGTCCCAGAGGTCAGAGATCAGAGGTCGGAGGTCAGCAATTACCAATAACCGATAACAAATAACAGATAACTGCGTCGCAAATGAATATTGAATCAACTACCGCGCCTGAGATGCCTAACGAGTCGCAGCAAGTCGTGCCCGTGGCCAAGCCGGCGACGCGACCGTTTTGTTGGTCCGTCTGGCGGGAACTGTGGGAGAACCGCTCTATATATATAGCACCGCTGAGCGTCGCGGTGGTCGTGCTCTTCGGGTTCATGATCAGCACCTACGGGATGCCAGAGCGCAGGCACGGGGTGTTGCTGATGGATCCAGCGAAGCAGCAGGCACTCATTAGCGAGCCCTACGATGGCGCCGCGATGATGTTGATCTTTACCGTGTTCATTGTCGGCGTGTTCTATTGTCTCGATGCGCTCTACGGGGAACGCCGCGATCGCAGCATTCTGTTCTGGAAATCGCTGCCGGTTTCCGATCTCACCACCGTGCTTTCGAAGGTGAGCATTCCGCTCGTGATCCTGCCGCTGGTTACTTTCGTGATAATCGTGGCCACACAATTTGTCATGCTGTTGTGGAGCAGCGTGGTCCTGCTGACGAGTGGTCTGGCCGGGACCACCTGGACGCGGTTCAACATTGTCGAGCAGTCGCTGATATTACTTTACAGCTTGATCGCGCTGGCCCTATGGCACGCGCCGATTTACGGCTGGCTCCTGCTGATTTCAGGCTGGGCGCGGCGGGCGACTTTTCTTTGGGCGGTAATACCGCTACTCGCGATCACTATTTTCGAAAAGATCACCTTCAACACTGCTCATTTCGCGTCGATGCTGGGGCATCGCCTGACCGGATTCGCGGCGGAGGCCTTTGATTTCCGGGGCCAACATAACCCGGATATTCATTCACTGTCACAACTAACGCCGGGCAGATATTTGAGCACACTGGACCTTTGGATCGGGTTGGCATTCGCCGCCGTATTTATCTTCGCGGCTGTTCGGCTACGGCGTTATCGCGGGCCGATTTGATTGGTCGACAGACAACAAACAAGGAGAGAATCTATGCATCCACTGAAGAAAGCGGCCCGCATCGCCGGCGCCGTGTATCTGTCGATGGTAATCACGGGGCCGTTTAGTCTCCTCTACGTTCCCGGCAAGCTCATTGTTCATGGAAACGCCACCGCGACCGGAGCCAACGTTCTGGCGCACGATACCCTTTTTCGTTTCGGAATCGTCGCCGGGCTTTTTGGCCAGGTTCTTTTCATCTGCCTCGCCGTAGCGCTCTATCGGTTGTTGGGCGACGTAAACAAGACGTGGGCGCGGCTGATGTTTGGATTCGTTCTCGTCGCCGCCGCCGTTGGATTCGTAAATGAACTGAATGATCTCGGCGCGCGCATTCTGTTCCACGGCGGCGAGTTCCTTTCAGTATTCGACAGAACGCAGCTGGATGCCTTGGGCATGCTATTTATCAGACTGCATAGCCAGGGAAACATGATCGCAGAGATCTTCTGGGGTCTCTGGCTATTTCCTTTTGGGCTGCTCGTCTTCCGCTCCGGATTTCTGCCACGCTTTATCGGCGTTTGGCTAATGATCAACTGTTTCGGCTATCTCGTGCTCAGCATGACAGCGTTATTTTTTCCCGCTTACAACGACAAGCTCTTTCTCTATCTCCAACCTGTCTTCTTTGGCGAACTGGCGATCATGCTCTACCTGCTCATCAAAGGCGCCAAGGTGCCGACAGTTGGCGTTGTAGCGTCTGCTTCTGCCTAACGAGTCAACAATTGACGCAAATTATGATACGTCTGACCCAGTGTTTGGAGCAGCGATGATGAATCCGATCCAAAAGACGGCCCGAATAGCTGGCGCGCTGTATGTGGCGGGGAGTATCCCCGGCTTCTTCGCTATCATCTATATTCCTGGAAAATTCATTGTCGACAGCAACCCGACGGCGACCGGCGCCACTGTCCTCGCGCACGAGACGCTCTTTCGTGTTGGCATTGTTTGTGACTTGGTCCAGTCGGTGATCTTCATCTTCGTTGCCATCGCTCTTTACCGCTTGCTGAGCGAGGTGAACAGAACCTGGGCGGCAACAATGGTCGCTCTGGCGCTGGTCGGCTGTGCGGTGATGTTTGGAAACGTCTTAAACAATATCGCTGCTCTTGTTCTGTTTCGCGGCGGCGACTTCCTCACCCTGATCGAAAGACCGCAACTGGACACTTTGGGCATGTTCTTCATTCAGTTGCACGAGCGAGGATACACCATCGCTCAGATATTCTGGGGGCTTTGGCTTCTCCCGTTGGGCTTGTTAGTAGTACGGTCCAGGTTCTTGCCCTGGATCCTCGGCTTCTGGCTGGTTCTCACCTGCTTTGCCTACCTTGTCCTCAGCTTGACGGCACTCCTCGTGCCACGCTACGCCACGACCGTTTCTCATATCGTATCGCCGGTGCTATTCGGTGAAGTTGCCTTCATGCTTTGGCTCCTGATTAAAGGCGTAAAAGTGCCCCTAACGACTTCGACGGCTTCCGATATTGTGCCGAGTCGTGCAACGTGAACGAATCATTCGAGTAAGCCAATGAAGGTAAAACGAATCCTGAAATGGAGTGTGCTTGCGATCTTCGTTGCCTTAGGGGCATGGCTGTTCATCGCCTACTGGCTGTCGACCAACGAGTGCTTTCGCAACGCGAGCGCGCTCACGAATCCAATGAAAGCGATTGTTCATTGCGAGTACGGTTCGCCAGACGTGCTCGAGCTCAAAGACGTCCAGAAGCCGATTCCCAACGATAACCAGGTCCTGGTAAAAGTTCGTGCGGTCGCCGTTAACCCGCTCGATCTCACGATCACCGGTCCGTTGGCGTTGCGTCCGATCTCCGGACTGCGCAAGCCCAAGGAGACGCGCGTCGGTGTCGATTACTCCGGAACCGTTGAAGCCGTCGGCAAAAATGTAACCAATCTAAAAACCGGTGACGAAGTGTTCGGTGGAAAGACCGGTGCGTTTGCCGAGTACATTTGCGTTTTGGCGGACCGCGCGGTCGCGCCCAAACCCAACAACGTCACATTCGAAGAAGCGGCTGCGGTTCCAGTCGCGGCCATCACCGCGTTGCAGGGTCTCCGCGACAAAGGTCACATTCAGGCCGGTCAAAAGGTCTTGGTGAACGGGGCGTCCGGAGGCGTTGGCACTTTCGCGGTGCAAATCGCGAAAGCGTTCGGCGCGGAAGTGACCGGCGTTTGCAGCACGCGCAATGTCGATCTTGTCCACTCCATCGGAGCCGATCACGTGATTGATTATACCAAAGAAGATTTCACCAATGGGGCCGAATGTTACGACCTGATCTTCGATCTCGTTTGTAACCATTCATTCGCCGAGCGCCGCCGCGTCTTAACGCCGAACGGGATTTGCGTGATGGCCGGAATCGGCGGCGCGGGTTGGCACGATGGGATTCTGGGAAAACTTGTCGGTGAGCTTTACGCCATCGCTCGATCGCGGTTCATCGCGCAAAAGTTCGTCACCTACATCGCGTCATTCAATCAAAAGGATATGATGACGCTGGCCGACTTGATTCAATCTGGAAAAGTAAAGCCGGTCATCGATCGCACGTACCAACTCAGCCAGGTCTCCAAAGCGCTTTGGTATCTGCAAGAAGGCCATGCCCGCGGAAAAGTGGTCATCACTACAGAATAAAAATGACAACCAGCAAGATCGACAATTCACAACGCACCGCGGCAAAAGTCGCGGGCTGGAGTGGCCTGCTCACCTTCGCAATCGTGGTCTTTGGCAACTACGTGTTGCTCAATCCTCTCGTTGTGTCAGGCAATGTGGCGGCGACCGCGCAGAACTTTGCGGAGCATCAAACGCAGGTTCGCGTCACGGTTGTTTGCTTTTTGACTTACAGTCTGGGCGTCATTGTTCTGCTTACGGCGCTTTATGTGATTCTTAAGCCGATCAATCCCGGACTCGCGTTGATCGGAGCGCTCTTCCGTTTGGTGTTCGCTTTGTTGTGGCTTCTTGCGCCGCTCAATCTCCTCGGCGCGCTGCGGCTCTTGAGCAACGCGAGTTACTTGCAGAGTCTTTGAGCCGGATCGATTGCAGGCCATGGCAAGATTACACATCGGGGCGAATTTTGATGCTTACTACGTTGGCCTGCCGTTCTTCGGATTGGCTGCGACCGTTTGCGCCTGGTTGTGGCTCAAGTCGAGCTACATTCCGAGGGGATTGTCGATCTTTGGGGTAATCGCATCCGCGTGGTGCGTGCTCTGCGCTTTCGTTTTTCTCATTTTCCCGCAGTTCAACAAAGTCGTTAACGACTATTTGTTCGACTCACCGATGGCTTTATTCGAATTGATTGTGAGTTTTTGGCTTCTCTTTAAAGGATTGAAACCAGTCCCGCCCAATCAATCGCAGGCTGATGCCCTTTGACCTTTCGCTCATGATTGACAACCTGCCTTATCTCAAACCTTCATCCCGCTTATGAAACGAATACTGAAGTGGATTTTCCGCATCGTTCTTGTCCTGTTCATACTCGCGTTCCTGTACGTGTTTGTCGCCTACTGGAGGTCAACCAACAACTGTGATCAGCTCACCGCTGCACAGGGCGACAAGATGAAAGCCATTGTTTACTGCGACTACGGCTTGGCCAACCTGAAGCTTGCCGACATCGCGAAACCCACTCCGACGGACGATCAAATCCTGGTCAAAGTTCATGCGGCTTCGGTCAACCCGCTTGACTGGCACTTCATCGAAGGCACGCCCATGATCATGCGCGCACTGGGTGTTGGGCTGCGCAAACCCAAAGACACACGGTTAGGCGTTGATTTTGCGGGAACGGTTGAAGCAGTGGGTAAAAACGTCACCCAGTTCAAAGCAGGCGATGAGGTGTTCGGTGGCCGAGACGGGGCCTTTGCCGAGTACGTTTGTCCGCGCGCAGACCGAGCCGTCACGCTCAAGCCGGCAAACATCAGCTTTGAGCAAGCGGCCTCGATCAACATCGCAGGTATCACGGCATTGCAGGCCGTGCGCGACAAAGGAAAAGTCCAGCCGGGGCAGAAGGTGTTGATCAACGGCGCGTCGGGAGGCGTGGGTACTTTTGCTGTCCAGATCGCAAAATCATTCGGCGCAGATGTGACCGGCGTGTGCAGCACGCGAAATCTGGACATGGTCCGATCGCTCGGTGCGGATCACGTGATTGATTACACCAAAGAAGATTTCACCAAGAGCGGGCAGCGGTACGACGTGATGCTCGACAACGTTCCGAACCATTCATTGTCAGAATGCAGAGGAGTCTTAACCCCTGAAGGGAAATACGTCATGATCGGCGGCGGCGGACCGAACGACAACCGATGGATCGGACCTTTCGGTCGTTTGATTCAGACGCTGGTGGTCTCACCGTTCGTAAGCCAGAAAATGGGAATGATGATGGCGGAACTGAAGAAAAGCGACCTGACCATCCTGGGCGATATGATGCAGTCCGGAAAGGTGAAACCGGTCATCGACCGGACGTACAAATTGAGTGAGCTGCCCGAAGCGATTCGCTATCTGGAAGAAGGCCACGCTCGAGGAAAAGTCGTAATAACAGTTGAGTAAGAATTGAGTTATGATCGCGATGCGCGATGCATCTAAATTCCTTCTTATGAGCGGCTTTTTCGAGGAGTTGCAGCGGCGAAAAGTTTATCGAGTCGCGGCCGCTTATATCATCGCGGCAGGATTCATCATTCAGATCGGATCGGCAGTTTTCCCGGCATGGGAATTACCAAATTGGACGCTGCGCCTGGTCGTCGTGCTCTTGCTGATCGGGTTTCCGATCGCCCTGATTCTCGCCTGGGCCTACGACGTCACCGCCCAGGGGATTCGGGCAACTCCGACCGTACCAGCTCCCGGAACGCATCGTCGCCGCAATCTAATTTTGCTCATTGCGCACCGGCGTGATCGTTTCGGCCGCGGCAGGTTTCTTCCTCTTGCCGCGCGCCTCCGCTCGCAAGATCGACAAGTCGATCGCGGTGCTGCCGTTCCAAAATCTGAGCGATGAAAAGGAAAACGCCTATTTCGCTGACGGAATGCAGGACGATATCCTGACGAATCTTTCGAAGATCGGCGACCTGAAAGTCATTTCGCGCATGTCAGTCATGTCATATCGGGGCGAGGGCATGCGCAACGCCCGCGAAATCGGCAAAGCGCTCGGCGTGGCCACGCTTTTGGAAGGCAGCGTTCGCCGCATCGGCAATCGGGTGCGCGTGAATGTGCAGTTGATCAATGCCAACAACGACGAGCACATTTGGGCGGAAGATTACGACCGCGATTTGACCGACGTCTTTGCCATTCAAACCGATCTCGCGCAAAAAATTGCCTCCGCTCTTCAGGCAAAACTTTCGCCAAATGAAAAAGCACGTCTCGATCACCGGCCAACCCAAAATCCGGACGCCTATCTGCTCTTCGTTCAGGCACACGATTACGCCAATCGAACGGACATGTTTCACGACACGTCGTTGAAGGCCGAGCCGCTTTTCGAACAAGCGATCAAGCTCGATCCAAACTTCGCCGCTGGCTTTTGCCGGTCTCTCGATGGTGGAGAGCTGGATCTATCATAGCTTCGACCCGACTCCCGGCCGGCGGGAAAAAGCGCGTCTCAACGCTGACGAAGCCCTGCGATTGCAACCGGATCTTCCCGAAGGCCATCTCGCTCTCGGTTTCTCTTATTATTATGGCGATCGCGATTACGAGCGCGCTCTGGCCGAATTCGACATCGCCAGACGCGGCCTGCCGAACGAGTCCCAAGCCTATTTGGCCATCGGCGCCATTCAGCGGCGTCAGGGCAAGTGGGCGGAATCAACTGCGAATTTGGAAAAAGCCGCCGCGCTCGATCCGAAAAACACAAACGTGCTGATTAATCTTTGTTTCAGTTACATCGCCCAGCGCAATTTCGAAACCGCCGACAAGGTTCTTGATCGCGCCATCGCGGCGTCGCCGCAATCGTTTCAGGCACGTGCATTGAAAGGATTCATGGCGGTTCAATGGAAAGGCGATCTTAGCGCGGCCGAAAAAGTATTTTCTTCAACCCCGCCTGAAACCGATCCGGATGGGCTGATGACCTGGGGGCGGGCCTGGATTCTAACGGTG